>NZ_JBLWIJ010000010.1:0-546114 GCF_051365025.1 Arthrobacter sp. R4
GGTCATGGTCGGGCTCCTGCCCACCGGACCCCAGCCGGTCCTGATCTCCCTGGCCATCACCCGGGAACTGGACCTCAAAGGCTCGTTCCGGTTCAATGACGAGATCGACAACGTCATCACAGCCCTCACCGACGGCACCTTGCACATCAACCCCGTCATCACCCACACCTACCCCCTCAACCAGGCCCTCGAAGCCTTCGAAACAGCCCGCAACTCCGCCGAATCCGGGAAAGTACTCCTCAGCTTCGGCGGGGCCTAGAAAGTGTTCGTGTTCAGTCCCGGCGGACGGGGATGAAAACCCTGGGCTGGTCCGTCCAGGTGTCCGACATGCGCGACATCGTGCGGCGCATGATCCTTTCCGAGGCCGCCCGGGCCGCAGGGGCATCCCCGGCGGCTACGGCCTCGGCCAAGTCAACGTGCCACTGCAGCGCGCCCTCATGGGGATGGTCCGGCATGAGGCCGTGCACTGTCCGGCCCGTCAACGTCTCGGCCACCTGGCCCATCAGGTTGGCGAACATTTCGTTGCCGGACCCGGAGAGCAGGACCGAATGGAAGGCGATGTCCAGTTCCAGGAACCGCGGCACGTCGCCCGAGTGGCCGGCGTCGCGCAGGTCGTGGGCAATGTCCACCAGTTCCCGGCGGAGGTGTGCCGGCGCGTTCTGGGCGGCCAGTTCCGCCGCTGCCGGTTCGACGGCGGAGCGAAGCTCGGCAAGGGAGCGCAGTTGGGCGCCCCTGCCCTCGCCGGAGAGCCGCCACCGGATCACCTGCGCGTCGAAGGGGTTCCAGCGGTTCGACGGCAGGACCTTTATTCCGACGCGTTTGGTCGTCTCGACAAGCCCCAGGGACTGCAGCACGCGCACTGCTTCGCGGATGACTGAACGGGAGACCTTCAGTTCGTCCTCCAACTGCTCCGCCAGCATGATGTGGCCGGCAGGAAGTTCGCCGGCGACAATCCGGGTGCCGAGGTTCTCAATGGCACGGTGGTGCAGGCTGGTCGACATGAACATAAGCCTAGTGCGATTCCTGCCGCCCGATCTGCCAGTAAGGACAGCCGGGGAGCCTCGCGGGAGCAGGCGTCCTACACTGGCTGTGATACCCGGCATTCCACAAAGTGGGCGCCACTTTCCTGAATGGCGTCCGAATATATATGCTTTATTCGGATCCCTTGGTTCGTAACTGCATGCTCCGCTGCCAAACGCGGGGCCACCTGCACATCCATTGCACAGAAATGAATTGGAGTTTTTGATGTCAGCACACATCGGTGTCACCGGCCTTGCGGTGATGGGAGCCAACCTGGCGCGTAACCTGGCCCGGAACGGCTTCACGGTTGCCCTGCACAACAGGTCGGTAGAAAAGACTGACGCACTGCTGGAGAAGCACGGAACGGACGGCGATTTTGTCCGGACCGAGACGCTGCAGGAACTGGTCGACTCCCTGGAGAAGCCGCGCCGCGTCCTCATCATGGTCAAGGCAGGCAAGCCGGTTGACTCCGTCATCGAGCAGCTGGAGCCGCTGCTGGAAGCCGGCGACATCATCATCGACGCCGGCAACTCCCATTACGAGGACACCCGTCGCCGCGAAGCCGCCCTGGCCAAAAAGGACCTGCACTTTGTGGGCGTTGGCGTGTCCGGCGGTGAAGAAGGCGCCCTGAATGGACCGTCCATCATGCCAGGTGGTTCCAAGGAGTCCTACAAGGCCCTTGGCCCGCTGCTGGAGAAGATTTCCGCGAAGGTCGACGGCGAGCCCTGCTGCGCCTGGGTTGGCACTGATGGCGCCGGCCACTTCGTCAAGATGGTCCACAACGGTATCGAATACGCCGACATGCAGGTCATCGGCGAGGCATTTGACCTCCTTCGCTCGGGTGCAGGCATCGAGCCGGCCGAACAGTCCAAGATCTTCACCGAGTGGAACAAGGGCGACCTCTCCTCCTTCCTGATCGAAATCTCCGCCGAGGTCCTGGGCCATGTCGACGCCAAGACCGGCAAGCCCTTCGTTGACGTTGTCGTCGATGCCGCAGGCCAGAAGGGTACCGGTCGCTGGACCGTCATCTCCGCCCTGGAACTCGGCTCCCCGGTCTCCGGAATCGCCGAGTCCGTGTTCGCCCGCGCCCTGTCCTCCCAGGCTGAACAGCGCAGGCTCGGGCAGGAACTGCTGGCCGGCGAGGAAGCCTCCGTGGAAATCCCCGACACCTTCGTCGAGGACGTCCGCCAGGCGCTGTACGCTTCCAAGCTGGTCTCCTATGCCCAGGGCCTGGACATGCTGACCTCCGCCGCCAAGGAGTACGGCTGGGACCTGAAGCTGGACGAAATTGCTTCCCTGTGGCGCGCTGGCTGCATCATCCGTGCTGAACTGCTCAAGGACATCACCAAGGCCTACGCCGCTGACGAAAAGCCCGCCAACCTGCTGTTCGCGCCGGCCTTCACCAAAGCCATCGCAGAGGCACTGCCGGCTTGGCGCCGCGTGGTCGCCACCGCCGTCCAGCTGGGCATTCCCGTGCCGGTGTTCTCCTCCTCGCTCGCGTACTACGACGGCCTGCGCCGCAAGCGCGTCGCTGCCGCCCTGATCCAGGGCCAGCGGGACCTCTTCGGAGCCCACACCTACGGCCGTGTCGACGCTGAGGGCACATTCCACACCCTGTGGGGCGAAGACAAGTCCGAGATTGAAGCAGTAGACACGCACTAGTTTCGGCAAGGGCCACGGCGTCACGCCAGGGCACCTCCGGCCGGCAGTTCCCGCTACTCTGGGAGCTGTCGGCCGTTGCTGTTTCCGGGGGGCAACTGCTGTATCCGCCGAGCGAGGGAGTCCAGCATGGCCCAGCCAGTAGCATTCGTTACCGGAGCTTCCACGGGGATCGGCTTCGAAGCCGCCAAGAACCTGGCCGGCCACGGCTTCACGGTCTATGCCGGAGCCCGCCGCGTGGACCGGATGGAACCATTGAAAGCCCTCGGAGTCCATGTCCTGCCGCTCGACGTGACAGACGAGGAATCGATGAGTGCCGCCGTCGGCCGTGTCCTGGAGGAACGTGGACGGATCGACGTCCTGGTGAACAATGCCGGGTACGGCTCATTCGGCGCCCTGGAAGATGTGGAACTGGCCGAAGGGCGGCGCCAGTTCGACGTCAATGTCTTCGGGCTGGCGAGGATGACCCAACTTGTTTTGCCGGCGATGCGGAAGGCCGGCCAAGGACGGATCATCAATATCTCATCCATCGGTGGCAAATTCTATGAGCCGCTCGGCGCCTGGTACCACGCCACGAAGTTCGCGGTGGAGGGCATGAGCGACGCACTGCGGCTCGAGCTGAAGCCGCATGGCATTAGCGTGTCCATCATTGAGCCTGCGAGTACCGTCTCCGAATGGGGCGGGATCGCGGCCCAGGGGCTGCTGGCCACCAGCGGAACAGGGCCCTACGCCGCACAGGCGCGGCAGATGGCCGGCGCGCTGGATTCCACTAACAGGCCCGCGACGTCAACGGCCGCGGAGGTCATCGCTGACGCGGTGCTGCACGCGGCCAATTCCGCACGGCCGCGGACCCGCTACCCCGTGGGGCGCGGGGCCCGAGCCATCCTGACACTGCGGCGGCTCCTGCCGGACCGGCTGTTTGACCCCGTGGTCATGCTCGTGCTCAAGCGGGTGGCGGCCCGGTAACCGTCAGATGAGGTATTCGATGTCGTACTCGGCCGGATCCACCGCAGGCGTGGTCTCACGCTGGGCGTCCCGGTGGCGCCACTTGGCCGGCACGCCGGTAACGATTGATTCGGGCGGTGCGTCCCTCACCACAACTGCGTTGGCACCGACGGCGCTGTCCCGGCCGATGGTGATGGGTCCCAGGATCTTGGCTCCGGCCCCGATGGTCACCCTGTCTTCGATGGTGGGGTGACGCTTGACCTTGGCCAGCGAGCGGCCGCCGAGCGTCACACCGTGGTAGATCATCACGTCCTCACCGATTTCGGCGGTCTCGCCGATGACCACGCCCATGCCGTGGTCAATGAAGAAGCGCCGTCCAATGGTGGCACCAGGGTGGATTTCGATCCCGGTCAGGAAACGGCCCAGCTGGGAAACGAGGCGTGCCGGAAAGCGCAGCCCGGGGTTTTGCCACAGGCGGTGCGTCAGCCGGTGGATCCAGATGGCATGGAGCCCTGAATAGGCGAAAAAGTTCTCAAAAGAACCTCGAGCCGCCGGGTCGTGGGACCGGGCGGCGTCGAGGTCTTCCTTTAATCTTGCGAAAAAGCCCACAAAGTTCTTTCTACAGGAAACGGGCGGAGAGCGGACTAATCAGCCGCGGATATCGTCATAGAGCACGGTGGAGATGTAACGCTCGCCGAAGTCGCAGACAACGGCGACGATCAGCTTGCCGGCGTTCTCGGGACGCTTAGCCAGTTCCAGGGCGCCCCAGACGATGGCGCCGGAGGAGATGCCGCCCAGGATGCCCTCCTTGATGCCGAGGTCACGGGCCACCCGCACGGAGTCCTCCAGGGTTGCGTCCAGGACTTCGTCATAGACGTTGGTGTCGAGGATTTCCGGCACGAAGTTGGCGCCGATGCCCTGGATCTTGTGCGGGCCGGGGGCGCCGCCGTTCAGGATGGCGGAGTCCTTCGGCTCGATGGCCACGATCTGCACATCGGGATTGCGTTCCTTCAGGACCTGGCCGACGCCCGTAATGGTGCCACCGGTGCCGATGCCGGCGACGAAGATGTCAACCTTGCCGTCAGTGTCGGACCAGATTTCTTCAGCCGTGGTGGTGCGGTGGATCTCGGGGTTGGCCTCGTTGGCGAACTGCTGTGCCCAGATGGAGTTCTCCGTGTTGGCCACGATTTCCTGGGCCTTCTCCACTGCGCCGCGCATGCCCTCGGAGCCGGGTGTCAGGACGATCTCGGCACCGAACGCCCGGAGCATAACGCGGCGTTCCGTTGACATGGTTTCCGGCATGGTCAGGATGACCTTGTAACCGCGGGCAGCGCCCACCATGGCCAGGGCAATGCCGGTGTTTCCGGAGGTGCCTTCCACGATGGTTCCGCCAGGCTTGAGGGCGCCGGACTTCTCGGCGGCGTCTACGATGGCCACGCCGATACGGTCCTTGACGCTGTTGGCCGGGTTGTAGAACTCAAGCTTGACGGCGACAGTGGCACCGAGGCCTTCGCTCAGGCGGTTCAGGCGGACCAGCGGAGTGCCGCCGACCAGCTGCGTTACGTCGTCATAGATCCGTGCCATGTAGGTATGCCTATCTCTCAAGAGTGAATACTGAGGTCAGCCTAACGATGGCGGCGCAACCGTTGCTAAGCATTAAGCCATGCAGAGTAATATTTCCTGGCCTTGGCCAGCTTGGGGTTGATGATCACCTGGCAGTACCCCTGTTCCGGGTGCTTGGCGTAGTAGTCCTGGTGGAAGTCCTCTGCTACGTGGAACCGGGGCAGGCGGCTGACCTCGGTGACGATGGGGTGGGACCACAGCGCCTGGTTCCGTTCGATCGCCTCCTCGAACAGTATTTTTTCCTCGGTGGTCTCATAGAACATGGACGAGCGGTACTGCGTGCCCACGTCATATCCCTGCCGGTTGAGCGTGGTGGGGTCGTGCAGGACAAAGAACATGTCCAGGATGACTTCGGCGGGGATCACGTCCTCGTCAAAGGTCACGGCCACCACCTCGGCATGCCCGGTGGTCCCGTTGCAAACGGAGTAGTAGTCGGGATTCGGATCGTGGCCGCCGGTGTAGCCGGAAACCACTGAACTGACGCCCTTGGTTTTTTGGTAGACAGCGTCGAGGCACCAGAAGCAGCCCCCGCCAAGAACAAAAGTTTTCATGACCTCTTCAATGGTTGGGAGCCCCGGATGATTCCCTGACAACCCTATAAGGACTCTGCCACATGCAGGGGAGGGCGCCGAATGGGGTAAAACTGAGACTATGGAACCTGTAGACACCGGCGTTGCAGATGCGGAACCGCGCCACGACGGGACCTCCCGGGAGGAAGCCCCCGCGGCAGAGCAGACAGTCCCGCCCACGTTGGGGCAGGTGTTGCTGGCGGTAGAGGAACTGTGGCCCGAATCCCTGGCCGAGAGCTGGGACGAAGTGGGCCTGGTGGCCGGACGGCCGTCCTCGCCGGTCACGCGGGTGATGTTCGCCGTCGATCCCACGCTGGAAGTCATTGAGGAAGCCGTGGAATGGGGAGCCGAGCTGCTCATCACCCACCATCCGCTGCTTTTGAAAGGCGTCACCTCGGTGGCCGCCACCACGGCCAAAGGCAAGGCAATCCACCGGCTGATCGAGTCTGGAACCGCACTGCTGACCGTCCATACCAACGGTGATTCCGCCGTCGGCGGTGTTTCTGATGTCCTGGCAGACGCACTGGGACTGGAGGATGTATCGCCCCTGACCCTCGCAAGCAACGGCCTTCCCGAGGAGGGCATCGGCCGCGTGGGTCACCTGGCGGAGGTAATGAGCCTCGGAGACTTCGCCGCACGGGTTTTTGGCATCCTGCCGTCCGTGGCCGGGGGAGTGCGGGTCTCAGGTGACAAGGATGGCCTGGTGCGCCGCATCGCGGTGTGCGGCGGGGCCGGCGATTCGCTGTTCGACGAGGTGCGCGCCAGCAATGCGGACGTCTTCGTCACCGCTGACCTTCGGCACCATCCGGCATCTGAGGCCCGCGAAGACGCCGTGAATGGCCGGCCCTACCTGATTGACGTCTCCCACTTCGCCAGTGAGTGGCTGTGGTTGCCGGCCGCAGCATCTGCGCTGGGTAACGTGCTCGCCGACCAGGGCCACGATGTGGAGATCCAGGTGAGCACCACCAACAGTGATCCATGGGACTTCATCCTGACTCCGGGCTAAGCCTGGAGTGCGAAGGGGCCCGGGCGAGCGAAGCGAGGCAGGGGAGCAGGCCAGGCGCTAGAGTCTATAGAGCGCCGGTTCGGTGCCCGGCTCCGGCCGGTGGGATCAAGCGGAGGTAACAGTGGCCAAGGCAGCACCGGCGGAACAGTTGAAGTTGCTCGAATTGCAGGGACTGGACGCCAAGCTGAAGTCGCTCGCCAACCGGCGCCGTGCCCTGGACACCGACCCCCGGATCACGGATCTCCAGTCGGCGCTGTCGGTCGCCAACGGTGAGCTGGGTGCCGCCAAGATGGCCGTGCACGACGCCGAGGCTGAGCTGAAGCGGGCAGAGTCCGACGTCGAACAGGTCACCGCCCGCATTGAACGCGACGAGGCCCGGCTCAACAGCGGAACGGGGCTTTCCAAGGACCTCGTGGCCCTGCAGAAGGACATCGCGTCGCTGAACAGGCGCCGCTCAGACCTTGAGGACGTGGAACTCGAAGTCATGGAGCGGCTGGATTCGCTCCGCGCCAGGCAGGCGGCCCAGCAGCTGATCGTGGACAACATCCAGGGCTCATTCGGCGGCATCCGCGCCGAACTGGACAAAGCCCTGGCTGAAGTGGATGCCGAAGCAGCGGAGGTCAAACGCCAACGCGCTGAGTTCGCCGCCGGACTGGACGCCGGGATGCTGGCCCTCTACGAAAAGACGCTGGCCAAGCGAGGAGTGGGCGCCGCACGGTTGTTCCATGGAACGTCCGAGGCTTCCGGAATGAAGCTCAGCCCCGGCGACCTCGCCGAGATCAAGGCCGCCGCCGAGGACGACATCGTCTTTTGTCCGGACTCCGGTGCCATCCTGGTGCGCTCCGCCGAGTGGAACACGGCCAGCCCGACCAACTAACCCAGGATGATGTTCAACGCGTGCGGCTTACGGGCTGAACCGTCAACCAGCTCCGCGTCCCACTTTTCGCGCGCCGCCTTCAGGAGCTGCGCCGGGGTCTGCGGGGCGTTGCCGCGGCGGACCAGCAAGTGCCGGGCCAGTTCGCCGCGCGTGTGCTTCGCAAAGTGGCTCACCACCTTGCGCACGCCATCCACTTCAGTGAAAACGTTGACGGCGACGGTCTGCGCCGGCGGAGGTGCCCACGCCGCGGCGTACGTGCTTGAGCGGCAGTCCACCAGCAGCTGACCGGCCGCAGCCTCCGTGAGGGCCTCCGACAGTTGCGGCTTCCAGAACGAGGCGAGGCGGCCGACGTCGGGCAGTGCGGTCCCCATCGACAGCCGGTAGGCGGGCACGCGGTCGGCAAAGCGGATGGCACCCCACAGCGCGGATACCACCAGCACCGCCTCGTCGGCCTTCCGGCGCTGCGCGGGCGTCAGCGTTTTGTAGCCCAGGGCGTCGTACAAAACCCCCGAGTAGATCTGGTGGGCAGGCGCCGCCGGTTCGGCGTGCAGCCGGGTGTTCCGTTCGACGTCGTCCCGCAGCGATGCCCCGACGCCCAGCAGCGCGAGGGCGTCCTCGTGTGCACTCACCGTTCCCAGGGCATCCAGGACTTTGGCCCGGTAGGTGTTCAGTGCCGGGAAGCTGAGGGAAGGCCAGTCGACGGCGGTTCCCCGGGCTGCGGGGGTCTTGCCTTCGGAGGGGGGAAGCAGAATCAGCACCGTACGATCTTACCGGCGACTTCGGCGCCCCCTTGCCCGGTAGACTGGGTGCCGGATGGGTTGACCAGGCGGCCGCGCGTCACGCAAGTGGCTCGAGGAACGTCCGGGCTCCGCAGGGCAGGGTGGTGGGTAACGCCCACTCGGGGTAACCCGCAGGCCAGTGCCACAGAGAACAGACCGCCTGTGTCGCGCCGGTTTGAAAGCGGCACGAAACAGGTAAGGGTGAAACGGTGGTGTAAGAGACCACCAGCTTCCCGGGTGACCGGGAAGGCTAGGTAAACCCCACCCGGAGCAAGGCCAGACAGGACACGTTTGAGGGCTGCCCGCCCGAGTGTCCGGGTAGGCCGCTGGAGGGCGTCGGCAACGGCGTCCGTAGATGGATGGCCGCTACTCCCGCGCTGGTAACGGCACGGGAGCACAGAACCCGGCGTATCGGTCAACCCATCCACACAACGTCAGCTCAAGTCATGTGAGTGACTTCACGCCGGACGGGGCAGTCCAGGGCGCCCCTCCCGCCTAGAATAGAGAGCGAACGTAGAAGTTCTGCCACCGGGTCTGCGTTCGCAGCCGGTGGTTTTTCTTTGCGCTTCTCCAAGGTGTCCGGGGTGGACCGAATCCCCGCCGACGCTTGCGCCCCGGAACACCTCCGGCGGCCGCCCTCCGCGTACGAGGACGTATGTGGTTGACCCAAGGAAGGTAGTTCTGTGAGCCAGACGTCAGATTCTTGTCTTGATACGTGGATGGGCCGGGAGGCCCTCGCCGAGGCCATGATTCCGGTGATCGGCCGGCTGTACCGTGAAAACAACGTGGTGACTTCCATCCACGGCCGCAGCCTGATTAACAAGTCCACCATGAACATCCTGAAGGCGCACCGGTTCGCCCGCCGTATGAGCAAGGATGAGCTGCTTCTGGAAGAAACAGCCCCGCTGCTGAACACCCTCGCCGGCCTGGAACTGGGCGCGGCCGCGATCGACATTGCCCGCCTGAACCAGAAGTTCAAGGCCGAGGGCGACGGCGCCACGCTGGAAGAGTTCCTGCGCGCCGAACTGGCCGAGGTAGTGGGCAAACGCGGCGCCGACGACCGCACCAGCACTGACGTTGTGCTCTATGGCTTCGGCCGGATTGGCCGGCTCCTGGCCCGCCTCCTGATCGAAAAGGCTGGTGGCGGCCACGGCCTTCGCCTGCGCGCCATCGTGGTGCGCCGTGGATCGGACAAGGATCTCTCCAAGCGCGCCAGCCTGCTGCGCCGCGATTCGGTCCATGGGTCCTTCGAAGGCACCATCCGCGTGGACGAGGAAGCGAACACCATCACCGCGAACGGTGTCCAGGTCCAGGTCATCTACTCGGACAACCCCGCCACGATCGATTACACGTCCTACGGCATCCACGACGCCCTGGTGGTGGACAACACGGGACGCTGGCGCGACGCCGAAGGCCTGTCACAGCACCTTCAGAGCAAGGGTGCTTCGCGTGTTCTCCTGACCGCACCGGGTAAGGGCGCGCTCAAGAACATCGTGCACGGCATTAACCACGGCAGCATCGAGGATACTGACCAGATCGTCTCCGCGGCGTCCTGCACCACCAACGCCATCACCCCGGTCCTGAAGGCCATCAACGACAAGTTCGGCGTGATCCACGGCCACGTGGAAACCGTCCACTCCTTCACTAACGACCAGAACCTGATCGACAACTTCCACAAGGGCGACCGCCGCGGCCGCTCCGCCGCGCTGAACATGGTCATCACCGAAACCGGTGCGGCCACTGCTGTGGCGAAGGCGCTGCCCGAACTTCAGGGCAAGCTTTCCGGCAGCTCCATCCGCGTCCCCACCCCCGACGTCTCCCTCGCCATCCTGAACCTGAGCCTTGAAAACGGCACCACCAAGGATGAGGTGAACAACTACCTGCGCCAGATGTCCCTGCATTCGGACCTGCGCAAGCAGATCGACTACATCGATTCCCCCGAGGTTGTGTCCACCGACTTCGTCGGATCCCGCCGTGCGGGCATCGTGGACGGCCTGGCAACGATCTCCAACGACAAGAACGTCATCCTCTACGTCTGGTACGACAACGAATTCGGCTACTCCTGCCAGGTGGTCCGGGTCATGGAAGAGATGGCAGGGGTCAACCCGCCGTCGTTCCCCGCCAAGGAACCTGCCGCGGCGCTGGCGGCCATCGCCGTCTGATTCCCTCCTCTGAGGCAATTTCCCGGCTGGTTCTCTGGAATCAGCCGGGAAACGGGACCACACTGGTGGCATGAATAACGAAACTCTCCACGAGACCACGCTCGAACACGCCCTGGATGTAGCCAAGGCCAACCACAAACGGGCCATCCGCCTCCTGGAGGAGGCCCAGGCGGGCTACAAGGCCGGAGATATCAGCGAAGAGCGCGTGCGCCAACTCGAAGAGCTGCTCCAGGTTGCCGCCGAAGATCTCCGGAGGGTGACCCGGGAACAATAGGAAGCTCTTTCCCGGCTTCCCACTCCTCCCCAACACTGTGGATATCGGCCACGTTGTCCGAGGAGTGTCCTAGGCTCTTCTGGTGCATTACGTTTCCGGAAGGGCAGGTTGCCCGTGACCGTCAGCTGGTCTGCGTACCGACGGGCACGCCACCGCTCGCGGCAGGCATGGGCCCTGGTCATTCTCCTGGGAGTATCCGCTGTAGCGTCGGTGGTGTGGTTCTTCACTGCCGGCCAGTTCGCGGCGGCGGAACCGGCCATTGCAGGACCTACGGAGGCGCCGGTTTTCGATCCGGGCTTTATGAAACCGGTGGTCCCGGTGCATGCTGTGCCGCGGGGGAGTGCCCGTGAAGCCCTCGACGGGCTGCCGGTCAAGGGGCGTGCACCTAACGACAACTATGAGCGCGAAGCCTTCGGGCAGGCGTGGCAGGACCTGGACCGGAATGGCTGCGACACCCGCAACGACGTCCTTCGCCGTGACCTCGCGGGCGTGGTCTTCACCGAAGGCTCAAAATGCCGAGTGGCGGCCGGCCATTTCCACGAGCCTTACACAGGACTTCCCGTGGACTTCCGGCGAGGCTCGGAGAGCAGCAAGGCGGTCCAGATCGATCACGTGGTGGCCCTGGGCGACGCCTGGCAAAAGGGCGCGCAGCGCCTGACACCGCAGCAGCGCCAGAGCCTGGCCAACGACCCCCTGAACCTTATCGCCGCGGACGGGCCAGCCAACCAGCAGAAGAGTGCAGGTGACGCCGCCACCTGGTTGCCCAAGAACAAGGCCTTCCGCTGCCATTATGTTGCAAGGCAGATCTCGGTGAAGGCCGCCTACGGGCTTTGGGTGACGCAGCCGGAGAAGGACGCCATGAAGAGGGTCCTGGACAGCTGCCCACAGCAGCTGACTGTTACTGCGGGCTGACGTCCGACTCGTCGACTAGTGGCCGAAAGGATCCGGGTCGACGCCGGGCATCCAGGTTAGGCCCGGAACGCCCCAACCGCTCTTCTTGGCCTGCTTCATCGCCTTGCGTGCATAGCGGTCGATCAGCCGGTTGACGTAAAGTTTTCCGTCCAGGTGGTCGTACTCGTGCTGGATTACCCTCGCGAACCACCCTGTGGCCTCAAATTCAACCGGCTGCCCATAGCCGTCGAAGCCGCGCACTCTGGCCCACTCGGCACGCTTCAAAGGGTACTGTCCGCCCGGAAAAGACAGGCAGCCCTCCTCTTCCTCATCGGGATCGGGAAGGGCACCGGAGATTTTGGACAGGGTCAGGACAGGGTTGACCAATACGCCTGCGGGAGGTGCGCCGTCATCGTTGGCGTATTTGTAGACAAATATCCGCTTGCCGACCCCAACCTGCGGCGCCGCGAGTCCGACGCCGTTTGCGGCGTCGTTTGTTTCGAACATGTCCGCAATCAGGGTCCTGAGCTCGTCGTCGAACACTTCCACCTCGGAAGCCCGGCGGTGCAGGACCGGTTCCCCCCAAATGGTGATTGGCATAACTGTCATGTCAGACGGGTCCTTCGGGATGCGGCGCATGGCCGGCCGTTGTGCGTAAAACAAGGATGCAAAACAAAGGAGGCCGCACCGGATATCCGGTGCGGCCTCCTTCTCGAACGGCTGCTAGAACCATCCTGTGCGGGTGAGCTACGGGGGTTGAACCCGCGACCTCCTGGACCACAACCAGGCGCTCTGCCAACTGAGCTAAGCCCACCATGTGCCTTGCAGGTCTACCGGGCGACCGGCTCTCTGGAAAGGCAACTCAAATAGCTTACCTGCTGTTCGCGTGTGCTTTTGCCACTTTTCCCGTTTTTGGCCAAAATTCGAAGCAAACGTGGTGCAGATTACGTCCCTGGGACCGCTGGGTCTGCATCAGCGGCGGTGGTTTCCGCGCCGGCGGCTATCCGTTTGGAGATGGCCTGGGCCGTTGCGCTGTCCGGGCCTGGCGCCGGGACGAACACGGCTTCCCGGTAGTAACGGAGTTCGTCGATGGAGTCCTTGATGTCACCGAGGGCGCGGTGACCGCCCTTTTTGGCGGGGGATTGGAAATAGGCTCGCGCAAACCATCGGCGTGAGAGTTCCTTGATAGTGCTGACATCGATCACGCGGTAGTGCAGGTGTTCCACCACTGAGGGCATGTCCCGGGACAGGAACACACGGTCTGTGCCCACCGAGTTGCCGCCCAACGGCGCCTTACGGGGGTCCGGGACCCACTTTTCGATGTATTCCATGACGGCGGCCTCGGCCTCGGCCATGGTCTTGCCGTGCGGCAGTTCCGTCAGCAGCCCCGAGCGCGTATGCATGTCGCGGACGAAATCATTCATCTGGGCCAGCGCGGAATCCTCCGGCTTGATCACCACGTCCACTCCGTCGCCCAGGATGTTCAGTTCCGAGTCCGTCACCAAGGCCGCCACCTCGATCAGGGCGTCGTTCTTGATGTCCAGGCCGGTCATTTCGCAGTCGATCCAGACGATGCGTTCATTAGATATAGGCACTTGACAAGCCTACCGTTTAGCTCTGTCCGGGCCGTCCGATGCTAGGATTTCGGAAACGCGGCGGTGAATTTTCCGTCGTTGTACTATGCCCCGGCCGGTCCGGTGAGGCCCGCAGGGCGGAAGCGTGGAATGCAACAGATTGGACAATCCTGAGATGACGGGGCCTGTGCCTGCAGCGGGGGAGAAGGCCGCCACGATCCTCAAGCTGCCAGAGGCCGAGGTCGACAACGCACGGTCCCCGCTGATCGCCGGCTTTATCGGTTCAGTGTTGATGATGGTCGGTTCCCTGGGAGTCGGTTGGCTTGCGCCCGTCTCGGAGTTGCGGCGGATGCCGCTCTTCATCTGGATGCGGACCGAGGCCATCGGTGTTGCGCTGTCCATCATCCTCCTGGCCGTCGGCGGCATGCTCCTGGTCCGCGCCTGGCTCAGGCTGGGCCAACGCGTCCGGATCTGGGGCCTGGCGGCGCGCAAAGCCACCCTTCAGGCGGTGGTGCTTTGGGGCCTGCCGATGATGTTCACAGTGCCGTTGTTCAGCCGGGATGTGTACGCCTACATCGGCCAGGGCAGGCTGATGGTGGAAGGCTTCAATCCCTACGAAAACGGCATTTCCGCGCTGTCCAACTATTTCCAGCTCGGCGCCGACAAGATGTGGACCGAGGCCCCGGTTCCATATGGCCAGCTGTTCCTGTGGATTGAGCAGTTTGTGGTCTGGTCCACCAACGTGCACCCGGAGGCCAGCGTGATGCTGTTCCGGCTGGCTGCTCTGGTGGGCATCGTGCTGTGCATCATCTACGTGCCCAAGCTGGCGGACCTCCATGGTGTCAACCCGCACCGGGCCCTCTGGCTCACGGCAGCCAATCCACTGTTCCTCACCAACTTCATTGCCAGCGTGCACAACGACGCCCTGATGATCGGGCTGGCCCTAGCTGGCCTGTACTACTGCGCCACCCGGCGTGTGGTGCTGGGCATCGTGCTGGTCACGCTGTCCATCTCGGTCAAGCCGATCACCATCGTCTTCCTGCCCTTCATCGGCCTGCTCTGGGCCGGCAAGGACGCCAGCTGGCCGCGGAAATTCCTGTACTGGGCACTCACTGCCGGCCTGAGCGTGGGGATTCTTTTTGCCATGAGCAGGGTCAACGGCTTCGGTTTTGGCTGGATTAATGGCCTCTCGGCTCCCGGCAGCATTTGGATCTGGTACGCGCCTATCGGGCTGATGGGCCTGGTGGTCGCTTCCATCGCCAACGCGTTCAGCCTCGACGGCTGGGGGCTTGCCAAATGGGTGTACGACGCCGGGAAGCTGCTGGCCGTGGGCATCGTCGCCTGGCAGATCTTCAAGGGAGACCACGACCGCCTCATGCGCCGGCTGACGTTGGCATTTGCCGCCATCGTCCTGCTGGCCCCCATGATCCAGTCCTGGTATGTGGTCTGGCTGATCCCGTTGTTCGCAGTTACAGGCATCCGGGACGACTGGCAGGTCAAGGCCCTCTACTTCATCGTGTCCTTCTTTATGGTCTATGCGATCTCGGACCAGCTGGAAGTCTTTCCGTACCTGCAGACGGAGGACCTCGGCCTTGCGCTCGCCCTGGCGCGCAACGCTGCCGCCGTTATCGCCCTGATGTTCGCGCTCTACCTGATTTTCCTGGACCCTCGCACCAAACAGCTCTTCAGCAAGTCGGACCAGCCGGTTACCTCACGCCCCGTCATCTGACGGGAGATTCCTGATCGCTTCCCGGCGGGACAGCGGACTAAGGCGTTCGTCGTGCTCGGCGACGAAAGTCCGGACCCATTCCGGATCGGTTTTGCCAAACTCGCGCAGTGCCCAGCCAATGGCCTTGCGGATGAAGAACTCTCGATCCGCGAGATTGGCTTCAATGACGTTCCTGAGTAGCCTGCGGTCAGTGTGGGCCTTGGCCTTGAGCTGGGCGGTGATGGAGGCCCGCCTGATCCAGAGGTCTTCGTCCCGGCTCCAGCCAAGCAGGATCTCAGTCATGGCCGGCCGGTGTGCTTGGAGCAGGGCGCAGATCCGGTCCGACACGCCGTCCACAAAGTCCCACCAGGCGCCGGTCCGGATGATTTCCTCATACACAGGGAGCATCGCCAGGTCCTTGGCTGCCATCTTCACACCGGTGAGGTCTATGGCCGCGTAGCGTTCCTCCCGCACCTTGGCGTCGCGCCAGAGCTCAAGCACCGTCGCTCGAAGCTGCTCGGGGGATTCGAAGGGGTGGGCAGCGGCTGCGGCCTTTGTCAGGCGCCTGACCTCCGGCACCCTGACGCCCAGCGATGGGATGGACGATTTCATATAGGCCTGCGCGCCCGCCCCGCGTTCGGCGTCGGCCTGCTCTTCCAAGGCCGCACTGATAGTGGCCAGCACCTCGCGGTTCACCATCCTGCAACTTTAGCGAGCCGGATCCTCACTGTGACGTAACAGGAGGCGAGAACGAACATGGATACAATAGGCTAGTTAGCGCTAACAACCAGCTGGAACGCAGAGGATCCATCATGTCGGGTACGGAACACAGCATCGCCTTCGGGTCCTACTCGGCCATCGTCACGGCCCGCGGCGGCGCGTTGCGTGAACTTCAGTACCAGGGTCGGCACCTGGTGGTTACCTTTGGGCCCGACGGCGGGATTCCCGACTACCGGGGCGTCATTTGCGCCCCCTGGCCCAACCGCCTCGCCGATGGCACCTACAGCTACGGTGACCGCTCCTTCCGGGCCGACATCAACGAACCGGAGCGCGGTACGGCACTCCACGGCCTGCTGACCGGAGCGGACTGGGACGTGCTGGAGCACTCGACGGATGCCATCACGCTCGCCGGCAACGTCCAGGCCAGTGCCGCGTATCCGTCCGGCCTTGAAGTCTGCGTCACCTACCGGCTCTCTGATGACGGCCTCCATTCCATGGTCCGGACGCGGAACACCGGCACCCAAACCGCGCCCTACGGATTGTGCCCCCACCCCTACCTCGTGGCCGGCACCTCGCCGCTGGACCACTGGACCATGGAGCTTCCCGCCCGGGAGTTCCTGGCTGTGTCTGCTGACCGGCTGCTGCCCGAAGGCATCCATCCGGTTGAAGGCCATGAGTTCGATTTCCGCACCCCCCGCCCTCTGGGCACCATCAAGATCGACCACGCCTTCACAGGGATCATCCGCGGGGAACATGGCCTCGCAGCTGTCCGCGTCCTTGATCCGGCGGGAACCGGTGTTGAGCTGGAGTGGGACGGAACCTGGCCCTGGGTCCAGGTCCACACTGCGGACAAGCCCAGCGGCAAGGACAGGCTGGGCCTTGCCGTGGAGCCCATGACCTGCCCGCCGGACGCGTTCAATTCAGGGACGGACCTGGTGCACCTGGCGCCCGGGGAGTCCCACGAGGCCGGCTGGACCATCAGGGCGCTCAGTTAGCCGGGCCTCCGCGAAGGTCCAGGCGCACCACGGCCCGCCCCGGGACGGCGGAGCTGACCGCCTGGAACCCTGCGCGCAGGAACAGGTTCAATGTGCCGTGATACAGGTCGGCAGCCGACGCCTTGGGCCTGAGGCCGCGGTCAACCGGATAGCCTTCCACCACGTCAGCACTATGGACCCGGGCGTGGTCGACGGCGGCGCCCAGCAGGGCATCCGCCACGCCGCTGCGGCGGTGGCCGGGAGCGACCACAAAGCAGGTCACGGACCACACGTGGCGTGGCGCGGGATCAGTGGCCACGGCATCGGCCCCGGTATCGGCCGGTGCTGATGCTTCCGCGAGCCGCAGGACCCGGGAACGGAGCACCCGCGGGTAGCACGTTCGCGGTTCAACCGCGCACCAGCCCACCGGCCGCCCCGCCCGGAAGGCGAGCACACCGGGGGCGGGGGACCCGGCGTCGAACTTTTCCCGCAGTTGCGCCTTGCGCGCGGCCGGTTCCAGCGCGGAGTACTCGGGACCGGTGAGCGCGAAGTACCGGCACCAGCAGCGCGACGGTTCACCGGGCAGGCTGAAGAGGCTCTCGACCTCGGCCCATTCTGCAGGTGCCGTGGTCAGGCCATGAACCGGCTCGTCTTCCATGCCTACAGGGTAGTCCGCCCGACGCGGCCTGCCACGAAATGATTAACGTGGCAAACGCATTCCCGCTACGCTGGGAGGCAATCCCACCCCGGCCCAGCAGTTGATCGGGCCGCCGCAACGGAAAGAATGCCAATGACCCTTGGACAGCAGACGGAACTGCCGGACTGGAACCGATCAGCGCTCACCCCTGGCCTATGTTCGGTGACGCTGCGGAACAGCAGCATTGCAGACGTTGCCCGGATAGCGGCCGAGGCCGGCCTGGCCGGAATCGAGTGGGGAACGGACGTGCATATCCGCGATGGCGCCTCCGCAGACGAAGCCCGCGAAGCTACCCTGGCCGCAGGCTTGGAGATCCTGTCCCTGGGCTCCTATTACCGTGCCGGCAGCTTCACCGATTTTGAAGCCGCAGTGGAACTGGCCGTTCGCCTGGGAGCGCCAAGAGTCCGGATCTGGGCGGGCGAACTCGGCTCGGCCGAATCCGACGGCGGTCTGCGGGCGGAAGTCGTCCGGGACACCCTGCGGATCGCGGACATCGCCGGCCGCCAGGGTCTGGACCTTGCCTTCGAGTACCACGGCGGCACGTTCACGGACACGCCCGAGTCCACGATCCAGTTGCTCCGGGACGTTGGCCGGGACAACGTGGGGACCTACTGGCAGCCCGCCGTCGGACTCTCCGACCAGGCCGCCCTGGCGAGCCTGCGCAAGGTGCTTCCGTTTGTTTCCGGCGTGCACTGCTTTTCGTGGTGGCCGCAGCAGGAGCGGCTACCCCTGAGTGGGCGCAAGCAGCTGTGGCAGTCAGTGGCCGATGCCGTGCGTGAGTCGGGCCGGCCAGTGGACATGATGCTTGAGTTCGTGGCGGAGGACCTCGCGGAGAACGTCAGCCATGATGCGGACTTCCTGAATCACATCGCCCTGGGCGAGGACTGAGTCCATCCCATCCGCGTCAGCCACGCCGCGCACAGCGACGTCCACTGGTCCGGTCCCGGATCCTCGGGAGCGAGTCCGAGGCCGTGCCGCCCATGCGGAAACACGTGCAGTTCGGCCGGCACGCCGGCGCTGACCAATGACCCGGTGTAGGCGAGGCTGTGATGGACCGGCACCGCCGCGTCGTCGGCCGTGTGCCACACAAATGCCGGGGGAGTAGTGGCAGTCACGTGGAGATCGGCGGAAACTTCCCGGAGCAGCGCTTCCGACGGCGACGTCCCGAGCAAATTGTCCACGCACCCCTGATGCACTTCGTCCGTGTAGGACACCACGGGATAGCACAGCACTGTCAGGTCCGGGACGGCAGCCTGGAGGTCGAGCGCTGCATCGCCGGTAGCCACCGCTGTTGACAGCGTGGCCGCCAGGTGGCCGCCAGCGGAGAAGCCGAGGACGCCCACCCGGGTGCCGTCCACGGCCAGGCCCATGCCTCCGGCGCGGATCTGCAGCAGCGCAGCTTTGGCATCCTCGAGGGGTGCCGGGTGGCGGTGCGGTGCAACCCGGTAACGGAGCACATAGGCGTGGATCCCCAGCGAGGCAAGCCACTCGGCAACCGGCTCAGCCTCATGGTCGGCCTGATGGCCGTAACCTCCGCCTGGAAGGACAAGGACGGCAGGCCGCGGCCCGTCGGTGCGGGCAGGGACAGCAGTGAGGGAGGCGGTCGCCACCTCAGGAGGCCATCTCGGTGCTGCGGCGAAGCGTCACGCGTCCGGTCACCGGAGACGGTTCTGCGGCGTCTTCGGCTGCGGCGGAGCCGGCGGCGCTGCGTGTGGCGATCCTGCCGATGTCCTCAAGCGGAAGGTGCACGGTGGACAAGGCCGGACGGAAATCGCGCAGCGTCTCGATGTCGTCGAAGCCGGCGATGGTGGCGTCGCGGGGGACGCGCAGGCCTTTGCTGCGGAGGGCGGCGGCAGCCCCAATTGCCATGACGTCGTTGACGGCGAAGATGCACAGCCCCGCGGCCGGACCCTGGTTCGCGTTCCCTTCGCCCCGTTGGCCGTCCCGGCCGGCAGCCTTGATCCGTTCGGCCAAGGTGATCCCGGCTTCGTACCCGCCGGCCCTGTTAAAGGAACTGCGCAGAATCTCCGCCGGAGGCCTGCCTGCGTCGGCAAGGCCCTTCTGGAAGCCGCGGATCCGGTCATCGGAGGTGAAGAGTCCTTCCGGGCCGCCGATGATCACGAAGTGGTCATCCTGCCGGGAGGCGGCAAGCTCGGAGGCAAGGCTTGCGGCGAGCTCCTCGTTGGGCACTTCCACCACGTGGTAGCCCTCCGTCACCTCGGCCCCTACTACCGGGTGGCCCACCACTGCCACCTGGCCGCCGTTGCGGCAATACCTGTCCAGCTCCGCGGCCAGATCGGCGTTGCCTTTGGTGTCCTCGGCGCGGGAGGAACGGGAACCGGCGATCACGATTGAATCGGCCCGGCGCGCGGCGAAGGCGGCGACAGCCTCTTTTTCGTCCGCGGGTGCGCCGGCAGTAGTAGCGAGCAGGACCATGCGGCCCTGCTCCCGGGCGGCTTCCTGGACGCCCCGGGCGATCGCGGCAAAATAGGGATCCGCGATGTCGTGCACGATCAGTCCGATGAGGCCGGAGCTTGACTTGGCCAGGCCTTGGGCTTGAGCGTTGGGAATGTAGCCAAGGGAGTCCGCCGCCTGCCGCACGCGGTCGGCGATGTCCTGCCCCGGTTTCCGGGCCGAACCGTTGAGCACTCGGGAGGCTGTAGCAGGTGAGACCCCAGCCAGCCGGGCCACCTCGGTGAGGGTACTTGCAGCCACGGGATCTCCTTTTCAGACGGTATTTCGCGCGGGACTCAGTCGCCAATGGCGTTGAGCACATTATGGCAGTTTTAGGGACTTACCGGAAAGCGCTTGCCAATTCCGTGTCGCGGGGTGCAGAATAGTGGCAGTGGGAATGCGCTTTCCCAAACAGCTTGAGTAACAATGCTCACTCACCGTGGAGGACACATGGGCTTCGAAACAAAGACGATCCGTATCGCCATGAACGGCATCACCGGCCGGATGGGTTACCGCCAGCATCTGCTGCGTTCCATCCTCCCCATCCGTGATGCGGGAGGCTTCACGCTGGAGGACGGCACCAAAGTCCAGATCGAACCGATCCTGGTAGGCCGCAACGAAGCCAAGATCCGCGAACTCGCGGAACTGCACAAAGTGGCGGAGTGGACCACGGACCTCGATTCCGTGATCAACGACCCCACCGTGGACATCGTCTTCGACGCTTCCATGACCAGCCTCCGCGCGGCCACCCTGAAGAAAGCCATGCTGGCCGGAAAGCACATCTTCACCGAGAAGCCCACGGCAGAGACCCTCGAGGAGGCCATCGAACTGGCGCGCATCGGCAAGGAAGCCGGGGTCACCGCCGGCGTCGTGCATGACAAGCTGTACCTGCCCGGCCTAGTCAAGCTGCGCCGCCTGGTGGACGAAGGCTTCTTCGGCCGCATCCTCTCCATCCGTGGCGAATTCGGTTACTGGGTCTTCGAAGGCGATGTGCAGGCTGCCCAGCGCCCGTCGTGGAACTACCGCAAGGAAGACGGCGGTGGAATGACCACGGACATGTTCTGCCACTGGAACTACGTCCTCGAAGGCATTATTGGCAAGGTCAAGAGTGTCAACGCCAAGACCGCCACGCACATCCCGGCCCGCTGGGACGAGGCAGGGAAGGAATACAAGGCCACCGCGGACGACGCCTCCTACGGCATCTTCGAACTCGAAACCCCGGGCGGCGACGAAGTCATCGGCCAGATCAACTCCTCGTGGGCCGTTCGTGTCTACCGTGACGAACTGGTCGAATTCCAGATTGACGGCACACACGGCTCCGCGGTTGCCGGTTTGAACAAGTGTGTTGCCCAGCAGCGCGCCCACACCCCCAAGCCGGTCTGGAACCCGGACCTGCCTGTCACGGAATCCTTCCGGGACCAGTGGCAGGAAGTTCCCGCCAACGCCGAACTGGACAACGGCTTCAAACTGCAGTGGGAAGAATTCCTCCGCGACGTCGTCGCCGGCCGCGAACACCGCTTCGGCCTGCTCTCCGCCGCCCGTGGCGTGCAGCTCGCCGAGCTGGGCCTGCAGTCCAACGACGAACGCCGCACCATCGACATCCCGGAGATCACGCTCTGATGACTTCCCTGATCCTTCCCTCCAACGACGGCGGAACCAGGGAGTACCGCCTCCAGGGCGGTGCATCCTGGGCCCGCCCCGCCGCCCCGCTCACAGCCCGGCGCGCCTACGCAGCGGCGCATGTGATTCCAGAGGTCCTGGCAGACAACACACCGGGCGCCCCGGCACGCCTGGACTGGGACGCCACCATGGCGTACCGGCACGAACTCTGGTCCTATGGCCTGGGCGTTGCCGATGCCATGGACACCGCGCAGCGCGGCATGGGCCTTGACTGGGCCGCCACCCAGCAGCTCATCAAGCGCACGGGTGTGGAGGCCGCGTCGGTGGTCTCTGCCGGCAACGCCGCGACCGCCGGCAAAACCGTGCGGGACCTCGTCTCCTGCGGCGCTGGCACCGACCAGCTGGACATAGCCACCCTGCCCACGGGCGAGGCTGGACTGGCAGCCGTCCTCGAGGCTTACCGCGAGCAGATCGCCGTCGTCAGTGAAGCCGGACCCAAGGTCATCCTGATGGCCTCCCGGGCATTGGCCCGCGTTGCCGCCGGTCCGGAAGACTACCTGAAGGTGTACTCCACCCTGCTCCAGGAAGTGGACCAGCCTGTCATCCTGCACTGGCTCGGAACCATGTTCGATCCCGCCTTGGCCGGCTACTGGGGCTCGGACGACGTCGCCCAGGCTACCGAGACGTTCCTTTCGCTGATCCGCGACAACGCCGACAAGGTGGACGGCGTCAAGGTGTCCCTGCTGGACGCAAGCCACGAAGTTGCCCTCCGCGCGGTCCTGCCCGAAGGCGTCCGCCTGTACACCGGCGACGACTTCAACTACCCGGAACTGATCGACGGCGACGGCACACACCACTCGGACGCCCTGCTGGGCATCTTCGCGGCAATCTACCCCGCGGCTTCCGTTGCGCTGCAGCACTACGACGCCGGCAACGCTGCGGAGGCGCGGGCCATCCTCGACTCCACACGCGAACTTGGCAAGCACATCTTCAGCGCCCCCACGTTCTACTACAAGACCGGGATCGCGTTCATGTCCTGGCTCAACGGCAAGCAGCCAGGCTTCCAGATGGTGGGTGGGCTGCACTCCGGCCGTTCCGTGGTGCACCTGGCCAAAACCTTCGAGCTGGCGGATCAAGCGGGGCTGCTGAAGGACCCGGCCCTCGCCGCGTTCCGGATGTCCGACTACCTGCGCATCAACGGGGTGGGAGTATGAGCGACTTCTCACGCCTGTCCCTGAACAGTGCCACCACCAAGAAATGGACGCTGGCCGAGGCTGTGGAGGGCTGCGTCCGCGCCGGAATCCCCGCGATCGGGCCCTGGCGTGACCGCGTGGAAGAAGCAGGGCTGGACAAGGCCGCAAAACTTATCAAGGACGCCGGCCTCCGGGTCTCCTCGCTCTGCCGAGGCGGCTTCCTGACCGCTGCCGACGCCGACGGCCAGGCCGCCGCGCTGGCGGACAACCGCGCGGCGATCCTCGAGGCAGTGGCGCTGGACACACGGGAACTCTTCCTGGTGGTCGGCGGACTGGCGCCGGGGGAGAAAGACGTGGTGGCTGCCCGCCAGCGCGTGGCAGACCGCCTTGCCGATCTTGTCCCGTTCGCCTCCGAGAACGGCATCCGGCTCGTACTCGAACCCCTGCATCCGATGTACGCCGCGGACCGTGCGCTGATCTCCACGCTCGGGCAGGCCCTTGACCTCGCGGCGCCGTTTGACACAAAGGATGTGGGCGTCGCCGTCGACACGTTCCACGTCTGGTGGGACCCGGAACTTAAGGCACAGATTGAACGCGCAGGCCGGGAGGACCGCATCGCTTCCTACCAGGTGTGCGACTTCAACATGCCCATTGCGGCGGATCCATTGCTGTCCCGGGGCTTCATGGGCGACGGCGTGATCGACTTCGCCACCATCGGCACCTGGGTCCGGGACGCCGGATACACGGGTGATATCGAGGTTGAAATCTTTAATCAGGACATCTGGGACGCTGACGGCGACGCCGTCCTGGAGACCATCAAGGCACGCTACGCGGAACTCGTGTTGCCGTACGCCTGACCTGATCCAGACCGCGGGCGCCTGCTACGTCACGGCAGGCGCCTGCGCCCCACTGCGAAGGACCTGCACCGCCGTCACGGTGCAGGTCCTTCGCTTTGCCCTGGCTTCGGATCCGGGGATCTGCCGCGGGTTCAGCCCAAGTAGGCGGCGGCGTGCCTGCGGTACCTGGCCAGCACGCCGCCGTCGGACGGTTCTGCCGGCAATTCCGTACCGCTGAGGGTCCACTCAGGGAAGGCCCCGGCCAGCACGGCGGCTGCCTGGCGCGCGGCGCCGTCGGCCACGTACTCGCCGGGGGTCGGAACAAAGCCAGGAAGGCCGAGCAGCTGGCTGGCCGCCAGCTGCACAGCAGGCGACTGCGCACCGCCGCCCACCAGAATGACACGCTGCGCGTCCACCCCTTGCGACAGGAGGGCCGCCAGGCCGTCGGCGAGGGAACAAACCACGCCTTCGACGGCGGCGCGCGCCAGGTTCGCGGGGGTGTAATTCGTCCGGGTGATGCCGTGCAGTGATCCTGCCGCCTCCGGCAGGTTGGGTGTCCGCTCCCCGTCGAAGTAGGGGACCAGGGTAAGGCCTCCGGCCCCCGCGGCAGCCGACAGGGCAAGGTCGTTGAATTCCTCGAGGCTGACATCGAGCAACGCGGCAGTGGCGTCGAAGACCCGGGTTGCGTTGAGCGTGCAGGCGAGCGGCAGGTAGTTGCCCGTGGCGTCCGCAAATCCTGCAACAAGCCCCGATGCATCGGCAGCCGGCGTCGTTGACACGGCGAACACGGTTCCGGACGTGCCAAGTGAAAGCACGACGTCGCCCACGCCCGCTCCGACGCCCAGCGCGGCGGCGGCGTTGTCCCCGGCACCCGGTCCGATGAGGGCCCCTTCCGGAGTTTTCCCTGCGATGTCCAACGGACCGACGACGGCGGGAAGGCGCGGGACGCGGCCAAGGGACTTTTCGAGGGCGTCGGGAAGGTACGCGCCGGAGGAGGCTGAGTAGTAGCCGGTGCCCGAAGCGTCTGAGCGGTCGGTGCGGAGTGCGGCCAGGCCCGCCTCGCCGCTGCCGGGACCGAAGCCAGCCAAGCGCCAGGAGAGCCAGTCGTGCGGCAGGCACACAGCGGCAACCCGTTCAGCGTTCGCCGGCTCGTTCTCTGCGAGCCACCGCAGCTTGGTGACGGTCAGGGAGGCAACCGGTACAGTTCCCGTGGCGCGCGACCAGTAGCGGGCACCGGCTGCGGAGTCGCCGTCGCCGGCCTCCCGGATCATTTCGAGGGCGGCGGGAGCACTCCTGGTGTCGTTCCACAGCAGTGCCGGCCTGATGACCTCTCCGGCACTGTCGAGGCAAACCATGCCGTGCTGCTGTCCGCCGACGGAGATGGCGCTGACGTCCGCGAGCCCGCCTGCCTGGGTGATTGCGGCCTGCAGGGCGTTCCACCAATGATCGGGGTGGACTTCGGTTCCGTCGGGGTGGCTGGCACGGCCCTGGCGCACCAGCTCGCCGGTGTCCGCGTCGCGGATCACTACTTTGCAGGACTGGGTGGAGCTGTCGATTCCGGCAACGAGGGCCATGAGGTTCCTTCTGATGCGCCGGCACCGCCGGATCATGTCCTGATCCGGCGGCGCCGTGGTGCTGGTGGTAGGGTGCCTGCGGCTTAGCGTGCGTTGAGCAGGTGCTCGATGGCCAGCTGGTTGAGCCGCACGAAGGCGAAGGACCGCTCTGCGGCGGCGTCGGCGTCGAATTCCGCGAAGGCGGACGCGTCAGCGAGCAGGTCCGCGGTGGTCTCACCGGCGGCGAGGGTCGGTTCGCCGAGCTCGAATACACCGGAGGCCTTGAGCGCTTCCTGGACTTCAGGGTCTGCACGGAAGGCGAGCGCGCGTTCCTTGAGCAGGAGGTACATGGACATGTTGGACTTCGCGGACTCCCAAACGCCGTCGTAACCATCGGTACGGGAGGGCTTGTAGTCAAAGTGGCGCGGTCCGTCGTACGTGGGGCCGCCGTTGGGGAAGCCGTTCTCGAGCAGGTCCACGGTGAAGAACGCGCTGGTGAGGTCGCCATGGCCGAAGACGAGGTCCTGGTCGTACTTGATGCCGCGCTGGCCGTTGAGGTCGATGTGGAAGAGCTTGCCGGCCCAGAGGGCCTGCGCGATGCCGTGGGTGAAGTTAAGGCCTGCCATCTGCTCGTGTCCGGTCTCGGGGTTGAGGCCCACGATGTCGCCGTGCTCGAGCTGGGCGATGAAGGCCAGCCCGTGGCCCACGGTGGGCAGGAAGATGTCGCCGCGGGGCTCGTTGGGCTTGGGCTCCAGGGCGATCCGCAGGCCATAGCCCTTGTCCTTGATGTAGGCGGCGGCGGTGTCGACGCCTTCCTTCATGCGGTCCAACGCGGCGGACAGGTCCTTTGAGCCGTCGTATTCGCTGCCTTCGCGGCCGCCCCACATAACGAACGTTTCGGCGCCCAGCTCGGCTGCGAGGTCGATGTTCTGCAGGACTTTGCTGAGGGCGAACCGGCGGACGGAGCGGTCATTGGAGGTGAAGCCGCCGTCCTTGAACACCGGGTGGCTGAACAGGTTGGTGGTCACCATGGGGGTTTTGAGGCCGGTCTCGGCCAGGGCAGCCTTGAAGTTCTTGAGGATCAGTTCGCGCTCTGAGGCCGTCGCATCGAACGGGACGAGGTCGTTGTCGTGGAACGTGATGCCATAGGCGCCGAGTTCGCTGAGTTTGTGGACCGCTTCCACGGGGTCCAGGGGCTTCCTGGTGGCGACGCCGAAAGGGTCTGCTCCGGTCCAGCCGACGGTCCAGAGGCCGAAGGTGAACTTGTCGCCGGGTGTGGGCGTGAGAGTCATGATGCGTCCTTGCATTTGGGGGAACCGTGGAACCCGAGAGTTAGTTTATCGCTTGAACTATATAGGCGGGGATGAGCTAAGGTCAATAGGATGAGGCTGCCCAAGGGCATGAACTTCGAGAAGGAGGCCGCATGGCCAGTTCAGCGCCGGCTGCCGGCACCCCGGAGGCCGGGACACCGGGAAGCATGGGTGACGTCCGCCGCGGCAACCTGGCCCTGGTGCTGGGGCGCATAGCGCTGTCGGGGGCGGGCACGCACCTGACCCGGGCCCAGATTGCCGCCGCCACGGGCCTCACCAAGGCCTCCGTCTCGAGCCTGGTGCTGGACCTCCTGGACGCCGGCATCGTGAGGGAAATCGGGCTGAATCCGCAGGGGGAGCGCGGACGTCCGGGCGTCGGGCTGGAGCTGAATCCCGCAAGAGGCGTGATGGGCATGGAAATCAATGTCGACTACATTTCCGCGGGAGTGACGGACCTGGCAGGAAACCTGTTGCTCCAGGAAACGCGCGAGCAGGACAATCGCCGTGCCACGCCCGATTCGGTGTCCGCGGGCTTGGCGGACCTGGCGGCCGGGCTGCGGGACACGGCGGAAGCCCAAGGGGTCCGCGTCCTCGGCGGCGGCCTGGCCGTCCCGGGGCTCGTTGATGCCAAAACCGGAACGGTCATCACGGCTCCAAACCTCGGGTGGAATTCCGCGACCCTGGATTTAGGTGTGGTGTTGCCGGACGTGCCGCTGGGAACCACGCTATTCAATGAGGCCAACGCCGCAGCCCTTGCCGAGCTGCGCTACAGGCCAGCAGGGGACGCGGACTTCCTGTTTGTCTCCGGCGAAGTGGGCGTGGGCGGCGGGCTGGTGATCGGCTCCGAACTGTTCACTGGACCCCACGGGCATGCTGGGGAGTTGGGGCACGTTGTCGTCCAGCCCGAGGGAACGCTGTGTTCGTGCGGTGGCACGGGCTGCCTGGAAACGGTGGCGGGCCAGGACGCGATCTTTGTTGCCGCGGGAATTCCCACGCAGCCGGGGCCCGGACCGGCCGCTTCGGGTCTAACGGCTGGTCCATCCGGATATGGCCCCGCCCGATCCGAGAGCCTGGCGCAGTTGCTCACGGCGCTCGCCGCCCGTGACGTGGACGCACTAGCTGCCGTTGCGCGCGCCGGTCATTACCTGGGCGTGGCAGTGGCGTCCACGGTCCGGCTGCTTAATATCCCGTCAGTGGTCCTGGGTGGCCACTTCGCTATCTTGGGCGAGTGGATCAGGCCCGCACTAGCGGAAAGCCTGGCTCGATACGCCCCTGGAAAAGTCCCGGCCGGGAACATCAGCCTGTCCGCCGTGGGCCAGGCCGGAGCGCTGCTGGGTGCTGCCGGCAGCGTGGTCCGTTCCCTGGTTGAGGCCCCACACCGGCTCCAGGATCAGGCTCCTTAGGCGAGTGCTTGCCCGGTCTGGCCGTCATTCTGGGGTCGCTGGAGTGGTTCGCCAATTACCGGCACAGCAGATCGCTTAGTTCTGGTCGGGCTTCTTCCTTATTCGAAACCATGGTTTTGACGGCATGAAGAATCAGAACAGGGAAATCAAGGCAAGCATGCACAGACCGAGGAGCGATGGCTTGGTTACGAGCAGTATGGCTCGGCATTGTCCGTTCTGCTGCAGGCCTTGGGATTCCGGCGTTCATGATGGCTGTCTGCACAAAGCAAGCGGCCCTGACCAGCGGAAAGTACCGCAGATCAGGACCGCTTTTCTTAGTGCCCCAGGAGGGAATCGAACCCCCGACCGGCGGATTAGAAGGCCGCTGCTCTATCCCCTGAGCTACTGGGGCACGTGGTGTCCGGAGCCTGTATTCCGGGCGCATCAAAAGTTTACATGCCCCCGGCTGCTGCGACGCTCACGCAGGCACCCGTCCTCCACAGCGCCTTTCTTGGAAGCGTTGTGCACATACGCAAAATTGCCCCTCGCGGGAGCATGGAGTCCACGCGAAGCTGGTTTTGCCCGGTTGGGCACCACCTTCGAGACAGGACTTCATCATGAGCGACATCATCACCATCCGGGGCTTTGTGGCCACGGACGTCACCACGTCGACCACCACCACCGGCGTTGGGACGGCCTCATTCCGGCTTGGATCCCCCTCCCGTCATTTCGACAAAACTTCGGGCACATGGGTCGAGGACCACATGAATTGGTTCACGGTCCAGGGCTACCGCCAACTGGCCGGCAATATGGGCTGCAGCATCAAGAAGGGCCAGCGGGTCATCGTCGTTGGCCGGTTGAAGCTGGCGAGCTGGGAACGGGACGGACGGGTCTTCCACACTGCTGAAATAAACGCCGACGCCGTGGGCCACGATCTGAAGTGGGGCTCTGCTAACTACATCCGGAACCCGAAGAACGAGCTGCCGGACTCTGAGGTGGCTAACCGGACCGGCGGGGACGGCTATGACGGGACAGGAGGGGACCCTGAGCCTGATGACTACACGGAGGAAGACGGAATCCCGAAGGACGTCACCATCCAGGACACCAATGGCGACTACGTCACCCTGGACACCGAAACGGGCGAGCTCGC
Organism: Arthrobacter sp. R4; assembly: GCF_051365025.1. Taxonomy (NCBI): domain Bacteria; kingdom Bacillati; phylum Actinomycetota; class Actinomycetes; order Micrococcales; family Micrococcaceae; genus Arthrobacter; species Arthrobacter sp. R4. Next base: position 28,977 of record NZ_JBLWIJ010000010.1, read on the forward strand.
AGGGGCCGCGACCTAAGGGCACTCGCTTCATGCCACGCCGGGCGGCCGCTCCACGGCCCGCCACGCCGCAACAACCCCGCGTTGCGGCGTGGCAGAATGGCGGCATGACGAGCACGACGAATCACCGGCCGAACCATCAAGAAGCTCCCCGGCCGGGATTTCCGTCATCATCCGGCGCTTCCTCCCGCAAGGTTCTCATCGCGGTTGTCGCCTGCCTTGCCGGTGCCGCAGCACTGACGGCTTGCACCGGGACATCCACAGCCGACCCGAGTGCCACGATGCCGGTGGGTACCACGGCGCCTGCCGCTGCCCAGGCAACCCGCCCGGCAGCGGAAGAACACCCTGCCACATCCACGCTGAAGCAGACCCTTGCCGACGCCCTGAACCGCCTGGCCGCCAGCACTCCAAAGCCCGCCACGGCCCAGGTAACGGATGCACTTGCCGGTGAGGGTATCCCGGAGGCGGCCCTGGAGGTTTCCCAAAGCCGCACACCCACCGGGCTTGATGCCGACGCCATCGAAGCGGCTGTCCTGCAGGGCGCGGACTGCGTTATCGGGCAAATCCGCGACGGCAGCGTCACAGTCACGGTGCTGCCGGTGCTGGCGAGCGGCAAATGCTTTGTAGGGGCTCCCGCCTGACGGACGAATGTGAGTTATCCCCGCCAACCCACTAGATTTGGAACCATGGCGGAATTTATCTACACAATGACCAAGGCCCGTAAGGCCGTTGGCGAAAAACTTATTCTCGACGACGTAAGCATGTCCTTCTTCCCGGGCGCCAAGATTGGTGTTGTTGGCCCGAACGGTGCCGGTAAGTCCACCATTCTTAAGATCATGGCCGGACTGGACACGCCGTCGAACGGCGAAGCGCGGCTCAGCCCTGGCTACACGGTGGGGATCCTGCTCCAGGAACCGCCCCTGAACGAAGAAAAGACCGTCCTCGGCAACGTCCAGGAAGGCGTGGGCGAGATCTACGGCAAGATTCAGCGCTTCAATGAGATCTCCGAGGAAATGGCCAGCCCCGACGCTGACTACGACACCCTCCTCGAAGAGATGGGCCACCTGCAGGAGGCCATTGACTCGGCCGATGCCTGGGACCTGGACTCCCAGCTGGAGCAGGCCATGGACGCACTCCGCTGCCCGCCCGCCGATGCTGACGTCACGCTCCTTTCCGGTGGTGAACGCCGCCGCGTGGCCCTGTGCAAGCTCCTCCTGCAGAAGCCTGACCTGTTGCTGCTCGACGAGCCCACCAACCACCTGGACGCCGAGAGCGTGCTGTGGCTTGAACAGCACCTGTCCAACTACGCCGGCGCCGTCCTGGCCGTCACCCACGACCGGTACTTCCTGGACCACGTTGCAGAGTGGATCGCCGAGGTTGACCGGGGCCACCTCTACCCGTATGAGGGCAACTACTCCACGTACCTGGAGAAGAAGCGCGCCCGCCTTGAAGTCCAGGGCAAGAAGGACGCCAAGCAGGCTAAGCGCCTCACCGAAGAACTTGAGTGGGTCCGCTCCAACGCCAAGGGCCGGCAGACCAAGTCCAAGGCCCGCCTGGCCCGCTACGAGGAAATGGCCGCCGAGGCGGACCGTACCCGGAAGCTTGACTTCGAAGAGATCCAGATCCCGCCAGGACCGCGACTGGGCGGATTGGTCCTGGAAGCCAAGAACCTGCAGAAGGGCTTCGACGACCGCACGCTGATCGACGGACTCTCGTTCAGCCTTCCCCGCAATGGGATCGTCGGCGTCATTGGCCCCAACGGTGTGGGCAAGTCCACGTTGTTCAAGACCATCGTGGGCCTGGAGCCGCTCGACGGCGGCGAGCTGAAGATCGGTGACTCCGTCAAGATCTCCTACGCGGACCAGAGCCGCGGAGGCATCGACCCCAACAAAACCCTGTGGGAGGTCGTCTCTGACGGCTTGGACTACATCCAGGTGGGCCACGTGGAAATGCCGTCCCGCGCCTACGTCGCCGCGTTCGGCTTCAAGGGCCCGGACCAGCAGAAGAAGGCCGGCGTACTCTCCGGCGGTGAGCGCAACAGGCTGAACCTGGCACTGACGCTCAAGCAGGGCGGAAACCTGCTGCTCCTTGACGAACCCACCAACGACCTCGACGTTGAAACCCTCAGCAGCCTGGAGAACGCGCTGCTGGAATTCCCCGGCTGCGCCGTGGTGGTTTCGCACGACCGCTGGTTCCTGGACCGGGTTGCCACCCACATCCTTGCCTACGAAGGCGACGAGGAAAACCCCTCCAAGTGGTACTGGTTCGAGGGCAACTTCGAATCCTACGAAGAGAACAAAGTGGAGCGCCTGGGTCCGGACGCCGCGAAGCCGCACCGGGTCACGCACCGCCGCCTCACCCGCGACTGAACAACCGCGCGCTGACGACACGAAGCGGAAAGGCCGGCACCCCGCAGGGTGCCGGCCTTTCCTCGTTAAGTGAAAGTCAGTGAGAGGCGAAGCGAGCTAGTCGCGCCCGGCCTTGCGGATCTGGTGCTCCAGGACTTTGGACTGGAAAGCCCCCACCACCTTGTTCTTGAGGTCGGTGGGAACCCGGACCATCCCCTCCTGCGCCACGGATGCCACGTGCTGGCCGGCCCGGTTGAAGATCTTGCCCGTGGCCAGCCCCCGGGCGCCCTGGGCGCTGGGGGATTCCTGGACATAGAGCAGCCACTCGTCCACGCGGGCCGGGCGGTGCCACCACATAGCGTGGTCCAGGCTGGCCACGTTCATGCCGGGGGTGATCCAGCTGAGCCCGTGCCGGCGGAGAATGGACTCCAGCAGTGTGTAGTCGCTGGCGTAGGCCAAAGCGGCTCGGTGAAGGTTGGCGTTGTCGGGCATCGGTCCAAACGTCTTCATCCACACGGCATTCCGCGCTTCCCGCTTGCCCTTGGCAGACACATACAGGGGCGGATCCACGTGGCGGATGTCGAATGGCCGCTCGTAGGCCCAGTGCCGGGCCACCGGGTGGTCGAACTTGCCCAGGAGGTCGGCTGTGCTCGGCAGCGATTCGGGATCCGGGATTCCTTTGGGCATGGCTGATTCGTGCTCGATGCCTTCATCCTCGCCTTGGAAGGACGCGATCATCGACAGGATGGGCACACCCTCCTGGTAGGCATGGACCCGGCGTGCGGAGAACGAGCGGCCATCGCGCAGGCGCTGGACGCCAAAGGTGATGGTTTTGTTGGCATCGCCTGGCCGCAGGAAGTAGCCGTGCATGGAATGGACGTGGCGCTCAGGGTCCACTGTCCGGGTAGCGGCGATAAGGGACTGGGCCAGGACCTGGCCGCCGAAGACCCGCTGGTGCGGCTGCTGCTGTGAAGGCCCCAGGAAAATGTCCTCGTCGGTGCGGGCCCCCTCCAGTTCTCCCAGGTCCAGGAGCTTGATCAGTGATGTGGTGGGGTCACCGCTGGGCGGGGCCAGCAATCCGGCGTCGGCTTCAGTCATGGTTCGACTCTAGACGCCACCCCGGCACCGCTCAAACAACGTACAGCCGGTAGTGTTCTTAGTGTGTCTGATCTACTCACCCAGTCCTTCCGCTTCGCCGATCCGCGTGATCTCGCCGACCTGCGTACCTTCGCCACGCGCGCCAAGACGATCGACGACGGCGCCATTCGGCTTCAGGCAGCAGGATCAGTCCTGGCGGCGTACGTCTGCGTGCTGAGGCCTAGGCTGCTGGGCGAACCAACCCCCACCATCCTGGGTTTGCGCACCATGGGGCTCGCTGAACGTTCCGAAACTGATGTCACAGTCCCGCTTTCTGCGGTCCTGGATCGTCTCGCCAGGGCAGGGGAGGGCGACGTCGAGCTGCCGGTTCCGCCGTCCACCGTCACCGAATCCTGGACCGGAGTCGGCGCCCCCAGGACAGGCTGGGAACTGATCCGGTCCGTACCGGATGCTGAACTGCGCCAGGCCGCCGAAGCCGGCATCGCCGAAGTTGCCGGCATCGTGCCGGACAAGCCGGGCGCCTTGATCGTCAATAATGCCCGGGCCGCAGTCTGGGGCCGGCCCCTGGACGATTCGGGGCTTCCGGCTGGAGCCGCGTTTGCCGCGCTGACGCTGGGGTTCCTTGGCGAGGGTGACCAGAAGCTCTACCGCACTGGCCGTTGGTTCCGCCTTACCGGCGCCCGCGGGCACGTCCTTGCGCGCACCGGGAGCGGACTGGGCTAGGCCCGGCTTGGCAACAGGTCCGGCTTACACACAGCCCGGCCTACCAACAGTCCGGCCTGGATCAGCCCGGACGCGGGCTCAGCTGTCCGACGGGCTGTTCACCATAGACAGTGCCGCACGCTCCATGTAGTCCCACAGCGTGCCTTCGTACAAGGGCGGCAGCCCCAACGAGTCCACGGCCGCGCGCATGTGGAAGAGCCAACGGTCCTTCGCCTCGGGCGTGACCCGAAAGGGCATGTGCCGCATCCGCAGCCGGGGGTGGCCGCGTTCCTCGCCATACGTGGTGGGGCCACCCCAGTACTGCTCCAGGAACATCAGGAAACGGCGCTTGGCCGGCGCAAGGTCCTCTTCCGGATACATCGGACGCAACAGCGGGTCGGTAGCCACGCCGTCGTAGAAGACATCGATGAGGCGAACAAACGTTTCATGGCCGCCCACGGCATCGTAGAAGTTGTCCGTGTAGCCCGGCTGGCTGAAAGGGTCGTTCTGCATCAGTTGGCGCGGCTGCTGCGACTCGGCGGGTGTGCTCATGTCCCTATTCTCCGGCTTTCTGGTCAGTCTTTTTAGTCTCGGTGTTGGTGGCAGGCTCGTGCAGTGCAGTTTCCGGGCCGGCGGCGGGCGCATCAGGCACCGGCGCGTAGTTGCCTTGGGAACGGTTGCCGACCCGGAGGATTTCGCCGTTGCGCAGGTACCAGATGGCGCCGTCCTCGGACCGGACCCGGGTGATGCGCAGGCCCATGGATTCCACAACCCCCACCACCTCGCTGGTTTCGATGATGTCGCCGATGCCGTACTGGTCCTCGATGGTGATGAAGATGCCGGCCAGGAAATCCCGGATCAGCTGCTGGGCGCCGAAGCCAATGGCCACACCCAGGATTCCCACGCTTGTCAGCAGCGGGGCGATGTTGATGTCCAGGTTCTGGAGCACGTACATGCTGGTGATGACGGCCACCAGCACGCCTACGATGCTGTTGAGCAGCGATCCGATGGTTTCCGCGCGCTGGACGCGGCGCTCATGATCCAAGGCTCGGATCGCCGGGGCCACCCACTTGAAGTGGGCCTTCTTGAAGAAGTTGCTCCCGGAAGCCACCCGCCTGCTGATCCGCGAAATCACGAAGGTTGCCACCAACCAGATAGCTACGCCGACGCCCAGGCTGATGACAATGCCGGTGACGCTGACGCCGTCGGGCTCGGAGGCGAGGGAAGGGGTGATCGACAACGTGCTGAACATAAACGGTAAAACTCCTTGGGGGTCTCCGGCGGGGGCCGGGATGGTGCTCGCCGGCGCTCGGGTTTCGCCCGGCGCGGAAGGCTCTGTTCTCTTTCAACCCTAGCGCCGTAGCGTGGACCCATGCGCATCCTTGTATTGGGCGGAACTGCCTTCCTGTCCGCAGAAATAGTCCGGCAAGCAGTGGCTGCGGGGCATGATGTTACGTGCCTGGCCCGCGGTTCGGCGGCTCAACCGCCGGAGGGCGCTCAATGGTTGAGGGCGGACCGTTCACTGGGCGCGAACGCTTATGACGGGGCCACCGGAGTTTGGGACGAAGTCATTGACGTGGCCCGCGATACCGTCCAGGCGACGGACGCTCTGGACGCACTGGCAGACAGAGCCGGCCACTGGACGTTTGTGTCCAGCTGTTCGGTCTACGCCGACCATTCGACCCCGGGAGAGACGGAGGACGCTGCCCTCCTGCCTCCCCTGCCCGCCGGTACGGTATCCGCCCCCGAAAACTACGGGGAGTCGAAGTCGGCCATCGAGCAGGCAACCTTGGCAGCGGCCGCAGCCAAGGCGCATCTCTGTCGGGCCGGACTCATCAGCGGTCCCGGCGACACAACGGACCGCTACGGCTACTGGCCGGCGAGGTTCGCCCGGGACAATGGACCCGTCGTCGTCCCCGACATACCCGGCCACGCCACCCAGGTCATCGACGTCCGCGACCTGGCCCTATGGATTCTCCACGCCGCGGAGAAGGGTGTCACGGGCGCACTGAACGCCTTGGGGGACCAGGTGCCCTTCTCCGACTACCTTGAGGGCTCGAAAGCCGCCGCCGGCTACCAGGGCGAGGTCCTAACGGCGCCGGAGGACTGGCTCGTGGACCATGGAGTCGATTATTGGGCCGGGCCTGATTCCCTCCCGCTGTGGCTGCCGCCGGGCCACGACGGCTTCTGCACTCGCAGCAACATGGCTGCCCGCGCCGCCGGACTGACGACGCGCCCCTGGCAGGAGACGGTGGCGGACACCCTCGAGGACGAGCGCCGCCGCGGACTGAACCGCCGCCGCAAGGCCGGGCTTGCCCCCGCCACGGAAGCCCGGCTCGTGGAGGAGCTCCGCCGAAGCGTATGAATCCCGCCCGCCCAACTGAGTAGCAGCAGATGTTGTTCTGAGCCCTCAAAACGACATCTGCTGCTACTCAGTTGGGGTTAGGCCGTCAGGGTCACGGGATCGTGGTGCACGGGGAAATTGACGCTCCGGGCAATGAAGCAGACCTGGTTGGCTTCGTGGTGCATTTGCTCCGCCAGAGCCACGTGGGCCGGGTCCGCCAGCGTCACCCTCGGGTGCAGGGTCACTGACTCAAACTGCCCGCTGCCGTCCCGGTTCAAACGCATCGTGCCCGTGGCTTCGTCCCGGTAGTCCGTAACAATGACGCCGTGCCGTACCGCCACGTGCAGGAAGGACAGCATGTGGCACTGGGCGAGAGCGGCGAGGAGAAGTTGCTCGGGGTTGTAGCGTGACCTGTCGCCATGGAACGTCGGGTCAGCGGAGCCCGGGAGCACCGGCAGCCCCGGAATCAGGACGTCGTGGTCCCGAGAGTAGCCCCGGTAGGACGACGTTCCCTCCCCAAGGTTGCCGGTCCACTGCACGGTCAGTTCATAGTGGTGCTCACCCAGGCTCATGCCGCACGCCTAGGCATCGCCGGGAAGGACGTCGGCCGCACGGGCGCGCAGTGCCCGGGCAACGCCGTCGCGGTTTTCCAGCATCATCCGCCGCAACGCGGCGCTTTCTGCCGGGAGGGCGGCCAGGAAGCCGTCAGTCCGGTCGATGGTGGCCTGGGTGGTCAGCAGGGCCGGGTAGAGCCCGACGACGATCTGCTGGGCCAGTGCGTGGGTGCGGGTGGCCACGATCCCAGGAACCGCCTCGAAGTACTTTTCCGCGTACGGTTCCAGCAGGGACCGGTCCAGGACCCGGGTGAACCCGGTCACTGCAGAGCCCTGCAGTGCGTTGGACAGTTCGCCCTTGACCACGATCGATTCCCACGCGGCCGCCTTGGCCTCGGGCGTGGGGATCGCGGCCTTGGCCAGGGCCGCCGCGTTCTGCCCACTGGCGGTGTTGTCCCGTTCCAGTTCGGCGTTGATGTCCTCCGTGCCGAGGCGGCCGCCGGCTACCAGGGATGCCAGGAGCTCCCACCGGAGGTCCTGGTCCACGGCCAGCCCGTCCAGGGTTGTTGCGCCGGACAGAAGGCCGGCAACGGTATCCAGCTGCCCGGTGCTGCGGGCCAGGAGGGCAAAAGACTTCACGAACTGCAGCTGGGCGTCGGATCCGCCCGGCACAGTGTTGGCGAGTTCCCACAGCGTGTCCACCGCTGCCACAGCAGTGGCCTCGCGGTGCTGCTCAGCGACATAGAAGCTCAGCGTGGTGGCCAGCTGGCGCAGCTGGACCAGGATCACCGAGGAATCCGATTCCGCGGCGACGTTGGCCAGGATCAGGTCCACGTAGCGGCGTGCCGGAGTCTCGCCGTCGCGCGCCGCATCCCAGGCGGAATTCCACACCAGGGTGCGCGGGAGGCTCTCGCTGAAGTCCTTCAGGTGTGCCGTGGCCGTCGCCAGGGACTTTTCGTCCAGCCGAACCTTGGCGTAGGCGAGGTCGTCGTCGTTGACCAGGATCAGGTCCGGCTGCGCCAGTCCGGCCAGGGCCGGCACCTCGGTGCGCCCGCCGTCGACGTCGAGTTCCTCCCGGTGCACGCGCTCGAGCTTGCCGGCGCTGTTGAGGTTGTAGAAGCCAACGGCAAGGCGGTGTGGACGGATGGTGGGCCAGTCCTCAACGGCCGACTGGACTATCGCGAAGGAGGTGAGGTTCCCGTCGCCGTCCACCTCCAGCTCGGGCTTGAGCGTGTTGACGCCGGCCGTTTCCAGCCACAGCTGGCCCCAGCGGTCGAGATCGCGGCCGCTGGCTTTCTCCAGCTCCACCATGAGGTCGCTGAGCTCGGTGTTCTGCCAGGCGTGCTTGCTGAAGTACTCCCGCACGCCCGCCATGAACTGCTCCGGACCGACCCAGGCAACCAGCTGGCGCAGCACGGAGGCGCCCTTGGCGTAGGTAATGCCGTCGAAGTTGACCTCGACATCCTGCAGGTTGTTGATCTCGGCGAAGATCGGGTGCGTGGTGGGCAGCTGGTCCTGGCGGTAGGCCCAGGACTTCTCCACGGAGGCGAAGGTGGTCCACGCACTGGTGAAGGACGTATTCTCCACGGCGGCGAGGTGGGACATGTATTCGGCGAAGGATTCGTTGAGCCAGAGGTCGTTCCACCAGCGCATGGTCACCAAATCGCCGAACCACATGTGCGCGAGCTCATGCAGCACCGTGATGGCCCGGCGTTCGATCTGCGCGCCGGTGACTTTGCTACGGAAGACGTACCCTTCGAGGATGGTGACCGCGCCTGCGTTTTCCATGGCCCCCGCGTTGAACTCGGGCACAAACAGCTGGTCGTACTTCTCGAACGGGTACGGGCAGCCGAACTGGGCCTCGAAGAATTCAAAGCCTTGCCGGGTCAGCTCAAAGATGTTTTCGGCATCGAGGTATTGCATCAGTGATTTTCGGGCAAAGACGCCCAGCGGGATGACCCGTCCGTCAGAGCTGGCCACCTCACTCCGGACCGACTGGTAGGGGCCTGCGATCAGCGCGGTGACGTAGGAAGAAAGCCTGGGCGTCGGTGCGAAGGACCAGACGGAGCGCGCCCCGCCGTTGTCCCCGGGAGTGGTTTCCTGCGGCGCGGGGGTGGGGGAGTTGGAAATAACGTCCCAGTGGGACGGTGCGGTGACGTTGAAGGTAAACGTGCCCTTGAGGTCCGGCTGCTCAAAGACGGCAAACATGCGGCGCGAATCGGGCACCTCGAACTGGGTGTACAGGTAAACCTCGCCGTCCACCGGATCCACGAACCGGTGCAGGCCTTCGCCAGTATTCATGTACGGGGCGTCGGCAACCACCGTAAGCTCGTTGGTGGCCGCCAGATCCGGCAACTGGATCCGGATGCCGTCGGAGACGGTGCCGGGGTCCAGGGCACGCCCGTTGAGCGTGACGCTGTGGACCGTGTGGGTAATGGCGTCGATAAACGTGGAGGAACCCGGTTCGGCTTCGAACTTTACTGTTGTGGTGCTCCCGAAGACCTTCTCGCCCCTGGTCAGGTCCAGGCTGACCGCGTAGGAATCGACAGTGATCAGTTCGGCGCGCTCGCGGGCTTCGGTGCGCGTCAGGTTAATACCTGGCAAGGGGGCCTCCAGAAGGGTTGCTGTTGCCGGCGGGTGATGGCCTGCGCCGGGCACTGTGAAGTCATTCTTTCATTTCTTGGGCGGTTGGCAAGTTACCGCGATCACATCCGGACACGGCGGGAGTAGCGTTAATGCATGGGCAAGTTCAGGGATGCGGTGGATGCCAAGGCGCTGCGGTTTGCCGTCGGGTTTCCGGTGGTACTGGCAGCAGCTTTTGTTTTCTGTGCCTTCCTCCTGCGGCCTGACCTTCCGGAACCGCTCGCCGTGAGCTGGACGGCCGACGGCGGCGCCTCCTTTGCGTCGTTTTCCGCCTATGTGTGGGGAGGGGCGCTGATCATCGTGGCAGCGGGCTGGCTGGTCCTGTCCCAGGCCGTTCCGGTCTCCCGTCCGGCCGTGATGCGCAGGATCATGATGGGGGCCGGACTGTTCCTGAGCCTCTTCATTACCAGCGTCCTGGCAGCCGGGCTGGTGGGCCAGGCTGGACTCGCAGACGCCCGCGAATCCCGGGTGGACCTGACAGTCCTGGCCCTGGGAAGCGGTGCAGCGCTTTCACTGGGGGTCATCATGGGTTTTGTTTTCAAGGCCGACAGGCAGTGGTCGCCGGAAGACGACAGGGCCTTCGAGTTGGCCCTCGCCAGGGAACTGGACCCTGACCTCGCCCGCGATTCGATCCGGTTCTGGGTCCACGCGCGCAGTTCGGTTTTTGTCATGATCACCGTGGCCACGCTCTTTCCCGCAGCCTTGATCACTATTGCCCTGCCGTGGCTGGGAGCCGTCCTCGCAGGGCTGGCCGTCGTGGCCGCGGCGTTCCTCTGCGCCAGGGTCAAGGCCGACCGCAGCGGCCTGCGGGTGCTGGTGGCCGGCGTGTTCCCGGTGATGGACGTGCCCGCAGCGGCCATCTCGGAGGCCAACGCCTCGGAAGTGAAGGCAGCTGATTACGGCGGGTGGGGCTACCGGAACCACAGCGGCACCGCCGCAATGCTGGTAAGCAGCGGCCCCGCCGTCGTCGTGCGGAAAACAGACGGCCACAGACTCGCAGTGAGCGGCGGCAGCCCGGCATCCGCTGCCCGGCTGGCCGAAGTCCTGACCCGGGTGGCCGCACGGGCACATGGCGGCGCCTCCGGCGCGGCGGGCGCAGAGTCCTAGTATTCTTGTCCCTGTTGATCTGACCCTGGCTCGAGCCGGCGCCGCTGAGCCAACATTTCTGCCCATCACCGCTAAACCGAACGGATACTGTCGTGACTTCTTCCCCTGCCTTCCCGCGGGTACACATCGCCACCGACCACGCAGGCATGGAACTCAGCGCCCACCTCGTCAGCCACCTCACGGCAAAGGGCTACGACGTAGTGGACCACGGTCCCAAGGAGTACGACGCACAGGACGATTACCCCTCCTTCTGCATCAACGCCGCATTGGCCGTGGTGGCTGACCAGAAAGCCGGCGTCCACGCACTGGGAATCGTGCTGGGCGGCTCCGGCAATGGTGAGCAGATCGCCGCGAACAAGGTCAAGGGCGTTCGCGCAGCGCTGGCCTGGAACCACTCCACTGCCACGCTGGCCCGTGAACACAATGACGCCAATGTGGTGGCAGTCGGCGGCCGGCAGCACACTGTCGAAGAAGCCACAGCGCTGATCGAGGCTTTCCTGGCGGAACCGTTCAGCAATGATGAACGGCACGTGCGCAGGATCGGCAAGATTGCCGCCTACGAAGCCACCGGCGAGGTCATCGAGTAGTGCCAGAAGGCCACTCGGTACGCCGGCTCGCGCGCCAGTTCAGCGATGTTTTCGGCGGCGAGACGCTGGCAGTGAGCAGTCCGCAGGGGCGGTTCGCGGCCGGCGCCGCCCTGCTCGATGGCCACATGCTGACCGAATCGCAGGCCCACGGCAAGCACCTATTCCTGCATTTTGACTACGCCCTGGTGCTCCATGTCCACCTGGGTCTTTACGGGGCATGGGATTTCGGCGGCGACGCCGCCTTCCGGGGTGCCTCCAGCATTGGCGCGCCCCGGAAAGTGGGGGAGCGGGAAACGTTCGACGACGGCGGCGGGCTTCACTACGCCGGCCCGCCTGCTCCGGTCGGCGCAGTTCGGGTCAGGCTGGTGGGCAGGCACGGCTGGGCGGACCTGCGCGGCGCCACTACCTGCGCTGCCATCACCACGGCCGAAGCCGCCGACGTGCTCGCGAGACTGGGACCGGATCCGTTGCGCAATCTGCCGCCAGACCGGGAACGCTTTGTGACGGGCGTGCAGGCACGAAAGACGCCCATCGCGGCGCTGCTGATGGACCAAAAGGTGATTGCCGGCGTCGGAAACGTCTACCGGGCCGAAGTCCTCTTCCGCCAACGGATCGATCCGCTGCTGCCGGGCAGTTCGCTGCCCCGGAAATCCGCGGAAATGTTGTGGGATGACACCGCAGCGGTGATGGGTGACGGCGTCCGCGACGGCAGGATCATCACCACGCCGCCGTCGTACTGGTCAGGGGATGCCGCGTTGCCTGCGGGGGACGAAGCGCACTACGTCTACAAACGCCAGGGGCTGCCGTGCAGGGTCTGCGCCGTCCCGGTGGCCCTGGCAGAGCTGGGAGGCCGGAAACTTTATTGGTGTCCCGGCTGCCAGGAGAACTAGGGGCCTGCAGGCCGAACGCTCCGCCGCCCACGGTCAGTACGTGACGGGCTCCACCGGAGTCTGCCGGGGCCACGGACTGGCGGTGCGTTTCGGGTACACGCCAACACAAAAAAGGGCCCCTCAGCGAGGGGCCCTTTTAGTGTTGGTCCGTTGAACGGACTCGTTATGGAGGGGACGACGGGAATCGAACCCGCGTAATCAGTTTGGAAGACTGAGGCTTTACCATTAAGCTACGTCCCCGGGAGAACAGCGGTCCTGCATTAACATGTCCTGCACTGTCAATGCTACTGCCGGTCTTTCGGGCTGGCTGATCAAGCCGGATATAACTAAACCTAATTCATGCCCCACGTGTCAAATGTGCAATCACGGCCGGTTTGACCGTAGACTTGCCTGTGCACTTACGGGGTGTAGCTCAGCTTGGCTAGAGCGCCTGCTTTGGGAGCAGGAAGTCGCAGGTTCAAATCCTGTCACCCCGACTCTGCGGCCCGGACCGGACGGCCTGGACAGAACACATTAGCGTTTGCAGAAACCCATCCCACAATCCCAGGAGTACTTAGACCGTGAAGAGCGCTGTCGAGAACCTCACCCCCACGCGGGTCAAGCTCAATGTTGAGGTCCCCTTTGAGGAATTGAAGCCCAGCATCGACGAGGCATACAAGACTGTTGCTTCGCAGATCCAGGTCCCTGGCTTCCGTAAGGGCAAGGTCCCGTCCAAGCTGATCGACCAGCGCGTTGGCCGCGGCTACGTCCTGGAGACCGCAATCAACGAGGGCCTCAACGGCTGGTACCAGGCCGCTGTGCAGGAATCGGGCATCCGCCCCCTGAGCCGCCCCGAGGTTGAGATCACCGAAGTTCCGGACCCCACGTCCACGGACGGGGAACTGAAGTTCCACGCCGAGGTTGACGTCCGCCCCGAGATCGAGCTGCCTGACTACGCCGGCATCAAGGTTGAGGTTGCCGCTGCGGAATCCTCCGATGAAGACGTCGACAAGGCCCTGGACGAACTCCGTGGCCGCTTCGGCACGCTGAAGTCCGTGGACCGCCCGGCCGCCGATGGCGACTTCCTGACCATCGACATCACCGCCACAGTTGACGGCACCGAGGTGGACTCCGCTGCAGGCCTGTCCTACCAGGTTGGCGCGGGAACCATGCTCGAGGGCCTGGACGAGGCAGTCACCGGCCTGAGCGCCGATGAAGACTCCATCTTCGACACCACGCTGGTTGGCGGCGAGCACGCCGGCGAAGCAGCCCAGGTCAAGGTTATTGTGAAGGCCGTCAAGGAGCGCGAGCTCCCCGAGGCCAACGACGACTTCGCCCAGCTGGCTTCTGAGTTCGACACCCTGGCTGAACTCCGCGAGGACCTGGCCAAGCAGGCTGCGGACTCCAAGGTTGTTGAGCAGGGCGTCGAAGCCCGCGACAAGGTCCTGGACAAGCTCGTTGAGCTCGTTGAGGTTCCGGTTCCGGACTCCGTCGTTGAAGAGCAGCTCGAAGCTCACTTCAAGGAGGGCAGCGGCCACGGTGAAGGCGAGCACGACACCGAGGAGCACCGCGCCGAGGTCAAGGCCAACACCGCCCGCGCCTTCCAGAACGAGATCATCCTTGACGCCATCGCCGAAAAGGAAGAAGTCAACGTCAGCCAGAACGAGCTGATCGACTACATCGTTTCCACTGCCAGCCAGTACGGCATGGACCCGAACCAGTTCGCCCAGATCATCGATCAGAGTGGCCAGGTTCCCATGATGGTTTCCGAGGTGCGCCGCCGTAAGGCACTGGCCGTTGTGCTGGGCCAGGCAACTGTTACCGACACCGCCGGCAACAACGTTGACCTGAGCGACTTCGTGCGTCCCGGTGGCGAAGAGGAAGCTCCCGCCGTCGAGGAAGAAGCTACGGAAGCCGCAGCTGAAGAGGCCAAGGCCGAATCAGCAGCGAACGACGACCCCGCTGCTGTGAAGTTCTAGTACGGAATTAGTTTCCGCCACCCGCCCCTGGACCCGACCGGTCCAGGGGCTGGGTGCTTTAACAGCCGGTTTCCGGCTCGTGCGCCGTCAGCGAACAGCGCGATTCGGGCGAACAAATCGGCCGTCAAAACGGTTAGTGTCCAAGTAGTGAAGTTCAGTGATGTCACCGTCACCAGCGAGAGGTAAGTACACATGTCACAGCACGCAGAGGCCCCACGAATGGCGACAGTCGATCCTGCAGCCCAGGACAACTACATCTACAACCGCCTCCTGAAAGAGCGGATCATCTGGCTGGGTTCCGAGGTGCGCGATGACAACGCCAACGCGATCTGCTCGCAGCTGCTGCTCCTGTCCGCCGAGAACCCGGACAAGGACATCTACCTTTACATCAACTCTCCCGGTGGCTCCGTCACCGCAGGAATGGCCATCTACGACACCATGCAGTTCATCCCGAACGATGTTGTCACCGTGGCCACCGGCCTTGCCGCTTCGATGGGACAGTTCCTGCTTTCCTCAGGCACCAAGGGCAAGCGCTACGCCACCCCGAACGCCCGCGTCCTGATGCACCAGCCTTCCGGCGGCATTGGCGGTACGGCCTCGGACATCAAGATCCAGGCCGAGCTGATCCTGCACATGAAGAAGGTCATGGCTGAGCTGACTGCCGAGCAGACCGGCCAGACTGTGGACACCATTCTCAAGGACAACGACCGCGACAAGTGGTTCACCGCCAAGGAAGCCCTGGAGTATGGCTTCTTTGACAAGATCGCGGCCCACGCCGGTTCTGTTTCCGGCGGCGGCGGAACCGCCAACGGTTCGTCCGGCGAGCCAGCATCCGAGAAGTAACCCGGCACTAGAACACTTAGATCAGGAGCAACACAATGACTTACAACTTCGGATCGACTGCCGGTAATCTTCCGACCAGCCGCTACGTCCTTCCCCAGTTCGAGGAGCGCACGCCCTACGGCTTCAAGCGCCAGGACCCGTACACCAAGCTGTTCGAGGACCGCATCATCTTCCTCGGCGTGCAGGTGGACGACGCCTCTGCCGACGACGTCATGGCGCAGCTGTTGGTTCTGGAGTCCACGGACCCGGACCGCGATATCACGCTGTACATCAACTCGCCGGGCGGCTCGTTCACGGCCATGACGGCCATTTACGACACCATGCAGTACATCCGCCCCGAGATTCAGACCGTCTGCCTCGGACAGGCTGCCAGCGCCGCTGCAGTGCTGCTGGCGGCCGGAACGCCCGGCAAGCGACTGGCGCTTCCCAACGCCCGTGTCCTGATCCACCAGCCGGCACTGTCCGGCGGTCAGGGCGGCCAGGCATCGGACCTTGAGATCCAGGCCGCTGAAGTCATGCGGATGCGGTCCTGGCTCGAGGACACCCTCGCCCACCACTCGGGCCGGACCTCAGAGCAGGTCAACAACGACATCGAGCGCGACAAGATCCTGACAGCGGAAGAGGCCATGAACTACGGCCTCATCGACCAGGTCCTGGATTCACGCAAGATCAAGCCGCAGGCAATTACCAGGTAGTACGGCTCTGCTTCAGGCCGGTGCGGTCCAGTTCATTTGGGCCGCACCGGCCTTCGCTTTCCACCCTTGGGGCCGAATGTGACCTAGAGTGGATGTTGTCACAGCCGGCCCTCCCAGGCCGGAACAGATTCCAGCAACGGTGCACAGCTGCCTGGCAGCAAGATACTAAGGGGTTCACATATGGCTCGGATTGGCGAGAGCACGGATCTGCTGAAGTGTTCTTTCTGCGGAAAGAGCCAGAAGCAGGTACGCAAGCTCATTGCCGGGCCCGGTGTCTATATCTGCGACGAATGCATTGAACTCTGCAACGAGATCATTGAGGAAGAGCTCGCCGAAGTCGCGGATCTGGGAAGTTTTGAATTGCCCAAGCCCCGGGAAATCTTCGACTTCCTGCAGGAATACGTCATCGGCCAGGAGCCGGCCAAACGGTCCCTCGCCGTCGCGGTCTATAACCACTACAAGCGGATCCAGGCGGGCCATGCGCCCAAGAGCGGGAGCCTCGCCGACGGCGGCCACCACGACGACGTCGAGATCGCCAAGTCCAATATCCTCCTGATCGGTCCTACGGGCTGTGGCAAGACCTACCTCGCCCAGACCTTGGCCCGCCGCCTCAACGTCCCCTTCGCCGTTGCTGACGCCACCGCCCTGACCGAGGCCGGCTACGTGGGTGAGGATGTGGAGAACATCCTCCTCAAGCTCATCCAGGCCGCGGACTACGACGTCAAAAAGGCCGAGCAGGGCATCATCTACATTGACGAGATCGACAAGATCTCCCGCAAGAGCGAGAACCCCTCCATCACCCGGGACGTGTCCGGCGAAGGCGTCCAGCAGGCACTGCTGAAAATCCTCGAAGGAACGGTAGCCTCGGTCCCGCCCCAGGGCGGCCGCAAACACCCGCACCAGGAATTCATCCAGATCGACACCACCAATGTGCTCTTCATCGTTGCCGGCGCGTTCGCTGGCCTGGAAGAGATCATCGGCTCCCGTTCCGGCCGAAAGGGAATCGGGTTCGGCGCCCCGCTTAACGAGGCCAGCAACAAGATCGACTCCTACGGCGAAGTAATGCCGGAGGACCTCCTGAAGTTCGGTCTGATCCCGGAATTCATCGGCCGGCTTCCCGTGATCACGACGGTATCCAACCTGGACCGTGACGCACTGATCCAGATCCTCTCCACTCCCAAGAACGCGCTGGTGAAGCAATACCAGAAGATGTTCCAGATCGACGGCGTGGAGCTCGCCTTCGATGACGACGCCCTGAATGCCATCGCGGACCAGGCCCTTGAGCGGGGCACGGGCGCACGCGGCCTCCGCGCCATCATGGAGGAAGTGCTGCTTCCCGTCATGTTTGACCTGCCCAGCCGCGAAGACATCGCCAGCGTGGTGATCACGGCGGACGTGGTACTCAGCAAGGCTGAGCCCACCATGATTCCGCACGTGACCAAACGCCGTAAGTCAGCCTGACAGCACCCGCCGCCACACACCCATCACGCTGAACGTTGCAGAGGAATGACGCATGACTGAAACCACCCCGAACCAGGCCGACTTCTGGTTCGATCCCGTATGCCCGTTCGCGTGGATCACCTCACGATGGATCGGCGAGGTGGAGGCTGTCCGCGACATCAAGACTGCCTGGCACGTCATGAGCCTGGCAGTCCTCAACGAGGGCCGCGACCTGGACCCCGACTACCGGAAGTCCATGGACAACGCCTGGGGCCCCGTGCGCGTCATCATCGCAGCCAAGGAGCAGCACGGCGATCACGTCATTAAGCCGCTGTACGACGCCATGGGAACGCAGATCCATGAAGGCGGGCAGAAGGACTTCGCCATTGTGATCAGCAAGGCGCTGGCAGAATGCGGCCTCCCAGCCGGACTGGCCGAGACCGCCACGTCGGACGCGTTCGATTCCCAACTGCGCGCCAGCCACGAGGAGGGCATTTCGCTGGTGGGCCAGGACGTCGGAACCCCGGTGGTCGCGTTTAACGGAACGGCCTTCTTTGGCCCCGTGCTGACCCGTATTCCTCGGGACGAGCAGGCTGGCAAGCTGTGGGACGCGACCGTGGCATTGGCCTCCTATCCGCACTTCTTTGAGATTAAGCGGAGCCGTACCGAACGTCCCCGGTTCGACTGAATTCCTGCGTCCAGACGCAACGAAAAGGGCCCTGGGAGAACTACTCTGATGTAGTTCTTCCGGGGCCCTTGCGTATCCCCACCTCCGGGACCAGAATGGTTTTTACCCACTTCGAAAGAAGAGGGACGCAGGAACCAAAGATTCAGTGATATGTATCTGACGCAGCCTTCGGCAAAGCCAGGTACAAGCTACCAGTGACGAGGTAGGAAGACCTGAAGATCAGCGGATCCTGCCAGACCATCAAAGACGTCACCAGATGGCCGAAAAGTCGAAGCCCCACCAACGGCAAAACGCTGATGGGGCTTCCCCTTTGCCCAAAAACGCCCCCGTCAGGATCCGGGCCTGTTTGAAACAGGCCCGGATCCTGTCAGCCCTGTGCGGGCTCCTCCGGCGCAGCCAGGATGACGTCGCTGACCGTCAGTTCGCCTTCTCCGGCTACGAGCGTCAGTTCGCGGGCGTTCGACGCCGCCTTCAGGTCCGCCAGGCCGGCCTTGAGCTGGGTGGTCAGCGACTCGGAGGCAGTGATGGTGGCAGAGAGGACCTCGGTCCGCTGCTTCACCTTGGCCTCGGACTTTGCCTTGCGGACACCACTGAGGGCAGTGCCCACGGTGGCGAGCAGGGTGGTGTCGCCGTCGACCTCTATAGCAGTGGGCCATTCGGCACGGTGCACTGACCCGTTGCGCCACCAGCCCCAGACCTCTTCAGTGGCGAAGGGGAGGAACGGGGCAAAAAGACGCAGCAGGGTGTCCAGGCTCGTGGCGAGGGCGGCAAGGACCGAAGCCTGCTCCTCTTCGCCGGCCGCGCCGTACGAGCGGTCCTTGATGAGTTCGACGTAGTCGTCCGTGAACTGCCAGAAGAAGCTCTCGGTGATCTGCAGTGCCCGGGCGTAGTCGTAATTCTCGAACGCCTTGGTGGACTGCCGCACGACGTCGGCCAGCTGTGCCAGGACTGCACGGTCCAGCGGATTCGTGAGCACGGAGAGATCGGTGGACACCACCGAATTCTCCGTGGCGCCCAGGTTCAGGACGAACTTGGAGGCATTCAGGAGCTTGATCGCCAGGCGGCGGCCGATCTTCATTTGGGCAATCTCATACGCTGTGTCAGCGCCGAGTTTGGCCGATGTGGCCCAGTAGCGGACGGCGTCGGAGCCGAACTCGTCGAGCACGTCGGTGGGAACCACCACGTTGCCCTTGGACTTGGACATCTTCTTCCGGTCCGGATCCAGGATCCAGCCCGAGATGGCGGCATGCTTCCACGGCGCGGTGTTCTGCAGCGAGTCCGCCTGGACCACCGAGGAGAAGAGCCACGTGCGGATGATGTCATGGCCCTGGGGGCGCAGGTCAAACGGGAAGACCTTGGCGAAAAGGTCCTCGTCCCGGCTCCAGCCGCCGACGATCTGCGGCGTCAGAGAGGACGTGGCCCAAGTGTCCAGGATGTCGGCGTCACCGGTAAAGCCGCCTGGAAGATCGCGCTGGGCCTCGTCGTAGCCCGGTGCTGCATCTGCCGCGGGGTCAACGGGCAGTTGCTCATCCGAGGGCACGATCGGGGTGTCGTACTGCGGGTTGCCGTCGGCGTCGAGCGGGTACCAGACGGGGATGGGAACGCCGAAGAAGCGCTGGCGGGAAACCAGCCAGTCGCCGTTCAGGCCCGAGATCCAGTTCTCGAAGCGCGACCGCATAAAGGCAGGGTGGAAGTCGATCTCGTGGCCGCGGGCGATGAGGCGTTCGCGGCGGTCCTCTTCGCGGCCCCCGTTGCGGTAGTACCACTGGCGGGACGTGACCACTTCGAGCGGCTTGTCGCCCTTTTCGTAGAAGTTCACGGGGTGCATGATCTTCTTCGGCTCACCGTCGATCAGGTCCTCGGCGGCCAGGAGTTCCACCACGGTTTCCTTGGCACTGAAGACAGTCTTGCCCGCGATGGCTTCGAACGCCGTACGGCCGGCGTCGGTGCTGATCCAGTCCGGGGTGTCGCCGATGATGCGTCCGTCACGGCCCACGATGGCCCGAGTGGGCAGCTGGAGCTCGCGCCACCAGGTGACGTCGGTGAGGTCACCGAAGGTGCAGACCATGGCAATGCCGGACCCCTTGTCCGCTTTGGCCAGCGGGTGGGCCTTGACTTCAACCTCAACGCCGAAGACCGGGGACGTGACCTTCTTGCCGAACAGCGGCTGGTACCGTTCGTCGTCGGGGTTCGCCACCAGGGCAGCGCAGGCCGCCAACAGTTCGGGACGGGTGGTCTCGATGTAGATCTTCTCGCCGTCCTCCGTGAAGAACGGATACCGGTAGTAGTGCCCGGCCACTTCGCGGTCTTCCAGTTCGGCCTGCGCAACGGCCGTGCGGAACGTCACGTCCCACAGCGTGGGGGCCTCTGCCATGTAGGCGTCGCCGGCTGCGAGGTTGGCGAGGAAGGCACGCTGGGAGACTTCGCGCGAGGCGTCGTCGATGGTCCGATACGTCAGCTTCCAGTCGACGGACAGTCCGAGCTGCTGGAACAGGCTCTCGAAAACCTTCTCGTCCTCAACGGCAAGCTCTTCACAGAGCTCGATGAAGTTCCGGCGCGAGACGACGTCGAAATCGCGCTGGTTCTTGGCCGGCTGGGCAGGCGGCCGGTACGCGGCGTCATAGGGGATAGCCGGGTCGCAGCGCACGCCGTAGTAGTTCTGCACGCGGCGCTCGGTGGGCAGGCCGTTGTCATCCCAGCCCATCGGGTAGAAGACGTTCTTGCCGATCATGCGCTGGTAGCGGGCCAGGACGTCGGTCTGCGTGAAGGAGAACATGTGCCCCACGTGCAGCGAACCTGACGCGGTGGGCGGGGGAGTGTCGATCGAGTAGACCTGCTCCCGGGTGGTGTCCGGGTTGAACTTGTAGGTCCCTTCGGCAAGCCAGCGCTGCGTGAGGGCGGCTTCAAGCCCCTCAAGGGCGGGCTTGTCCGGAACGTTGATAGGGGCGGTGGAGGGCGTGTCTGTACCCTGATGTGCTTCAGCCATCTGCCAATTGTTTCATGGCCCGGACTTCATCATGCGACATCGGTTGGGGCATGGTCCCTGCCGGGGCCGTTAGGGTGGTGCCATGACTGAGGATTCACGCACCACGGCAAGGCAGAATAGTGCAGCAGTAGTTACGGGGGCGAGTACCGGTATCGGCGAGGCCACCGTCCGCGCGCTGCGCGCTGAGGGGTGGACGGTTTTCGCTGTAGCCCGTCGCGCCGAACGGCTGGCCGCGCTCGAAGCCGAGACGGGCGCCGTCGGGGTTCCCGCCGACATCACGGAGGACGACGACGTCGCCCGGCTCCTTGCCCACGTCACCGAAGCAGGGGGCGTGGGAACGCTCATCAACATCGCAGGCGGAGCACGCGGAGCCGACTTCGTGGGCGCTGCCAACACCGAGGACTGGGACTGGATGTACCGGGTCAACGTGCTCGGCACCATGAAGGTCACCCGAGCCTTCCTGCCCATGCTCCGCGCCAATGGTGAAGGCACCGTCCTGAACCTCACGTCCACGGCCGGGCTGGCGGCCTACGAAGGCGGCGCAGGCTACAACGCGGCCAAGTTCGCCCAACACGCCATGACCGGCGCGCTCCGGCTGGAAGAGGCCGAGCACAATGTCCGCGTTATTGAAGTGGCCCCCGGACTGGTCTATACGGAGGAGTTCGCGCTGAACAGGCTCGGCGATCCAGAGGCGGCCAAAAAGGTATACGAGGGCGTGGAGAAGCCGCTGACCGCGGCTGATGTGGCTGACGTAGTACGGTATGCCGTCAGCGCGCCGCACCACGTCAACCTGGACCAGATTGTCATCCGCCCTGTGGCGCAGGCCGCCAATTACAAGCTCATCCGCAAAGGCTGATCAGGTGGCCGGTACGGCGAGCGTGGCCAGGACGGCCGCGTGGTCCGTTCCCGGCACCTTGTGGACCTGGTAGCCCGAACTGCCCACCTGCCGGCTGGTCACCAGATGGTCGAGGGTGATCCCGGGCAGCCAGACCCCTTCCATAGGCCACGTGGGCACCAGGCGGGAACCCGAGGCTGTCCCCACATCGACAAGTCCTGGGCCTGCACCCAGAAGCTGCCGGAACTCGGAATGGTCATATGTGGCATTGAAGTCACCGACCAGCAGCCTGTTGCCAGGACGCCCGGCCAGCCTGCCCACGGACGCGAGGTCGCTGCGCCACTGGTCCACCCGGACATCCACCGGCGGCAGCGCGTGGACATTCGTTACCTCCAGAACCGCGACTGATCCTCGTGCCTCCGCTGTGAGCCGGACCGTCGGCATCCGGAACGGCGTGTCCGGGATGAGGCCCACCTGTTCGAGGGGATGGCTGGAATAGACGGCACCGCCCGCGGCGTCATCGGTGGGGTCGCTGATCCGGTGCGGCAGGAGGGTGTCCAGGCCTGCGGCCGCCAGCCGGTCCTGCAGGGCCTGCGAATGCTCCTGGACGGTCAGGAGCCCTATCCCGTTATCCCTTACCAGCTCCATGATCCGGGTGGCGTCCGCCTGGCCATACTCCGCATTGATGGTCATGGCCTTCAGCTCCACCGTGGCTGCGGCGCCGGGTGCTGCGGACGGCCGGGCCGCATCAAACGGAAAGAGCCAGAACACCTGGCACAGCAGCAACGCCGCAGTGCCCACCTGAAGCCACCTGCTCCGGCCGAGCAGAGCCAGGACCAGCGCCACCGTGGCAGGCACGGCCAGCCACGGTGTAAAGGAAACCAGCTGGACTGCCAGGACCGGCCATTCCCCTGGAACCGCCCGGACCACCGACATAGCCAGCACTGGCAAGGCAGCCAGGAGCGACAGCCAGCGGCAGGCCGCGGCGAGGATTTTCCTGGCCAGACCTGGCGCAGGCGGCATAGTTTGGGCAGGAACTGCAGCTGCCTTCGGTTGTTGTCCAGGTGCAGCTGTGGAGCCGCGGGCGGAAGCAGTCATGGTCCTGAGTCTAGGCAATAACACTTCCCGCACCGGGAATGGCGGTGGGCCGCCGGGCGATAGTAGACTTGAAGACGGTTATGACCCGGCTATCACCGGTGAGCTTCCGGAAGAACGCACGTATCGCCAGGCACCTGGCGGCCAGTGTCAGTAGAACCGGACGGGTAAGCCCGTCACAGCAGTAATGAGCGGCCGGCGCAACAGCACGTTCCACGGAGCGTGACGGGGTGCCGGTAAGTGAGGTGGTACCGCGGTAAGCGTGCAGTCCCCGGACTGCGCAGGAGCCGTCCTCGCATCCTGAACGGAGCCCGACAGCAACGGCTGGACGGTTCACCAGCTCAACCCAGGATGTCGAGAATGACGTATTACCCCAAAGCCTCAGCCTCCCCTTCGGCCGCACCGGGCGCAGGTGTTTCCGCTTCCGTGAAGTTTCCGGAAATCGAAGAACGCATCCTGAAGTACTGGGACGAGGACGGCACGTTCCAGGCAAGCATCGACCAGCGAAGCGCTGACGCCCCCGGCGGCGAACCCGGCAGCAACGAATTCGTCTTCTATGATGGCCCGCCGTTCGCCAACGGCCTGCCGCACTACGGACACCTCCTGACCGGCTACGCGAAGGACCTGGTGGGGCGCTATCAAACCCAGCGCGGCCGCCGCGTGGAACGCCGCTTCGGCTGGGACACCCATGGTTTGCCTGCTGAGCTGGAAGCGATGAAGCAGCTCGGCATGACTGACAAGACCCAGATCGAGGCCATGGGCATCGACAAGTTCAACGACGCCTGCCGGGCGTCGGTCATGAAGTACGCCGATGAATGGCAGAGCTACGTCACGCGGCAGGCCCGCTGGGTGGACTTTGACAACGACTACAAGACCCTCAACGTCGAGTACATGGAGTCGGTCCTGTGGGCCTTCAAGCAACTGCACGAAAAGGGCCTGACGTATAACGGGTACCGTGTGCTGCCGTACTGCTGGAAAGACGAAACCCCGCTGTCCAACCATGAACTGCGCATGGACGACGACGTCTACAAGAACCGCCAGGACCAGACTGTCACCGTGACGTTCCCCATCACGGCAGGGGAGTCCGCCCTTTCCCGGCAGCTGGCCGGCGTGCAGGCGCTTGCCTGGACCACCACCCCGTGGACCCTGCCCACCAACCTGGCGCTCGCCGTCGGGCCTTCCATCACCTACGCCGTACTGCCCGCCGGACCCAACGGCGTCAAGGCCGCCTCGCCGGAGGCGCCCGTTACGGGAAGCTTCCTCCTGGCCGCGGACCTGCTGGCCACCTACGCCAAGGACCTTGGCTACGAGGATGTTGAGGCCGCCGAGGCCGCGGTCACGTCCACCCACACCGGGGCAGAGCTGGAGGGCCTGCAGTACCAGCCGCTGTGGAACGACTTCAGCGACACCGAAAAATTCGGCACCCAGAACGCCTGGCGCATCCTGGTGGCCGACTATGTCACCACCACCGACGGCACGGGCATCGTCCACCAGGCACCGGCCTACGGCGAGGATGACCAGAAGGTCTGTGAAGAGGCCGGCATCCCCGTGGTGCTGTCCGTGGACGAGGGCGCCAAATTCCTGCCACTGTTCAAGCACGGCGACCTGCATGACATCGCAGGCCTCCAGGTCTTCGAGGCGAACAAGCCCATCACGCAGGTGCTCCGCGCCCAGGGCCGCCTGGTCCGGCAGGCCAGCTATGAACACAGCTACCCTCACTGCTGGCGCTGCCGGAACCCGCTGATCTACCGCGCAGTGTCGTCCTGGTACGTCGAGGTCACCAAATTCAAGGACCGGATGTCCGAACTGAACCAGGAGATCAACTGGATCCCTGGCAACGTCAAGGACGGCCAGTTCGGCAAATGGCTGGAAAACGCCCGCGACTGGTCCATCAGCCGCAACCGGTACTGGGGCAGCCCCATCCCCGTGTGGCAGTCCAGCGACCCCGAATTCCCGCGGACGGACGTTTACGGTTCCCTGGCCGAGATCGAAGCCGACTTTGGCCGCCTGCCGCTGAATGCGGATGGCCAGGTTGACCTGCACCGCCCATTCATCGACGAACTCACCCGCCCGAACCCCGACGACCCCCGGACCCCCGAAGAGGGACAGTCCGTGATGCGCCGCGTCGAAGACGTCCTCGACGTCTGGTTCGACTCCGGCTCCATGCCGTACGGCCAGGTGCACTACCCCTTCCAGAACGAAGCCTGGTTCGACACGCACAACCCCGCAGACTTCATCGTGGAGTACATCGGCCAGACGCGCGGCTGGTTCTACATGCTGCACATCCTCTCGACGGCGTTGTTTGACCGTCCGGCCTTCCGGAACGTCATCAGCCACGGCATCGTGCTGGGCTCGGACGGTCAGAAGATGTCCAAGAGCCTGCGCAACTACCCGGACGTCTCAGAGGTCCTGGACCGCGACGGCTCCGACGCCATGCGCTGGTTCCTGATGTCCAGCCCCATCCTTCGCGGCGGCAACCTGGTGGTCACCGAGCAGGGCATCCGCGACGGCGTCCGCCAGGTCATCCTGCCGCTGTGGAATGTGTACAGCTTCTTCACGCTGTACACAAACGCCGCGGCAGGGGGCAAGGGCTACGAAGCGAAGCTGCGGTACGACGGCTACGCGGACACGCTGGACCAATACTTGCTGGCAAACACCGGCGACCTGGTCCGCAACATGACCACCCAGCTGGACAGCTACGACATCTCCGGTGCCTGCGACGAACTCCGCAGCTACCTTGACATGCTCACCAACTGGTACGTCCGCCGAAGCCGCCAGCGCTTCTTCGACGAGAGCGTTGACGCCTTCGATGCGCTGTACACCGCGCTGGAAACCGTCTCCCGGGTGGCGGCGTCGCTGCTCCCGCTGGTCTCCGAGGAGATCTGGCGCGGCCTGACGGGCGGCCGTTCCGTACACCTGGCCGACTGGCCGGATGCTGACCTGTTCCCATCCAACGCAACGCTGGTCGAAGCGATGGACCGTGTCCAGCAGATCTGCTCCACCGGCTCCTCGCTGCGCAAGGCCGCAAACCTTCGCGTCCGGCTGCCACTGCAGGAACTGACCGTGGTGGCACCCGGCGCGGATGCGCTGGAAGGCTTCGCCGCCGTCGTCGCGGACGAACTGAACATTCGCTCGGTCCGCCTGCTCGACGCCGATAGCGCCTCCCCGGAGGAGTTCGGGATCGAGCAGAAGCTCGTCGTCAACGCCCGGGCCGCGGGCCCGCGCCTGGGCAAAAACGTCCAGCAGGCCATCAAGGGCTCGAAGTCCGGCGACTGGTCCGTTTCCGACGCCGGCGTGGTTACTGCCGGCGGCCTGGAACTGGAACCGCAGGAATACGCCCTGGAAACCGTGGTGGCAGAAGCGGCGGCGGGCGCCGGCTCGCGCGCGGCGGCCGTTCTGCCAGGTGGCGGATTTGTGGTGCTCAACACCGAGGTTACCCCCGAGCTCGAGGCCGAGGGCACGGCCCGCGACATGGTCCGTGCCATCCAGCAGGCGCGCAAGGATGCCGGGCTGAACGTCAGTGACCGCATCCGGACACACGTCACCGCCACGATGGATGTTGTGGACGCGGTGAAAGCCCACGAAAACCTTGTAGTCACCGAAACCCTGACCCTGGAGCTTGGCTTGTTCTCCAACGGAGACGGCACCGAGCTGCAGATCACCGTCGAAAAGATCGAGGCCTAGGACATGACCGACGAATTTTCCGTGGAAAGCGTCTACGCCGAGCTCCTGGGGCGTGCCCCCGAAAACAAGATGGAACCACGGCTGGCGCCGCTGTTCCGCGCCATGGACGTGTTGGGGGAGCCCAACAAGGCGTACCCGATCATCCACGTGACCGGCACCAACGGCAAGACCTCCACGGCGCGGATGATCGAGGCCGGACTGCGCGCCCACGGACTGAGCACGGGCCGCTACACAAGCCCGCACCTATCCAAGGTCACTGAGCGGATCAGTATCGATGGCGCCCCGGTGTCGGATGAGACGTTTGTCCGCATCTGGGATGAGATCCGCCCCTACCTGCAGATCGTCGACGACGAACTCACCGCTGCGGGGGAGCCCCGGCTCACCTACTTCGAGTGCCTCACCATCCTCGGCTTCGCGGTCTTCGCCGACCAACCGGTGAACGTTGCCGTCATTGAAGTAGGCCTCGGCGGCATCACGGACGCCACCAACGTAGGCGACGGACAGGTCTCCGTGGTCACACCCATCTCCCTGGACCACACGGACCTGCTGGGCGACACCACGGAGGACATCGCCTACGAGAAAGCCGGCATCATCAAACCGGGCGGGTACCTCGTCAGTGCGGCGCAGCCGGTTGACGCCGCCCAGGTGCTGCTGGAAAAGGCCCGGGAAGTGTCCGTTCCGTTCCGCTTTGAAGGCGTGGAATTCGGGGTCGAATCCCGGACCGTGGCCGTCGGCGGCCAAATCGTCAGCATCCAGGGGATCGCCGGACGTTATCCGGAACTGATGGTCCCCTTGCACGGTGCCCACCAGGCCCAGAACGCTGCCGTTGCGGTGGCCGCGCTGGAGGCATTCTTCGGCGGCGAAAAGGAACTCGACGCCGACGTGCTCCAGGAAGCCTTCGCATCCGTCACCTCGCCGGGACGGCTGGAGGTTGTCCGGACCGCACCCACCATCATCGTTGACGCAGCGCACAACCCCGACGGCATCCGTGTCTCCTCCGAAGCCATCCAGGAGGCCTTCAGCTTCAGCAAGCTCGTTCCGGTGGTCGGGGTGCTGAAGGAAAAGGACGCGGAAGAAATCCTGCGCCAGCTCAAGGACTCCCTGGCAGGCCTCGCTGAGGAATACTGCTTCACGCAGTCCAACTCGCCCCGTGCAGTACCAGCTGCCGAACTCGCCGAACTGGCTGTGGAGCTGGGCTTCGGGGAGGACAACATCCACATCGAGGAGAAACTGGATAACGCCCTGGAATGGGCAGTTGAACGCGCGGAGTCCAACGATGACCTCGCTGGCGGGGTCCTCGTGACCGGTTCCATCACACTGGTGGCCGAAGCCCGGATCCTCCTGGGAAAGACGGAGGTGTAGCTCGTGGCCAAACTGACCAGGGCCCAGCGGGAATGGCGCCCGGGGATGCCCAAGAAGCGCCGTTCCACCAAGGTGATGTTCGCCTCCACTGTTCTGCTGCTGGAGGCCTTTGTGGCGTTCTTTGCCACGCTCGCGGTCTTCGGCCTCAAGCGCGGGGAACTGCCCCCGGCGCTGATCCTCGGAGTCGGCATTGGCCTGAGCGTCATCATGATCCTTGCCTGCGCCGTGCTGTCCAAGCCTTGGGGCGTGGCGCTCGGCTGGATCCTGCAAATTGTACTCATCCTGACCGGCCTCGTGGAGCCCCTGATGTTCCTGGTGGGCGGGCTGTTCGGCCTTGCCTGGTGGTACGGGATCAGGACCGGCATCCGGATCGACTCCGAGGCCGCCCAGCGCGAACGCGAGCAGGCAGAGTGGAACGCCGCCCACCCGGAAGCCTCGTAGAATTGACCCGAAACCCCACCAACGCATTGGAGCAACCGTGAGCATTGAGCGCACCCTCGTTTTGATCAAGCCCGACGGCGTGGCACGCAACCTCAGCGGCGCCATCCTGAGCCGCATCGAGGCTAAGGGTTACACCCTTGCCGAGCTGAAGAAGGTTGATGCCAGCAGGGAACTCCTGGAACAGCACTACGAAGAGCACGTCGGCAAGCCCTTCTACGAACCCCTCGTGGAATTCATGCTTAGCGGCCCGGTTGTGGCAGCGATCTTCGAAGGTCACCGCGTCATCGAAGGCTTCCGGTCCCTGGCCGGCACCACGGACCCCACCACGGCCGCCCCGGGCACCATCCGCGGCGACTTCGGCCGCGACTGGGGCCTGAAGGTCCAGCAGAACCTGGTGCACGGCTCGGATTCCGTGGACTCAGCTGAGCGCGAAATCAAGATCTGGTTCCAGGACTAACGTCCTGTACCCACACGCCTCATCGAGGTGACACTTAAGGCCAATGTCCGGCGCGGACATTGGCCTTAAGTGTCACTTCGGTGGGTCTGCGGCAGGCGTCAGAAGCCTGACGTGCCCGCGAACACCTGGATGAAGGCGAAGAAGATGGTTGCGATAACAGCTACGTAGAGCAGCGCCGTGATGATCCAGCCCGAGTCGCCCAGCACCCGCGCCACCCCTGAGGGAAGGGGGAGGACTCCGTGGGTGATGTTCCTGACCGTCACCCAGACGAACAGCGGGATCATGGCGGCCCAGACAATCATGCAGAAGGGGCACAGGATGTGGATCTCGTACAGGGCCTGGGACCAGAGCCACACTACGAAAGCGAAGCCCAGGGTCACTCCGGCCTGAAGGCCTGCCCAGTACCACCGGGCAAACGTAGCGCCGGACAGCAGCGCCATGCCCGTGGTGATGATCACCGCGAACGCCACAATGCCGATGAACATGTTGGGGAATCCGAAGACGGAACTCTGCCAGGTCTGCATCACCTGCCCGCAGGAAATCCATGGGTTCACGTCGCAGACGGTGGTGTGGTTCGGGTCCTTGAGTACTTCGAGCTTCTCCAGGACGAGCGTTCCCGAAGCGAGCCAGCCGATGATTCCGGTGGCCACCATCAGCCAGCCAAGTGGCCGGTTGCGCGTCATCGGAGGAACTGTCCCCTGAGTCTCCGGGGCCGTCGCCGGGCGCGCGGAGGCCGGGCTGCCGGTTTCGGCGCCGCTGACGGGCGAAATGCTTGGCATGGTTCAGGCGTCCTTTTCATCGGGTGCTCTTTGCCCCGATTGTAACGCCGGAGCCTGAATCCGGCGCCCAGCTTAGCTTTCTGCCCGTCAGCGCCGTCGGCACCGGGCTGTCCGCCCAGCAGGCAGGCAGGCTCGCAATGATCGGCCGATCTTGCTTCCCCCGTCTTTTAGTCGGCGTGTGAGAGAATGAACTTGGCTGGAGGCCGACCCACATTCGGACTCCGGTCCGGTGGCTTTGTTCCCAAGACCGCCAATGATGAGCTGGCAGGCTTCGGATTCTCTGATCCGTCTTCCCGCCATTCCATTGGTCGGCACCTGGTTGTGGCATGTAGAACAACGGGTTTCAGAATGCTGCTGCCGGCTCCCACGGGCTGCCGCACCCCACTGCCGGTGCGAACCTGGGAGTATCCACTTGACTTCTGTCAATGCCTGCGGGTTTTGACAAATATGTGCCCCAATGGGTGCCGGATGTGGCGGTACGTCAGGGGCAGGAGTGTTGCCACATATGGAAAATGAACAAGTATTTGCCGTTAACAACGATGAAGCGGTAGCCGAGGCTCCGGACGCGCCGAAGAAGGCCACGAGGACCCGGCGGAAGGCCGCGCCAAAGCCGGAAGCCATCCCGGAAGTGACCGCAGCGGATGCCTCTGCGTCGCCCGGCGCTGAAGAACCTGCGCTTGAGGCGGCTCCGCCGGTCCGCCGCACCCGTGCGCGCAAAAAGGTAGACGCCGCCGAGCCACTGCCTGCGTTCGCAGCCGAGGCAGCGGCCCCGGAAACGGTCGCTGAGGCAGGCTCCAGCCACGCCGACGACGCCGCGTCCGCCGTTGCCGCCCCCGAAGCAGAGCCGGAGGCAAAGCCGGTCCGTCGCCGCCGCGTCGCAACCCGCAAGACGTCGGCTCCTGACGTCGCAGCCGTCCCCGGAACCGAGGCGGCGCCTGCGGCTGCTGCAGTAGCTGTTGAAACTCCCGTAGTGGAAACCCCGGCGTCGAACGCTCCCGAGCCCGAGGCCGCAGTGGAGGAAACCCAGGTGCCGGAATCGGCAACGGTGGAAACGCCGGCACCCGCAGTTTCCGAAACCACCGCGCCTGACGCTGAAGCCGCAGAACCCGCACAGCCAGCACCGGCCAGCCCGTTCGGCTCCCTTTTCCTGGAGCCAGGGTCGGCAACCTCCGTCCTGTTCCAGGCACCGGACCTGAGCACCGTGGTCCGTCCCGCCCCGGCACCCGCCGCGGCGGCGGAGGAAGCGGAAGAGGACGACGCCGAACTCACCGAAGAGGACGACGCCAACGGCCGTCGCAGGCGGCGCAGCCGTGGTCGCCGCGGGCGCAGCCGCGCAGGCGACCGCGACCTCGAGGGCGACAGCGAGGGCAGCGACAATGAAACAGAGGAAGCTGACGAGGAATCAGCGGGCCAGCCAGACGAGGGCGTAACCTCCCGTCGTCGTCGTCGGCGCCGCCGTGGTGACCAGGACCTGGAACTGACCGGTGGCGGGGATGACGATCCGCCCAACACAGTGACCCGTGTCCGCGCTCCCCGCGCCGTGACCGAAGCGCCCGTCAACAACCGCGTGACGTCCGTCAAGGGCTCCACCAGGCTGGAAGCCAAGAAGCAGCGCCGCCGTGAATCCCGCGATACCGGCCGCCGCCGCACCGTCATCACCGAAGCAGAGTTCCTGGCCCGCCGCGAATCCGTGGACCGCCAGATGATCGTCCGGCAACGCGACGACAGAATCCAGATCGCAGTCCTGGAAGACGGCGTCCTGGCCGAGCACTTTGTCTCCAAGACGCAGCAGGACTCCCTGATCGGGAACGTCTACCTCGGCAAGGTGCAGAACGTCCTGCCATCAATGGAAGCGGCGTTCGTTGATATCGGCCGCGGCCGCAACGCCGTCCTGTACGCCGGTGAGGTGAACTGGGAAGCCGTCAACCTCGAAGGCAAGCAGCGCCGGATCGAGAACGCCCTGAAGTCCGGCGACACCGTCCTGGTCCAGGTCACCAAAGACCCCGTGGGTCACAAGGGCGCGCGCCTGACCAGCCAGATCTCCCTCCCCGGCCGCTACCTGGTCTACGTACCCGGCGGCTCCATGACGGGAATCTCACGTAAGCTGCCCGACGTCGAACGCAACCGGCTCAAGCGCATCCTCAAGGACCGCCTGCCGGAGCATGCCGGCGTCATCGTCCGCACGGCCGCAGAAGGCGCCTCGGAAGAGGAGCTCACGCACGACATCAACCGTCTGCGCGCCCAGTGGGAGGGCATTGAAAGCCAGTCCACGTCCACGAAGATCCTTGCCCCGGAACTTCTCTACGGCGAACCGGACCTCACCATCAAGGTGGTTCGGGACGTCTTCAACGAGGACTTCTCCAAGCTGATCGTCTCCGGTGAGGAGGCCTGGGACACCATCGAGGCCTACGTCACGTACGTGGCCCCCGATCTGGTGGGCCGCCTGGAAAAGTGGACCAAGGACCAGGACATCTTCGCGGCCTGGCGGATCGACGAGCAGATCCATAAGGCACTCGAACGCAAGGTCTTCCTGCCGTCTGGCGGTTCGCTGGTTATCGACCGAACCGAAGCCATGACCGTGGTGGACGTCAACACCGGCAAGTTCACCGGCAGCGGCGGCAACCTCGAGGAAACGGTCACCAAGAACAACCTCGAAGCTGCCGAAGAAGTTGTACGCCAGTTGCGGCTCCGCGACATCGGCGGCATTATCGTCATCGACTTCATCGACATGGTCCTGGAATCCAACCGCGACCTCGTCCTGCGCCGCATGGTGGAATGCCTGGGCCGCGACCGCACCAAGCACCAGGTGGCAGAAGTAACGTCCCTGGGGCTCGTTCAGATGACGCGCAAGCGCATGGGCACCGGGCTGCTGGAGGTCTTCGGCGAGCAGTGCGAAACCTGTGCCGGCCGCGGCGTGGTCACCCACGACGATCCCGTGGAGCACCGTCGCGCCAACACGGTGGCTGCCGAACACCACGTGCAGCGTACGGACACTCACCGCACGGACACCCCGCGGCCCGACCAGCGCCCGGAAAGCCAGCGGGCTGACAGCCAGCCCGGTGCACGTGGCGACCGCAAGCGGCGCCGTGGACGCGGAGGCGTTCCCTTGGAGGCGGCACCGTCCGCACCGGTCCAGGTCCACACAGTCCACCCGGATCCCAGCGACGCCGAGCGGCACGCCAAGGCTGAGGCCACCAGGCTGGCCCTGGCCAACATCGCCGCGGCGGCGCACGCAGCGCACCTGCACGACGACGAGGTAGCCCACGCTGCTGGAGCCGCGGCGGCCGGAAGCCCTGCTGCAGCGGCAGCACGGACGACGACGGAGCAGGCCCACGCCGCCCCGGCAGCAACAGGCCAGGCACAAACAGGCCAGGCACCGGCAACAGCCCGCCAGCATGACGCCGACGCGTCCGGACGTCCTGCTGCCGTGCTCACTTTTGGCGGGGAACAGGTGGTGCTGCCGTTCGTGGAGCACGCGGCAGACCAGCCGCAGCAGCCGGCCCTGACGCTCGACAGGCTCGCTGAAGCCTTCGCGCACCTCGGCGAGCCCGCCGTTGCCGCTCCGGAGCCTGCGCAGGCTGCCCCGCAGCCAAGCACCGATGTGCCGCATGCTGCGGTAGAGGAGAAGGATTACTCAGACCACACCGCTGAGCAGTCCCGTACCCGCAGGCCCCGCCGCAACCGCAGCGCCAGCCGGGCCCAGGGCGCGGCAAACGCAACCTCGGTAGAACACCACGAGGCAACGCACGCAGCAGCCGGCGGCCACTCCCACGCGGCCAAGGCGCCTGAGCCGGCCACAACGGCCGCAGGCGACAAGAAACAGGCAGAGGCGCCCATCATCCTCGGGGTAGGAGTACCTGCTTCCGAGCTCTGATCCTCCGCAAAGGACATCAGCCAGGATGCCCGGACACGACCCTTCGCAGGGGCGCGTCCGGGCATCGCGCGTTAACGGCTTCATTCGACAGGGCCATTTGACACCGGGCCGGGCACTGAAACGCTAGGCTTGGTTACCGACACGGGGTGCCGCGCAAGGGCCGGCTGAGATCCACACCCGTTGAACCTGTCCGGCTAGCACCGGCGAAGGGATGTCTTCCTTGTCTTCAACTACTGTCCTGCCCCTGGCACCTGTACTCAGCCCGGCAGCGCCGGCCCCGGTCCTCCGGGACGTTCCGCGGGTGCTGTCCATCGCAGGGTCTGACCCGTCCGGCGGCGCCGGCATCCAGGCCGACCTGAAAAGCATCGCAGCCCTTGGCGGTTACGGGATGGCCGCGATCACCGCGCTGACAGCGCAGAACACTCAGGGCGTCCGCGCGGTGCACGTACCGCCGGCCGCCTTCCTGGTCCAGCAGTTGGAAGCCGTGAGCGATGACATCACCATTGATGCCGTCAAAATCGGCATGCTGGGCGATGCCGAGGTGGTGGCCGCGGTCCGCAGCTGGCTCGAAAAGGTGCGTCCCGGCGTCGTAGTCCTTGACCCCGTCATGGTGGCTACCAGCGGCGACAGGCTCCTGCAGGCGTCTGCCGAGGCTGCCCTCCGCGGACTGCTCCCGCTGGCGGACCTGATCACGCCCAATCTCGCTGAACTGGCCATGCTGCTCGGAGAGGCCCAGGCCGGCTCCTGGCCAGAAGCGCTGGAACAGGGCCGGCGGTTGGCGGCGGACACCGGCTCCACCATCCTGGTGAAGGGGGGACATCTCGACGGCGCCGCCTGCCCGGATGCCCTCGTCAATACCGGCGGACTGCTTGCCCAGGAAATTGTGGAGGTTCCGGGGGACAGGATCCCCACCCGGAACAGCCACGGGACGGGCTGCTCGCTCTCGTCGGCCATGGCAACGGCACAGGCCCGCCTGGGGGACTGGGAGGCCTCACTGCGGCACGTCAAGCCCTGGCTGGCAGGTGCCCTGGTGTCCTCGGACGGCCTGGACGTCGGTGCGGGAAACGGTCCCGTCCACCACTTCCACCACCTGCAGGCGGCCACAGGGCCTGCCCTGGAACCGGCCCAGCTCGGCGAGGGCGGCTTCGCCGAGCTCCTCCGTGCGGAGGCCACCGCAGACCTCGCCGCCATCTATGAGCTCGAGTTCATCCGGAACCTCGTGGCAGGAAGCCTGCCCGAAAAGCAGTTCGCCTACTACCTGGCCCAGGATGCCATCTACCTCAATGGGTACTCACGGGTGCTGGCACGGGCCAGCGCCTTGGCCCCCACCGAAGCCGCACAGCTGTTTTGGGCCCGATCAGCCCAGCAATGCCTGGAGGTTGAATCGGAGCTGCATCGGACCTGGCTCAGTACGCGAACCGTGGAGCCCGTCCTCGGTCCTGTCACGAAGTCGTATGTGGACCACCTGCTGGCCGCCTCCGCATCGGGCAGTTACGCGGTGCTGGTGGCAGCGGTCCTGCCCTGCTTCTGGCTCTACGCCGAAGTCGGACAGACCCTCCACGCGCAATTCCTTGCTGCGGGCGCCCCGGCGGACCACCCGTACGCCGAGTGGCTGCGGACGTACGCCGACGAGGACTTCGCGCAGGCCACCCGTGCAGCTATTGCCCTGGCCGACGAAGCCGGACGCCGGGGCTCGGAGGACGAGCGTGCTGCCATGGTCGTCGCTTTCAACCAGTCGTGCCGTTTCGAAGTTGATTTCTTCGACGCGCCGCGGCTGCACGCCTGACGCTCCCCGGCGCATCCAGCCGGTACGATAGTCGGGCACGGTTCCGGATTGTCAGTGTTGCGCACGCTTGTGGCGCTTATCACGGACAGCCCGCCGGAACCAGCCTCATTTGCGGCCGAAGGCAAAATTAGCGTATTCTAGATCTTCGGTGCTTACGCCAACACTTGGGTTACGACCCCACGGCGTTGAGGCACAGCGAGAGCCCAGCCAAATATAGGCCCAGGTTCCGCACGCAAATCTAGTAATAAACGTCGAGAGAAGTGAGTTCCCAAGTGGTGTACGCGATTGTCCGCGCAGGCGGCCGCCAAGAGAAGGTTTCCGTTGGAGACTTCGTTACCCTGAACCGCGTCCCCGGTGGAGCCGGCAGCACCATTCAGCTGCCCGCACTGCTCCTGGTAGACGGTGACAAGGTCACCTCCGCCGCTGCGGACCTGGCCAAGGTAACTGTTACGGCTGAGATCCTCAATGACCTCCGTGGTCCGAAGATCGTCATCCAGAAGTTCAAGAACAAGACCGGTTACAAGAAGCGCCAGGGTCACCGTCAGGAACTGACCAAGGTCAAGATCACTGGTATCAAGTAACCTTCGTTACTGTTCAGGTTTTCAGCAGATTCCCCAGAATTTAGAGGCAGGCATTTCAAATGGCACATAAAAAAGGCGCGAGCTCCACTCGCAACGGTCGTGACTCCAACGCCCAGTACCTCGGCGTCAAGCGCTTCGGCGGCCAGGTAGTTTCCGCAGGCGAAATCATCGTCCGCCAGCGTGGCACCCACTTCCACCCGGGCGCCGGCGTAGGCCGTGGCGGCGACGACACCCTGTTCGCACTGACCCCGGGCGCCGTTGAATTCGGCACCCGCCGCGGTCGCCGCGTTGTCAACATCGTTGCTGCTGCAGCTGCAGAGTAACTCATAGTTCTGAAGCGGTGGAGCGGGCCATTTGGTCCGCTCCACTGTTCTTTTAACCGCATTACAATCGTCTTGGCGCTTTGCAGCGTCCAGGAAACAGCACTGAGGAGATCCACGTGGCGAGCTTTGTAGACCGGGTAGTACTGCACGTATCCGGCGGTACCGGCGGCCACGGCTGTGTCTCCGTCCACCGCGAGAAGTTCAAGCCCCTGGGCGGGCCCGACGGCGGCAACGGCGGCGACGGCGGCGACGTCATCCTCCGCGTGGACCACCAGACCACCACCCTGCTGGACTATCACCACGCCCCGCACCGGCACGCCACCAACGGCGGACCAGGCATGGGGGACTGGCGCGGCGGCAAAAACGGTGAAACCCTCATCCTCCCCGTCCCGGACGGCACCGTGGTCAAGTCCAAGGACGGCACC
Source organism: Arthrobacter sp. R4 (assembly GCF_051365025.1). Classification (NCBI taxonomy): domain Bacteria; kingdom Bacillati; phylum Actinomycetota; class Actinomycetes; order Micrococcales; family Micrococcaceae; genus Arthrobacter; species Arthrobacter sp. R4. The sequence goes on from NZ_JBLWIJ010000010.1 coordinate 65,499, forward strand.
GTTTTGGCGGACCTCGTCGGCGAAGGAACGGAATACGTCGCGGCGGCCGGCGGCCAGGGCGGCCTCGGCAACGCCGCGCTGTCCTCCCAGAAGCGCCGTGCGCCCGGCTTCGCGCTGCTGGGCATCGAAGGTGAGTCCAGCGACGTCGTGCTGGAGCTGAAGTCCATTGCGGACATCGCCCTGGTTGGCTTCCCGTCCGCCGGCAAGTCGAGCCTGATCGCCGCCATGTCCGCGGCGCGGCCCAAGATCGCCGACTACCCTTTCACCACCCTGATCCCCAACCTCGGCGTTGTCCAGGCAGGCGATGTCCGCTTCACCATTGCCGACGTCCCCGGCCTGATTGAAGGCGCGTCCGAGGGCAAGGGCCTGGGCCACCACTTCCTGCGGCACGTGGAACGCTGCGCCGCGCTGGTGCACGTCCTGGACTGCGGAACCCTCGAATCGGACCGTGATCCCCTGTCCGACCTCGCCGTCATCGAGGCCGAACTGGAGAAGTACGCCGTCGATATGAGCTACGCCGGGCAGGACGGTGAAGTGGTCCCGCTGAACCACCGCCCCCGCCTGGTTGCCCTAAACAAGGTGGACCTCCCGGACGGCAAGGACATGGCGGAATTTGTCCGGCCTGAACTTGAATCCCGCGGCTACCGCGTCTTCGAAATTTCCGCCACCAGCCACGAAGGCCTGCGCCAACTGGGCTTCGCCATGGCTGAAATCGTTAAGGCCGCCCGCGACTCCCTTGCTTCCGCGCCGCCGAAGGTCCAGCCGGTTGTGCTCAAGCCGCGGGCCGTCAACGAGTCCGGCTTTAAGATCCGCCGTGAAGAGAAGAACCTCGAGCCGCTGTTCCGCGTCCTGGGCGAAAAGCCGGTGCGCTGGGTCAAGCAGACCGACTTTACCAACGAGGAAGCCATCGGCTACCTTGCGGACCGCCTGGCCAAGCTCGGCGTCGAAAACGAACTGTTCAAGCAGGGCGCCAAGCCCGGCGACACCGTGGTGATCGGCGAGGACGACGGCGTCGTCTTCGACTGGGAGCCCACCATGATGGCCGGCGCGGAGCTTCTGGCTTCGCCCCGCGGTACGGACGTCCGCTTCGCCGACATCGGCGACCGCCCCACGCGCGGCCAGAAGCGAGACGAGCAGCAGGAACGCAAGGACGCCAAGGCGGCCGCCCGCGCCGAACTCGAAGCCGAGCGCAAGGCCGGGATCTGGACCGAGTCCGTCAGTAGCCGCCGCGTTGCGAAGCCGCTCAAGGAGAGTGGACTGGGCGCAGAAGATGACCAGTAGCGCCGCCACCACTGTGCCCGCCCGGGGCATCGCGGACAGGAGCGTGCTCTCGGGCGCGCGCCGGATCGTTGTCAAAGTCGGTTCGTCGTCGCTGACCAGCATTAAGGGAGGCATCTCCGAGGAGTCGCTGACCGGACTCGCCGACGCGCTGGCAGCCAAGCGGAACTCCGGCACCGAGATCATCCTCGTATCCTCTGGTGCCATTGCTGCCGGTCTGGCCCCGCTGGGGCTGGCCAAGCGGCCGCGTGACCTCGCTACGCAGCAAGCTGCGGCGAGTGTCGGCCAAGGCCTGCTCATGGCCCGATACACGCAGGCGTTCGGAGCGCACGGGGTCACGGTCAGCCAGGTGCTCCTCACCGCTGACGACCTGATGCGCCGCAGCCAGCACACCAACGCCTTCCGTGCCCTGGACAGGCTCCTCAACCTCGGTGTGGTCCCGGTGGTCAACGAAAACGACACCGTCGCCACGCATGAAATCCGCTTCGGCGACAACGACCGCCTCGCCGCCCTCGTTGCGCACCTGGTCCGGGCCGATGCCCTTGTCCTGCTCTCCGACGTCGATTCGCTCTACGACGGACCGCCGTCGCACGGGGCGAAACGGATTCCCCTGGTGGAGGGCCCGCACGACCTCGACGGCGTGACCATCGGCAAGGCAGGCAAAGCCGGCGTTGGCACCGGCGGCATGACCACGAAAGTCGAAGCAGCCACCATCGCCGCCGGATCCGGCATCCACGCACTGGTCACCTCCACGGCCAACGCCGCCGCCGCTCTGGCCGGGGAAGACGTAGGCACCTGGTTCACGGTGAACGGCGCCCGCAAGCCCGTCCGCCTCCTGTGGCTGGCACACCTTGCATCGGTCCATGGCCGGCTGATCCTCGACGACGGCGCCGTCAAAGCGGTCCGGCACCGCCGCACATCGCTGCTCCCGGCCGGCATCTCCGGCGTCGACGGCGATTTTGAAGCAGGCGACGCCGTTGAGATGGTCAGCGCGGACGGCACCGTGATTGCACGCGGACTGGTCAACTACTCAGCTGCCGAATTGCCGCAGATGCTTGGCCGTTCCACCAAGGAACTGGGCAGGGCCCTGGGCCGTGGTTATGACCGTGAAGTTGTTCATGTTGATGACCTGGTGCTTGTCTGAGCCTGACCTCGCCTAAACTTGGAACATGACTGAGGCACTGATCCACAACACCGCTGCGACGTCCGGGGACATCTCTGCTGCCCCCGCTGCTCCTGAGCCCGGCAACCTGCCGCACGCCGCTGCCGTGCCGTTGTCCGTGGAGGACGTCGAAGCCGCGGTCCATGCCATCGCAGACCGCTCACGCCAGGCTGCCCGGAGGATGGCGCGGGCAAACCGCGCGTGGAAGGATCGTGGCCTGCGGGCTATCGGTGCCGCCCTGCTGGAGCGCAGGAACGTGATCCTTGCCGCTAACGCGAAGGACATATCCGCTGGGAAAGCCAACGGCACCTCCGCTGCCCTGCTGGACCGGCTCACCCTCACGGACGGCCGGATCGATGGACTCGTGGCCGCACTGGAAAAACTCGCCAGCCTGCCTGATCCCGTGGGAAACGTCGTCCGCGGGCAGACCCTCCCCAATGGCTTGCGCCTGCGCCAGATCAACGTTCCCATGGGGGTAGTGGCAGCCATTTATGAGGCTCGCCCCAACGTCACCGTGGACATCGCCGGCCTCGCCCTCAAAAGTGGCAATGCTGTGATCTTGCGCGGCGGAACTGCCGCTGCAGCCACCAACGAGGCCCTCGTCCAGGTCCTGCGCGAAGCCCTGGACTCCGTCGGACTTCCGTCCGACGCCGTGCAAACCGTCGACGAGTACGGCCGCGAAGGCGCCAATGCCCTGATGCGCGCCCGCGGAAAGGTCGACGTCCTGATTCCCCGCGGCGGCCGGGAACTCATCCAGACCGTGGTCACCAACTCCGCGGTGCCCGTCATCGAGACCGGCGAAGGCAACGTCCACATCTTCATCGACGAATCGGCCAGTGAAACCATGGCCGTGGAAATCCTCCTGAACGCCAAGACCCAGCGTCCCAGCGTGTGCAACACCGTGGAGACGCTTCTGGTTCACTCGGGATCCACCGTGCTCCCCGCGGTCGCAGCGGCCCTCCGTGAGGCCGGCGTCACGCTGCACACGGACGAGCGCATCCGGGCGGCACTGCCTGCATCGATTGTGTCCGAGCCGGCCACGGACGAGGACTGGGGCACGGAGTACATGGACCTGGACCTGGCGGTAGCCATGGTGGACAGCCTGGACGAGGCCGTCAAGCACATTCGCACCTGGTCCACGGGCCACACCGAAGCCATCCTCACCAACGATCTCGCCAACGCCGAGCGGTTCATCGCGGAGGTGGACTCCGCGGCAGTCATTGTCAACGCATCCACCCGCTTTACTGATGGCGGCGAACTGGGCCTTGGCGCCGAAGTGGGAATCTCCACCCAAAAGCTGCACGCCCGCGGGCCTATGGGGCTGACCGAGCTCACCACCACCAAGTGGATCGTGCAGGGCGAGGGCCAAGTCCGCGGGTAGCAACGCGGTAACATAGACAGAAGTCCGGAACGGCGGGGATATCCGCTGCCACATCCTTTGAACCCTAGGGGAGAACATGCTGCTCCAGCAGATCGCCACGACCATCGCCGAAGGCGAAGAACACGAACTCGCCCCGCTGTGGGCTGAACCGTGGGTCTTCGGTGTGGCCATTTTCGCCATCCTGCTGGTGTTGATGTTCGTCACGCTGTCCTACTCCAACCTCGGGAACCGCCACACCGCCACGGAAGAGCACGCTGATCCGCACCGCCAGCACCCCAACAAGCACGATCACGGCCAGGGCCACTAACATTTCCCGCATTCTGCGCCATCAAGGTGCCGAAGGGCGGCTGCGGCTGGGCGTGATGGGTGGGACCTTCGATCCGATCCATCACGGCCACTTGGTCGCGGCCAGCGAAGTAGCCGCCAAATTCGGCCTGGACGAGGTGGTGTTCGTCCCCACCGGCCAGCCATGGCAGAAAACGCACAAGCAGGTCAGCCTGCCGGAGCACCGCTACTTGATGACGGTGATCGCTACGGCATCCAACCCGCGTTTCACCGTGAGCCGGGTGGATGTGGACCGGCCCGGTCCAACGTATACCATTGATACCTTGCGTGACCTTCGGACCCAGCGTCCGGACGCCGACCTTTTCTTCATCACCGGCGCCGACGCCCTGGCGCAGATCCTGTCGTGGAAAGACATCGACGAGCTCTGGTCGCTGGCACATTTTGTTGGGGTAACCAGGCCCGGGCACGTGCTGGACGGCATGGGACGGAAGGACGTCAGTCTCCTGGAGGTCCCGGCCATGGCCATCTCCTCCACGGACTGCCGCGCCAGGGTAGCCCAGCACAATCCTGTCTGGTACCTCGTGCCGGACGGAGTGGTTCAGTACATCGCCAAATATGGACTGTATGCCGAGGGCGCCGCCAATGGTGAACCAACTACCAAAACAGACGAACCAGCCAGTACTGAATGAGTTCTCAATGAGTCAGGAACAGCCCCCCGTCCGCAGCCGCCGTGAACTTCGGCGGGCCAGAGATGAGAAGCAGGCTAACGGATCCACCGGTCCGGGCCAGGTTTCGCCTGCCTCTAAACAACCTCCGGCAAGCCCTGCAGCTGACCATGCACAGGCGCAGCGCTCCTCGCAGATCAGGGCACGGGACAGGGCGGCCCTGCGCACCATCAAGGAACTCGAAGAGAAAGAGGGACAGCTCGCGGCCGGCGGACCGCCCACCCGCCGGCAGCTGCGGCTCCAGCAGCTCAAGGAACAGGCCGTTACCTCTGCCAACCCTGTTGTTGCTCCTGCGCTTCCCGAGTCCGGCCAAAGCGCTGCCTCGAAAACACCTCAACCTGAGGCCACACCGGTTCCGGCAGCACCACAAGCTGCCGCGTCCCGTAAGTCCCCTGCTTCGCCTGCCAGCCCACGTATCCCGGATGGCATGAGCGTTGAACAGGCGTTGGCGGCCAGGTCCCTGATCGCCGAACAGGCTAAGAACCAGTTGGCCAAAATGGAACACATCGCCTCCCTGGACCCGGAGGCTGTGGACCCGGAAATCCTTGCTGAGCAGATTGCTTTGGCCGAGCGTGCGGCTGTACTGAACCGCCGTGCCATGGCCAAGCAGAAACTGGCAGAACAGGCAGCCCCGCCGGCTCAGGACGCCCCGCCCCGCCCTGCCCCTTCCGCGGCAAGCAACCTCGCCATGGTCACGCCGCTGGAGTTCGTCAAGGTACCGGGCATTGACCGTCCCGTTATGAAGCCGCCGGCAACGTCCTATGTCCCGGTCGTCACCAATCCGGGACCCACACTCCAGCCATCAGCCGGCAAGGGTCGCCGTCCGGCTGAGGCCCCGCGGACAGCCGACGACGCCGACGCCCCTGGTGCAAGTGGCCGCTCACGAGTGATCGCACGCGCAGAGGCCGCAGCCAAGGCTTCCACCCGGCCAAAGCCGGTGATCTTCAGCCCGGCTGAAGCGGCCGGGCAGTCGGAAGATCTTTTTGATGACCTGCCACGGATACCGGCAAGTTCGGCGTACGGACTGGAGCCGCTGGACGCGGCAACAGCAGGGCTCGCCCGTGCCAAGAGGATGCGTGTCATTCAGTATTGCGTCCTGGCCTTCGGAATCCTCGCCCTGGTCTCCGGGATCATGCTTATTATCAGCGGCATCACGCGCTGACCTGGCTGCGGCCACCAATCATCGTTTTTGAAAACTACAAGGAGTCCCGTGACTGCATCAAATTCATCCATCGCCACAGCCCGCCACGCAGCCAAAGCGGCCGCGGACAAGATAGCCCAGGACATCGTGGCCTTGGATGTCAGTGAGCGCCTGGCATTGGCCGACGTGTTCCTCATTGCTTCCGCACCGAGTGAACGCCAGGTCAACGCCATCGTTGACGGCATTGAAGAGGAACTGTCCAAGCAGGACCTCCGCCCCGTCCGTCGTGAAGGACGCTCCGGCGGCCGCTGGGTGCTGTTGGACTACTCCGACATCGTCATCCACGTCCAGCACGAGGAAGACCGTGTTTTCTACGCCCTGGAGCGGCTGTGGAAGGACTGCCCGGTGGTGGACCTCCAGTTGGGCGAGGACACCTCCGCCAAGGCTGCCGCTGCTTCCGAGGCGGAGTAGGCGCTTCGCGAAAACGCCGGGAGCAGCACTGGCAGGCCGAATATGCCCGATTTGGAATTTTCGGAAATGCTGTTCTAAGATATTTGAGTTGCTTCGGGGGAAACGCTGGAGCAATGAAGAAATCTGGGGCTGTGGCGCAGCTGGTAGCGCACCTGCATGGCATGCAGGGGGTCAGGGGTTCGAGTCCCCTCAGCTCCACCATATTGGTTTTGTTCGAAACATCCGCAAACACTTGGTGCGGAATGGGCCAGTAGCAAAACCTAAAGGAGAGTTACCAAACTTGGTAGCTCTCCTTTTTTGGTTTTTGGTTATCTGCGGATCATCGGTGCAGTGGGCCATGCACGGAATCGGGAGTGGGGCTTCAGCGGTTCGTTCCGCAACGGTCTGACCCGACTTCTCAGATGACTCTGCGTCCACCTTCCAGGCTGACAACGCAGTCGGCCGCAGCGACTGACTCTTCATCGTGGCTGACGCAGGCCACAGCCGCTCCGCGATTGGCCTCTCCTGCAAGTATGGACCGTGTCCGCTCGCGGCTCTCGAGGTCGAGTCCGGCGGCAGGCTCATCGAGCAGGAAGATGCGCGCCTGACGGGCGATCCCCTGAGCCAGCAACGCGCGTTGGCGCTGGCCGCCGGAAAGGGCGTTGAATGGCGAAGATGCGAGGTTTGTGAGCTGGACCCGTTCCAGGGCGTCGGCAACTCGTATTGTCCGTTCCTCTTTGGTGATTTTGGAGGCACGGCCTGGTGATGCACCCCACGTACCCATCATCACCACGTCACGAACCGTGAGCGGGAGTGCATCAGGAGTTGTGACCCGCTGGACCATCAGCGCCACGTCGTCGGCGCGATGAAGAGTGCCCCGGAGAGGCTTACGTACGCCTGCAAGGATCTCGATAAGCGTGGATTTGCCTGCACCATTAGGCCCGGCGATCGCCGTTACCGTTCCCCATCGCAGATCGATGTCAACGTCCGCCAAGGCGGGAGATTCTCCGAAATTGAAATAAAGGTGTCGAGCGCGAAGGGCATAGTCGGAAGGGATCACTCTTCAACCTTAGCTGAAATTGATAATCATTATCAATAGTGGCTATGGTGGTCACGTGCAATGGCTGACCGAACCTTTTACCGCAGACTTCTTTCTGCGGGCTCTCCTTGGCGGCGTCCTCGTCGCCCTCATCTGTGGTGTCGTAGGCACCTGGGTGGTAATCCGCGGCATGGCCTTCCTTGGAGAAGCGATAGGTCACGGCATGCTGCCCGGCGTAGCTCTGGCAACAGTTACCGGTGCCCCTGCCATCGTTGGTGGGGCGGTGAGCGCCATCATCATGAGCGCGATGATCAGCGCGCTGCAGCGGCGGGGTCGCCTTTCCTACGACACGAGCATCGGTCTGTTGTTCGTGGCGATGCTCTCCCTCGGCGTCATCATCGTGTCCCATTCACGCTCTTTCGCTACCGATGCGACAGCCATGCTCTTTGGCGACATTCTCGCTTTGGACGATGGGGACTTGCTTGGACTTCTCGCCGCCGCGACTATCACAGTCACTATCGCCGTCGTCCTCCATCGCAACTTCGTCGCCGCTGCTTTTGATACCCGGATTGCCGTGACGTTGGGCCTTCGTCCCCATTTCGCCCAGCTGGCACTGGTGGGACTCGTGACCCTTGCTGTTGTTTCTTCATATCAGGCCGTCGGATCTTTGCTTGTGGTTGGGCTGTTGCTCGCACCCGCAGTAGCTGCCAGCCCCTGGACGCGCAGCATTCCCGCCCGCATGGTGGGCGCATCCTCTTTTGGCGCATTGGCGGTGGGTCTCGGACTGCTGTGCTCCTGGTACGCCGGCACTGCGGCAGGCGCTTCCATCTCCGCAGCCGCGATCACACTGGCTGTCTTTTCCACTGCCGGAGCTCGCCTGTACGGCTGGCGAAGCAGGCAGGCAACCACTCACGAGCCTACGCCGGCCCCCGCTTCTCTATCCCTCACTGGAAAGTAATAATGAATCTCCGAACAGCGCAAACAGTCCTGGCCGCCCTGGCCCTTCTTTTTGTCGCGGGGTGTGGCAGTGCGCCAACCCAGCCCGAACCGCAACCTGACACGAGCAAATCGGCCTCCGGTGGTGATGGGCATGGAGCGATTGCGGGAGTGGCCGAGGTCGCTGAACCGCAGCTTCATCTTGTGGCGATCGACGCCGAAGGCGAAGCCTCGATGCTGGACCTCCTCACCGGAACAGAGTCCCGGTTGGGGCACGTAGGTCCGCCGGCCCATGTTAGTACTGATGGCCGCTACGTCTTTGCAGCCACCAGCTCCGGCGTGGACATTGTGGATAGCGGCGTATGGACCTGGGATCACGTGGACCACTTCCACTATTACCGGACAGAACCCAAGACTCTGGGAAGGGTTGCAGGCGAGGGCACAGCCACTATCGCCACAGGCATGCTTTCGACGGCCGGTACAACGGGGCTGTTCTTCCCTTCTTCCGGGGAGGCTATCCTGCTGGATAACTCGGCGCTCTCCAATGGGACTATCTCCGAAACCCTTCGCCTCAAGACCGAACCGCACGCCGGCATCCTCGCCCCCCTGGGTGAGGGGGCCGTAGTCTCCGAGCCCGACAACACAGGGAAGGCTGCGCGGTTGCGTGCCGTCGACGCTACCGGCAAGGAGTTGGCTACCACCGAATGCCCGGCGGCAGCAGGAAGCATCACCACCCGGCTGGGTCTGGTCATCGGTTGCGCGGATGGCGCAGTGATCGCCACGACGGAGGGGGTGACACCGGTCTTCGAACGGGTTCCCTACCCGGCCGGGGCGGCCCCGGCAACGGAATTCGATGGACGGAAGGGCAGGCCCACGGTCGCCGGGCTCAGTACTGATGCCGGAGTCTGGCTGCTGAACACCCGCCAGCGGGCTTGGGAGTGGCTGCCGACCTCTACCCCGGTACTCGCCGCGGCAACAGTTGACGACCCTGACCACCATGTAGTTGTCGTTGGCGCTGACGGCACGGTCCAGGTATATGACGCATCGACAAAAGAGCGCATCGCGGTCACCGAACCGCTGTTGGCGGCAACCCTCGCGGATTCAGCCTTGGCTGGAAAAGTGCAGCTCACCCTCGATGGCCAGCGCGCCTACGTCAGCGCACCGGCGGAGGGCATTGTCTATGAAATTGACTACGCCGATGACGCACGGATTGCCCGGACCCTCAAGCTGCCCACAAAGCCCGTGCATCTCGTGGAGACCGGTCGATGAAGCGCGCGCCGCTGATTGCCCTCGCCGCTGCGGCTGCGCTGATATTTTCCGGTTGCTCACAACCGATCACGCCGGAGAAGCCCCAGGTTGTGGTGACCACCAACATTCTGGGTGATGTGACGCGACAGGTCCTTGGAGACCAGGTCCAGGTGACTACTCTCATGCAGCCAAATGCTGATCCGCACTCCTTTGAAATATCGGCCCAGGAAGCGTCCCTCATGGGCAGTGCGGACCTGGTGGTGTCCAACGGCCTCGGCCTGGAGGGAGGGCTGCAACAGCACCTCGACAGGGCTGCAAAGGCCGGTGCGCCAATGTTGGTGGCGGGGGACGTGGTCGAGGTCCTGCCCTACAGCTCCGGAGATGCTGAAGGCACCCCTGACCCCCATTTCTGGACCGATCCTGCCGCCATGCTCGATGTCGTCAACGCCATGGAAACCGCCGCGCGGAACATTGAAGGAATCGACGCCGGGCGGCTGGCTGCCAGCGCAGACGCCTACCGGGATCAACTCACCCGGCTGGACATCGAGATGACAGATGCTTTTGCTGCCATTCCCAAGGAGCGCCGGGCCTTGGTGACGAACCACCATGTTTTCGGCTACCTCGCAGAACGGTTCGATTTCCGCGTTGTTGGCGCCGTCATCCCTGGGGGGACCACCTTGGCAGCCCCCAGCGCTGCCGATCTGCGCAAGCTCAGCGAGGCCGTCCGTGACGCCGGTGTCCCAACCATCTTTGCCGAATCGTCCCAGCCCGACCGCCTGGTGCAAGTACTCGCCAGCGAGGCTGGCCTCAATGTGCGGGTCGCTGAACTGTTCACCGAATCGCTGACCGGCCCCGACGGAGGCGCAGCAACCTACCTGGACATGATGCGTGCCAACACGGAGCGGATTGTCCAAGGACTCAGGACTTGACCACATCGAATAACACACGCCCAGGCAGAACCCTGCCTGACAAAAATAGAATGAGGAACCGAAATATGATCTGCAAACGAAATACGCGCCTGGGAGGCATCGCCCTTGTTGCAGGGATGACGCTCTTGGCGTCCGCCTGCGCCAACAGCACGCCTGCCAGTAATACCCAAACCCCTGCCGCCTCCGCTTCGGCTGACGCGCTCGGACGTGTCGCCATCTCCTACCCGGGAGGCATCAGCATCCTCGACGGGAAGACTCTAAACGTCGTCAAGAAGTTCGACTCGGAGGAATTCACCAGGCTCAATGCCGCTGGCGACGGGCGGCACGTTTTCGTCACCACGAAAGCCGGCTTCCAACTACTGGACACGGTGGAACCCAAACTCACGGATCTCGTAGTGGAGGCATCGGCTCCCGGCCACGTCGTGCGGCATGCAGGCAACACCGTCCTGTTCGACGACGGCACGGGTACCACAACCATCCTGAAAACTGCAGACCTGGCCAAAGCAGACGGCGCCCTGCCCGAAACGCAAACTTACAAAGCTGACGCTCCGCACCATGGAGTATCAATCGTGTTGGAGGACGGGAAACTTCTTACCACCGTCGGTGACAAGACCTCCCGCACCGGTGCGGTTGCACTCGAATCACACGATGGCCACTGGGACAAGTTAGCTGAGAGCAAGGAATGCCCCGCCATCCATGGCGAAGGTACTGCAGCAGGCGAAGCTGTGATCTTTGGCTGCGAGGACGGTGCCTTGCTGTTCCACGAAGGCAAGTTCGAAAAGTTCCAAGCGCCGGATAAGTACGGCCGGATGGGCAACGCGTTCGTCTCCGAAACAAGCCCTATTGTGGTCGGGGACTACAAAACCGATCCAGACGCTGAGGGCTACCTCCTGAACTCAGTAGCCCTCATCGACACCCAGAAGCACAGCTTCAACGTCGTCAAGCTTCCCGAGACAGTGAAGTACACGTTCCGGGATATTGCCCGTGGACCCGGGGATCTGGCTTACATACTTTCCACGAACGGATCGATCCATGTTCTGGATCCCAAGGACGGGAAGATCGTCAACGAATTCCCCGTGATCGGGGCTTGGGAAGGTCCTGTCGATTGGCAGGACGCCCACCCCGCCATCGTCGTCAAAGGTAACACCGCCTACGTCACCGAACCGGCAGCAAGCACCGTACATTCGGTTGATCTGACCACCGGCAAGGTGACCGGATCGGCCAAGTTGGACGTAGTGCCCAACGAAATCGCCATCACCCTCGGAGCGCACTGACCCTTCCTGCGTCGAGTCAAACAGCAGGTGCCGCACCCCCTAGGCGCGGCACCTGCTGTTCAGTCAGATGCCGGAGGGGGAGCGGCTGTTCATTCGGTTCCCCGGGGGCTTGAGTTGGAGCTTATCGATGAGGCTTGGACTCCAGTTTTTGTTTCCGGCCACGGAATGTGTCCCGCCGTCCAGCCTGCGGAACTGCGTTGGGCGCGCCGCACCCGGAAGCAACGTATTCGATTGGCGTCTACGGCAAATCTGCATTAAGCTAATCAGGTTGCTTCCGGGAACGAGAGTTCCCAGGAAACAGAAGTTTGGGGCTGTGGCGCAGCTGGTAGCGCACCTGCATGGCATGCAGGGGGTCAGGGGTTCGAGTCCCCTCAGCTCCACCAAAAACAAAAAAACCACCCGGCGGGTGGTTTTTTTGTTGCCGGGGTCTCGGCTGGGTTCCCGCCGGTCCACATCAGGTCCGGTCGGAATCGCGTCCAGTCGGAATCAGGTCCAGTCGGAGCGGCGAAGCGGGGGTTCGGCGCCACCCGGCCTTTGTACGAGAACCTGGTTTACGCCCGTAATTCCGGCTTCGAAGCCGAGGGCGCTGGACGCCATGTAAAGCCGCCAGATCCTCGCCCGCCCCAGGCTCGTCAGCCTCACAGCCTCATCCCAGTTGGCCTCGAGACGGCGCACCCACGCACGCAGCGTCAGCGCGTAATGCCTGCGCAGGGCCTCGACGTCGAGGATTTCCAGGCCGCCGGCCTCCAGGGCGCTGACCATCTCGCCCAGGCTGATCATTTCGCCGTCCGGGAAAACGTAGCGGGGAATGAATGAGTCCGGGTCCGGGCTGGTAGGCCCGGCATTCCACGAGATGGCATGGTTCAGCAGCCGGCCGCCGGGCCGGAGCAGGCTGTACAGCCGGGAAACGTAACGGGGGGTCTGTTCGCGGCCCACGTGTTCGGACATGCCGATGGAGCTGATGGCGTCGAAGGGGCCGTCGTCCACGTCGCGGTAATCCTGGACCCTGATATCGATTCTTTCCGTCAGGCCGGCGTCCGCTGCTCTTTTGCGCGCCATGACTGCCTGTTCGTTCGAGAGCGTTACCCCGACCACGCTGACCCCGTAACGTTCCGCGGCGTGGAGGGCGAAACTGCCCCAGCCGCAGCCGACGTCCAGCACCCTCATGCCTGGTTGCAGCCCGAGCTTGCGGCACACGAGGTCGATCTTGGCTTCCTGGGCGGCGTCGAGCCCGGCCACCAGGCTGTCGGGGGAGCCGTCCCCGGGACCATCACCTGAGGGATCCGACCCTAAGCTGGTGCCCCATACTGCGCAGGAGTAGACCATGGACGGTCCCAGAACCAGTGCATAGAAGTCGTTGCCGACGTCGTAATGATGCGAGATCGCGGCGGCGTCCCGGCGCTTGGAGTGCATGCGCCCTGCCTTCCGGACACGCGCCTCTTCCGGCGGAGGGGTCGGATTGGGTCCCAAGGCCCCGAGCCTGATAGCCGTCTTCAGCAATGTCCAGACTTCAGCCGGCGTGAGGGGCTTGAACGGTCCTGGCTCGGCGAACTTTCCCATGGAGCTGAGGGCCGTGAAGGCTGCGAAGATGTCCCCTGGCGCATCGATGTCGCCGGCAACGTATGCCCGGCTCAGCCCAAGCTGGCCCGGGGACCAGAGGATCCGCCGAAGGGCGCGCCGGTTACGGAACTCCAGCACGGGGGCCGCAGACGGGCCAGCCTCGGATCCGTCCCACGCCTTGAGCCGGAACGGGATTTCCTTTGTTCCCAGGACAATGCCCAGCGCCCTGGCCAGCCTTGATGCAGCAGTGGTGTTTTTCATGATGGGTGACCTCTCTTCCGCCATGCGCCTACAGTACGGCGGCGGTGGGCACATGTCAGCGATTGCGGGACACTTTTCTGTCTGCGCTGGCAAGTAATGAAGCCCGATTATCATTGGGAGGTGACTGACACGCTTCCTCCTTGTCCTGCCTGCTCAAGCCCGTTCGCCTACGAGATGGGCGCACTCCTGGTCTGCCCGGAATGCGGCAATGAGTGGGCCCCAGAAGCCGTCGGCGACGACGACGGGGCAGCGACGGAAGCGCGAGTGATCAAGGACGCGGTAGGCAACGTCCTGGCCGACGGCGATACAGTCACCGTCATCAAGGACCTCAAGATCAAGGGCAGTTCCAGTGTTATCAAGGTAGGCACGAAAGTGCGCGGCATCCGGCTGCTGGATGGCGTGGGTGACCACGACATCGACTGCAAAGTGGACGGGGTCGGTCCCATGCAGCTCAAATCCTCCGTGGTGAAAAAGGCCTAGCCGGGAGCCCGAAGCGATGGAGAAGCAGTTGGTGGACGTTGCGGTGATCGGTGCTGGGCAGGCCGGGCTCTCGGCGGCATATCACCTGCAGCGCCGGGGATTCAGCCCTGCCGGTGCCCTTGGCGCCGCGACATATGCCGTGTTCGACGCCGAGGAGGGCCCGGGAGGTGCCTGGCGGCACCGCTGGAAAAGCCTCCGGATGGCCACGGTCAACGGTATCAGCGACCTCCCGGGCATCGCCAAGCCAGTGGTGGACCCGGCAGAACCCAGCTCGGAGTTCCTGGCACGCTACTTTGCCGGCTATGAGCAGGACCTCGGACTAGCCATCAGGCGGCCGGTCAAAGTCACGGGGGTCACGCGGGAAGACGCAGACCCCCACGGCCGGCTGGGTATCACCACCTCCGACGGCGACTGGTCCGCGAAAGCGGTCATCAACGCCACGGGCACCTGGACCAGGCCGTTCTGGCCCATCTACCCGGGACAGTTCACCTTCCGGGGCAGGCAACTGCACGTGGCCGATTATGTTGCAGCGGAGGAGTTCCGCGGCCGGCACGTCATCGTGGTTGGCGGAGGTATTTCCGCCGTCGGCCTCCTGGACGAAATCTCCCAAGTGACCACCACGAGCTGGTTTACCCGCAGGGAGCCAGAATGGAGGGACGCCGAGTTCGACGCCCAGGCTGGCCACAACGCCGTAGCGCTGGTGGAGGAGCGGGTGCGCCAGGGGCTGCCGCCGCAAAGCGTGGTGGCGGTCACCGGCCTGATCTGGACGCCCGCCCTGCGCGCCGCGGCCAGGAGGGGTGCGCTGGACCGGCGTCAGATGTTCACGTCCATCGAACCCGACGGCGTCCGGTTGCCGAATGGTGAACTGCTCGTCGCTGACGTGATCTTGTGGGCTACCGGGTTCCGCGCCGAACTCGAACACCTCGCTCCGCTGCATCTCCGTGGTCCCGGCGGCGGCATCGCCATGGACGGCACGCAAGTGGCGGCGGAACCCCGCGTCCACTTGGTGGGCTATGGGCCGTCGTCGTCCACCATCGGCGCCAACCGGGCAGGGCGGGCAGCTGTGGCGGCCATCCTGAAGTTGCCCGGAGTTCACTACGAAACCTCTACGGCCCTATCCAGTGAAAAGGCGGCACCAGCCAGTGGTACAAAACACTCTTGAGGATGTTTTCGGGGCGCTCCGGCGGCGACCGGACGTGGAGGCCCCGAATCTCCAGGCCTGGGATGCCACGGACAGGCTCCTGCTGGAGACGGCGGCGGACCGGGCAGGTGCCGGCAGCAACGTGGCCGTCATCGGTGACCGCTATGGTGCCCTCACGCTGGGTGCCCTGGCGACGCTGGGTATACGCACGGTGCGCGTCCACCAGGACCTCATCACCGGCGAGCGGGCCCTCAGGAATAACGCCGCGGCCCTCGGCCTGGACTCAACGCCGCCGGAACCGGGGACGGGGAAGCGTTTCGAGCAGCTGCCGCTGGGGAAGGAACTGCTCACCGGCGCAGACCTCGTCCTGCTGCAACTGCCGAAGACCCTGGCAGAACTGGACCACATCGCCGGGGCAGTGGCACGATACGCCGCACCCGGGGCGGTGCTCCTGGCCGGGGGCCGGGCCAAGCACATGTCGTTAGGCATGAACGCAGTGCTGGAACGGCATTTCGGGTCCGTCCAGCCGCAGCTTGCCCGGCAGAAGTCCCGAGTCATCGTCGCAGCGGACGCAAGGGAAGCGTCAGGGCCGGAGCCGGTTCCCGTGGTGGAGCACCTGGCCGAACTCGACCTGGACGTCGCCGCTCACGGCGCCGTCTTTGCAGGGCCCAAGCTGGACATCGGCACGAGGTTCCTGCTGACGTTCCTGCCGGCGATGCCCGCTGCCGGGCACGCAGTGGACCTGGGTTGTGGCACGGGGATCCTGGCCGCCATGTACGCCAGACAGAATCCGGGTTCCGTGGTCACCGCCACCGACCAGTCGGCCGCCGCCGTCGCATCCGCCGCGGGTACCGCTGCAGCCAACGGCCTTTCGGACCGCGTGAAAGTCCTCCAGGACGATGCAATGAGCACGCTCCCGGACGCCAGCGTGGACCTCATCCTGCTGAACCCGCCCTTCCACCTTGGCGCCACTGTCCATGCGGGCGCCGGAATCAAGATGTTTGAAGCTGCAGGCAGGGTCCTCACCCCGGGCGGTCAACTATGGACGGTCTTCAACCGGCACCTGAACTACCTGCCCGCGCTCGAACGGCTGGTGGGCCCCACCGCAGTCAAGGGCCAAAACCCGAAGTTCACGGTTGCGGTCAGCACGAGGCGGTCATCCCGGCAGCAAGGGGCCGCGCCGCGACCCCGCCTCCACATATGGGCGGATGACAAGGGGTAACGTACCATTCAGACATCATTTAGTGACGAAGACGTTTAGGGGAAATCCGTGTCCGAGATCCGGCAGCCATCGCCCAGGCGCGGCACCAACCTGCCGCGGATGGGGGACTTCAACCTCACGGTCATTCTTGACGCCATCCGCAGGTCCTCCGGTGGCCTCAGCCGGGTGGAGCTCGCACAGATTGTGGGCCTCTCACCGCAGACAATTTCCAACATCTCCCGCCGGCTGCTGGACCAGCACCTGATCGTGGAAGCCGGCAAGGAAGGCAGCGGCCCGGGCAAGCCGCGCACCATACTGCGCCTGAACCCCTCGGGCATGTACGCGATCGGAGTCCACCTGGACCCCGCCGTGACAACCTTCGTAGTGCTCGACCTCGTAGGCGCCGTGGTGCAGCACTCACGGATCAAGACGCCGGGCGGGAACGATCCTGCAGCCGTGATCTCAACCATTGCCATGGAGATTGGGCAGCTTGTCACTGAATCCGGAGTGGATACTGCCAAGATCGCAGGTCTGGGCCTGGCCGCTCCCGGCCCCATCGACCTCGACAACGGCACGGTCGTGGATCCGCCGCTGTTGCCTGGGTGGGACAGGGTTGAACTCCGCAATGCACTGGCCGAGGCCACCGGCTACTCGGTCCTGGTGGATAAGGACGTTACCAGCGCCGCCGTCGCCGAAACGTGGGCGGGCGGCCCCAGCGGCGCGGGCAGCTTCATCTTTATGTACATGGGTACCGGTATAGGCTGCGGCATTGTGCTCAATGATGAGGTGGTCCGTGGAACGTCGGGCAATGCCGGCGAAATCGGGCATATCGTGGTGGATCCAGATGGCCCCGTGTGCGACTGCGGCCTGCGTGGCTGCGTGAAGTCCTCGGCGATCCCGCAGGTGCTGGTGGCTGAGGCAGAAGCCGCCGGCATTCTCGACGGTTCCCGCACGGACAACAGCGGTGCCGTTGTCCAGCAGAGCTTCTCGCGGCTCTGCGACCTCGCTGATGAAGGAAACACGCAGGCCCTCGCCATCATCGACAAATCGGCAGTGCTCGTGGCCCGCGCCGTATCGGTGGTCACCAACACCCTTGATGTGGAGCGCGTTGTCTTCGGCGGGCCATACTGGAGCCGGCTGTCTGAGCGGTACCTGGATAAGATCCCGGCCCTCCTGGACGCCAACAGCGCAGCCCGCCTCATCCACACCATCGAGGTAGTAGGAACCGGGGTAGGAGAGGACGTGGGCGCCATCGGTGCGGCTTGCCTCGTCCTGGAGCATACGCTGGCACCCCGGGCACAGCGCCTCCTTTTGGAGAGTTGAACCCGCGGCGCCTTGCCCGCGGCAGGGTGCACATCTAGCATTTGGATATCGCCGCGGCTGGGGGCCCGCAGACAACGGGGACTGCAGCCATTTACTGAATGGAGCACCATGCGTCGCCGGGCCCTGAGCATAACCTCCCTGATCGCTGCCGCAGCCTTGGCGCTGTGTGCCTGTTCCCCGGCGGCCCCCGCTGACCAGGCCAAGACCCTGAAGGTGGTTTACCAGAAGACGGATTCCTTCGTCGCACTGGATGACCTCTTCCAGTCAGCCAAGGCTGAGTTCGAAGCCGCCAACGACGGCGTCACAGTGGAACTGCAGCCCATCCAGGCCAACGATGACGACTACGGCACGAAGCTGGCCCTTGCCCTCCGGTCGCCGTCCACCGCTCCGGATGTCTTCTACGAGGACACCTTCAAAGTCCGCTCCGACGTGGATGCGGGCTTCCTGCTGAAGCTTGACGACCACCTGGCGCGTTGGAAGGACTGGGACACCTTCGACGACGCCGCGAAGGCTGCGGGGCTGGGCGACGACGGCGGCACGTACGCGGTGCCGCTCGGCACCGATACGCGTGCCATTTGGTACAACAAGAAAGTCCTCGCCGCTGCCGGCGTCAGCCTCCCGTGGGAGCCTCGGACCTGGCAAGACATCCTTGAGACCGCGCGGAAAATCAAAGCCAGCGACCCCACGGTGGTGCCCTTCAACATGTATGCGGGCAAGGGCACCGGGGAAGGTACCGTGATGCAGAGCTTCTATGAGTTGCTGTACGGCACCGGCGACGAACTGTATGACGCAGACGCCAAAAAATGGGTAGTGGGCTCGGACGGCTTTACGGATTCTCTGGCGTTCCTCAAGACCCTCTACGACGAACAACTGGCTGTTTCCCCGGCCGAAGCACTCGACGCGAACGTGTGGAAGAAGGTGTTCGGGGAATGGCTCCCGCAGGGGAAGATGGGGGCCACCGTGGAAGGGTCCTACGCGCCGTCGTTCTGGCAGGAAGGCGGCAGCTACGAATGGCCGGAGTACGGCACGGACATGGGCGTGGCGGCGTTCCCCACCAAGGACGGCCAGGCACCCGGCGGGGTCAGCATGTCCGGGGGCTGGACTCTGGCCGTGGGAGCAGGGACCAAGGACCCTGACCTGGCCTTTGACTTCCTGGCCACCGCGCTGAACCAGAAGAACTCGCTGGCATTCAACGTCGCCAGCTCCCAGATCGCGGTCCGCGAGGACGTCGCGTCCGACGCCGGCTACCAGTCGGCAAATCCGTTCGTGAAAGACGTCTCCGAGCTTGTGTCCGTCACGCATTACCGTCCGGCAACAGCCGACTACCCGCGGATCTCCGCCGCCGTGCAGGAAGCCACCGAAGCGGTGATCACCGGCTCGAAGACCCCCGAACAGGCCTCTGCGGACTACGACGCCGCAGTGGAAGGCATCGTGGGCGGCGACAAGACCGTCCAGAAGTAGCCTGTGCCGGTTCTTCCCCTCCAGCGTCCGCGGTCCACACCGCGGATGCCCGGCCGGCTGCGGCGCAAGGCACGCCTGCTGCCGGTGCTTCCCGCAATCCTGCTCCTGCTGGTATTCCTGGCCGGTCCCGTGCTGTGGGCGTTCCACGCATCCTTCACCAACGCCGCACTGACCGGACGCAACGCGCGCAGTCCCGGCTGGGTGGGCCTGGATAACTACCAGCGGCTGGTGACGGACCCGGTCCTGCCGCTCTCGCTTGGCCTGACCGTTCTCTTCGTCGGCGGGTCGGCCATCCTGGGGCAGAACCTGCTCGGACTCACCATCGCGGTGCTGATGAAGCAGGCGCGGAAGCCCATTGCCGCCGTCGTCGGAACTGCGGTGGTGGCCGCCTGGGTGCTTCCGGAGATTGTGGCAGCGTTTGCCGCGTACGCGTATTTCAGCCGCGACGGGACGCTGAACCAGCTGCTGGGCTGGCTGGGCCTTGGCCAGCCGGACTGGCTTTACTCGTTCCCGATGGTGGCGATCATGCTGGCCAATGTCTGGCGGGGGACCGCCTTTTCCATGCTGGTGTACCGCGCCGCGCTCGACGACATCCCTGCGGACGTGACAGAGGCGGCGCTGATGGACGGTGCCGGGGGCTGGCAGCGCCTGGCCTTCATCACGCTCCCCATGATCCGGAGCAGTATAGCTACCAACCTGATGCTCATCACGCTGCAGACACTGGCCGTCTTCACGCTCGTCTGGGTCATGACAGCCGGCGGGCCCTCGAATTCCAGCACAACGCTGCCCGTGCTGGCGTACGTTGAGGCATTCAAGTTCGGGGACATCGGTTATGGCACGGCGGTGGCGTCCGTGCTGATCCTGATCGGGGCTATCTTCGGCGCGGCCTACGTCCGCCTCCTCCGTCAGGGCAAGCCATGACGACGGCGGCACAGGCCTCCCGGCGTGCACGGCAGGCCAGGCCCTCCCGCAGCCGCCGGCGTGCCAGGCTTCCGGCGGACGCAGCCCTGCTGCTGATCGGGGCATGCTTTGTGCTGCCGCTGCTGTGGCTGGTGTTCGCGTCCGTGGACGCGGGTGCGGGCCACCAGACGCGGGTTCCGGGCGAAGCGTCGCTGGAGAACTTTGTCGCGGTCATGACGCCGGGCCTGCTGTTCCAGCCCCTGTGGAACAGCATGGTGCTCTCCGCAGGCACTGCGGCAGTCAACCTCGCCGCCGCAGTGCTGGCGGCCTACCCGCTCTCCCGCTACCAGTCCAGGTTTAACAGGCCGTTCCTGTACGCCGTCCTGTTTGGCACGTGCCTTCCCGTCACCGCCATCATGGTGCCGGTCTACGGGCTGTTCGTCCAGCTCGAACTGTTGGACTCCATGCCAGCCACAATTTTCTTCATGGCCACAACCACGCTCCCGATGGCCATTTGGATGACCAAGAATTTTATGGACGCAGTGCCTCTTTCACTCGAGGAGGCCGCGTGGGTCGACGGCGCCTCCGGGCTGACCGCCCTGCGCACCATCGTCCTTCCGCTCATGCGCCAAGGCCTGGGCGTGGTGTTCATCTTTGTCTTCATCCAGGCGTGGGGGAACTTCTTCGTCCCGTTTGTGCTGCTGCTGTCCGAGGCTCGGCAGCCCGCCGCAGTTTCCATCTTCAGTTTCTTCGGACAGCACGGCGCAGTGGCCTACGGCCAGCTGGCGGCGTTCTCCATCCTCTATTCAGTTCCGGTCCTCGCCCTGTATGTCATCGTGGCGCGGGGCGCCGGCAGTTCCTTCGCACTGACGGGGGCCATGAAGGGGTGAACCTGCCCGGCGCAGCGAGAGCCCCCGCTGTCGTCAAGCCCGCCTACGGCGCAGCTGCGCGGAGATCGTCAAGCAGCACAGTTATAGGGGCATTCGTCGCGCTGCCGGAGAGGTATGTCACGATCCCTATGCTGCCCGGCACCTGCAGAGCCGATGTCGAATCGGTGGCCGTACGCTGCCAGGTGGTCGGCTCGGCTGTTCCAAGTTCCCACACCCGGGCTCGAATGGTGCTGGGATTAGTGCCCGTGACCTGCAGCCGGATGCCCAGGCGGTCGCCCACCGCATAGTTCAGGCCTGCTATTGTCACTGCGCTCGCAATAGTAGTCTCCGCGCCGTTGGCGGCAGCCCGCACAAGGCTGAGGTTGACGGCACCGGTGGACTTGAGGCTCACATTGGCCCGGTATTCACCACTGCCGATGACCCGGCGCCCGATCAGGGAGGCGTAAAGTCCACTGCCGGTCGTGGGCTTGTCCGTTGCCAGAGAAATGTAAAAGTCCGTGGCAGCTGACGAGACCGAGCCAAGGTACGCGTTGTTCCCCACGGCGGGCGCAGAGATGCGAATCCTGCCCGTTCCGCCGGACACGGAGTACGCAGAGGAACTGCCGGTAGTCGTCCAGGGCCCGCCGACGTCTGCGGAACCAAGCCCGTTGGTGACTGTCCTGCCGAACGCGTCCGAGGCCAACAGGGGCGTGGCCCCGACGGTCACCTGCGTGGCGGTGGAGGCCGTGGCACCGGCGTTGTCAGTCACGGTGAGCGTGACAGTGTACGTCCCGGCTGCGGCATAGGTCCGTGATGCCGTGGCAGAGCTCGCGGTGGTTCCATCACCGAAGTCCCACGCATGCGACGTTATGGATCCATCCGGATCCGAGGACGCGGAGCCGTCAAAGCTGCACTGCAGCGCCGTGCAGCTGCTGGTGAAGGAAGCTACGGGTGAAGCGTTTCCAGTGCCGGGAACGATGCTGAAATCATCCTGGAAGCTGCCTGCCGTGGCTACAAAACGTCCCGTGAGTGAGGTCTCAGTGAACTGCAGGTCCAGCAACCCGTGGCTTGGGCTGGCGTTGAGCCCCGAATAGGCAGCGAAATAGGGAGCCTCAGGATCCGCGGCGTTGACATCCCTCAAGGCCACTCCGCCGGTGCCCACCGTCGTGAAGACGGTTCCTGTGCCTTTGGAAAGTGCGTTGTCGGCGTCCCGCACACAGTCAGCGTCATAGGTACCCGGGACGAGCCCGGTGCAGCCGGTCCCGGTGGCAAGTTGCTTACTGCGCTGATACAGGTGCTCGTGGCCGTTCATCACCAGATCCACCTTTTTAGTCACCATCAGGTTGGTGATGTCGGCCCCGGCTACGCAACTGTATTGCCCCACGGACAGGCACGGCGTGTGCATTCCGACAACGACCCAGGGGATGGAGGCGGCCCTGGCGCCATCGATGGCTGCTGACGTCCAGTTGTAGCGTGTGCTGCCGGCCGAGTAGTTCCAGGTTCCATCGGAGAAGGGAATACCCGGGGATATCATGATGAACCTGGCGACGGGGTCCTGTTGAGGGACATCCACATAGTACTGACGGCCATAAGAACCGATCACGCCCGGCAATTGATTTGGCAGGCATGCGGCAAAGTCGTTGATGTTTCCGTTCTGGCCGTTGCTTTCGTGGTTTCCTGACACCAGTTCGAACGGAAACCCCGCACCTGCATTCGACGTCACAAGATCGCACCAGGCCTGTTCCGCGCCCGTGGCCCCGTACGACAGGTCACCGAGGGCAAAATGGAGGTCGGGCGCGATGGCACCGATCCTTGCCAGGACACCCGCAGCGGCCGCACTCGAGGAATAGTCACCCGCCGTGGTCACGTGCAGCTGTCCGGGAACTGCCGGGATCACTGCCGCCAGCGCCGAAGCTTCTCCGTCGACGACGACGGGCGCTGCCTGCAGCTCAGGCGATGCTGTCTGCCACACGCTCAGCCCTGGAAGCGATCCAAGGATCAAAGCCGCGCTGGCCACTGCGACGGCTGCAAATCTGCCATTGCCCATAGCGGACTCCTACTACCCGGAGTTCCGGCGCAAGTCCGGTGCCAAGGCCCGAGCTGGGCTGAGACGCCCGTTTCAGTCCGCGGGTACCGGACAACGGGCGTGAGACCACACGTGGCGTATATGCCAAATAGTAGTGCCGGGCAGGAACGCTGCATAGGCTCCGGAAGCCGCTGGCTTCCGGTGCGTGGCACTCAGTCGATATCCTCGACCACCACTCCAAAAGGAATGCTGTCGTCGAGGTGGGCCTGATGGCCGGTGGGACCCACGTTGTAGGTGACCCGGACCCCGTGCAACTGGTCGGCAGCGGACTGCTGCAGGACAGGCTTGACGGCAAGGATGAAGCTCTCGCTCTTGTCGGCGAGGAACTGCTTGTAACTGGCTGGAAGCTCGCTCATTGCAACAGAATAGACCTGAGGGCCACGGATGGGGAGGGGTCCCCATTGCACGGGTTGCCACTGGTGGCTTGGATAGTATGGCGGGCGGGGTGCAGTCGGCAGGCAACGGCCTGCCGCCCCGGCCAACCAGGGGGAATCCAGTGCTTCAGACCAGTACATCCGCGAGAATAGAACCGGCGGAACTGGCCCGCGCGCAGCAAGTCGTGGCGAACATCTCCCGAAGCTTCGACGCGAAGGTCGTAGGGCAGTCCCGGCTGCGTGAATCGCTCCTGATAGGCCTGATGACCGGCGGGCACATCCTGCTGGAGAGCGTGCCGGGCCTGGCCAAGACCACGGCGGCGCAGACGGTGGCGGAGTCCGTGAGCGCCGAGTTCCGCCGGATCCAATGCACCCCGGACCTGTTGCCCAGTGACATCGTCGGCACTCAGATCTATGACGCCGCCAAGGGAACCTTCATTACCCAGTTGGGGCCCGTCCACGCCAACATCGTCCTCCTCGATGAGATCAACCGCTCAAGCGCCAAGACCCAGAGCGCCATGCTGGAAGCCATGCAGGAGCGGCAGACGTCCATCGGGGGACAGGAGTACAAGCTTCCGTCGCCGTTCCTGGTGCTCGCGACGCAAAATCCGATCGAGCAGGAGGGCACCTATCAGCTGCCCGAAGCCCAGATGGACCGCTTTATGCTCAAGGACGTGCTGGACTACCCCTCACCGGCAGAGGAAGCAGAGATCATTCGGCGCATCGACGCAGGGGTCTACACTCCGGAGCAGATTCCGGCGGCGGCTGCGTCCCTGGATGCCGTGGTGGGGGTCCAGGAACTGGTGAAGCGCATCTATATCGATCCGGCCATTATCAACTACATCGTGGGCCTGGTGTTCGTGACGCGTAATGCCGGGCAGTACATCGACCGGCGGCTGGCAGGCTTCATCGAATTCGGCGCCAGCCCCCGCGCCAGCATCGCGTTCAGCCAGGCGGCGCGGGCGGTGGCCCTCATCAACGGCCGCGACCACGTCATCCCGGAGGACGTCAAATCCCTCGCGCACCGGGTACTGCGGCACCGCCTCATCCTGGGCTTCGAAGCAGTGGCGGAGGAAGTACCGGTCGAGACCGTAGTCGATGCCATCGTGGCATCCGTCCAGATACCCTGAGCCCCAGGTGACCAGCCTGCTTACACGCGTGAAGTCGAAGATGTCCATCTTCGCCCACCGGAAAGCCCGCGGCATCCTTGACGGCGAATACGGTTCAGTCTTCCGGGGCCGCAGCCTGGACTTCGATGACCTCCGGGCATATGTTCCGGGGGATGAGGTCCGGGACATCGACTGGAAGGCCTCCGCCCGCCACGGCTCCCCGCTGATCAAGCGGTATGTGGCCGTACGGCGGCAGACCCTTATGCTGATTGCCGATACCGGCCGGAACATGGCGGCCGGATCCCGCGACGGCGAACCCAAGAAGGACATCGCCGTGATGGCCCTTGGCGTCATGGCTTACCTGGCACACCGGCACGGCGACGTGGTGGGACTGGTCTGTGGCGATGCCTTTGGTTCCCGCACCATTCCGGCCAAGGCTGGGGAAGCCCACCTGGAACGGCTGCTGCAGGAGGTCCGCTCCCGGGCCAGCCTGGACAGCGGTCCCAGCCGGCTCGAAGAGCAACTGCGCCATGTGGCGCGCACTGTTAAAGGACGGAAGCTGCTGTTCGTCGTCGGAGACGAGCTGGCCGCGAACCCTGGCCTGGAGCAGCTGCTCCGCCGGCTGCGGGCGCAGCACGAGATCCTTTGGCTCACCATCCGCGACGCCGACCTTGCCGGCGCCGGGCGGGCGGGAGATGCGTTCAGTGTGGCGGACACTTCGCCGCTGCCCAGCCGGATCGCCGAGTCACCCGCAGTAGCTGCCGCATACGCAACGGCCACAGCGGGACGGGACGCCGGCCGGCATGCCATGCTGCGCAGCGTCGGGATTTCGGAGGGCCACGTGGCCAACAGCCAGGATGTCATGACGGAACTGTTTGCCTTGCTGGAACGGCACCGGCGTGCAGGATAACGGCGGGTTCTACGCACCGCTCCAGTACAGCCCGCTCTGGCTGTGGGCAGGGATCGGGTTGCTGGTCCTCGTCGTGGGCTGGTACTTCTTCGTTTACCTGAGCACCCGTAAACGCCCGGTGCCGGCGGCAGCGCCGCGGTTCACGCCGCCGTCGGACATCCACAGCCTCAAGGAAGCGTACCTGCAGAGGATCGATGCCGTGGAAACCGATGCCGCAGCAGGACGGCTGACGTCCCGGGCATCCCACCAGGAACTCAGCCTCCTGGTCCGGAAGTTTACCCGCGACGTCACGGGCGTTGATGCCCCCAGGATGACGCTGGCGGAGCTGGACAGCCATCCCCTGCCCGCAGCGGCCACAGCCGTTGGCCGGCTCTACCCCGGCGAGTTCGGCGCGGAACCGCTGCCGCCGCTGGCCCGGTCAGCCGAGACGGCCCGCCAGGCGGTGCGCGCATGGAACTGATGTTCTGGTGGCTCCTTCCGATCGCAGCGGCCGCGTCAGCCGGTGCCGCCTGGCTGGTGTTGCGCAAAGACTCCCGGGACAACGCCCGACGGCGGCCCGTTGCCAACGCGGACCGCCTCACCGCGCTGCCCGAGTACCAGCGCGCCCTCCGGCGGTACCGGCGCTGGCTTGCGGTCGCGGCGGTCGCCGCCCTGACCCTGGTGGTCTCGGCTGCCATCGCCGCGGCCCGGCCCGTAAACATGACCACCATCCGGCCCGAGCAACACAACCGGGACATCATCCTGTGCCTGGACGCGTCCGGATCCATGAGCAGCGCCGACGCCGAAGTGGTGGAGGTCTTCACCGAACTAGCCGCCGACTTCGACGGTGAACGGATTGGGCTCACGATCTTCGACAGCAGCGCGGTCCAGGTCTTTCCCCTAACCGATGACTACAGCTATGTGCAGGAGCAACTGACAATGGCGAAGGACGCCTTCAACGGTGAAGCCGGGAGCTCAGGCTTCCTGGACGGCACCTGGAATGGGCGCGGCTCGTCCCTGATCGGCGACGGACTGGCCAGCTGCGTGGAGAGCTTCCCTGCTACCGACGCCACGCCCCAGGGCAAAATGCCTGGAGCCAAGACGCCTCCGCGCTCGCGGTCAGTAGTGCTGGCGACCGACAACTTTCTTTCCGGCGATCCGATCTTCACGCTGGAACAGGCGGGTGCGCTCGCCAAGGAACGGGACATCCGCGTCTACGCCCTGAACCCCGGCGACTTCGACTACGGCACTGACTCCAAACAGCCGGGTGCCTTGCTGAGGGCCACGGCCGAAACGACCGGCGGAGCCTACTACGCGCTGGACAGCCCGGAAGCCGTGGCAGGCATCGTCCGGGATGTCCAGGCAACAGAAACAGCCGCCATCCAGGGTGCGCCCCGTGCCGTGGTCTCGGACCGTCCGGACCTTCCCCTGGCGCTCGCCCTCCTCTCCGGCCTGGTCCTGGCCGGCGCGTCCTGGCGGCTCAGGCCATGACGCTGCTTCCGGTACTGCCAGCGTGGGTGATGCTGCCGCTGGCCGCCGCCGTCGTGCTGTTCCTGGGTTGGCAGGTCATCAGTGTCCGACGGCGGAACCCCCGCCGGGGGCCGGGCTCAGGCCGCGACGGGGTGCTCCGCGGGATACTCGTGCTGCTCGTTGTGGGGGCGGCGCTTCGGCCCGGCATCCCGGGCGGAAGCGCGGAGGCGGCGACGGCGGAAATCAACGTCTTCTTTGTTGTCGACACCACCAGCAGCATCGCAGCCGAGGACTACGGAGATTCCCTGCCACGGCTGGAGGGAGTCCGTGCGGACATCAGTGCCATTGCCGAACGCCTGGCCGGTGCGCGCTTTTCGCTGATCACCTTTGACACCAACGCTGCCGTCCGGATGCCGCTGACCACTGACACGTCCGCACTGGACACCCTCGTCACCGTGCTGGAACCGCAGGTCGCGGCCTATTCCAAAGGAAGCAGCGTCACCGTGGCGGCGAAACTGCTGGACGAGCGGCTCCGGGCTGCCCGCGACAGCCATCCCGAACGGCCGCGCATCGTTTTCTATCTCGGTGACGGGGAACAGACCAGCGGAAAGGTTCCAGCACCGATGCGCGTGGACACGGGGCTGGTCAGCGGGGGAGCCGTGCTGGGCTACGGGACAGCCGAGGGCGGACGGATGAAGGAAAACACCGGGCCAGGCCCCGACGACGCAGGCTACATCCGCGACCGAAGCGGCGGGACCGGCCGGGACGCCCTCTCCATGCTGGACGAGGCCCAGCTCCGGCGCATCGCAGCCGACCTCGAGGTTCCCTATGTGCACCGTTCGGCAGGTGACGCTGCCGCGCCCATGCTGCAGGACGCCAATCCCGGCGCCCTGCACCGCGGGGAAGGGGGCAACAGCCTTGAAGGGCGGATGGAACTGTATTGGATCCTGGCGGCCGGGGCGTTCCTGCTGGCCCTCCGGGAAACGGTCCTGCTGCTGCGGCAGTTGCGTGAACTCCGGCCGTTGAGTCAGCACAGGAAGTTGGGTCACACAGGGCCGCCAAGCCAGCCCGGGCCGTCACAAACTTCGCCGTCCAGCCGTGACCGTCAACCTGTGCAGGGGGCATCTAAGTGAACCCGGATCATTCTTCGACGGCACCTACCATGCTCAGGCGCCGGAGGCTCCTTCTTCTCTGGTCCGGTTTGCCCGTGCTCCTGGTCCTTTGCCTGTCACTTAAGCTGCTTAGCCTCGGCGTTCTCGCGGGCCAGGCGGCCACGGGATTTGAACACCGTGACGCCGACGCGGTGGGCTCCGCGGCGGCGGGGTTGGGCACCGTCAATGTCATCGAACCGCACAAGGCACCTTTCGCCGAGGGGGACGCCCGGGCCCTGGCCGGGGACTTCGAGGCAGCACGGAAGCGTTTTGAGGAGGCCCTGGCGCTCACCGGGCCAAATGATGACTGCGTCATCCGCGTCAACCTGGTACTCAGCATCGAACGGCTTGGTGATGCCCGGCTGGCTGCCAAGGACCCGACGGCGGCGGGGCAGCTTTTCGCCGAAGCGCTGGCCGTTGTGGACGCCGCGCCTGACGGCTGCCTGGCGGCCTCCGACCAGTCGGCCGCCCCGGCCCCGGGAGAGAAGCTGGACCAGGCAGAAGCCCGGCTCCGGCAAAAATCCGAGGACGCCAGGGCCGGGGAGGGTGCGGGGGAGCAGCCCGAAGGCGAAAAGCCGCAAGCTCCGGCAGAGCCCGATCCTGGGCAGCAAACCCAGCTCGAGGAGCTCAAAGACAGCGCCCGGAACTCCCAGCTGGAACGCAACAACGGCCAGGAGCGCGACGAGTACCTCAGGGACGGCGATTACGGTGCAGGACCGGACAAGCCCTGGTAGCCGCCACAGTGGCGAACAAAATTCTGCGGCACGGTGAAATACGGCGTAAAGCTGCGTCTTAATTCGGCGGTCAACTTGAACGCTTCCGGAAGGACTCCTAGAGTTCTATACAAGTTACCGCGGTAACGTGTCAGCGATCCTCCGTTGCGGAGGGTGTGGGTGCCCCCATGTGGGCCTGACATTTGCTCACGGACAACTTCATTCCAGGCGTAACAGTCGCGGCTGCGTCCTAGTGGAGTTCCTTCCGTGTTCCCCAAACTCAATTCATTGACGGCAATACAGTCGCAACGTCGACGTATATTGCCGCCAATGGCCCAAAGCCAAGGACGCAAATGTCACCACCAAGCCTTATTGACACCCATCCCAACCTCTCAGATACCGCCCCGGTGGCGCTTTCCTATGAGCTTTTCCCGCCCCGGTCCCCGGCTGCCGCGGAATCGCTGTGGAACACCATCCGTGAGCTTGAGACCACCGACCCGGACTACGTCGCCGTCACCTACGGTGCCAGCGGCTCCAACCGGGACACAGCGCTCGAACTCATCCACCGGCTGGTCCAGGAAACCACGCTGCGGCCCCTGGCCCACCTGACCTGCGTCGGCAACACCCCGCTGGAACTGGCTGAGATCATCGGTGAACTGCTGGACACCGGCGTGCGCGGCATCCTCGCCCTCCGCGGCGACATGCCCAAGGACGGCGGGAAGCCCGCGGAGGGATCGCTGACCTACGCGCAGGATCTGATTGAACTGATCAGGCGTGTGGAGCAGCGGCGTTCGGCCCTGCTGTGCGCTGGCAAGATCGCTGTCGGCGTCGCCGCTTATCCCACGCGGCATCCGGAGTCGCCCAGCGAGGAACACGACGTTGAGGTGCTGCTGGCCAAGCAGCGGTCCGGGGCAGACTTTGCCATCACCCAGGTCTTCTTCCACGCGGGGCAGTACGCGGAACTGGTCACCCGGGCCCGCCGGGCCGGCGTCACCATCCCGATCATTCCGGGCGTTATGCCCCTCACCAGCCTCCGCCGCGTCACACGGCTTGGTGAACTGACCGGCGTTGAGCCGTCCCCCGAGCTCATGGAACGCCTCGCCGCAGCCGACACCGACGCCGAACGGCTCCGGATCGGCGTCCGGGCGACGGTGGACCTGGCCAATGCGGCCCTCCAAGCCGGTGCACCGGGCATCCACCTCTACACCTTCAACGAACACCAGAGCGCGCTTGAGGTGCTGGACAAACTGGCTCTTCCGCGCCACTCACGCTCAGCCAGCCGCCGCAGCGCCGTTGCCCGGCGCCAGCTGGCCAGCTGATTCCCAGATATCTGCCAAGACCTCCCGAACCGTCTCACCACTCCAAGGAATCTTCCATGACTGAAATTAACACTCCGTTTCCAGCTGCCTCGCTCCTCGGCTACCCGCGCATCGGCCGCCGCCGCGAACTGAAGAAGGCCGTCGAAGCGTACTGGGCCGGCAAAATCGACGCCGCTGCCCTCGACGCCGCCGCCAAGGACATCCAGCTCACCATCGCCAAGCGCCTGCAGGAACTCGGCCTGACCGAGGCTGCCGCCGTGCCTGGCACGTTCTCCTTCTACGACCAGGTCCTGGATACCACGGCACACCTCGGTGCGGTCCCGGCCCGCTTCGGCAAGCTCCTCAACGCTGAGGGACAGCTGGACATCGACGGCTACTTCACCCTGGCCCGCGGCAACAAGGAACAGCAGCCGCTGGAAATGACCAAGTGGTTCGACACCAACTACCACTACCTGGTTCCGGAGATCGGCCCGGAGACCGAGTTCACCCTCGCGTCCACCGCCAAGGTTGAAGAGTTCGCTTTCGCCCTTGCCAACGGCATCGAGACCCGCCCGTACATCGTTGGCCCGGTCACGTACCTCCTGCTGTCCAAGGCATCAGACGACGCACCGGCCGGTTTCGCGCCGCTGTCCCGACTCGAGGACATCCTGCCCGTCTACGTCCAGCTGCTCGAAAAGCTCGCCGAAGCGGGCGCCAGCTGGATCCAGCTCGACGAGCCTGCACTGGTGGTCGACCAGGACACCTCCGCCGAGGAGATCCAGGCCGCCGTCGCCCGGGCTTACGAGGTCCTCACCGCGGCTGCGAAGCGTCCGCAGATCCTCGTCTCCACGCCGTACGGCTCGCTTGATGGGCAGCTCGGCACCCTTGCCGCGACCAACATTGATGCTCTGCACATTGACATCTTCAAGGGCGCAGTACCGTCTGCAGCAGCCCTCGCCGGCCTCGGCGACAAGACCCTGGTTGCCGGTGTGGTTGACGGCCACAACATCTGGCGCAACGACCTCGCCGCGTCCGCTGCCAAGCTGGACGAGCTGAAGGCCGCAGCCGGCAAGCTTGCCGTCAGCACCTCCACGTCCACCCAGCACGTCCCGCACGACGTCGCTGAGGAAACCCAGCTGTCCGAGCAGCTGCGCAGCTGGCTTGCGTTCTCCGACCAGAAGGCCGTGGAAGTCAAGACTCTCGCCGCCTACCTCGCCGAGCCCGCTTCGGCCAAGGCCGCCATCGATGAAGCTTCCGCCGTGATCGCTTCCCGTGCAACCGCTGAAGGAGTCCGTCGCGACGACGTCCGCGCCCGCACCGAAGCACTGACCGCCGCAGACTTCAACCGCTCCGAGTACTCGGTCCGCGAAGCCGCCCAGGAAGAGGCCCTGCACCTTCCGCCGCTTCCCACCACCACCATCGGCTCGTTCCCGCAGACCTCCGAAATCCGCTCGGCCCGAGCCCGCAACAACAAGGGTGACCTCACCAACGAGCAGTACGAGCAGCTCATGAAGGACGAGATCAAGCGCGTTGTGGAGCTGCAGGAAGAGCTCGGCTACGACGTCCTGGTACACGGCGAGCCTGAGCGCAACGACATGGTGCAGTACTTCGCCGAGAACCTCGAAGGCTTTGACGTCACGGTCCACGGCTGGGTCCAGTCCTACGGCTCCCGCTGCACCCGTCCGTCCATCCTCTGGGGCGACGTCACCCGCAGCGCCCCCATCACGGTTGCCTGGGCCGAGTACGCCCAGTCCCTGACCAGCAAGCCGATGAAGGGCATGCTCACCGGTCCGGTCACCATCCTGGCCTGGTCCTTCGTCCGCGACGACCAGCCGCTCGGCGAGACCGCCAACCAGGTTGGACTGGCGCTTCGCGACGAGATCGCTGACCTCGAAGCGGCCGGTATCAAGGTCATCCAGGTGGACGAGCCGGCCCTCCGCGAACTCCTCCCGCTGCGCAAGGCAGACCACGCAGCGTACCTTGACTGGTCCGTGAACTCGTTCCGCCTGTCCACCGCCGGTGCTGCTGACGCCACCCAGATCCACACCCACCTGTGCTACTCCGAATTCGGCGCCATCATCGACGCCATCGACGGACTGGACGCGGATGTGACCTCCATCGAGGCCGCCCGTTCACGCATGGAGGTTGTCCACGACCTCGAGTCCCACGGCTTCGGCCGCGGCGTGGGCCCGGGCGTCTACGACATCCACTCGCCGCGCGTTCCCGGCGAGGAGGAAGTCACCGAACTGCTCAGCACCGCCGTCAAGCACGTCCCGTCCCGCCAGCTCTGGGTCAACCCGGACTGCGGCCTGAAGACCCGCGGCTACGCCGAGACCGAAGAGTCCCTGCGCAACCTGGTCAAGGCCACCAAGACGGTCCGCGCCGAACTGCTGCAGGCAGCACAGCAGTAGCAGCCAAGTAACTAAAGCACCCCAATAAGCGGCGGCCGGTCACCTAAGTGACCGGCCGCCGTCGGGCTTTATGCAGTGGTTTTGTTCAGGATTCCCAGAGGATTTCGTCGTCAACCACGCCGTCCTCGTCGGCTGACACCACAAGGACCTCGTCAGTGAAGTGCGAGCCGAGCGTGAAATCAAGGACGAAATAGCGCTCCGGCTGCCCCGGATAGATGCCGACATGGCCGAGCTTCAGGGCCTTGAGGAACACAGCGTTGGTGAGCTGGCTGCGGTCTTCGACGCCGAAGACTTTCTTCAGGTGCTCGTCCTTGAGGGCGTTGCAGTGGAAGCGCAGGTACTCCTGGGGGCTGGTGCCCTCCTGCTCCAGCTCTTCGGCGATCATGTCGCGGACCTCGTCAACGAGCTCTGGGAGGTAGCGGAGCCGGTAGTCCACCTTGTGCATGGCTGCTTCGTCAAAGTGGTCGTGCGCGTTGATGTTCAGGTCGAGTTCCAGTGTGGTTCCGCCGAGCTCATGTTTAGCGGCAATGTTGTGATCCTCGCCGTGGTTGAGCTCGATTTCTCCAAAGTGCTGGCTCGCTACCCTGTTCATATCTTCAACATAGACCCGAAAAGCGGTCCGTTCCAGCATTCGGCCCTAATTGCCTGTTGTCCCCAGGCCTGCGAATGTTTCGGCCAGCAGGTCCACGAACAGCTGCACGCGGGCGGTTTTCTTCTCATTGATCAGGAGCGCGAAAACGTTGCGGGCCAGCCGGATCTCCGGAACGTCCAGCACCACCACCCCGGCCGGCCGGTGCCGCAGCGCCAGTTCCGGCACCAGGGCGGCGCCCAGTCCGGCCGCCGCCATCTCCAGGCTGGCATGGAAGTCGTCGCTATGGGCCACCACCCGCGGATGCAGGTTGCAGCTTGCGAAGAGCCGCTCGATCACCACCGCGTCGGGAGTGCCGGGGTGGTGCATGATCCACGGCATCTCGGACAGATGGTCCGCGGCGACCTTGGCATCGGAACGGAAACCCCAGCCGGCGGGCAGCACCACGCGGAAGTTGTCGTCACCGATCCACTGCCTGTTGATGGTGTGCGGCCACGCGAGCCCGGACTGGCCCACCTGGAAGACCAGCGCCACATCAAGATCCCCGCCGGTCCGCAGTCCCTGGATGGTCTGGGACGGCTCCGCCACTGAGACCCTGAGGTCGATCCCCAGGTTCTTCCAGGCCGGATTCTGCAGGATCCGGGGGAGGACGTAGGTAGCCAGGCTGGGAAAGATTCCCAGCCTGAGCTCCTGGCTGGCGCTGTCCTGGGTCCTTGAAGCGGCGGCCATCAGCGCCTCGATGTCCGTGAGGACCTTGGCGGCGTGCCGGGTCATCACCTCGGCTGCCTCCGTGGGGACCACGCTGCGGGCCGAGCGCTGGAAGAGGACTACCCCCGTGTCCCGTTCGAGGGCGGACATCTGCTGTGAAACCGCCGACGCCGTGTACCCGAGCCGGGCTGCTGCTGCCGCAAATGAGCCGAGCCGCGTCACTTCGAGCAGTGTCTTCAGATGTACGGGATTAACCACCCGCCCACACTACTCTGCCGGGTTGCCGGCGAAAAAGAAGCCGGCAGTTTTACCCATCCGGGCCTCTCACCGTTCCGAACTGCCCTTGACTACCCAACGGCAATGTTCAGCAGAGGAGCAAAAATTGTCACTGATCCCCACCCGAAGTGGCGGCGCGGGCAGACGCATAGCGGTCATCGGCAGCGGCGTGGCCGGCCTGACGGCGGCCTACGTCCTTAACCGGCAGGACAACGTGACCCTCTTCGAAGCGGACACGCGGTTGGGTGGCCATGCCCACACGCACAGCGTGCCTCAGCAGGATGGCCAAGCCCTGGGGATTGATACCGGCTTCATCGTCCATAACGAGCGGACCTACCCCACGCTGCTGAGGCTGTTCGCCGAGCTGGGCGTGGAAACCCAGGATTCCGAAATGAGCATGTCCATCCGCTGCGACGGTTGCGGCCTGGAGTACGCCGGGGCGCGCGACGGCGCCAGGGGGATTGTTGCCCGCCCGTCCAGCCTGCTGCGTGGACGCTACCTCCGGATGCTGGTGGAGGTCATGCGCTTCTACCGCCGGGCCCGGTCACTCATCCAGGCAGAGCCGGAGTCGCCCGTTCTCCCGGACACCGCCACGCCGGAGCTGACTCTTGGCCAGTTTTTGCAGCGGGAGCGCTTCAGCCCCTACTTCATCTCGCATTTCATGACTCCTGTGGTCAGCGCCGTCTGGTCCTGCGACCCCACCACAGCGCTGTCCTACCCGGCCCGGTATCTGTTTACCTTCCTGGCGCACCACGGCATGCTGGGCGTCAAGGGCTCGCCCCAGTGGCGCACCGTGACGGGCGGCTCAGCGAGGTACGTGGAGAAGCTTGCCGCGACACTACCGGACATCCGGCTCGGAACGGCGGTAACATCCGTCCGCAGGCATAACGACGGCGTGGAAGTTACCACCGGGAACGGCGTGGAAAACTTTGACGCCGTGGTTATAGCCACTCATCCCGCCCAAGCACTCGGGTTCCTCGCGGACGCCACTCCGGAGGAGCAGGAAGCCCTCGGCCGGATGCCCTATTCCGTCAACCACACTGTCTTCCACCGCGACCCGGCGGTCCTTCCCGGCGCCGACAATGCCAAGGCGTCCTGGAACTACCGGCTCCCCGGCTGCGACGCCCGCCCCGACAAGGTCCTTGTCAGCTACGACCTCACCCGGCTGCAGCGGCTTGAGCCCGCCGACGGCCGGCCCTACCTGGTCAGCCTGGGCGAGTCCGAACTCATTGCCGATGACCAGGTGCTCGAACGGATGGTCTACGAACACCCCCAGTACACGCCCGACTCCCTGCAGGCCCAGCAGCGCATCAGGGCACTCAGCAACAACCGCATCGCTTTTGCCGGAGCCTACCTGGGCTGGGGTTTCCATGAGGACGGTGCCCTGTCCGGCGTCCGCGCCGCTGCCATGCTGGGCCGGACCTGGGCTGCGGCCGGGACGGCGGGGGAGCCAGGACTGCTGGCTTTGGAGGGCGCATGAGTTCATCGGCAGCCATCTACCGCACCTCCATATCCCATGTGCGTCAAACCCCGCTGAAGAACGCCTTCACGTACCGGAGCTACAGCTGGTTTGTTGACGTCGACCGGCTCCCTCGGCTGCCATGGCTATTGCAGCCGCTGGCCGTCTTCCGGGCCGGCGACCACCTGGGTGACCCGTCGGCAACCATCCGGGCCAATGTTGAGCGGTTCCTGCGGACCCGGGGGATTGAGCCCGACGGCGGGAACATCCGGATGCTGACCAGCGCCAGGGTCTGGGGGTACGTCTTCAATCCGCTCACGCTCTTTTGGTGCTTTCGGCAGTCCGGGGACCTGCAGTGCGTCATCGCCGAAGTGCACAACACTTACGGCGAACGGCACTGCTACCTCCTGGAGACCGACTCCTCCGGCCGGGCCAGGGTGCCCAAGGCCTTCTATGTTTCACCGTTCAACGACGTTGACGGGCAGTACCGGATGAAGCTGCCTGCACCGCATGAGCGGCTGGCTGTAGCGATCGTGCTGGAGCGCGAAGGACACCGGCCGTTCATCGCCACCATGGACGGTGAAAGGCGCCCCGCCACCACGAGGAACATCCTTGCAGCGGCACTGGCGGTTCCGGCGGCGCCGCTGCTGGTCTCCGCCCTGATCAGGATCCAGGGCGTGAAGCTCTGGGCAAAACGCCTGCCCGTCGTCAAAAGACCACATCACCCCTCACAGGAGGCAGTTCAATGACAATGACCGATGAGAACGGAACCGCTGCAGCCGCGCAGGTTTCCAACCCCAAGCCCGCAACCCATTCCCGGGTGACTGATTGGAACATTGCCGGGGTACCGGCAGCCCCGGCCACCATCGATCCGGACGTCTGGCCCGGAGTGGCCCACGCGCCGTCGGGCACTAAAGCATTAGTGGCGGGCAAGGCCGCGGGCCTGCTGTTCAGGGGTGCCGCCCGCCATCTGCCCCTGCGTGTGGCCTACCCGGACGGTTCAGTCCTCGGGACCGGCGGTCCCGCCGCGCCCGTCATGACCATGGTCAGGCCAGAGGCGTTTGAGGCCCGGATCGGGGACAACGGCCTGATCGGGCTGGGGGAATCGTTTATGGCCGGGGACTGGGAGGCGTCGGACCTCGCCGGCGTGCTGGAAGTCTTCGCGGCGTCCGTGGACACGCTGATCCCGACTCCGCTGCAAAAGCTGCGCACCCTCTACCTGCCCCGGACGCCGCGGCAGGAGCGCAACGACGAGCAGAACACCCGCAGCAACATCTCCCGGCACTACGACCTCTCCAACGAACTGTTCTCAAAATTCCTGGACGCCACCATGAGCTATTCGTCGGCGCTGTTCCCGGCGGACGCCGGAGCATTGACGTCCGTGCCGTGGGATTCGCTGGCGGAAGCACAGCAGGCCAAGATCGACAGGCTGTTGGACAAGGCGGGAGTGCGGGAAGGGACGCGTGTGCTGGAGATCGGCACAGGCTGGGGCGAGCTGGCACTGCGGGCAGCGGCGCGCGGCGCCACCGTGTACAGCGTCACCCTTTCCAGTGAGCAGCAGGCCCTGGCCCAGGAGCGGATCGCCGCTGCCGGCTACGCGGACCGGGTGACAGTGGGGCTACAGGACTACCGGGCCGTGGAAGGCGAGTTCGACGCCGTCGTATCGGTTGAAATGATCGAAGCCGTCGGATACGAATACTGGCCCATCTACTTCCAGACGATTGACCGCGTCCTGGCCCCCGGCGGCAAGGTGGCCATCCAGGCCATCACCATGCCGCACGGGCGCATGCTGGCTACCCGCAACGCCTACACGTGGGTCCATAAGTACATCTTCCCCGGCGGCTTCCTTCCCTCGGTGCGGGCCATCGAGGGCGTGACGCAGCAGCACACCACCCTCCGGGTCCGGGAGCGCATGGGCATGGGGGACCACTACGCGGCCACCCTGCGGCTGTGGGAGGAACGCTTCATGGCCCGTTCGCAGGAAGTGGCCGGGCTCGGCT
Source organism: Arthrobacter sp. R4 (assembly GCF_051365025.1). Classification (NCBI taxonomy): domain Bacteria; kingdom Bacillati; phylum Actinomycetota; class Actinomycetes; order Micrococcales; family Micrococcaceae; genus Arthrobacter; species Arthrobacter sp. R4. The sequence goes on from NZ_JBLWIJ010000010.1 coordinate 103,076, forward strand.
TCGACACGGTTTTCCAACGGATGTGGCTGTTCTACCTCTGCTACTCGCGGGCGGGGTTCCAGTCTGGCTACCTGGACGTCCAGCAGATTGTGCTTGACCGCCGGGAGGCGCAGCTCTAGTTGCCACGATCACGCGGATGGCCTTGCTTGTCCGTGGGATTGATCACCCTGAGGGGTTCCGAAGGTCGCTTCGGGGCCCCTTTTGGCGTGTCCAACACAACATGTAGTGCCCCCGGCACAAGGCGCGACACGCCGTCCACGGAACGACACGCTGGGGCTTAAATGTGGCTAAGTACTCCACAGGGTGTGGATTTCGTCCCTGAAATCAGCGGATTTCCGGACATTTTGCGGGGTCCTGCCTGTGGATTAAAAGTGCATTAAATGACATACTTGTAATACATCATCTTGGGGTTCCGAAGAGCCGTCTGCACTACATGTAGTATCTACATACAGCTTGAGCGGGACACCAGCGCAGGACATCAAACTGTAGACGGGCCGCGGAAGCGGCAATGCAGGCCGGCAGTAACGGACATGGATTCCAGTTCGGAACGGCCCGCCTAAGAAGAGCGATATTTCGACAAAGGGGACAGGGACCATGACCGTTACGGTTTACACAAAGCCGGCTTGTGTTCAGTGCAACGCAACGTACCGCGCACTGGATAAGAAGGGCATCGCCTACCAGAGCGTGGACATCTCCCAGGATGCCGAGGCACTCGATCGCCTGAAGGCGCTGGGCTACATGCAGGCTCCTGTTGTGGTCACGGACCAGGACCACTGGTCAGGCTTCCGCCCGGACAAGATCGAGGAACTGGCACTCTCTGCCGTCTCCTCCGTGGCCTAGGCCTTACTTTTTCCTGCCGTCAGGCAACCTTCGATGCAGCTGAGGTGACTCCCGTGGCACTGGCAACAGCCGGGGCTTCCTTCACAGCAACTGGTGAAACCGACCATCCCGTTGACGCGGCTCAGCGCGCCGGACGGGATGGTGCCGGCAAGGACCAGGCGTTTTCGCCGGATACTGTCACAACGCAGAGCCAGCTCATCTATTTTTCCTCCACCTCCGAGAACACCAGCCGCTTCGTTGCGAAGCTTGGCCGTGAATCGGGCAGGATCCCGCTTTACCCGAAAGACGCACCCCTTCTCGCCACCAGGCCCTTTGTTTTGGTGGTGCCGACCTATGGCGGCACCGGGGGAGAAGGATCGGTGCCCAAACAGGTCATCCGCTTTCTGAACAACCCGCAGAACAGGAAACTGATCCGCGGCGTCATCGGTGCAGGCAACACAAACTTCGGGGACAACTACTGCATGGCTGCGGACATCATCGCCGCCAAATGCAAAGTTCCCACGCTTTACCGCTTCGAACTTATGGGCACGCCAGACGACGTTGCCCGCGTCAACAATGGATTGGACACGTTTTGGACACGACTGTCGCAGATACAGAAGTAACCAGGGCCGAAGGCCAGGGCACCGCCGCTGAAAAGCGGAGTGCCGCCGTCGAAAAGCCCGAGATGCCGGCCGCCTACAAGGGTCTGGGCTATCACGAGCTCAACGCCATGCTGAACCTGTACGGCCCCAGCGGAGAGATCCAGTTCGAGGCCGACCGCGAAGCCGCGCATCAGTACTTCCTGCAGCACGTGAACAACAACACCGTGTTCTTCCACGACCTGGAAGAGAAGCTCGACTACCTGGTGAAGAACCAGTACTACGAGCGCGAAACCCTCGACCAGTACACGATGAACTTCATCCGCGAGCTCTTCAACCGCGCGTACAAGAAGAAGTTCCGCTTTGAGACCTTCCTGGGCGCGTTCAAGTTCTACACGTCCTACACGCTGAAGACGTTCGACGGCAAGCGCTTCCTTGAGCGCTACGAGGACCGCGTCTGCATGGTGGCCCTGCACCTCGCCCGTGGCGACGAGCAGTTGGCCCTGCAGATGGTGGACGAGATCATCGAAGGCCGCTTCCAGCCGGCCACTCCCACGTTCCTGAACGCCGGCAAGCGCCAGCGCGGCGAGCTGGTCTCCTGCTTCCTGCTCCGCATCGAAGACAACATGGAGTCGATCGGCCGGTCCATCAACTCCGCGCTGCAGCTGTCCAAGCGCGGCGGAGGAGTGGCGTTCGCGCTGACCAACATCCGCGAAGTCGGCGCCCCGATCAAGCAGATCGAGAACCAGTCCTCCGGTGTCATCCCCGTGATGAAGCTCCTCGAGGACAGCTTCTCCTACGCCAACCAGCTCGGTGCCCGTCAGGGTGCCGGCGCCGTGTACCTGCACGCGCACCACCCGGACATCTACCGCTTCCTGGACACCAAGCGCGAGAACGCGGACGAGAAAATCCGCATCAAGACCCTCTCGCTGGGCGTTGTCATCCCGGACATCACCTTCGAGCTGGCCAAGAAGGACGAGGACATGTACCTGTTCTCGCCGTACGACGTCGAACGCGTCTACGGCATGCCGTTCTCCGACGTCTCGGTCACCGAGAAGTACTACGAGATGGTGGACGATTCCCGGATCAAGAAGACCAAGATCAAGGCGCGCGAGTTCTTCCAGACCCTCGCCGAGATCCAGTTCGAATCCGGCTACCCGTACATCATGTTCGAGGACACCGTGAACCGGGCCAACCCGATCGACGGCAAGATCATCATGTCCAACCTGTGCTCCGAGATCCTCCAGGTCTCCCAGCCCACCACGTACCACGATGACCTGTCCTACGACCAGACCGGCAAGGACATCTCGTGCAACCTGGGCTCGCTGAACATTGCGAAGACCATGGATAGCCCGGACTTCGGCCTGACCATCGAGACGGCCATCCGCTCGCTGTCTGCAGTGTCCGACATGTCCAACATCACCTCGGTGCCGTCCATCGCCCGCGGCAACGACCAGAGCCACGCCATTGGCCTCGGCCAGATGAACCTGCACGGCTACCTGGCCCGCGAGCGGGTCCACTACGGTTCCGAAGAGGGCCTGGACTTCACCAACATCTACTTCTACTCGGTGGTGTTCCACGCAGTCCGCGCCTCGAACAAGCTGGCTATCCAGACCGGGCAGACCTTCGGCGGTTTCGAGAAGTCCAAGTACGCTTCGGGCGAGTTCTTCGACAAGTACACCGAACAGGAATGGGTGCCGCAGACCGAGAAGGTTGCGGAGCTGTTCAAGAATATCCACATCCCCACCCAGGATGACTGGCGTGAGCTGAAGGCTTCCGTCATGGAGCACGGCATCTACAACCAGAACCTGCAGGCTGTTCCGCCCACGGGCTCGATCTCCTACATCAACAACTCCACCTCCTCGATCCACCCGGTGGCGTCCAAGATCGAGATCCGCAAGGAAGGCAAGCTGGGCCGCGTGTACTACCCGGCGCCGTACCTGACCAACGACAACCTGGAGTACTACCAGGACGCGTATGAAATCGGTTACGAGAAGGTCATCGACACCTACGCCGCTGCCACGCAGCACGTGGACCAGGGCCTGTCCCTGACGCTGTTCTTCAAGGACACCGCCACCACGCGCGACATCAACCGGGCCCAGATCTACGCCTGGAAAAAGGGCATCAAGACCATCTACTACATCCGTCTCCGCCAGCTCGCGCTGGAGGGAACTGAGGTTGAGGGTTGCGTTTCCTGCATGCTGTAGTTGTAGGTTCAACTAAATTGTGACAGTACGACGGCGGGCGCCCGCCCGCCGTCGTACGCTTAACTTCAAAGAACAACCCAACGTTTAGGGGATGACATGACCGAGAAGGTCAAGCTGCTGACGCATGTCGAGGCAATCAACTGGAACCGCATCCAGGACGACAAGGACGTGGATGTCTGGAACCGCCTCGTTAACAACTTCTGGCTGCCCGAGAAGGTGCCGCTGTCCAACGACGTCCAGTCCTGGAATACGCTGACGCCGGCTGAGCAGCAGCTCACCATGCGCGTTTTCACTGGCCTGACGCTGCTGGACACCATCCAGGGCACCGTCGGCGCCGTCTCCCTGATTCCGGATGCGCTCACCCCGCATGAAGAAGCTGTGTACACGAACATCGCTTTCATGGAGTCCGTGCACGCCAAGAGCTACTCCTCCATCTTCTCCACGCTGGCCTCCACCAAGGAGATCGACGAGGCATTCCGCTGGTCCACCGAGAACGAGAACCTTCAGAAGAAGGCTCAGATCGTCATGGACTACTACCAGGGCGATGACCCCCTGAAGCGCAAGGTAGCGTCCACGTTGCTGGAAAGCTTCCTGTTCTACTCGGGCTTCTACCTGCCCATGTACTGGTCTTCGCGGGCCAAGCTGACGAACACAGCTGACCTCATCCGCCTAATCATCCGCGACGAAGCCGTGCACGGTTACTACATCGGCTACAAGTTCCAGAAGGGCCTCGAAGGCCTGTCCGAGGAACGCAAGCAGGAAATCAAGGACTACACGTTTGAACTGCTCTTCGAGCTGTACGAAAACGAAGTCCAGTACACGCACGATCTTTACGACGGTGTGGGCCTGGCCGAGGACGTCAAGAAGTTCCTGCATTACAATGCCAACAAGGCGCTGATGAACCTGGGCTACGAGGCCATGTTCCCGGCTTCCGTCACCGACGTGAACCCGGCAATCCTCTCGGCCCTGTCCCCGAATGCCGACGAGAACCACGACTTCTTCTCGGGGTCAGGTTCGTCCTACGTGATCGGCAAGGCCGTTAACACAGAAGACGAGGACTGGGACTTCTAGCACACGACAAGGTCCCCTCAGCCTTGTAATGCCCCGTACGCCAAGCGTGCGGGGCATTCGTGTACATAAACATGCCTAGAACAGCGGCCAAGGCACCGCGGGCATCTCACCACTCGGAGCCGGAAACTGCCGGGTCGACCGCAACCGGGTGCAGCGTGCAGTGAGCGAAGCGATTTCCTCGGCGCTGAGCAAGTCCGCCAGGTTTCGGCCCAGCCCACCGTCCAGTCCTTCGGTGACACGGTCGATGCCCTCAAGTTCCTCGACGGTCAGAGCGTCTCCCAGCCACCCCCACAGCACTGTCCGCAGCTTGTGGTCACGGTGGAAAGTGAGCCCATGGTCCACGCCGTGCCGGTGTCCGTCCTTCATGGCCAGCACGTGATTGCCTTTGCGGTCGGCGTTGTTCACGACCGCGTCGAACACCGCCATGCGTCTGAGCGCCGGAGAGTCCTCGTGGATGAGGGCCACCATCCGTCCGTCCTCATCCTGACCCTCAAGGACTTGTTTCCACCCGGTCTCCGGTACGTCGTCCGCCGCAATGAGTTCCACTGCGTTCTGGTCGGGGTCTGACTCCTGCCACAGCTGCACCATTCCCCTGCCTAACGGACCGTCCCGCAGCCATGTGCGTGGCACAACGTTCCATCCGAGGACCTCAGAAACCAGGTAGGCGGCGACCTCCCGGTGGGCAAGAAAACCATCGGGAAAATCCCACAGCGGTTTCTCCCCGGCTATCGGCTTATAAACGACCGTGGTGTCGCCGATGCTGCCCAGGAAGGTGGCGTTCGACGCCGTCGTGATGCGCCCAATGAGGAGCAGTTCGTCAGTCAGCAGGTCGGACGCCGGCATCAGACTTCCGGCAGGGTGCAGACGTGCCCGTCAGGGTCCACGGGATAACCGCAGAGCGGGCATGCCGGGCGCCCGGCGCCGACCACCTCCCGGGTCCGCTTGGCGAATGCCCGGGCGGTGCCAACCGGCATCCGCACCAGCAACATTTCGGGCACATCAGCGCCGTTCTCCGCAAGTGATTCGACGGGGTCATCAGCATCGACTTCGGTGATTGAGTATGCCTCTATAACCACCTGCGCGGTCGTCGGGTCCCAGCCTAAGGTCATGGCCCCTGTTCGAAATTGCTCCGTGACCGCCTCGAGTTGGTCATTGTCGACGAGCTCGATGGGAGTTCCTTTGGGAACGCTGAAGGGGTTGGATTCGAGGGTGATGAGCTGATCGAGGATCTCGTCAATCTTCTCGGCGAGCTGAGCCGACTGCTGCTTCTCCAGTGCGATGCTCACGATTTGCTTACCTGAGCGAACCTGCAGGTAGAACGTGCGCGCCCCCGGAACGCCGATAGTGCCGATGACAACCCGGTCAGGCCAGGCAAACTCGTGAACAAGTGTGGGCATGACAGTATTTTAGGCACACGAGGTTTACTGCGACTTCTGCCCTGCGCCGCCGCCCACCTGCGCATCGCCGGAGTTGATGCCCTTCGACAGCCAGGACAGATCGCCGGCGTCGGTGTTCGTCGCATAGACGGTCGGCCGAACAGCACCATAGTGGACGATCGATACGGAGGCAGGGCCCACGTTAATTCGCTGGAACAGGTCGAGGTGCATGCCGAGCGCGTCCGCGACAATTGATTTGATGACATCACCGTGACTCACCGCCACCCATACGGCCCCTGGCCCGTACTCTGCTTCGAAGGCTGCATCGTGGCGTCGAATTGCTGCTACCGCCCGGGCCTGCATTGCGGCCATGGATTCACCGCCGGGAAAGATGACGGAGGACGGCTGCGATTGCACAGCTGACCACAGATCTTCGGTTGCGAGATCACTGAGCGTGCGGCCCTGCCACTGGCCGTAATCACACTCGGTAAGATCGGGTTCCAACGGCGCGTACGGAGTGCCAGCCTGGCGATCAAGGATGAGCTGGGCGGTCTGCTGACAACGCTCGAGGGGGCTCGATACCACCCCAACTACGGGCACGGCCGCGAGCCGGTCTCCGGTCAAGGCTGCCTGTTCGCGCCCGAGCTGGTCCAAACTGACGCCGGCCGCCCGACCCGCCAACAGGCCGGCGGCATTGGCCGTGGTGCGGCCATGCCGCACGAGGATAACTGTTGCCATCCACCCAGCCTAGCCAGCATCCTTCGCCGAACCTTGGCGACAGCACGTTTGATGCCCGGTCAGGGGTTACCGGTGCAGGCGCTCCCGCCAGTCTGCCGGTACCTTGTCTGCCGGCGCAGGCGCTGGCTGGTCCGCTGGTTTGGACTGAGGATCCGGAAGCCGCGGGCCGCGGAAGAACTTCTTCGTGGTGTGCGCATAGAACCAGTCCTCCCCAGGTTCGAAGGACCTCACGATGGGGTGACCAGCGGTGCGCGCGTGGGCACTGGCATGTTGTGAGGGTGATGAATCACAGCATCCGATGTGGCCGCATTGGGCGCAGCGGCGAAGATGCAGCCACCACCCCGGGCCGTCACCGCTAAGGCACTCCTGGCACCCTGTTCCGCTGGGTGTGGCGGCGAGGTTGATTCCCGGAATTGGGCGATCCTCCATGGGGTCCTCCATCCATCGTTCCGGTTCTGCATCCAGCTTGCCCACTGTAGGGAGCTATTCTGGCAGAATCCCAGCGCCCTCGGAATGGCGGAATCGGGGGAACAAAGGCCCTTGTCCCCAATGTCATGGCGCGAGTATCGTGAGCGCCACCGAACCATTGAACCGGAAAGACGGCGGCCATGGATCCCTCGGTTCCGATCATGCTGATTGCCACCACAGACCCGACCTCTCGGCGCGTTCTTGGAGATGAGTTACGTCGACGGTACGGTGCCGACTACGAGGTGGTGACCTGCGCCGACTACGCCCACGGGAGGGCGGTGCTGGAGGGGCTCCGGCGCTGGAATCGCCAGGTCGCCCTCATACTCGGGTGCTACGGACCGGCTGACCGCGGTGGACTGGAATTCCTGCGCCGTGCTTATGGCTATCACCCGGCCGCCAAGCGTGGCGTTGTGGTGATATGGGGTGACTTCGCCAGCGCCCCCACTGTATTCCGGGCGATCGCGCAGGGATACGCCGAATTGGTGATCATACGTCCCGAACGATTGCGCGACGAAGAATTCCATGGGGCGATTACCGACGCCCTCGACGACTGGCACCTGGCCCAAGGGGTCGGGTTTGAGGCGGTCCGGCTGATCGGGGATGTAGGCGACGAAAGAACTCATACGTTGCGCGACTCCTTGAGTCGAAACCACATTCCGGTGGTTTTCCACCCTGCCGGGTCAGAGACGGCGAAACGGACGCTGGAGAGCGTGGACCTGCGCGACCCCAAGCTGCCGGTCATGGTGCTGGAGTTCACCGTCCCACCAATTGTCCTCGAGAACCCCAGCGACCTGGAGATCGCCGAAGCGATGGGGGTGACGCGGCCGCCACCAGCGGACAAGATCTTCGATGTGGTGGTCGTGGGAGCTGGCCCCTCCGGTCTTGCGACCGCCGTGTATGCCTCCTCCGAGGGCCTCTCCACCATGGTGGTGGAGGGCGAGGCTGTGGGAGGCCAGGCCGGCACGAGCTCGTTGATCCGCAACTACCCTGGTTTCTCCCGCGGTGTGAGCGGCGCCCACCTGGCCTACCGCTCATTTCACCAGGCCTGGACTTTGGGCACGGATTTTCTGTTCCTGCGGAAGGTGGAGGGGATTGGCGTAGACGGAGCATGCTACCCCGTGTCGATTTCCGATGGCAGCGTCGTACGGTGCCGCTCAGTGGTGGTAGCTACCGGCGTGGACTACCGTCGCCTCGGCCTGCCTCAGCTGGAGGATCTGGTCGGCAGAGGCGTCTTCTACGGGGCCACAGTCTCCGAGGCGCCGTCGATGGCCGGAAAGCACGTCTGCGTCGTGGGTGGGGGCAACTCGGCCGGCCAGGCGGTTCTGCACCTTGCGAAGTACGCTAAGCACGTGACGCTCCTGGTGCGAGGACCCACTCTTTCGGTCAGTATGTCGGACTACCTCATCTCCCAACTTGAGGCCACCCGGAACGTTGCGATCCGCTATGGCAGTGTGATCGTGGGGGCCCGCGATCGGGATGGATTCCTTGCCGCCGTCGAGGTTGCCGCGCCCGGAGCTCCCGACGCAACCCCGAGCGAGGAGATCGAGGCGGGTGGCTTGTTCGTGCTTATCGGTTCGGTGCCGCGGACCTCGTGGCTGCCCGACACCGTAGAGCGTGACCCGGCCGGTTTTCTGCGCACGGGCGTCAGCCGGGAAAACAGGGATGCCGGGTCCGTCAGGCCGGACAGGCAGCCATTGGCGTTGGAAACCAGCATGCCCGGCATTTTCGCAATCGGTGACGTCCGGGCCGGTTCGATCAAAAGAGTGGCGACCGCCGTCGGGGACGGCGCCACAGTGGTCTCGATGCTTCACACCTACTTGGCGGAGAACCCCCTGCCTGTCCCGCCCCCCGCCCCTGGTGAGGCGGCCTCGCGAGAGGAACTGCCCGGTGATGTCCGCTTCAAGTGAGGTCACACCGCTGATTCCGCCGATGCGGTGGCTGCTCTACGTCGCTGCGTTCCTCGTGTTTCTTGCCGGGCTCGTGCTGTTCGTGTTTACTCTGCAGACTGATGAATTCTTCGCGTGGACAGTTAATCCGCCCATGACCGCGGTCTTCCTCGGTGCGGCATACTGGTCGGCCGCCGGCCTTGAGGTAACCGGCGCCCGCTCAGCAAGTTGGGAGTCAGCGAGGCTGGCAGTCTGGCCCGTGTTCGTCTTCACCACATTGACCCTCGGAGTCACGCTGCTTCATCTTGATCGATTCCACTTGTCACCAGACGCTGCTCCCACTGCCCAGATAGCCACGTGGGCGTGGCTGGCAATCTACGCCATGGTGCCCGTGGCAATGGTCGTCATCAGCTGGAGACAGGTCCGGTCCCGCCGTCCTGTCCCGAAGTCCATAACGGCGGGACGGCCAGTGCTACCGCCTGCACTCCGGGTGCTCCTGGTGGGAATTGCCGGCGTACTGCTGTTGTACGGCGTGGCGCTCCTGGCAGTACCCATTCCTGCCGCGACGTGGTGGCCGTGGCCACTGTCCGAGCTCACCGCGAGGGCGATCGGGGCGTGGCTGATCGGTCTTGGGTGGGCCGCCGCCCAGGGCCAAAAGAGCGGCGACCTCCGCACCGTCCGGCCCGTGGCCCTGACCTCCGTTGCCTTCGTCATCCTGCAGGCGATTGCCCTGCTGCGGTACGGCGGGGCCCTGACATGGGCGAGCGCGCAGGCTATCGGCTTCGTGACCGTATTGCTTGCTATTGGACTGGCCGGCGGATGGGCACTCGCACTGTCCCGTTCGCCGGTAGCCCGGGCCGGCATTACGTGAGCTTATCGAGTACCTACATGAAGAGGAGAGGGGGCGGCGGCTGTGACTGCCATCCAAACTACCCCGGGGAACCAGGCCCGCCTTAGGGCGGGAGCGGCTCTCATGACGCTTGCGGGGCTGGCTTTCGTTGCGTATGCCGCAGTCTTCCTGGGGCTCAACTTTACGGGCGCCTTCCTTGAGCTGGGTATCGGCCCCGATCAAGTGGACAAGGGGATGGCGGAAGTCGAGGCATTCAGCCCGCAGCTGCATCACTACATCAGCCATCTGCACATTGCGCTCAGCGGCTTCATCGCTGCAACCGGGTTCGCCATTGCGGGCCTGTCCTGGTTCGGGGTGCGCCGAGGGGAACGGTGGGCCTTCGCCACAGCAGTTGTGGTCCCGGCCGTAGGACTCGCCGTGGCCCTCCCGGCGCATTACCCGTGGGGGTTGGCAACGATAGGGCACCTCGGCCCGGTCTACCTCGCAGTCCTGATTTTCCTGGCAGGGGTCGGCGTGGCCTACAGCGGAATGCGAAGCCCTGCGGTGAAACACGACTGAGGTGTCCTCGTTCGAACGAGTCTGAGCCACGGTGATTCCGCCTGGTTGCCTGGATCCCCTGGCTAAAGGCCCTGCGACAGCTCGGCTTCGAGTTCGCTGATGCTCGGCAGTGTTGAGGTGAATTCCTCCGGCAGGGACTTCACTATCTCGGATTCCCATTCGGCAATGCCTATCGGCTTGGAGAAGCCCCGCAACGAGTATTCGGCCACCACGTTGTTTTCTTGGTTTTGCACAGCAGTAGACCGATGGTCGGCTGGTCATCCGCATGGGCGAGAAGATCGTCCACGGCGGACATGTACATGTTGATCTGGCCCAGGTACTCGGGTTTGAAGGCAGTGGCCTTCAGCTCGACCACAACGAAGCAGCGGAGCTTGAGGTTGTAGAACAGCAGGTCGACGAAAGATTCGTCCGCCCCGATAGTCAGCCGGACTTGCCTGCCAACGAAAGCGAATCCCTGGCCGAGTTCCAACAGGAACCTTTCGACGTGCACCACCAGTTGCCCCTCGAGCTCACGCTCATTCCGTGTGCCCGTCATGGCCACGAAGTCGAAGACGTAGGGGTCTTGAAAGACTGCTGGGCAAGGTCCGAGCCCGACGACGGCAAGGTCGCTTGGAAGTTGGTGATCGCCTTCCCGGAACGTTCGTGGAGTTTCGTCTCGATGTGGTGGGCGAGTACGTTACGGGACCAGCCATTTTCGACGGCGGCGGTTGCGTACCAGAGCCGGGCGTCCGGGTCCCCAAGTTTGTCGAGGAGGATGACGTTGTGGCCCCTTCCCAATGTTGCAACAGGCTGTTGCAACATTGGGAAGCGTCCCTGACATCTAGGACCACGGCCAATTGAGAATCATTCCCATAAATGTGTGGACTTATCTCAGAAGACCACTGGAGGTTCTGAATAGTGAATACTCGATTCGATGGACTAGCGGCCGCCGCTGCCCTTGCATGCATCATCTCTCGGCAGGCTGTGCGATATCCTCATCCCGAACTGACCCGTCAGCTCCCAAATTGTCGACCTCCGAGGCTTGCCTGTCCTTGGAGAACACCATGGACCGGGCCAGCCTGTCGTGGCCGGTGGCCAATCAACCCGTGAGCCGCGAGAGCGCAGATTTGCTTCTTCAAGGCTTTGAAGAAGTGGCCGCGCGCACTGACGGGGATTTACGCACGACCCTCGACGCACGGACAGATCGCGGGCCAGCCAGCCATCTATAAGCAGTTAGCCGGTGAGACCACCGGCGAGATGATTACCACCCAAGCCTTTGACCCGTACGTCTGCACGCTTTATCCCTCAGTCGTGCACCCTAGGCAATCGTCCGGCTACGGCTCGGTCGGAGCCAAGCCCTATACCAAATGCCTGGTCGGAACGCCCAGTCAGATCAGCCACAGCAGCGTGCTGTACATCGTGGAATGGGGTGGTCTTTCCTGGGTCCCCATGGCGAGCAGAGGTCAAACGGGCTATAACACTCGTACCCTGACGCTGACTTCTCTCGAGTGGTTCTGTAAGAACTGGAACACGTCGACGTTCGTGCAAACAACGAACGGAACCAGCGTGCAGGCGGGACGGACGTATTACTCATCAGTTTCGACGGTGAAGACCCCATTGAGCTGCGGCAAATAGCCTCCCACAAGCACACGATTGACGGTGCCGCGCCGAAGAGCGCGGTGCCCTCACCGTTTCAGCGGGGTTTCGGTATTGACGAGGACAAGTCGGTGAAGGGCGTGACATGAAGAGTTTCGAGCTCCGGGAGCGCTTCCACTTCAGACAGGACAGCGGAGGGCACTCCGAGAACGCTGGAGTCAAGGTCGATACTCGTGCCAAGGCACCAGCTTCCGTCTGCCGGCCACAGGTAGTTGGGCGTGAGACCGTTTCCCTGAGCCCATCCGAATGCCGGCGTCAGCATCCACCTGGCGTCGGCCAGGTCGTGGCTTTCAAGGCTGTAGAGCACGTACTGCTCGCCCTGGATGGAGACGGTGTCCCCTTGGCGGATGGCCCTTGCTGATTCACTGTCCTCTACGGCTGGCTCCCACCCTGTCCAGAACGCTGCCAGGACGGGTCCGTCAGTCGTCTTGCTGAGGACGCGGGCCAAGGCTCGGAATCCTGCGCCATCGAGGCGGCCTTCCTCAGGCGGGTACACGGTGCCAAGCCCCGGCACTGATGCCGGCTCCCCATATGCTCCGGAGAGCTCGGCCCATCTGATTCCAGGTGAGAGCCTGCGCCCCAGTGCAGTCGCGACAGCCTCCCAGCTAGCCTCGGGGGAGAAATTGTAGCCAGGAGCAGCTGTCCCGGCGGGGTGAGCTTTGTGGAGAATGCGCAGATATGACTCAAAGACGGCGGGTACGATGCCCTCGACTTTGGCCGAGCGGTCAATTTGGTTCAGCCAGTCAGCTGGACGCTGCGCTTTTTCGAGTTTCATCGAGCACCTGTTCGCATGGTCGTCTCTCGTTGTTGAGTCCAACGTACCGGGGGAAAGACCTCGACGGCGATCAGGGCATCGGCGCGGGAGGGAGGTTCTTGGCAGCGGGCCCATGGATGACAGTGCCGTCGGTAGTGAAACGGGAGCCGTGGCAGGGGCAGTCCCAGGTGGCCTCGGCGGCGTTGAAGCCGACGGTGCAGCCCAGGTGGGTGCAGGTGGCGGAGACCGCGTGGATCTCCCCATCGGCGTCCTTGTACACGGCGGTGCTCTGACCGTTGACTTTAATGACAGCCCCGTCGCCCGGCAGCAGGTCCGCTTGGCTGGACCTGCCTCCCAGTTTGCCGGCCAGGACCGCTGCCACGGTCCTGATGTTCTCCTTCACGAACCGTCTGGCGCTGGAAACCGGCGTTATCCGGTTGCTGTTGAACACCGGGGCCCACGGGTTCTCCCGGCCAGTGAGGGTGTCAGCGAGAATGAGCGCGGCAGCGGTCCCGTTGGACAAGCCCCATTTGCGCAGCCCGGTGATCACATACACGTGTTTGGCGGTGGGGGACATCAGTCCCACATACGGCAGCCCGTCGAGCGGCATGCCGTCCTGTGTTGACCAGCGGTAGGCGATCTTGTCCACGCCAAGGCGGTCGTGGGCGAATGCTGAGAGTCTGCGGTACCGTGCGGCTGTGTCGCCGGGCTCGGAGACACTGTGGCCCTCGCCGCCCGTCAGCACGTAGCTTGCCCCGTTGACGCTGGCGGTCAGAATGGAGCGCATCGGTTCGTCGACGCTGATGAAGGTGGCGTCCAGCGGTGGCGTGTCCACGCGCCCGGCCACGATGTAGGAGCGGTGCGGATGGGACCGCAGGTAGAACATGCCCTGGCCGCCCCATGGCACATTCGTGGCGACGATGATGTCGCGGGCCCGGATGGTGCCGTTGTCGGTGTTGACTACGGCAGGGGAGCCGTCATGGACGTCCTGCACGCGGGTTTCCTCGTAGACGAAACTGCCCTCGCCATTTACCGCGCGGGCCAGACCCTGGAGGTACTTCACGGCATGGATTTGTGCCTGGCCGTCGAATCGGACGGCGCCCTTGACAAGGAACGGCAGGGGCACCTCGGCGGTGAAGGTGGCCGGAAGGTCGAGCAGGGCGGCAAGGTTGGCTTCGGCGCGCACGAGGTCGAGCGCGTCATCAGTTTCGGCGTAGGTGTAATTGGCGACCCTGCGGAAGTCACAGTCGATGGCTTCGGAGGCCACAACCTGCGCGATGTGTTCAATCGCTGCCTGGTTGGCCTGCCCATAGACGCGGGCGGTGCCCGTGCCATGGCTGCGTGCAAGTTCGGTGTAGGCGAGGCGGTGGAGGGAGGTGACCTTGCCGGTTGTATGGCCGGTGACGCCCGTTCCAATGCGGGCGGTATCGATGACCGCGACCCTCCGGCCAGCCCGCTTGAGTGCCAGCGCTGCGGTGAGCCCTGCGATGCCCGCCCCGACAACTGCGACGTCGACGTCGAGATCTCCGCTCAGGACGGGAAAATCGGTGGTTCCGGCGGTCGCGACCCAGAGAGAGGCAGGTTCACCTTCGGGCCGATCACTGTTCGCTGCATCCTTCACTGCCTCACCCCAGGGTCCTGCTCTACTACCCGGCTGTGGTTTGTGCTGCGTCAGCCGCCGCCGCAGAGGGACAGCCGGCGGCCGGCCCGGGGATTTCACCCGGGGGACGGCCGCCGTCGTCGGTTTTCCACGAACCGTGGAGGAGTTACATAACGCTTTCCTTCTTCTCCATGGCATCCCGGCCCAGCCAGAGGCCCAGGCCCACCATGCCAACACCCAGGACCAGATGCAGCCAGTTGTCCGCTGTGTTGAATGGCACGAAGTTTGCGGCCGCGTTCATGTCAATGACAAGGCCGTAGATCCACAGCAGCAGGTACACAACGCCGCCGCCCAGCAGGAACCAGCGGGCCATCCGGTTTGTCCTGGCCATGGCAATGCCGGCCACGCCAAACAGCAGATGCACGATGTTGTGCAGGATGGACACTTGGAAGACGCCAAGCAGCATGGCCCCGGACTCATGTCCGGCAAAGGTCATGGCGCTGTAATTGGTGGTGACTCCCGGGATGAACCCGAGGACGCCTACCAGCAGGAAAACGGCACCAACAATCATGGCGGTGTTGTGAAGCGTCAACCCCATCATGTGGTGGTGGGCGGGGTGTGAAGCGGTAGTCATTTTGGTCTCCCATTCACGCAAACTGCCGGCTCTTCAGGTGGAGAACCGGACCGCGGCAAGGAGTCGCAGGAATCCTGCCGACGCCCACATCGTACTCCTGAAAACCGCGCCTGGGCAGGGGAAACAGTGCCTTGGGCGCCGACGGGAACATACTGCCTGCCGCTCCATCTTTTCCAGAAGTGACATGCTTGAGAGGTGACAACGCTTTCGACGCAACCGCCCCGGACCGCGCTCACCTGGAAGCTATTGCCGGCGGTCCTGCTCTCGGCATCCGGAGTGCTGCTTTTTGGCGTCGAGAATGACCTTTTTGGTTATGGGCTGCTGGCCACGAGCCTGGTGACCGCGGCACTGATCGACCGCGAGTTCGTGCGCCACCTGGTGCTGGTTGCCGGGGGAATGGTTATCATCAGCCTGGTTCCCCTGAACGCTGACCTGAGCATCACACACATGACCCTCATGGGTGGTGCCCTTGCGCTGGCCGTGCTCCTACCGTGGCTCGTGTCGCGTTTCGCCTACCGCGAGAACATCATCACCTTTCCCGTGAACACGGGCCGCCGCTGGCCGTTGAGCGCGAAACTATACCTCCTTGCTGTTGTGGCCCTTGGGTACTTTATTCTTCCGGTGTACCTGATCAGCACGGGGGTCTACCAAAACTGGCCGGACGCGTCCGACCCCACCATCTTCTGGCGGCTCTTCCTCGGTGTGAACGCTGTTGGCATTTGGGACGAGCTGTTCTTCATCTGCACCACGTTCACCCTGTTGCGGCGGCATTTCCCGGACTGGCTCGCCAACATCCTTCAGGCCGTGGTTTTTTCGTCTTTCCTTTGGGAGATCGGCTACATGGCCTGGGGGCCACTGTTGACGTTCCCGTTCGCGCTTCTGCAGGGATACACGTTCAAGCTGACGAAATCGTTCACCTATGTGGTGTCGGTGCATTTGCTCTTCGACTTCGTTCTCTTCCTCGCGCTCGTGCATGCCCACAACCGCGACTGGCTGCCGATCTTCCTCTACTGAGCCTGTTCCGCAGACACGGCCCATATTGAGGGGCCTGGATGCCTACATCACGAGCCGCAGCGGCCGTTCGCCCAGCTGTACCGTGATTTCCTGGCCCCAGGATGCCGTGAGGCGGTCCTCTTCCATGCCATCGCCGAACACGACGAGCTGGTCGGATGCAACGGTTATGTGCAGTGTTTCACCAGGCTCCAAAACACCCTCGGTCAACGAGATTCCGGTGATGGGGGAGGGCCACGCTTCGCGGACGAACCATGCCAGGCGGGTATCTGTTGGTGCGGGCAGGGGGCGTCCTCCGCGTTCGAGGGCGATTGATGCGCACCATCCTGTGGCTCCCGTGCCGGTAGAGACGATCAGGCCGGACGAGGAATGGCGCTCGGCCCGCCCATCCGGCGCGGTCAGCCGGTACCGTGCCGACTGGTGTGAGGCGTGCCCAATAAAGACCTCGTTGAGTCCCGAGAGTTCCTGGCCGTCGTCGAGCCGCGCGGTCACGGTAGTGAGCTCATGGCAGCCCAGCCGTTCCGCAGGCCAGGCCGCTGCAGCTTCCTTGAGCAGCCGTGCCGCATCCCCGGGCGTGTGACGGACCAGGATGCCCGGGTTGGCTCCGGGCTCCGGGTCTATCCCGATCACGGGCTGGCCGTTGAGGTATTTTGCCGCGTTGGCCACGAGCCCGTCCTGCCCCACCACGGCGATGACATCCTCAGGTGTGAGCAGGAAACGGCTAAGGTCCGCGCGTTCCACTTCGGCATGACGCCACTCGGTGGGAACAGCGGTCCGCAGCGACGCCAGGGCTGCGGTGAGCCGGTCATGGCGCTCCTGCACGTCCTGGATACTGCGGCCCCTGGTGCGGAGGAAGAATTCGGCCTGGCCCCGCGTGGCGTGCCGGTCCAGTAACTCCTGCAGCTCAGTCCGCCGGTGGACGATGACGAGGCGGGGGTTTGCCATGGCGTGTCCCTACTTCGTGAGTGCGGTTGGCGTCGTGGGGGTGGCGGGCTCCCTGAACAGACCTGCGAGTGCTCCGCTGAGCAGGTCCGGGGTGATGGTCAGGTTGCCGATATTCGGCAAGGACCCGGCTGCATCGCGGAGCGCCAAGGCCAGCAACGTCGCCTGCTCCATGCCCCGGTAGACCTCCATGGTGGCGGCTTCCCTGGCTGCGGCGGCCTCACCGACCAGGCGGATCTGATTTGCTTCGGCAGCGGCACCGATGTCCTTCCGTTCGGCGGATCCCCGGGCCTCGATCAGTCCCGCGGCGGCCTTTTCCTCGGCCTGGCGCCGTGCGTTGGCGCCTTCCTGGGCAACCAGCTGTTCGCGCCGGGTGGCCAGTTCGATCTGGCTCGCCATTTCGTTCTCGGAGATGGTCCGTTCACGCTCGACGGCGACGGCCCTGCGTTCGTACACGGCCCGGTCGGCTTCAGACTGCAGTTTTTCGCGGACGGGCGTCTGCAGTGCCCTTTCGACATCGGATTCCGGCCGGACCGCCAGGACCTGGACCCCGAGGATCTCAATACCGGTGGACAGGAGCCGCGCGTCGGTCCTCAGCGATTCGGTGAGGACAGTGCGGAGTTGGCTGACACCGCGCTCGAGGGCTTCGGCCAGCGTGGTGGTGGCGATCTGGTCGATTGCGTGGCTCTGGCACAACTGGCCAATGATTGTGGCCACCTGCTCGCGACCGGTGGCCGGGGCTGCACCGGCATGCTGGAGTCCGAAGTCGAGCCGGTTGGATACCGAGACGGGATCGATAAAACGGTAGGTCACGTTGGCCTGGACGCTCACGTCCTGGTGGTCCCGGGTAATGGCATGGAACAGGGTGGGCAGCTCCTGGTCATCCACGGGGACCTCGCTGAGCACGGAATTCGCCGGCCGGAACCAGAATGCCTGGCCCACCCCCTGGTGCCTGACCTGGCCTTTTTGCAGGTGGACGACGTAGCCGGTGGGGCTGCCAAGGAAGTGGCTGATCCAAGGGTAACGCTTGATGCTGGCCATGGGGTTCTCCTTATCATTTATTGTCGTCACTTCGACGATAACTAACCCTAAGGCTCACTGGAACTTATTGTCAATATGACGATAATTACCTACGATAGCTTCATGACCGAAACCCCTGCTGCGCCGGCGCGCTTTCCGGTGACTGTCGACGTCGTCGCCCTCACCGTGCGCGACGGTCAGCTGAACGTCCTCCTGATCACCCGCCTCATTGATCCCTTCCGCGGCAAACTCGCCCTCCCGGGCGGTTTCGTGCTGGCCGGCGAGGAACTGCTGGAGGCGGCCGGCCGGGAACTTGCGGAGGAGACCGGCGTCGGTCAGCTCCCGGGCCATTTGGAGCAACTGGGCAGTTACGGCCCCAAGGGGCGCGATCCGCGCGGGGATGTACTCACTGTGGCCCACCTGCTGCTCGCGCCTGACTTTCCGGTTCTCGCGGCAGGGAGCGATGCTGAACACGCGGCCTGGTACCCCGTGGGCCAGCTCCTGGATGGCGGATTGCAGCTCGCCTTCGATCACGAGCGGATCCTCGCTGACGCCTTGGAGCGGGCCAAGTCAAAGCTCGAATACTCGCCCTTGGGGGCGGCTTTTTGCGGCGAAGAGTTCACCATTGCCCAGCTCCGGGCAGTGTATGAGGCCGTCTGGGGCACCCGGCTCGACCCCCGGAATTTCCACCGCAAGGCCACAGGCACCCCCGATTTCTTGGAAGATACCGGGCGGACGACGGCGGGGGACGCCGGCCGGCCAGCGGCCCTGTTCCGCCTGGCTCCGGCAGCCCGGCCGGCAGTAGGGCAGCCGGCGCGGGCTGTACTCAACCCCCCGATCATGCGGCCGCGGGACTGAAGCCCTGCCGGGTAGGGTTTGATGCATGACGCCTGTCGCCAATTGGGGCCCACACAAAGTTGTGGCAGCGGTTGAGTCCGCACCTGGACTCCGGGGCTCCATGATCTGCGATGACCAGGGCGATCTGACACATCATAGGGGGAAACAATGACAGTACTTTTGATTGGCGGGGGCGCACTGGCCCTTCTGCTCATCGCGGGATTTATCTTCTACACCTCGAGCATCCGGTTTGCCAAGCCGAATGAGGCCATGCTCATCACCGGCAAGAGTGATCCGAATACGACGGATGAGACCTCGGATGACCAGTCCCGTGTCATCATCAACAATCGGGCGTTCGTCAACCCCATCACTGAACGCGTCAGCCACATCTCGCTGTCCTCGCGCCAGGTTGAAGTCACCATCGAAGCCATCTCCAACAATGGCATACAGCTCAAGCTGACCGGCGTTGCGCAGGTAAAGGTCGGGGGCGACAAGATTTCTGTCCGCAAGGCAGCCCAGCGGTTCCTTGACCAGCAGGATGCGATTGACCACTACACCCAGGAAACCCTCTCCGGCTCGCTTCGTTCGATCGTGGGTACCCTGAGCGTTGACGCGATCATCAAAGACCGTGCCCAGTTTGCTGCATCTGTTAAAGAGGAAGCCGAGCACTCCATGACCAACCAGGGTCTGGTCATCGATACGTTCCAGATCAAATCGGTTGACGATGCGGGCGGATACCTGAAGAACCTTGGCCGTCCGGAGGCCGCCCTGGTGGCACGGAACGCCAGTATTGCCGAAGCGAACTCCCAGCGCGAGGCGGCGGAAGCGAAGGCCCTGGCAGACCAGAAGACGGCTGAAGCTGAGCAGAAGCTGGCTCTCCGGCGCGCCGAATTGAAGCAGGAAACGGATGCCCGCCAGGCGGAGGCTGACGCCGCCGGCCCCCTGGCCCAGGCCGACCAGCAGCAGGCGATTATCCTGAAGAACCAACAGGTTGTGGCGCGCCAGGCCGAACTTCGCGAGAAGGAACTCGATATCGAGGTCCGCAAGCCTGCCGACGCCGCCAAGTACAAGGTTGAAACTGAAGCAGCGGCTGACCTTGCCCGGCGTACCCGTATCTCGGAAGCCACGAAGGTTGAAGCCGCCGCTGAACTCGAAACCCGCAAGCTCAAGGCTGCCGGCAACGAGGTCGAAGCAAAGGCCCTGGCAGCAGCCAACACTGCCAAAGGCAACGCCGAAACCGAGATCAACAAGATCCGGGGCCTTGCTGAGGCTGAAGTAACGAAGTCCAAGGGTATAGCCGAAGCCGATGTCATTGGCCTGCGTGGTACGGCTGAGGCAGGGGCCATCGAAGCCCAGGCCAAGGCGTACAGCGAGTTCAACGAGGCAGCCATCCTGAATAAACTTCTGGAGGTTCTGCCTTCCATCGCCCGGGAAATCGCTGCGCCGATGAGCGCCATCAGCAATATGACGGTCATCTCCAACGACGGCGCCGGCCAGGTGAGCAAAAATGTTTCCTCGGGTGTCCAGCAGACGGCACAGATGCTCAAGGACACCACCGGGTTCGACGTCATCGAAATGCTTAAGAACTTTGGCAATTCGGCCCCCGCCGCGTCCACCCGAGGCACCGGCAACGGCGCAGTCAAGGAACAGGCCGGACCACAGTGATCACTCCCGGACCGGGGGACGGGTTCGCCGGATAACCCGGCCGGAACCAACAGAACGCCGCGGAACCCCTTGCGGGTCCGCGGCGTTCTGGTGTCTTCGTGGCTACGTCTTCTAAGGGGCCCTGGCTCAGTACCAGTTGTTTGTGGCGCGGAAGTCGAGGGCTTTTGCCGGGGAGCCGTGGCGCTCCTTGATGTAGCTCAATCCTCTATCCACCTGGCTGGGACGCCATTTTACTGACGTGTCCCACAACTGGTTCAGGGCATTCATTTGTTCCGCGCCCCATCCATACGATGCCAGGCGGGCGATGGCATACGAGCGTGTGTCGACTGCTTCTTCTGAGGCGCCCCCTGTAGCCATAGCAGTGGGCGAGGGCGGGAGCGACGAGGCTGTTGGTGTGGGTGAGGTTGCCGGAGCCGGCGCCGTTGGGGGCGCCGCCGGTGCGGGCCCAGCCGACGACGTCGGCGCGGCCGGTGTGGCCGATGACATGACCGGTGGCTCGAGGACCACCGTGGGCGCCGGGGATGGCGGAACCGTGGCGGGCGATGCCGCGGGCATTCCGTCCAGCGTGGGAGCGTCCACTGGCATCGGGAGGTCGGCCACGGCTGGCAAGGCAGAGGCGCCGGGATCCTCACCTGGCTGGGAATCATCGGTGTCCGGGGTGGCCTGTGCCGGTGCGGCGCCCGGCGCGCCCGGGGGAGTGGAGGCGGCTGGCTGTGGTGCCGCCCGTCCGCTGCTGTACGTGGGCAGCGTCCCCTTCGTCGTGTGGGGCGCATCAGTTGCGTCGGGGGCATCTTGGGCGGAGGACTCATTGCCGAAAAAGGGCAGCTCAGTGGCCTGGCTGGCCGTTCCGACCGCAAGCACTACGGCAAGGGCGCCGGTAACGACGGCCATCCGATGACCCATGACACGAAGCGAAGCGGCCCTCCTGAGGACGCCTTGGGCGTCGGACGTGAAAGCGGATGCAATCTGTGGGCTATGTGCTGTAGCCGGCCTGCTCCTTGGGGCCGCAACGGGTGTGGCCTCTGCGGACTTCCCAGCCGCTTCGCGTCGCTCCCGGGACCGTCGCGTCGTCTCCGGCGCGGCCGCGCTTCTCAGAGCTGACGTCGTGGGTGCTACAGCTGCAATTACTTCGGTTGCAGGTGACGCGGCTTGGGCCTTGGGTGACGATTCCGGGGCAGGCGGGACCTCAAAGGCCGGGCCCCTGACTCTTCTTCGGCGCAGTGGGGCAGATGCCGCTCCTGCCGGAGTCGGCGCGGGATGCGGCATTTCTGCCCCGGAACCGGTTGGGGTGGGTGGAGTGGAGATGACCGGCGCAGTTTCTGCGCGGTGTCGCCCGGCCCGAAAAGGGCGCGACTGATCCAGCGAACGGGACATGGTATTTGCCTCTCAACGCCTGCGAAGTTAGCTGTCGGGTTCGGAAGAGGTCAACCGGCCGGCACGTTCAGGCGTGACGGCTTCACCCCAAGGACCGCTGCGAAACGGCCCGAAGACTGTGGGTCCCCCGTCTCTGCCTTACTGTGTTGGGAGCCCGGGATGTGGCAGAGCTCGGCGTCACCCCGGACGCGGCCCGATCCAGATGGGCCACCCGAAAACCGTACAGGAACCACCCCCTTAAGTCACGTTTAGGTAACAGGAATGTCCGGAGTGGTGAGTCTCCTTGCTTGCCGAGCCCATTTCTTCCGCGCGGGAGGATCGAAGAGTAGGCTGGATAGACCGTTAGGCAGTATGCGGCCGCCATTGCAGACTGGGTGTGAGTCCACCCCAGCATCCTGGAGGGATTCCCCGTGGCCGCAGCCAGCGTCAGTCTCCCCATTGCAGGCATCGCACGGCTGTGCCCGATGTCGTGTTGGACGATTCCTTATTGGATCGAGCTCCACGCAGGCGCGTCATCACTGGCCCCGGACAGTCTCCCGTGGGTTGTGACAAGCGCCCCAGCGCCTGCCCTGACGATTAAATCCGTAAAAAGTGAAGAGGAGTTGAGATGGACGCCGAGGCCGTTCTCGGGTTGATCGGTGGCTATCTGGCCACTATGGCTGGGGTGTTCCTCCTGTACGCGCCCGTCCTTATCCTTGTTGTCTGCCTGTTGATGACAGCGGGCATGCTGCAACTGTTGGCATGGCCTTTTGTCGCCCTCTTCCGGAAGTTGCGCCGGAAACCTGAACCCCCCTCGGACGGGTCCTGGCTGCTGCACTAAGTACCGTCCCAGCGCTCACCGCCAAACCAGGCTTGGTTACGCTATCCCCATGCGTGACCTCGTCATTCTTGGCACAGCCTCCCAGGTCCCCACCCGGACGCGGAACCATAACGGCTATCTGTTGCGGTGGGACGGCGAAGCCCTGCTCTTTGACCCTGGTGAGGGAACCCAGCGCCAGATGCTCCACGCCGGGGTGGCGGCCAGCCAGATCACACGCATCTGCCTGACCCATGTGCACGGCGACCATTGTTTCGGACTGCCTGGGGTGCTGTCGCGGATGGCCTTGGACGGCGTGGCCCATCCGGTCCACCTGCACTTTCCGGCTTCGGGGGAGGACCTCGTCCGTGCCCTGGTTGCGGTCAGTTCTCCCGGGATTGATTTACGGTTGTATCCGCACGGCGCCGCGGGAACCGTGGCGCCCGGGCTGGAGGTCCAGCCGCTGAAGCACCGCATCGAAACGTACGGCTACCGGCTCACCGAACCAGATGGCCACACTTTCCTTCCGGATAGGCTGGCCGCGGCAGGAATCAGGGGAGCCGACGTCGGCCGCCTGGAGCGTGAGAGAAGCCTGGGAAACGTCCGTCTTGAGGACGTGACGGTGGCCCGCCCCGGCCAGAAATTCGCCTTTGTGATGGACACCGCCCCTTGTGCGGGCGCGGAGAAACTGGCTGAGGGTGCGGATCTGCTCGTGGCGGAGTCAACATTCAGCAACGACGACGCCGGGCTCGCCAGGGAGTATCGGCACCTCACCGCCGGGCAGGCAGGGGAGTTGGCGGCCAGCGCCGCCGTCGGCACGCTGATCCTGACGCACTTCTCCTCGCGGTATGGCGATGACGTCACGCTCCTCGCCCAGCAGGCGCGGGACCGTGCCGGCGGGGCTGCCGTCACTGCCGCCCATGACCTGGACCGGATCGCTTTTCCCAAACGCCGGCAACCGCACTAAACACCAACCCCCGCAACGTCCGGCGCCCCTTGCCCGGCGCCTGACATCGGAGGAGGATGTTTGGGCATCCCAGGAGGCTCCCATGATCCAGCTTGGCAAGTTTGAGAAGTATCTGATCGAGGAATTCTTCGACGATTACCGTGCCGGGGACATGACCCACCGCACGTTTACCCGCAGGGTCGCTTTCATCACCGGAAGCATGGCGGCGGCCTCGGCCGCAATGTTGCTCGTGGGCTGCACCCCCGAAGAAGTCCCGCGCAGCACCGACCCCATGCCCAACCCCTCTCCAACGTCCTCGGCGGCAGGCAACGGCACCGCGGCCGCCGGTGCCGTCCCCGGAGCCAAGAGCCCGCTCTCCGTTCCCGAGGGAACAGCAGGGCTGACGACGTCGACAATCACCTTCCCCTCCAGCGGCACCGACATCAGGGGCTACCTTGCCCGGCCCGACGGGGGAGCGGCCGGTCCTGCAGTGCTGGTCTGCCACGAGAACCGCGGACTCACCCCGCACATCCAGGACGTTGCCCGGCGATTCGCCAAAGCAGGCTACAGTGCGCTGGCCCTGGACCTGCTCAGCAGGGAGGGCGGGACGGCGGGGATGGATGCCGACGCCGTACCTGGTGCGCTGACGGGCGCCGGCGCCAATCGCCACGTGGCCGATTTCGCCGCTGCCTTTGACTACCTGGCGTCACAGGACTTCGTGGACCCGGCGAGGATCGCCATGAACGGTTACTGTTTCGGCGGCGGAATCACGTGGCAGGCGTCGACGGAGCTCAGCGGGCTCGCAGCCACGGCCGCTTTCTACGGCCCGGCACCGGACCTCAACAAAGTCCCAGCCATCAAGGCAGCGGTCTTCGGCGTCTATGCCGAGCGGGACCAGCGGATCACGGGGGCCATGCCGGCACTGAAGGACGCGTTGGCGGCCAACAACATCACGCACCAGCTGACCGTTTACCCGGGCGTGGACCACGCCTTCCACAACGACACCGGCGAACGGTACAACGAGGCCCAGGCAACGGCGGCCTGGAACGACACCTTGGCGTGGTTTAAGCAGCACGTCTGACGCGCGGCGTCACCCGATGGGATGGCCGTGGTGGCACGTGGTTTGCCCGTCCGGTATCTCATGTCCCTGGATGCAGGTCACGGTGGGCGGCTGGGGAAGGTCATGGGCGAGGAAGAAGAGACTGCTCCGCCCGTGTTCAAAACCCGCATCCTCCCTCTTCAGCCAGGGCCGGTGGCTGTGTTTGGCTGAATCGGGCGGTTTCTGTTCCTCGTGCTGATGATGCCCGAACGGATTCTTGACCATGGGTACCGCGACCTTCCCATTACCCTGACTGCCCTTGGGCAGCGATGAACCGGTACGAAAGATTTTACGCGCCGGTCCCGCCGCAGGCGCGGGTAGTCTTGAAAGATGAGCACCACAACGCCAACAACGCTCACCTTCGATGGCCGCTTCGCCCGGGAGTTCGAGGAGCTTGCTGTACCCTGGCAGGCCGAGGAAGCTCCGTCCCCGCAACTCCTCGTGCTGAACGAGCCGCTGGCCAGCGAACTTGGCCTGGATCCGGCGTCGCTGCGGACCCCGGAGGGGACGCTGATGCTCATCGGCAACCGGGTCCCGGAAGGTGCCACGCCTGTGGCCCAGGCATACGCCGGGCATCAGTTCGGAGGCTATTCGCCACTCTTGGGAGACGGGCGCGCCCTCCTGCTGGGGGAGGTCACGGATATTCACGGGCGCCTCCGCGATGTGCACCTCAAGGGCTCGGGCCGTACCCCGTTCGCCCGTGCCGGTGACGGCCTCGCCGTCGTCGGTCCGATGCTGCGCGAATACCTCGTCAGTGAAGCCATGTATGCCATGGGCATTCCCACCACACGGTCGCTTGCCGTCGTGGCCACTGGACGGCCAGTCCGCCGCGAAACCATGCTTCCCGGGGCTGTGCTGACCCGCGTCGCGAGCAGCCACCTGCGTGTGGGCAGCTTCCAGTTCGCCCGGGTCAACGGCGACCCGGAGCTCCTCCGTCGGCTGGCCGACCACGCGATCAGCCGCCATCATCCGGACGCCGCGAAGGCGGACCAGCCCTATCTCGCGCTGTTCGATGCAGTCATCGCCGCCCAGGCGTCACTGGTGGCCAAGTGGATGCTCGTTGGATTCGTCCACGGGGTAATGAACACGGACAACATGACCATCTCGGGCGAGACCATCGACTATGGACCGTGCGCTTTTATGGATGCCTTTAACCCCGGTGCGGTCTACAGCTCCATCGACGCCGGCGGACGCTACGCCTACGCCAATCAGCCACTCATCGCTGAATGGAACCTCACCCGGCTGGCCGAGGCGCTTCTGCCCCTGCTCCACGAGGACCAGGAGCAGGCCGTTGCGCTCGCTGTGGAGTCACTCGGCGCGTTCCGCAAGCTGTACAGCACGGCCTGGTCCGCCGGGATGAAATCCAAGCTGGGGCTCGGCGCGGAGGCAAGGGACGACGAAGCGGGGCCTCTGGTGAATGACCTGCTCGCATTGCTTGAAGAGGGGGAGGTTGATTACACCTCGTTCCTCCGGGGCCTCGGGTCCGCAGCCCGCGGTACACCCGATGCAGCCCGAACCATGTTCACGGATCCGGGAGCATTTGACGCCTGGGCCAAGAAGTGGCTCGCCCTGGCACCGGACGCAGACATGATGGACCGGGTGAACCCTGTCTACATCCCCAGGAACCACTTGGTGGAAGAAGCCCTGGGCGCCGCTACCGCAGGCGACCTGGACCCGTTCCACCGCCTGGTGGACGTCCTGACGCAGCCGTACACCGAGCGCCCCGGCCTGGAACGCTACGCCGGTCCCGCGCCTGTTGACTTCGGCAGCTACCGGACGTTCTGCGGAACCTGAGCGAACAAAAACGGGGGACGACGGCGACAGGCGGCTGGTTGCCGCCCGCCGCCGTCGAACCGGCCGGACTCACGCTACGCGGACGAAGGACGCTCCCGACAGCCAGCTGATGGAGTGGACTTCGGTCTTGTAACCGTCCACGCCGCCGCTAACAACCTGGCCATTGCCGGCGTAGACGCCCACGTGGCCGGCGGTGATGACCAAGTCACCGGCCGCAGGGGTGCCCACCACGGTGCCGTACGCGAAGAATTGCGTGGGTGCCAGGTCTCCCACGCTCTTGCCCACCGAGCGCAGTGCCTTCTCCACCATGGCGGTGCAGTCCTGCTGAACGCCGAGCTGCGAATAGGCGGAAGCCAGGATGGCAGCGCCGAGCGAGCCGGACGGTGCCTGTGCCGCCGGGGCGGCGGTGGAAGCCAGCTGGACGCCGGTGTTGGCCGGGGCGGTGGGCGCTGCGGCCGCCTTCGCCACCGGAGCCGGAGCCGGAGCAGTGTAGCCGGCACCCGGGATCTGGATCTGGTCACCGGGGTAGATGATGGTGGTCAGCGACAGGCCGTTCACAGCCAGGACGTCGTTCAGGGCCACGCCGTAGGCGGCGGAAATTGCGCCCAGGGTGTCGCCTGAGACGACCGTGTGGACGGTGGCTGCGGCGGCCGGAGCGGCAGCCGCGGCCGGTGCAACGGCGGCCGGTGCAGCTGCCGGTGCGCTGGTCTGGCCCTGCACATTGACGGTCCCGGACGAGTCCGGGCCGTGGACACCGGCCTGCGCCGGGGTGCCAACGCTAAAGAGCAGCCCGGACGCGGCAACTGCGGCAAGTGCGGGCCGGCCGAACGTCAGTGCGCGGGCTTTGGCCGAGGAAGACAGGCCAACCAGAACGGTGGGGCGGACAGAAGTCGCACGATGGCGTGCGGCAGTGGAGTTTTTTGACACGGGTAATCGCCTCTCCCATGCCTGCGGGGTGAGCTGTCGGGTTCGGGTCGGAGACACCCGGCCGGTTACGGCTCCGTACGGGACGGAGCAATATCGACTTAACCCCAAGGCTTCGGAACGAAGCCGTGGAAACGTGGTTCCCCCGTCCCTGCCAGTGAAAGTAACTGGGGTCCCGGTTCAGCGGCAGGGTTCGGCATACTGACGGGAATGCCCCGGCTTGAGCCAGGACACCGCTCGACCATAACCTCTGCTCTTTTGGAATGTCACATTCCGGTAACGGAATGTAGGCCAAAAAGCCACCTCATCTTCGGGTGGGGTTCTTCCCTGTGTGGAATGACGTTGCAGGTCAGGTCCCGATAGCGGTATATGCTGCGAAAGCTGGTGCCGCGTGATTGAAATCACGTAACAAAAGAGGCCGTCTTGCGTTTTGATCCTCAGATTGAGGCCTGATGCGTGGTAGTTCGGGCCTACCTTGGGGCTGCTGAGGGAGGGATCTCTGCTGGATAACAATGTTGGACCAGGATCCACAAGGCAAGAGTTTTGCCCGGTAAGCTCACCAACTATGTCCCGGTTTGCTCAAAGAATGAGGCTGCCTGCCGTTGCGGGCCTGCTGGCGGTTGTTTTGGCGGCCCCGCTCGCCATGGCGCCTTCGCATGCCGACGACGATACTCCGCCAGGCGGTTACCCCTCCTGGCAGGACGTGCAAAACGCCAAGCAAAGCGAGGCCGGTAAAGCTGCGGAGGTCACCAGGATCAACGAACTGTTGAGTGGGCTGCAGACGCAGGCTGAGGCGCTGGGCGGCGCTGCCGTGACGTCCGCTGCCGAGTACGCCGCGGCGGACGCAGCGCTCCAGGCTGCCAGCTCAAGGGTCGACGTCCTCACCGCACAGACTGAACGCGCCACGGCGGAACTCGGGCAGTACAAAAAGGAAATCGGGGCCCTGGCAGCCCAGTCGTACAAGACCGGCGGCACCAATATGGGATTCTTCGTAGCCCTCGACGCCGTCCAGACCAACAGCATCCAGGGTCTGAATATCGTCCAGATCGTCAGCGACAAGACCGCGGCACTGGTGAACAAATCCACGGCTGCCGAACGGGTCGCCAATGCCCTCGCCGATCAGGAAAGGGCAGCGAGGATTGAACGCGAACGGCTGTCAGGGGAAGCCAAGAGCAAGCTCGACGCCGCCCAAGCGGCCCAGCAGGCCATGTCACGGCAGGTTGCGGAGCAGCAGGAGCACAGCCAGGAACTGACCGCGCAGCTGGCATCCCTCAAGGGCACCACTGCCGCCGTCGAAGGGGAGTTCCGGCAGGGCCAGGCGGCTTTGGCTGCCTATGAGACCGCGCAGGCAGCTAAGCGCGCCGCAGCGCAGGAACAGGCCCGCCAACAGGCCGAGGCGGCGGCCAAGGCCGCGGCCCTGGCCGCCGCCCAGAAGCCGGTAAACCCAGGGCCCGCCGCACCGGCCGCCCCAGCTGCACCGGCGGCGCCGGCGCCGGTTCCGGCTCCTGTCCCAGGTCCGACGCCCAGCCCGCCGCCCGTCGTCGTCCCTTCCGTTCCTGGCGGTGCCGTCAACGACCCCGCCGGAGCCAAGAGTTACGCTTCGGGCCGGCTGTCCGCCTATGGCTGGGGCCAGGACCAGTTCCTGTGCCTGGCGCAGCTGTGGACCAAGGAATCCAACTGGCTGACCACGGCCACCAACCCCTACTCCGGCGCTTACGGGATCGCCCAGGCGCTGCCCGCTGGGAAGTACGCCAGCGCCGGCAGCGACTGGCTCACCAATTACCGGACGCAGGTCGAGTGGGGCCTCGGGTACATCCGGGACCGCTACACGTCTCCGTGCGGGGCCTGGAACCACTCCGTCCAATACAACTGGTACTGACCCGGCCGGGCGCTGACGCGAAGGCTAGGCGGAGTCCGGTGCTGGTTTGGCAAATTCGGCGGCGCTGACGAATTCAATGCCGACGAAGGCCTGGTCGCCGTCCACCCAGGAGTCATGCCCCGGTGGAATGGTGTAGGAATCACCAGCGGCGATACTGGTCCGCCGCCCATCCATTGTTTCGACCGTGAGTGCCCCGGACACGCAGTATCCGACGTGGTTCACCTGGCATGACGCTGGTCAGACTGCATCAAGCCCGTGGTTCAAACGGATTACCAGGTGGCATCTGAGGCGCTTACGAGTGACAGCATGCTCCGTTGAGTGCCACTTGTCGAGTCCTGCGAAGATGCCGCGGCGCTAGGCTTTTCCCATGGCTGACTTTGAGCGGTTCCGGATCCTGCTGGAGGAAGAGCGTGCGCGAAAGCTTGCCCTGCTTCCGGCGCTGCGGGCCGATATTTCCTCAACCAATGCTGCACGCCAGGACTCCAATGTCGACGACGAGCACGACCCCGAGGGTGCCACCATCGCCTTCGAGCTGTCCCAGGCCTCGGCCTTGCTGCAACAGAGCAGCTCCGGCCTGGCCCAGGTGGAAGCTGCCCTGCAACGGGTGGCCGATGGCACCTACGGCGTGTGCGAGGTATGTGGCGTGCCTATCGCCGAGGGCCGCCTGGAGGCCAGGCCCTGGACCCCCTATTGCCTGGAGCATGCCTCCACCGGCCGCCGCGGACGGTAGCCGTGAACCAGACAGTCCTGGATGCCGCGGACTTCATTGATGCCACCCTGCAGAACGAAGGAGCCTGGTACCGGGCGGACGAGGTGGAGTCCAAGATGGGCGGTGCCCTGGGCTCCTATGGTGCGTCGGTGGGGGCGGTCCGGGGAACCGTCCGCGACGCCAGACGGAAGTTCAAGGACCTGGACCACGATGACGTGGTGGCCTTGGCCTCACTGCTCTGGGGCCTACCAGGTCCCGGCAGGAAGCCCGTCTATGAGCGTCGCCTCGCCGCTGTGGTGCTGCTGCAGTCCCGGGTGGCCATGCTGCGGCACATGGACCTGACCAGGCTCGAGGGCTTTATCAGATCCGCGCACAGCGGTGAGCTGGTAATCCCGCTGATCAACGACGTTGTAGTCCCGCTCCTGAAGGCGCTGGACGGACCTGGCCGGCATCGCGCCGACGTCGTGATCACCCGCTGGAGCCAGGACCCCGATGGCTGGATCCGCCACGCAGCATCCCTGACCGCAGAAGTAGCCTGAACACCTGAGAGAAGGAGACGGAAATGAGCGATCCCTACGACCTGGAGCGTTTTGTCGAGGCCCAGGACCACGGCGGCACCTACAGCCGGGCCTTGGCCGAATTGCAGCTGGGCAGGAAGACGGGCCACTGGATGTGGTTCATCTTCCCGCAGATTGCCGGGCTCGGCAGCAGCCCCACGTCGGTCAGGTACGCCATCAATTCGCTGGAAGAAGCGCAGGCGTACTTGAAGCATGATGTCCTGGGCCCGCGCCTGCTGGAGTCCGCAGCCGCCATCGACACGCACGCCGGCCGCCCGGCCACGGACATCCTCGGCGGCATCGACGCCAGGAAGCTGCACTCTTCGATGACACTGTTCCTGCGTGCCGCGCCCGGGGAGACCATCTTCAAGACCGTGCTGGCCGACTTCTTCGACGGCCAGCCGGACCCCGCCACGGACTCCCTTCTGGCGGCTGACAGGGACTGACCGGGCGGACGGACGCTCCCGACCTCCGGGTCAGTCCTTCCGCACCTCCACGAGTTCCACCTGCTGCACGAGGCCGCCGTCAACCACCGCAGTCATGTACGTGCAGACCGGCTGGCGCCGGCGGTCCGTCGGCGAACCGGGATTGAGCAGGCGCAATCCGCGCGGGGTAGTGGTATCCCACGGTATGTGGCTGTGCCCGAAGACCAACACGTCGGCGTCCGGATAATGCGACTCCGCGCGTTCGCTACGCCCCCTGGCCGGGCCGGTCTCATGCACCATGGCAAACTGCACGCCTTCCAGTGTGACGGCCACCTTTTCCGGAAGCCGCCGGCGGAGTTCCGGCCCGTCGTTGTTGCCGTACACCCCTATGAGGCGCTGGCTTCGCCGCTCAAATTGGTCCAGCAGTTCCGCTGTCACCCAGTCTCCGGCATGGAGCACCACGTCGGCGCTTTCGACGGCGGCCCAGACCTGCGCGGGCAGGTCCCGGGCGCGGTGGGGAACATGGGTGTCGGAGACGAGTACGAGGCGCAGCGTCATGACTGAATCCTGCCACGTTGCCCGGCACCGGTGGGCTTCGTGGATCCGTTTGGCGGCCCTGACCGCCGGCCTCTGCTGGGCCCCCGGATTCAATGCGGCATCCGCATAGAACTTTCCCACGCGATGATCTCCCGTCTCAGGGAGAAGGTCGACGAGGAACACATTCCCGTCGTCCAGGGTGACATGACCGAGGCTGCCGCGGGCGAGAACTTTGCGCTGGCGTTCCTGGTGTTCAACACCATCGCGAACCTCCTGACCCAGGACGACCAGGTCCGGTGTTTCCAGAATGCCGCCCGTCATCTTGCACCTGGCGGGCGATTCGTCGTCGAACTCTGGGTACCGCAACTGCGTTCCTTGCCGCCCGGACACGGCGGGACCGTTGAGGTAAGCAAGCCCGGGTACCTTCTGGTCGACACGTATGACGTGCTCAACCAGTTCGTCGTCTCACACCACGTGCGGTTCGGCCCGGAACTTGTCGATGGGCGTCAGGCACGCATCGGGCGGACACCCCACCGCTACATCTGGCCCAGCGAACTCGACCTGATGGCGCAATTGGCAGGATTTAAGCTGGAATCCAGGTGGGCGGACTGGGACGGCAGCGAATTCACCGCGGATTCCCGCAGCCACGTCTCGGTGTACCGGCTCACCGAAACCTGAGGCCCGAAATGCACCCTGTTACGGCCTGCTGTTGAGTCGTACTCTGGGGCTGGGAGGTGATTGCCATGGAGGCAGCTCAGGGTGACAGGATCATCGTCAGGGGAAGGACCGTCGGGTCGACCGACCGGCACGGTGTCATCCTTGAAGTCAAAGGACAGGAAGGCCATCCGCCTTACCTGGTCCGCTTTGACGACGGCCACGAGACCGTTATGTATCCCGGCGGGGACTTCGCCGTCGACAAGCCGCACGGGGAATAGGGCCATCTGATTCTGCGTGCCGCCGGCAGGTACATGTCAGACTGGAGCCATGGATCATCCCGTGACCGCACGCCCGTCCGGCACCGACGCCCATAATCCGCACCGTCAGCAACCTCCTGCCAGGACGGGTCCCCGTGATCCCGGCGATGCCTGGGTGGAAGGGGCCCGCGGGCGTTTCTGGGGCAGGTTCGGTGCAGCCGGGGTGCTCGCCTACGATCCGGACCGGGGCGTGCTCCTGCAGCACCGCGCCCAGTGGAGCCACAACGGCGGAACGTGGGGGCTTCCCGGCGGAGCGCTGCACCAGGGCGAGGATGCAGTTGCAGGCGCGCTGCGGGAGGCCCACGAAGAAGCCGCCGTGCCCGGGGAGAACGTCAGCGTCCTGTTCACGTCCGTGCTGGACGTCGGCTACTGGTCCTACACCACGGTGGTCCTGTTCGTCACGGATCCCTTTGAGCCCGTCATCAGCGACCCCGAAAGCATTGAACTGCTCTGGGTTCCGCTGGCCGAGGTCGACGCCAGGGAACTGCACCCAGGCTTCGCCGCCGCCTGGCCTGGGTTGCGGACGCGCATGCTCTC
The DNA here is from genome assembly GCF_051365025.1 of Arthrobacter sp. R4. Taxonomy (NCBI): domain Bacteria; kingdom Bacillati; phylum Actinomycetota; class Actinomycetes; order Micrococcales; family Micrococcaceae; genus Arthrobacter; species Arthrobacter sp. R4. Next base: position 136,297 of record NZ_JBLWIJ010000010.1, read on the forward strand.
ATTGACGGACGCCCGCCTTTAGGGGCACCCCCAGGCTACTTGGCCGTCAGGTGTCCTGGCCGTACTCCGCGGTGACCAGGATAGGCAGGTGATCGGACTTGCCGCGGGGCAGCGTCTCCACGCTTTCGATGTCCAGGCCCAAGGACGTGGCGAAGTCGAAGTGGCCCTTGAAGACCTTGTAACGGGTGTAGGTCCGCCGATCGCTGAGGGACAGCGCGTAGCCGGAGTCCTTCATGTGGGCATGAAGGTTCTTAGTGAAGAACGGGTAGTTGAAGTCACCCACCATCAGCGTCATGAGTCCGCTGCCCATGCTCAGCAGTTCAGCGTGGGCAGCATGGATCTGGTGCCGCCGCAGGGAGTTGGAGGCGGTGAGCGGAGCGGCGTGGAAGGAACCGATGACCAGTTCGTGCTGGGTTTCATTGTCCACCACACGGGTTCCGATGAGCCGTTCGTGGGCGGGCGCCAGCACACGGTCGTGCATGGACTTCTTCAGCGCGAAAGACTGCGTGTTGACGGCCGTAAAGCGGCTCGCCCGGTAGTAGATGGCCAGCCCCAGCCGGTTGCCCTTGGTGGTGTCGGCCAGGTGCAGGGGGCCGAGGGTTTCGGGCAGGTCGGCGGAATCGACTTCCTGCAGGCACAGCGCATCGATCTCAAAGTTCCGGGCGAGGGCCAGGAGTTCTCCGCTCGCCTTGTGCTTCCGGAGGTTGTAGCTAATGACGCGCATCGGACACCTCTTCTCGAGGGTTGCTGACAGGACCAGTTCCTGAGTCTACTTTGAACGCACTCTGCAGGTGCCAACATTTCGCCGCGTCCGGGCAAAGCGTCCTGAGCGAACCGATAGAGTTAGTGGCGATTCACCCAGAACCACGGGAAGGGCCAACGTTGACCAGAGATCTGCCCGAACTTGCCGACGGCAACTTCTACTACCAGGCGTTGGGCGGCGGCCGGTTCCGCTCCACTATCCACGCCCAAGGGGCCTGGAACGAGCACGAGCAGCATATGGCCCCGGCCTCCGGCCTGATGGCAGACAGCCTTGAGCGGCACCATCCCCGCCGGGACATGAGGATGGCCCGTCTCAGCTACGAGATCCTGGGGCTGATCCCCGGCGGCGAATTCCACATCGAGACCTCCACGCTCCGGCCGGGCAGGACCATCGAGCTGCTTCAGGCCGAGCTCATCGCCAACGGCCGGGTGGCCATCCGTGCCACCGCCTGGCGCCTGGTCACCAGCGACACAAGCGCTGTGGCCGCCGTCGAGGACTCCACCATTGCCACGCCGGATGAATGCAAGCCGTACGACGGCGCCAGTGTCTGGCCGGGTGGGTATATCCGGTCCCTGGAAATGCGCGTCGCAGAGGGGCACCGGCCCGGGGCCGGCACGGTCTGGCTTCGGACCGCCCACCCGCTGACCGACGCCGCCGACACCGGAGACCTCGCCCGGCTGATGGGCATGGTGGACACGGCCAACGGGATCGCAGCACGCGTCCCGCCGGGAAAGGACAGCTACGCGTTTCCCAACCTTGACCTGCAGATCCACATGTACCGGCGTCCACAAGGTGAGTGGCTGGGACTGGAGAACGCGGTGTCGTTCGGGACGGACGGAATTGGCCTTACCTCCACGGTTCTGCACGACATCTCCGGGCCGTTCGGCCGTGCCGAACAGATTCTGACGCTGCGCAAGACCTGAAGCGGGCCCCGGGTCCTTCACTGCCGCCCGCGGGCCAGTTAGCCGGTTCCCTCGGCCTGGCTATAAGACCGGACAGCAGTGTCGATGGTCGGAAAGAAGTGGTCCACGGTAAATCTTGCCGACGCGCCGAACCGGACCAGCCGGTCCTTGATAGGCCCCTTCAGCTCGGCAAAGACCAAATCGATTCCGTCCTGCGCCAGTTCGTCATCGAGTTTGGCCAGTTCGTCCAGCGCCGTGGTGTCCAGGCCCGTAATGGGTTCGGCCGCCACAATGACACACTTCACGGGCCAGGGTGCATCGTCCACCAGGCCGCGGATGTGGTCGGCAAAGACTTCGCCATTTGCAAAAAACAGCGGCGCGTCGAAGCGTGCGATGATCAGGCCCTTGATTCGCCTGCCTTCGGGATGCCGCTCGAGGTCGTGAAAGCCGGGCACATCCTCCAGGTTCGCCAATTCAGTGCGGTAAGGATCCCAGGCGCGCTGGACGAAGGCGACCAGGGACAATCCAATGGCAAGGACTATGCCCTCCAGGACGCCCACGAAGGCGACGCCGAGGAACGTGACGATCAGGAGGACGGACTCCATCCGGCTCATGCTGAAGAGCCGGATCAGTGCCTTCACGTCAACCAGCGAAGCGGCAGCCACAATCACCACTGCGGCGAGCGTGGCCGTGGGCAGCAGGGCCGTGACCCCCGGGGCGGCGATCATAAAAAGCAGCACCAGCAAGGCCGCCACCACACCGCTAAGCTGCGTTTTCGCGCCGGCGTCGATCACGATCGGAGTGCGTGACGAACTTCCGCACACGGGAAAGCCGCCCAGGAACCCGGTAGCCACGTTGGCGATGCCGAGGGCGCCCATTTCCTCATTGCCGTTGACCCTCGCCCCGCGGCGTCCAGCAAGGCTTTTTGACAACGTAGAGGTGTCCGCGAAGGCAATCAGGGCGATACCGGCGGCCGGGCCTGCGAGCGCCAGGATGTCGTTGATGCCGATCCCACCGAGGGCGGGCGCGGGGAGGCCCGGAGGCAGGGCGCCGACCACCGGCAACTGCCCGCTGAGCTGCAGCGCGCCGACGGCGGCGATGGAGCCGGCCACGGCAAGCAGGACGCTGGGAATGCGCCACGGAAGAAACCGGCCCGCCACGATGACGGCGAGGCTCCCTGCGCCTACGGCAAGGGCAACGGGGTTGATTCCCTCACGGCCGACGACGTCGGCCAGGGACATGAGGCGCGCCAGCAGGTTGTCGCCCTCTATGGAGATACCCAGCAACCGCGGAAGCTGGCTGACGATGACGGCGAGCGCGATGCCGTTGAGGTAGCCGATGCGGATTGGCCTGGATAGCAGTCCTGTCACGAACCCCAGCTTGAAAATCCGCCCGGCGATCAGGAACACTCCGATCAGGATGGCGAGCACACCGGCCATGGCAACGGCCTCTTCAGGATTGCGGCCGGCCAGCGGAAGAATTGCCGCCGCGATCATGGGTGCCAGTGCTGAGTCCGGGCCGACGATGACCACTCGTGAGGGCCCAAAGATGGCGTAGAAGATCATCGGCACCACAGAGGCGTACAGGCCTGTCACGGCCGGCAGCCCGCTTGCCTCGGCATAGGCCATCCCGGCCGGAATGAGCGCCGCACTCAATGCCGCCCCGGCGACCAGGTCCGGTTTCAACCAGGAGCGTTGGTAGTTCCGTACCACGTCGATGGCCGGGACCGCCGTGCTGATCCAGTTGCTGTGCATGGGAGCGGTAGTCAGTTGGTCCGGAACACGAGCCAGCCCACCAGCGTGGAGAGCCCGGTCAGCACGGCTCCCCAAAGCATGTCCACCACGATGAGCTGCAACGGCCAGGTTTTGAGGGTCGCAGCGTTGGTCAGGTCATAGGTGGCATAAGCGAAGGCGCCCAGCGCGGCGCCGTAGCCGACGGCGGTCAGCCAGCTGCCGCCGTCGAGCGCTGGCCGCAGCGCAAAGAAGACAATTCCCGCGATGTAAATGACATAGAAGGCCACGGCGTAACCTAGGTGTGGTTTGTCCGCCAGCAACTCGCCGATGTGGCTCCGGTAGAAGGGGTTCATCAGCTTCAGCCACACGGCGTCAATGGCTGCGAACGCGGCGGCGACAACGAGGAATTGCAATATGACCATAAGGGAGCTTAGCAACATGCAGGAAGCCGGAACCGGAGGGCCACACCTCACCGTGGTGCGGCAGGAACGGTCGCTGGGCGCGGCGGAGGACCTTGACCTTGCACTGGACCTGCTGGGCCAGGCAAAGACCGGCAGGATCGGCTCCACCCTCCGCCTGTACCGTCCCGCCCCCACGGTTGCGTTCGGCCAGCGGGACACCAGGCTTCCGGGTTTTGAGGCCGCCGCCCAGGCCTGCCGCAACCGCGGCTTCGAGCCCCTCGTGCGCAAGGCGGGCGGGCGGGCAGCGGCCTACCACCAAGGCACCCTTGTCGTGGACCATATCGAACCCCATGCTGATGCGATCGCCGGCTCCAAGACCCGGTTCGGCTTCTTCGGTGAACTGCTGGCGCAGGCCCTGCGGAGCGCGGGCGTGCAGGCAGCCGTGGGCGAAATCCCGGGGGAATACTGCCCGGGGGAGTTCAGTGTCCACGGCACGGACCCGGCCGACCCGGCGCACCGGGTCAAGCTTGTCGGCACCGCCCAGCGTGTGGTGGCGGGCGGGTGGCTCTTCAGTTCCGTGATCGTTGTGGAGGACTCCGCTCCTATCCGCGGGGTGCTGACCGACAGTTACGCGGCGCTGGGCCTGGACTGGGACCCGGCAACCGCCGGCGCGGCCAACGATCTGGTGCCCGGGCTCGACGTCCAGGCCGTCGAGGATGCCCTGCTGTCCACCTATGCGGGCTACTCCTCCCTCCGGTTTGCCGATTTCAGCAGCTACGCCGGATTGGACAGCGGGACAGCGTAGCCCGCACGGCCGCCTGCCTCCCGGCTGTCAGCGGCCCGGGGGCTGTCAGTGGCCCCTGGCGATCCACTCGTCCAGGTGGGGAGCCTCGGCACCGATGGTGGTGCTGTCGCCGTGGCCCGTCCGTACCACCGTCTCCGGGGGGAGCGGCAGCAACCACGACCGGATGGAGTCGATGATCGTGGGGAAGTCGCTGTAGGACCTGCCCGTGGCGCCGGGCCCACCCTGGAACAGCGTGTCGCCGGTGAACACGGTGCCTCCGGCGTCGGGCCCATCCGGCAGATGGAAGGATACGGATCCGGGCGAGTGCCCAGGCGTGTGGAGGGCCTTGAGCTTCGTCCCACCTACCTCGAAGATGTCGCCGTGGCTGATGTCGCGGTCGGGATCCACCTCCGGGTAGACGTTCCGCCAGAGCATCCAGTCACCCTGGTGGAGATGGATGGGCGCCTGCACGAGGTCCCAGAAGTCGCCAACAGACCCGATGTGGTCATCATGGCCGTGGGTGAGCAGGATGGCCTTCAGCGTCCGTCCGCCCACTGCGGCGGCGACGGCCTTGGCGTCGTGCGCAGGGTCGATGACGATGCACTCCTGGTCATCGCCCACAATCCAGACGTTGTTCTCCACGTCCCAAGTGCCGCCGTCGAGCGAAAACGTCCCGGACGTCACGAGGCGGTCGATCCGAAGGCTCACAGCTCCACCACCGAACGCAGCACGGAACCGGAATGCATCTTGTCGAAAGCTTCCTCCACCTGGTCGATGGTGATCCGTTCGGTGACGAAGGCGTCGAGGTCCAGCTTCCCCTGCCTGTAGAGGCTGATGAGCATCGGGAAGTCCCGCGACGGGAGACAATCGCCGTACCAGGACGACTTCAGCGACCCGCCCCGGCCGAAAAGGTCCAGCAGCGGGAGTTCCAGCGTCATCTCTGGCGTAGGGACGCCAACCAGGACCACGGTTCCGGCGAGGTCGCGGGCGTAGAACGCCTGTTTGTAGGTTTCGGGACGTCCAACGGCGTCAATCACCACGTCTGCGCCGAAGCCGCCGGTAAGCTCGCGGATCTTTTCCACCGGATCGGTGTCCGAAGAATCAACGGTGTGGGTGGCGCCGAGTTCCCGGGCGCGCTCCAGCTTCTTCGCGTCAATGTCGACGGCAATGATCGTGCTGGCGCCGGCAAGCGCGGCGCCGGCGATGGCGGCCACACCCACGCCACCGCAGCCGATGACGGCCACTGAGTCGCCGCGTTTGACGCCGCCGGTGTTGATGGCGGCGCCAATCCCGGCCATGACGCCGCAGCCGAGCAGTCCGACGGCGGCAGCATCGGCGTCGGGGTCCACCTTGGTGCACTGCCCGGCGGCCACCAGGGTCTTTTCAGTGAAGGCGCCAATGCCCAGGGCAGCGGACAGTTCAGTGCCGTCCTCCAGGGTCATTTTCTGGGTCGCGTTGTGCGTGTTGAAGCAGTACTGCGCCTCGCCGCGGTTGCACGCACGGCAGTTGCCGCAGACGGCGCGCCAGTTCAGCACCACGCGGTCGCCGGCGGCCACGTCCGTGACGTCCGGGCCCACTGCTGAGACAATTCCGGTGGCCTCGTGGCCCAGCAGGAAGGGGAAGTCGTCGCTGATGCCGCCGAGCTTGTAATGCAGGTCAGTGTGGCAGACACCGGAAGTGATGATGTCCACCAGGGCCTCACCGGGTCCCGGATCCGGGACCAGGATGGTTTCCAGCGTGACCGGGGCCCCCTTGGAACGGGCTACGACACCTTTGACTTTATGGACCATGGAAGGCTCCCTAATGCAGATAGACAGAACGGGACCAACAGTGAATGTTGGTCCCGTTCTGTCTATCACGCCAGGCCCGGGGGTGTCCGGTCCGGCACTAGGCAGCCAGGCGGCTCTTGACCTCAGCGGCTGAGGGGTTGGTGGCAGCAGTGCCGTCCGGGAAAAGCACGGTGGGGACGGTCCGGTTGCCGCCGTTGAGCTGCTCCACGAGTTCGGCCGTGCCATCAACTTCCTCGATGTTGATTTCCGTGTAGCCGATGCCCTGCGCGTCCAGCTGCTTCTTGAGCCGGTTGCAGTAGCCGCACCAGGTGGTGGAAAACATGGTGATGGTGCCGTTCTCGGGGGTAAAGTCCACGGAGCTCTCCTAAATCAGTAAGGGGGTTCGTTCCCATCAACGGTAACCCGCGGCCCACTATTCCCCGGAGCCGATGGCCCCGGATGACAGTGAATAGCAGCAATGGCATGCTGGTGCCATGTGTGGACGCTATGTGATGGCACGTGCCGTGGGGGACCTGCTGGCTGAATTCGATGCCCAGCTCGAGGAGGACGTCGAGTTGCCGCCGTCGTGGAACGTTGCGCCAACCGATGACGTTCCCATAGTCCTGGAGCGCCTGATTGACGACTCCACCGTCCGCCAGTTGCACGTGGCCCGCTGGGGCCTGGTGCCGTCCTGGGCCAAAGACCCCGGCATCGGGTCCAAAATGATCAATGCCCGCTCCGAAACGGTCCTGGAGAAGCCTGCGTTCCGCAAAGCCGTCCAGTCACGCCGCTGCGCGGTCCCGGCGGATGGCTACTACGAGTGGAAGCAAGGCACAGGCAAGGCGAAGCAGCCCTACTACGTGCACCCGGGCGAAGGCAGCGGGCTGGTGTTCGCCGGCCTGTACGAATGGTGGAAGGATGCCTCAAAGGCCGAGGGCGAGCCGGGGCGGTGGCTGCTCTCCACCTCCATCCTGACCGCTGACACACCGCCGCCTGGATCGGAGTCAACTGTCTTCGGCAAGCTCACCGCCCTGCACGACCGGGTGCCGCTGCCCATGGACCGGGCCACCATGGAGTCGTGGATCGACCCGCAGATTGACGATGCAGCCTTCCTGGTGGACCTGGTCCGCGCCCATGTGAAGGATGTGGCAGGGGACTGGCGCGTGGATTCCGTTGGCCGGGAAGTGGGAAATGTCCGCAACAATTCCCCGGAACTCATCCGTCCCGTCGAGGCGCTGTTCTAGGCCAAGCCGTTCGTTCGTTGACCCATCCCTGACCCGGGTGCGGCTGGGGTTCCTGACTCCTAGACGGTGACCTTGCCGGCGTCGTCCACTGCCCATGTGGGGTTGTAGGCAATTTCCCAGCGGAAGCCGTCCGGGTCCGCGAAGTAGCCGCTGTACCCTCCCCACGGCTGGGTGACCGGCTCGGCAACGATACTCGCCCCGGCAGCAGCGGCTTCGGCCATGACCCGGTCCACTTCTTCCGTGCTGGCCAGGTTGTGGCTGAGCGTGATGCAGGGGACCGGCCCTGGCGCATCAACTCCGGCCTCGGCCTGCATTTGGCCGGCGTTCCACAGGGAGAGGATGAGTCCGTGGTTGACCTGGATGAATAACACGTCATCAGGGAATTCCTTGTGCACGGGCCAGCCAAGGCCTTCGGCATAGAAGCGGCGGGAGGCGGCTACGCTGCGCACACCTAGTGAGATGAAGTCGACTCTGGGCTGCATGCTTCGATACTGTCAGAAGATGGCGACAATTCAAGGAAACGATAGGGACGCGCTGGCCGACAAGGAACAGCTCGCCGCCGTGCGGATTGCAGTCGACGAGGTGGATGACCAGATCGTCACCCTCATTGCCCGGCGCGAACGGCTGATCAGGATTGCCGGAACCCTCAAGGGGGACGACGCCGAAGTCCGGGCCCCCGGCCGGGTGGAGCGGATCATTGAACACGTCAGGTCCGCCGCGGAAAAGAAGGACATCGATCCGGACATCGTGGAGTCAACGTACCGGGCCATGATCTCGGGATTCATCGAACTCGAGCTGAAGGTCCACAAAGAAAACAGCTGACACTGTCCCGGCAGTACCGAGCTGTTCCCAGTAATTCCAAGGCGCCCTGCCACCGGATGTGTTCCGGCAGGGCGCCTGCTCTTTTCCCTGGTTAGAGTGATTCCTCGACGGCGATGCCGGACTGGAATTCCCGGCCGTCGGCCTCACTGAACGCAGACATGATGTGTCCCTTGCCCAGCCCGTGGATAGCATCCATGGGGAAGACTCCGGTAATGGTGCTGCCCGAATGCGTGACTCCGCTGAGGTCGTAGTTCTCCTCGGTTCCCTGTTCATGGCTGAACGAGTAGAAGGCGATCGCCTCCCCGTTCATGAATTCAATGCCCAGCCGTCTTTGCGATGAGTAGTCAGGGCTGGCGGCCATAAGCCCCACCACGTACGCACCCGAGCCCGGGATGTTGCCTTCAATATCAAAAGTGGCCAGGAGCGTGGAGTCCTGGGCTTTGATGCTTACCTGCTTCAGGAGTGCGTCATTGGTGCTCATGCCACCATCCTGCTACCTGCCGTCCCGTCCGTCCACCCCTGTCTAGGTTTTGCCGGGGCACCGGCGTAGACTGGATTTATTCGAATATGTATTCGAACAGCCGTGTTCGAAACCCCGGGATGACTCGTCCCCGGGCAACGGTTCATTCAGTTCCGGGAGGCGCCCATGGGCATGTTCAGCGAAACAGTTGACGTCCTTTGCAGCGCATCCGGACAGCCGGTGTCCCTCCAGTGGGCAGGGCAGCACTACACCGTCTGCGCCGAACCTGTCCGGTGGTTCGAACGCAGGCAGTGGTGGGCCGAGGAAAGCCGCGCACCCCTGGGAAGCGGGCCGGGGCTGGTGGACCACGAAATCTGGCGGGTCCAGGTGCGGGCAGAACCAGCTGAAACCGGCCACCTGAAGCAAGAAACCCTCACCCTGGACCTGAGCCGCCACCTCGGAAGCGGCCGCTGGCGGCTGCTCCGGATCCATGACGCAATCCAACCCAGAACAGCATGACCTTCACACACCTCCACGTTTCCACAGCCTTCAGCGCCCACTACGGGGTGTCCTGGCCGGACGAACTCGCCCAGGTTGCTGCCTCTGACGCCGCCACCGCCCTCGCCTGCACTGACCGGGACGGCCTGTACGGCACCGTCAAACACCTCAAGGCCTGCATGGCAGCAGGGATTGACCCCATCGTGGGTGTTGACCTTGCGGTGTTCGACGACGAAGGCGACCACCGAACCCAGCTCGCCGGACGGGTGGTGGTCCTCGCCCGCGGCCACAACAGCGGTGCGGGCTATCGTGCGCTGTGCCGGCTCGTGTCCGACGCCCATGCCCGGACCTCCGGCAAAGCCGGGGGAGCAGTGCCGGTAGCCGTCACCCGCGCCGAACTCGCCTCCCGGACGCTTGACCCGAAAACCCTGAAGCCGGTCCTGACTGTCCTGATCGGCCCGGATTCCGACGTCGGACGTGCCATGGGCGGGCGGCGGTACCTGCGTCCCCGCACCCTCTTCAAACGCTGGCTTGATGCCATGCCGCGAGGAACCATGGTCGCCGAAGTGGTTTCCCAGCTGAGCTCGCCAGGCTCACCACTGAGCACAGCCCACGCGGTGCGGATGCTCAAACTCGCGGAGGAGCACCAGGTCCCGGCAGTGCTCACCAATGCCGTCCGGTACTGCGCCGAGGACGGCGCCGCCACGGCAGACGTCCTGGACTCGGCCCGCACACTGAAGTCACTGCCTGAACTGGCCGCAGAACCCCTCCTTCAGCCCAACGGGCAAGCCTGGCTGAAGTCGTCCGCCCAAATGCTCCAGCTGGGCAAGGAAATCATCGGCGCCGCAGGATACGGTGCGGCGGACCTCAAACAGCTCATGGCGCAGACAGAAGCGCTCGCCGACCTCTGCCGGATTGACCCCGTAACTGACATGGGCTGGAAGCAGCCCGTAGTCCCTGAAGCCTCGGTCATAGGTATCAGCCAGGACCCGCACCTTGAGCTGGTCCAGCGTTGCGAGGCCGGTATCGGCAAGAGGTTTCCCGGCGTATCCGGTACCGCCGAAAAGGAAATGCGCACGCGGCTGGAGCACGAACTGGGGATCATCCGGAACCTTGGGTTCTCCTCCTACTTCCTGACTGTTGCCGAGGTTTCGCGGATGATCATTGACATGGGAGTCCGCGCCGCCGCCCGGGGTTCAGGAGCTTCCAGCCTGGTCAACTACCTCACCGACGTCAGCCAGGTGAACCCCCTGCAGCATGACCTGATCTTCGAACGGTTCCTGTCCCAGGACCGGGCCACCCTGCCGGACATCGACATCGATGTTGAAAGCGCTGAGCGGCACAACGTATACCGGAGGATCTTTGACCGCTTCGGTGCCGAGCGCGTCACGCTGATGAGCATGCAGAACGGCTACCGTGCGCGCGGCGCTGTCCGGGATGCCGGCATGGCCCTGGGCATGGACGAGGGTGATGTCGGGGAGATCGCCAAGCAGCTGTGGCGTTTTTCCGCGCGCAAATTCCGCGAAGCGCTGGTGGAGAAACCTGAACTGCGCGAGTTCGCCGGCAGGGTGGAGCAACGGGAGTTCGCCGAAAACCAGCAGCTTGACCTGCTGGTGGACCTCACGGAACGGCTGGACCGGCTTCCCAGGCATATTTCCATGCACCCGTGCGGGGTGATCCTTGGTGACGCCACGCTCCTGGACCGTACCCCCGTGCAGCCCAGCGGACTGGGATTGCCCATGAGCCAGTTCGACAAACATGACATGGACCCCATGGGGATGCTCAAGCTTGACGTTTTGGGGGTCAGGATGCAAAGTGCCATGGCCTTCGCTGTCCGTGAGGTCATCCGGCTTCATCCCTCCAAAGCCGAAGTGGTTGCTGCGGGGGAACACCCAACGGGTCCGGAGGGAACTGGCCCGGACTACATCGCCCACAATGGCCTTATCAACCTCAACGCCGTGCCGCTGGACGACGAACCAACCTATGAACTGATCCGCAGCACCCACACCCTGGGATGCTTCCAGATCGAGTCGCCGGGCCAGCGGGAGCTCATTGGCAAGATGGCGCCGCGCGAATTTAACGACCTCATCATCGACATTTCGTTGTTCCGCCCGGGACCCATGAAATCGGACATGGTGCGCCCGTTCCTTGAACACCGCCACGGTTTTGCACCGGAGGTGTACCCCCACCCGGACCTGAAACCGGTTCTGCAGGAAACCCATGGCGTCACCGTCTTCCACGAACAGATCCTAAAGACCTTCGACGTCATGACGGGGTGCGGACTTGCCCGGGCGGACGAATTCCGGCGGGCCCTGGGCAACGAGGCACTCGAACCGAAGGTGGAGGAATTCTTCCGGAAGGAAGCCCGGGCAAAAGGCTATTCACCGGATGTCGTGGACAAGGTTTGGGGCACTTTGAAGGCTTTTGGAAGCTTCGGCTTCTGCAAAGCGCACGGTGCCGCCTTTGCCGTACCCACTTACCAGTCCGCCTGGCTGAAGGCGCACCATCCGGAGGCTTTCCTCGCCGGGCTGTGGGAGCACGATCCCGGGATGTATCCCAAACGGCTCCTGGTTGCCGAAGCCCGCAGGCTGGGCATCCCCATCCTGCCCCTTGACATCAACCGGAGCCAGGCCGAATACCGGGTGGAACGCGTGGGGCAGGGGCAGGACCGCTGCAAACTGGGCATCAGGCTGAGCCTAAAGGGCATTTACGGACTCTCCGGGGCCGAGCTTAAACGTATCGTGGCAGGGCAGCCGTATGACTCGCTGGCTGACCTGCGGGCGCGGTCCCGGCTGAGCAAACCCAGCATCAAGAGGCTTGCGCAGCTTGGTGCCTTTGATTCCCTGCACCGTGAATCCGGCGGCGCGGCCAACCGTGCAGACCTCGTCCAGCACCTGCAAAGGATGCAGTCAGCGGGAAGTGCACGGAAGGGCATCGAGGTGATTGAGGGACAACTGTCCTTGCCACTGGGTGACGTGGAACTTCGAAACGTCAAGCCCGGCCTTCCTGCGCCAACACTCGTGGATAACGTCCGGGCTGAGCTGGACCTGATGGCCATTGATGCCAGCGGGCACCTGATGGACAGCCATCGTCCCATGCTGGACAGGCTCGGCGTCACTACCTCGGACAAGCTCCTGGGCCTGCGCAATGGCACTGAAGTGCTGGTTGCGGGGGTGCGCATCGCCACTCAGACCCCGCCCATGCGTGGTGGGCGCCGCGTGGTTTTCATCAGTATCGACGACGGCACCGGCTGCATCGACTCGGTCTTCTTCCACGAAGCGCAGGAACAGGCAGGACTGCTGCTGTTCGGCACCAGGCTGCTGCTTATCCGCGGCACCACCAGGCGGACAGGTCCCCGGGGAATCAGCCTCAGCGCCAACATGGCCTGGGACCTGAGCCGGGTGGAGACCCTCCCGTTCCCGGCCTCCAGCCCCGAGACAACCGATGTACCCCATCCCCTGGACGGAATCAACCGCAACCTGGCCATCACCGGGATGGGTGGCTGAGTCGCTCCACCCCAGCCAAACGAGGCCCCCGGGGACTGCGGGTCCCGTTGGTCGGCCCCTTGGGAAACCGATAGCATTGACGATGGCTGGCTGTGGTCCCCGTACGCCACAAGCTATGAAGCCTTAACTTTGAATAGGAGACACCCGTGTCAGATGCCCAGCAGATCACCCTCATCGTCGATGGCGAAGAGACCAAGGTGACTACCGGGACAACCGGTGCGGAACTCTTCTTTGAGCGCCGCGACGTTGTTGTAGCCCGCGTCAACGGCGAGCTGAAGGACCTGGACCAGGAGCTGCCCGAAGGCGCCGACATCGAGGGCGTCACCATCGATTCCCCGGACGGCCTGAACGTCCTGCGCCACTCCACCGCCCATGTCATGGCCCAGGCCGTGCAGCAGTTGCGCCCCGAAGCCAAACTGGGTATCGGTCCCTACATCACCGACGGCTTCTACTTCGACTTCGACGTCGCGGAACCGTTCACCCCCGAGGACCTCAAGACCCTCGAAAAGATGATGCTCAAGATCATCAACCAGAACCAGAAGTTCGTCCGCCGCGTGGTTTCCGAGGACGAGGCCCGCGAATCAATGAAGAATGAGCCCTACAAGCTCGAACTTCTGGGCAAGAAGAACCAGGCTGCCGAGGCGGGCGAGGGCGTCAACGTCGAGGTCGGCGCCGGCGATATCACCATCTACGACAACGTCGAACGCAAAGAGGGCACCACTGTATGGTGCGACCTCTGCCGCGGCCCGCACCTGCCCAACACCAAGCTCATCTCCAACGCCTTCGCGCTCACCCGGTCCTCCTCCGCGTACTGGCTGGGCAACCAGAAGAACCAGCAGCTGCAGCGCATCTACGGCACCGCCTGGCCCACCAAGGACGCGCTGAAGGCCTACCAGGAGCGCATCGCGGAGGCAGAGCGGCGTGACCACCGCAAGCTCGGCGTCGAACTTGACCTCTTCTCCTTCCCGGACGAGCTGGGCTCCGGCCTGCCGGTGTTCCACCCCAAGGGCGGCATCATCCGCAAGGAAATGGAGGACTACTCGCGGCAGCGCCACGTCGACGCCGGTTACGAGTTCGTCTACACCCCGCACATCACCAAGGGCCATCTGTACGAAGTCTCGGGCCACCTGGACTGGTACAAGGAGGGCATGTTCCCGGCCATGCGCGTAGATGAGGAACTGAACGCTGACGGTACTATCCGCAAGCCGGCCCAGGACTACTACCTGAAGCCGATGAACTGCCCTATGCACAACCTGATCTTCCGCTCCCGTGGACGTTCCTACCGCGAACTGCCGCTGCGGCTCTTCGAATTCGGTTCCGTGTACCGCTACGAAAAGTCCGGCGTGGTGCACGGCCTGACCCGCGTCCGCGGCATGACCCAGGACGACGCCCACATCTACTGCACCCGCGAGCAAATGAAGGACGAACTCACCAAGACCCTGACGTTCGTGCTGGACCTGCTCAAGGATTACGGCCTGAACGACTTCTACCTGGAGCTCTCCACCAAGGACCCGGAGAAGTACGTCGGTGAGGACGCCGCCTGGGAGGAAGCCACCCGGACCCTCGCCGAAGTGGCAGAGGAGTCCGGCCTGGAACTGGTAGCGGATCCCGGCGGAGCAGCCTTCTACGGACCGAAGATTTCCGTCCAGGCCAAGGACGCGCTGGGCCGTACGTGGCAGATGTCCACTATCCAGCTGGACTTCAACCTGCCCGAACGCTTCGAGCTGGAATTCCAGGCAGCCGACGGCACCCGCCAGCGTCCGGTGATGATCCACCGTGCGCTGTTCGGGTCCATCGAGCGGTTTATGGGTGTCCTCACCGAGCACTACGCCGGCGCGTTCCCCGCGTGGCTTTCCCCTGTCCAGGTAGTGGGCATCCCGGTAGCCGAAACGTTCAACGAATACATGTTCGACGTCGTTGACCAGCTCAAGGCGGTGGGCATCCGCGCCGAGGTGGATACGTCGTCGGACCGGTTCCCGAAGAAGATCCGCACTGCCAGCAAGGACAAGATCCCGTTCGTCCTGATCGCCGGGGGCGACGACGCCGAGGCAGGCGCAGTGTCCTTCCGCTTCCGCGACGGAAGCCAGGACAACGGTGTGCCGGTGGCCGAGGCCGTCAAGCGGATCACAGAAGCCGTCCGTAACCGGACCAGCTAGCGGAAACGGATAAGAATACGGTGCAGGAGAACACAGGCGCAGGGCATCCAGGCGATTCCGGCGTGACCGACGACTTTGACCTCGCCGGTGTCCCGGATGCCTTTCAGCGCCTGTGGACTCCGCACCGGATGGCGTACATCAAGGGCGGCCAGCACCAGTTCAAGAATGAAAACGACTGCCCGTTCTGCGTGGGCCCCGGCCGGAGCGATGAGGAAGCCCTCATCGTCTACCGGGGGAAGACCTGCTATGTGGTGCTGAACCTGTTCCCATACAACCCCGGCCACCTCCTGGTTTGCCCCTACCGGCATGTGCCGGACTACACAGACCTCACGTTGGAGGAGACCGCCGAGTTCGCCGAGCTGACGCAGACCGCGATGAAAGTGCTGCGCAAGGTGTCGAACCCTGGCGGCTTCAACCTGGGCATGAACCAAGGTGTCGTGGGCGGCGCGGGGATCGCGGCGCACCTGCACCAGCACATCGTTCCCCGGTGGGGCGGGGACGGTAATTTCTTCCCGATCATCGCCCAGACCAAAGCCATCACCCAAACCCTCGACGAGGTGCGCCGGCAGGTGGCCGAGGCCTGGCCCGGGGAGACGGATGCTGAATAGGCACGCGCGCGGTTTCTTCACCGCGCTGTTTACACCGCTTGCCCGCTGGCTCCTGAAAATTGGTGTTTCCCCCGACGCCGTCACGGTGGTAGGTACGGTTGGCGTGGTGTCCGGCGCCCTGGTTTTCTACCCGCTCGGCCAGCTGTGGTGGGGAACGCTGTTCATTACGGCCTTTATCTTCTCCGATGTGCTGGACGGCATCATGGCCAGGATGCGGGACACCGGCGGGCGGTGGGGGAATTTCCTGGACTCCACGCTTGACCGGATCGCCGACGGTGCACTGTTTGCAGGCCTCGCCATCTGGTTCTTCACCGGTGGCGCGGACCTGGTGATTGGCATTGGAGCGATGGTCTGCCTTGTCCTGGGGATGGTGGTCTCCTACGCGCGTGCCAAGGCCGAATCATTGGGCTTTACCGCAAACGTGGGGATCGCCGAACGGGCCGAACGGCTTGTTTCGGTGCTGGTCGTTACAGGATTCACCGGTCTGGGCCTGCCTCTTATTGTCCTGCAGGCAACCCTCGCAGTGCTTGCCGTTGCCAGCCTCGTTACGGTGATCCAACGCATCGTTTCGGTCCGGCGCCAATCCCTGGCCGGAGCGGCAACAACGGATGAAGCCTGATTAAGCCCGCCGCCCGCAGTGGGACTAGTATTAGGACTGCCCGGTCAATGGATCCGGCAATCCGGTGCGTGTTCATTTCGGCTTTGTGCCGCCCTCACGCCCGGCGAAGGTCATCTATCTACCCATAGGGGTTTTTGTGTCTACACCTGATGTAAGCAGCGAAGCCGGTTCGTCCGCGAACAGCGTCACGGGCAGCAGCCGTGTGAAGCGCGGCATGGCTGAGATGCTCAAGGGCGGCGTCATCATGGACGTCGTCAACGTCGAACAGGCCCGCATCGCCGAAGACGCCGGTGCCGTGGCAGTGATGGCGCTGGAACGCGTTCCGGCCGATATCCGTGCCCAGGGCGGCGTGTCCCGCATGTCCGATCCCGACATGATCGACAAGATCATCGACGCCGTGTCCGTGCCGGTCATGGCCAAGGCCCGGATCGGCCACTTCGTCGAAGCCCAGATCCTGCAGTCCCTGGGCGTGGACTACATTGACGAGTCCGAGGTCCTGACCCCGGCCGACTACATCAACCACATCGACAAATGGAACTTCACCGTTCCCTTCGTCTGTGGCGCCACGAACCTGGGTGAGGCGCTGCGCCGCATCAACGAAGGCGCGGCAATGATCCGGTCCAAGGGCGAGGCCGGCACCGGAGATGTCTCCAACGCCACCGGGCACATGCGCCAGATCCGCGCCGAAATCGCCAAGCTCGCGGCACTGCCCGAGGACGAGCTCTACGTCGCGGCCAAGGAACTGCAGGCCCCGTACGAACTGGTCAAGGAAATCGCGACCACCGGCAAGCTTCCCGTGGTGCTCTTCACCGCAGGCGGCATCGCCACCCCGGCGGACGCGGCGATGATGATGCAGCTCGGCGCCGACGGCGTATTCGTCGGTTCCGGCATCTTCAAGTCCGGCAACCCGGCCCAGCGCGCCGCCGCCGTCGTGAAGGCCACCACCTTCTTCGATGACCCCGACGTCATCGCCAAGGCCTCCCGCGGCCTCGGCGAAGCCATGGTGGGCATCAACGTCGACGAAATCCCGCAGCCGCACCGCCTCGCTGAGCGCGGCTGGTAACAGCTCCAAAGCAGTACGACGGCGGGTGGTCACCTTTTCCAAGGTGGCCACCCGCCGTCGTCCGTTGGCTCCTTCAGCTGCCTGTGGATTCCATGGATGGAACGGAGGGGGCAATGTTGCGGTTGCTTCTGAACAAATTGTCGGGATCATACTTCGTCTTCACCTGGACCAAGCGTTCATAGTTGGTGCCATAGGCTGCCCGGACCTGCTGTTGTCCCTCGTCCGCCGTCTGGAAGTTGATGTAACTGCGGCCTGCGGTGAATGGACGTTGCCGCTCCCACGATTCGCGGATCCACGCCCGGTACGAGTCCGCGGCCGGATCGCCGGGATCCCACATGCCATTGGATCCAATGACGTACCGGGCGTTTCGGTTGCCCACCGCACCGTCATCTTCGGAGTGCTCATTGATGGCGCCGGCGAGGTGAAGGACACCGAGCTCCGCCCCCTCTATGGGGCAGCCATCGAAAAGCTCGCGGATGGTGGAGAGCAGATCGTCGCTCAGCTCGTCGGCGTACTCCGTCTTCCAGTAGTAATGGAGGCCCTTCGGCTCACTGTCGTCCAGATAGGACTGGACCTGTGCGTACGGCTGCTCCGACAGGAGATCCACAGCGGGGTCACCAATTTCCCGGATGGACGCCATAACTTCCGGGACGATTCGGAGTTCGCCGCTGTAGCAAACTGCCATGGCGCAGATCTTCTTGCCCTGCCACTGTTCAGGAATGAAAGGTTCCGCCGGGGCAGTCATGAGGATCAGCCACACGGCAAGCTCGCGGGGCGCACGGGATGTGAGCGTCCGATACCGCCGGAGGATTTCGTCCGTGCGCTCGAATGGCCAGGCAATGAGACCGCCGTAGACGGTCGGCCCCACCTCGTGCAGCCGAAAGGTGAAGCGCGTGACCACGCCAAGATTGGCCCCCGCCCCGCGGACACCCCAGAACAGATCCGGGTTCTCGTGACGGCTGGCGGTGCGGACCAACCCGTCGGCCGTAACAATCTCAACCTCCTCAAGGTTGTCCACGGTCCATCCGAACCTGCGGCTCAGATAGCCGAGCCCACCCCCGAGAGTCAGGCCCGCCACGCCCACTTCGGAGATGAATCCGAGGACAGTGGCCAGTCCGTGTTCCTGCGTGGCCCGGTCGACGTCCTGCAGCAGACAGCCCGGGCCAACCTGGGCCAGCCTGGCCACCGGATCCACCTCGACTGAGTTCATCCTCGACATATCCAACATGAGGCCGCCGTCGGCGATTGCGGTACCGGCGATGTTGTGGCCGCCGCCCTTGGTGCTGATCTGCAGCCTGTGTTCCGCGGCGAACATGACAACGGCCGAGACCTCCCGCGCCGATGTCGGCTGGACCACCAGTGCCGGTTTCTTCGTCACCAGACCGTTCCAGAGCAGGACGGCCGAACCCCAGCCGGAGTCGCCTGGGCGTAACAGTGGCTCGGCCACCAGGGATTCGAGTGTCTCAAGATCCACGGACGTCAGGATCACCGGGAAGCCATCGAGCCCACCTACTTCCATATCGGTGATGCGCCGGCCCGCCTCGGCAGCATTTCGCGATTCCCTTTTCATCACGGCACCTCCATTGGCCTTTCAGACTCCATAATGAGGATGCTATGTTCCGCAGCCTGCCGCCGCATCGGCAGAGTTGCCGGTGATGGGAAGATGGGTAATTCTGCCCAGTCTGGGTCAGGTTCGGTTGATAAGCCCGTGCTCGTAGGCATAGGCGGTAGCGGCGGTACGTGACGTCAGATCCAACTTCGTGAAGATGTTACTGGCGTGATGGGCAACCGTCTTTTCGCTGAGAAACAGTTCAACTGCAATCTCCCGGTTTGACCTTCCACTGGCAATCAGGAGCAGCACCTGGGTCTCCCTGACAGTCAGCGGGTTCGCCCTAACGGCCTGTTGCCGGTTCGAATATATGGCTATGTTCGCTGCATCCGGCCCTGCGCCAAGATGGTGGAAAGCCCATCTGGCGGCATCAAACTCCAGCTCGGCCGAGTGCGCGTCGCCCAGCCCGCGATAAGCCCGCCCCATAAGCACCCTGGTGCGTGCAGACTCATAGGGCGCGTCGAGCTGCTGCCATGCTGACCATGCCTGACGTGCCACTCCCAAAGCCGCCGCGTATTCTTGCTCCGCGAGAAGTAGGGCTCCCTCCCACTGGGCAGTCTCCGCATTTAGCCACAGACTGCCCAAGGCCCCGGCCCTCGCCCGCAGTTCTTCGGCGGCGGCCCGAGCGCCGGAAAGGTCAGCCGACACCAGCATGATCTCAATGGCAGCACCGAGGAGCCGGGAACGCTCCGGCGGAGACGCTGTTTCCGCAAGGGACCGGCGGATCGCGGCCACGGCCGCCTCTGTCCGGCCTTGCGCAAGCAGCAACAGCGCGACACCGGGCTGCGGATCCCTTACCCAGCGGCTGGCCTGCAGATAGGTGTCCCTGGCTTCGGTGAACCGGCCTCTCAGACGATGCAGCTCGGCAAGCTGGTATAGCGCAGCACCGATTCCCGGCCGGGTAAGCGGTCCGGCGAGCCGGCGGTAGGCATCCTGTGCAGCATCGAATGCATCGGGCCACGCTCCCTGAAATTGCATGATCCGTGCCCTGTGGATCTGGCAATTGCCTTGATAGGGGACCAGGTCCGGCTGGGCGCCGCACCACCGGGTGAATGCGGCCGTCCACTGCTGTGCCCGAGGCAGATCGAAGGCGTCCATGCACGCTTCGATGACCGCGCAATACACAATCCCGGCGGTGACCGGGGAAAGTTCACTGGCGGTCACGCTCACAAAGACTTCGTCCAACAGCGGCATTGCCTGCCGTGTATCACCCGTTGCGATCAGCGATTCGCTAAGGCCCGTCCTTGCGAGGGCTGCAAGGTCCTGGTGTCCGAAGCGGTGGCCGATTTCCAGCGCGGTCGCGAAACTTGCGGTAGCTGTCGCGGCATCGCCCTGGGCGGCGCTTTCAAGGCCGGCAGGCACCAGTAGCAGTCCCTGCTCCACACAGTCCAGGTCGTCAGGAAGGGCACGCCGTGCCCGTTGCAGCCACGCATTCGCCAACGTTTCTTCGCCGCTGAGGATAAAGTGCAGGGCAAGCCAGATAGCGTTTCGCGCCGCCCCCGAACTGTCCGTGTGTGCCAGGCGTGCCCGATACTCACGGGCCAGTAGCCTTGAACCTTCGTCGTCGTGGCCGACGAGGTAGGCCGCATTGGCCACAAGCTCAAGATCGTCAGGTTCGAGCAACGACTGGCGGTCAGCATCCGTCAGGAGGGCGTGTGCAGTCGCCCATTCCTGTCGCCTGAAAGCCTCCCGGCCCAGACGGAGAGGGTCTGCCGCCATTGCTTCTCCACTGCCGTTGTTCGGTGCGGACGGCGCCGATACGTGAAGCTTATCGCTTCGGCGTGGACTCCGGCAGGCAGCCAACGACGCCGGAGAGTTACCCGCCGTCGTCCTTCCCATCGATTGCTCAGCAACCGCCCTTATGAGGCCTCAAAACGGCGGCTACGGAGCAATCGATGAGGGGCTACTCGAGGCCGCGGCGCTTCAGGAGGGGTTCCAGTTGGGCGTCGCGTCCCCGGAGCGTGCGAAATGATTCCAGCGGGTCCCGGCTGTTCCCGCGTGAAAGCAGTTCCTGGCGGAAGCGTTCGCCGTTGGCGCGGGTCATGCCACCGTTTTCGGTGAACCAGTCCACGGTTTCCGCGTCCAGGACTTCACTCCAGATGTACGAGTAGTAGCCGGCCGCGTATCCTGCCCCGGCGAAGATGTGCTGGAAATACCCGGTGCGGTAGCGGGGCGGAATCAGGGCATGGGCCACTCCGGCCGCGGCGAGGGATTTGGCCTCAAATGCCAGGACATCGTCCGGGATGCCGGTTTCGTCCAACACATGCCAGGCAAGGTCGAGCAACGCGGCGCCAAGGTACTCGGTGGTGGCGAATCCCTCGCCCCACAGCCGTGACTCGTTCAGCCTGTCAACGACCTCCTGGGGGAGCGGCTCGCCGGTAGCGTGGTGCCGCGCATAGTTTGCCAGTACCTCCGGCCACAGGATCCACATCTCGTTGACCTGCGACGGGTACTCCACAAAGTCCCGGGGGACACCTGTTCCGGAAAAGCGCGGGTACGTCACGTTGGAGAAGAGCCCGTGAAGCGCGTGCCCGAATTCGTGGAAGGTTGTGCGCAGCTCATCCAGCGTCAGGAGGGTGGGTTCCCCGGTCGGCGGTTTGGAGATGTTCAGGTTATTGATGACCACCGCCTGGGTCCCCAGCAGGCCGGATTGTTCCACCAGCGAGTTCATCCAGGCACCTCCACGCTTGGACTCCCGGGCGTAGTAGTCGCCCAGGAACAGTCCCAGCGGGCTGCCGTCTTCGTTCCGGACCTCCCAAACGCGGACGTCCGGGTGGTAGCCTTCCAGCTCTGCCCGTTCGTGGAAGGTGATGCCAAAGAGGGATGTGGCCGCATGGAAGACCCCGTCCTTGAGCACCCGGTCCAGCTCGAAGTAGGGTCGGAGGGCCTGCTCATCAACAGCGTATTTCTCGCGCCGGACCTTGGCCGAGTAGAAGGCCCAGTCCCAGGCCTCCAAGGGGTGCCCGGCAAGGTCAGCCAGTGCCGCGGCCTCAGCGTCGGCGTTCCGGACGGCGGCGGGGGCCAGCCTGTTCAGCATGGCTTGCACAGCTTCGAAATCCGGGGCAGTCTGCCGGTCCACCACGAGTTCGGCGTAGTTGGCAAAGCCCAGCAGCCTGGCCTTCTCGGCGCGGAGTCCGGCCATGGACCGCACGAGTTCCAGGACGTCCAGGCTGCCCCCGTCACTGCCCCTGCCGATGGAGGATTCGAACAGCCGACGGCGGACATCCCGGTTTTCGAGGACGGCCATGGCGGGCTGGTTGCTCGGCTGGATCAGCGTCAGGAGGAACTTGCCTTCGTGCCCGGCGGCGCGGGCGGCTTCGGCGGCGCCGGCAATGTCGTCGGCCGGCATGCCGGCCAGGTCCTCAGCACTGTCCAGCAGGAGGGCCGCAGACTTCATGGCTTCCTTCACCCGTTGCCCAAACTCTGTGCCGAGCCCGGAGAGCTCCGCGTTCACGGCCTTCAGCCGTTCCTGGTCCGTGGCGTCCAGTTGGATCCCCGACTGCCGGAACTCCTTCAGGTATTCCTCAACAAGCCGCACTCCTTCCGGTTCCAGGCCAGTGGTGTCAATGGCTGCAAAACGGTCGAAGAGGGCGCGGTTCAGGTAGACCTCGTCCTGGTGTGCGGTGAGCAGCGGCGTCAGCGCTGTTTCCAGGCCGCGGATCGCGTCGGAGGCGTCTGCTGACACCAGGGTGAAAAAGGACGCGGCCGCCCGTTCCAGCAACCTGCCCGCCTGCTCCATGGCCACGGCGGTGTTCGCAAATGTCGCGGGCTCTGGATTGTCCACAATGGCCTGGATTTCGGCGAGGTGCCCGGCCAGCCCTGCGTGCACCGCCTCGGCGTAGTGCTGTTCGGAGATCCCGGCAAAGGGCGGTAACTGGAACGGCAACGGGCTGGGACTGAAGAGCGGATTCGTCATGAAGTAAAGCTTTCATATGTGGCCGCGCATCTCAATGAGCCAAATGCGCGCTTCTGCCTGTTTCCAAACTTAGAATTGCGCTTATGGGGAACAGAATTGGCGCCACTGCCGCGCGTGCCGGCGCGGCCTTGTCCGCGGTCATCTTTGCCGGGGCCATGGCGGGCTGCGGTCTGATAGCCGAACAGACCCAGCCATCGGCAAGTGCCGGCACCAGTGCGGGCACTGGCCAGCCCAGTGCCACTCCGACGCCGGCCCCAACTCCCACACCCACCCCCACCCCGGGCGCCGGACCGGCGTGTCCAACACTGCGTTGCACGTCCGTACTGGTCACCGGCGACATGCTGGTCCATACCCAGCTCTGGCAGCAGGCCCAGCAGGATGCGGCCGCGGCGGGCAAACCCGGGCTGGACTTCACACCGCTCCTTGAAGGCCAGCGCCGGTACATCCAAGCCAGCGACCTTGCAATCTGCCACCAGGAAACACCGGTGGCAGGACCTGAAGGTCCTTTCTCGGCGTACCCTTCGTTCAATGTCCCGCCGCAGATCATCACCGCCTCCAAGGCAGTGGGGTACCAGGCTTGCACCACCGCCAGCAACCACACCATCGACCGGAGCACGGACGGCCTGTTGCGTACGCTGGATGCCCTGGACGCCGCCGGGCTGAAGCACACCGGTTCCTACCGGACGGAAGCTGAGTCGCAGGGCATCCTGATCCTGCAGACTCCGGCCGCCAAGATCGCCATCATCCAGGGAACCTACGGCCTCAACGGGCTCTACCCGGAATACCCGTGGCAGGTGGACATGCTCGACGCACCCACCATGATCGCCAAGGCAATCAAGGCGCGGGCTCTTGGCGCCGACATCGTGCTCGGTGCCATGCACGCCGGGGACGAGTACGCCAGCGAAGCCAACGCCCAACAGCAGGAGGTGGCACACGCGTTGGTGGACAGCGGGCAGTTCACCATGATCTACGGCCACCACACCCACTCCGTGCTGCCCATCGAGAACTACAAAGGCACGTGGATTGTCTACGGGCTGGGCAACGGCGTCACCGAACTGTCGCCCTGGTATGTCGTCAACAATGAGGGCCTGTTGGTGCGGGCCCAGTTCAGCCAGGACGCGTCGGGCAGATGGACCGCCTCCGACCTCGCCTGGGCACCGTCGGTCATCGTCCGTGATCCGTACCGCTGGTGCTCCGTGGCATCCGATGCGCCCCAGGGTGTGTGTGCCACGCCCGAGGCGGACGCCGCCACCAGGCTAAGGACCGCCACCGTTGTGGAGTCCATGGGAGCAGCCACGGCAGGAGCGCACGAACTCCTGATCACCAAGGAACCGTAGAGGCCCTCAGCGCGGGCGCCGGGCGGCGTGCTCCCTGGCCAGCGCGGCGAAGTGGTCGTCAGGCCCACCGGGAACAAAAGTCCCGAACTTGCGTTCGGCGGCGGTTCGGATGAGGAAGTCTGCAATGGCAGGGTTCTTGGGCAGAAGTGATCCGTGCAAGTAGCTGGCCACCACGTTCTTGTATCGCGCGCCCTCATGGCCGTCCCGGCTGTTGTTTCCCGTTCCCTTGGCCACCGTTCCCAGTGGGCGGACGCCGCTGCCCAGCGTGGTCTGGCCGCTGTGGTTCTCGTACCCGAGGACGTCGCCGAACTCGGCAGTGGCCACCTTGACGTTGCCGATGAGGCGCTCGTCAGTACCGTGTGTTTCCACGTCCAGCACGCCTATGCCCGGAATGACCGAGCCCGAGCGTGTTTTGAAGAAACGCCCGAACAGCTGGTAGAGCCCACAGATGAGCAGCATCGGTGCGCCATCTTCTGCGAGGTCGGTCAGGACGCCGGCGCGTGATTGAAGGTCGTCCTGGATAATCAGCTGGCCGCTGTCCTGCCCGCCGCCGCCAAGGATCACGTCGACTTCGTCAGGGAAGTCGTCGCCCACGTTGTACTCGAGCAGTTCAGGAGTGTAGCCATGCCACTTGATCCGTTGCTTGAGGACCAGCGCGTTGCCCCAGTCACCATAGATGTTCATGTCCCGCGGATAAAGCTGCATGACACGGAGGGTGCCCTTGCTGTCCTGTGGGTCCTGTATATCCGGGCTCATGAGACCACCTCTACCGTGGTGATTTTGGACAGCTCGCGGCGGATGGCCATCATGGCTGTGTAAGTGCAGAAAATCCGTTTCGGTTTGCCCTTGGCTTCACGGATGAACGCCGACAGGGCCGGCGCGATCTCGGTCTGGACCGCCCCGACGGGGACGTCGTCGTACTGCAGCCGCAGCGCCATGTCATAAGCCCGGGAGCCCGTCAGTTGGTCCACGCCGCCGTTGCGGAGCGAATCGAACTCCACGTCCCAGAGCCAGGACATGTCCCGGCCGTCGGCGTAGTTGTCGTTGATGGCGATCATGGTGGCGTAGCCGCCCGCGGGAAAGGACTTCAGTCCCAGCCGGAAACCGCTGGGGTTCTTGACCAGCACCAGGTCAAGGGGCTGGCCGTCGACTGTCAGGCTTTCTCCCCGGCCGAAGGCCGGCTCCACCTTGGACAGGGCCGTGAGCAGCGTGCTGTGGTCAGCGGTCGCGGCGCCGCTTCCGAGGATGCTCCGGGCGAGGGCCAGCGCAGCCGCGGCATTAAAGATGTTGTAGACGCCGCGGAGCTTCATCGCGGTGGTGACCGTGACGCCGTCGTACTCAAAGTCGGCGGTGTCCGGCCCCACTTTGCGGAGCACGACGTCGGCAGCCGGCTTTGCGGGGAGGGCGGCGGGCACAGGGCTGCCGGGCGCAGCCCGCATGTCGTCATCGTTGGGGAACGTGCTGAGAAGGGAGTCGTCCAGGCCGAAGTACTGCACGTCCTGGCCGGTGAGCGTGTCCGCGATGCGGGCCACGCGGGGGTCTTCACGGTTGAGGACCACTGTGCCTGTGGTTTTTGCGGCGATGTGCTGCAGCAGCTGCGCCGTTTTGTCGATCTCGCCGAACCTGTCCAGCTGGTCGCGCAGCACGTTCAGCAGGAGGCTGTAGCGGGGCGGCACACGGTTTACGAAGTGCACGGCATGGGCTTCGTCCAGTTCCAGGACGGCGACGTCGGCGCTTAGCCTTCCGCGCCAGTCCACCTCGCCCAGCAGGGAAGCGGCCACACCCCGGGTGAAGTTGCTGCCGGTCCGGTTGGTAAAAACCTTCAGCCCCTGGCTTTCCAGGAGTTCGACCACCATCTTGGTGGTGGTGGTTTTGCCGTTGGTTCCGCTGACCACCGCCACGCCGTGGGGGAGGGTAGCGAGCGTCCGCTGCATAAAGCCGGGGTCGATTTTCTCGACCACCAGCCCGGGCAGGGCGGACCCGCCGCCCCTGAGCCGGGACACCCGGCGGACGAGCTTGCCGAGCGGAACACTGATGTAAAGCATGCTCTGTAATATATCCCAGCAACGGCATAGAACCCTGCCCGGTGAGGCCGGCCGGCGCTGGCGCCGGCCGATCGCGCATTATGCTGAATGGATGACAAACCCCGTTTCGGCCGCTTCTGCACGCGTGGGCTCGGGCCTGCGGATCGGCGTCCTGGCGCTCCAGGGCGATTTCCGCGAGCACCTCCGGGCCGTGGAGGCCGCCGGCGCAACCGGTGAAGGAATCCGCAGGCCCAAGGAACTGGACGGCCTGGACGGCCTCATCATTCCGGGCGGTGAATCCACGGCCATCGACAAACTCGCCCGCGCCTTTGACCTGGCCGGGCCGTTGAAGGAACGCATCAGCGAAGGCCTCCCGGTCTACGGCTCCTGCGCCGGCATGATCCTTTTGGCCAACGAGATTGCCGACCCCGCCACCGACCTCGCCGGCAATCCGCAGCAGACCTTCGGCGGCCTGGACATCACAGTCCGCCGCAACGCCTTTGGGCGCCAGCGAGAATCGTTCGAAACGGACCTAGATTTCAAAGGCCTGGATTTCAGTGCTACAGATTCCGGTGTTGCCCCGGTGCACGCCGTCTTCATCCGGGGCCCCTGGGTGGAACGCGCCGGCGCCGGTGTGGAGGTCCTTGCCCAGGTGGAGCCGGCCGACCCGGAGCACGCGTCCCACGCGGCAACCCTGCCGGGGACGGCTAGAATTGTTGCAGTGCGTTCAGGCCAACTGCTGGCCACCTCCTTCCACCCGGAAGTGACTGGGGAGAAACGCGTACACGAACTTTTTATCCGCATGATCAGAGGAGAAGCGTAAAGCATGTCAGGCCACTCCAAATGGGCAACGACCAAGCACAAGAAGGCCATCCTCGATAGCCGCCGCGCAAAATCGTTCGCCAAGCTGATCAAGAACATCGAAGTCGCTGCCCGCATGGGCGGTCCGGACCTCGCCGGCAACCCGAGCCTGGAACTTGCTGTCACCAAGGCAAAGAAGACCTCGGTTCCCGCCGACAACATCGACCGCGCCATCAAGCGCGGGGCGGGCCTGACCGGTGAAGTGGTCGACTACACCGAGATCATGTACGAATGCCGCGGCCCGCAGG
This sequence comes from Arthrobacter sp. R4, assembly GCF_051365025.1. Lineage (NCBI taxonomy): Bacteria > Bacillati > Actinomycetota > Actinomycetes > Micrococcales > Micrococcaceae > Arthrobacter > Arthrobacter sp. R4. The sequence continues at coordinate 163,620 of NZ_JBLWIJ010000010.1, forward strand.
GCTCGGCCCTGCTCATCGAGTGCCTCACGGACAACAAGAACCGTGCGGCGTCCGAAGTCCGCCTTGCCATTTCCCGCAACGGCGGCACCATCGCGGACCCCGGTTCAGTCAGCTACCTCTTCAGCCGCAAGGGCGTGGTGTCCCTGCCCAAGAAGGAACTCACCGAGGACGATGTCCTCATGGCCGTCCTCGACGCCGGCGCTGAGGAAGTCAAGGACAACGGCGACACGTTCGAGATCCACTCGGACCCCAAGGACCTTCAGGCCGTCCGCGACGCCCTGAAGGAAGCGGGGATCGAATACGACACCGACGAAGCCGAGTTCGTTCCGTCCATGGAGGTTCCCCTGGACCTGGACGCCGCCAAGAAGTTCATGAAGCTTGTGGACGCCCTGGAAGACCTCGACGACGTCCAGAACGTCTACAGCAACGCCGACCTCAGCGACGAAGTCCAGGCCGCCCTGGAATCAGAGTGACCTTCCGCTTTGCGGCCTAGGGCGGATGGCGGAGCGTGACGCTGCGAGTACTCGGCGTTGACCCGGGCCTCACCCGCTGCGGCATTGGCGTCGTCGACGTCGAGCGGAACCGGCGGGCCACCATGGTGGGCGTCGGAGTGGTGGGTACTTCCCCGGACGAAACCCTGGACCAACGGCTCCTGGTCATCGCCCTGGCCATCGACGATTGGCTGGACCGCTACGAACCCCACGTCCTCGCCGTCGAACGCGTTTTCTCCCAGCTGAACGTCAGCACGGTGATGGGTGTGGCGCAGGCCTCCGGCGTGGTGATCGCCGCCGCGGCCCGGCGCGGCATCCCGGTGGCGCTGCACACGCCGTCGGAAGTCAAAGCAGCCGTCACCGGCAGCGGCAACTCCAACAAGGAGGCCGTGACCAAACTGGTCACCAAGATCCTCCGGCTAGACGCGCCGCCCCGCCCGGCCGACGCCGCAGATGCCCTGGCGCTGGCCATCACGCATGCCTGGCGTGCTGGCAGCGGCGCGGCAGTAGCCACCACCGGCCCCGGCAGCCTGTCGCTGACGCCCGCCCAGCGGGCCTGGGCTGAAGCCGAGGCGAAGGCGCGCCGCGCGCGGTGAATGGCCGCAGCGCTTGCTAGGGTATTCGTAGATATGTTCGGATAGCCGGTTCTGCTCCAAAGAGCCCGGCGGTACACCAGGAGCCCGGCTTTGATCAGTTTCCTTCGCGGAACCGTAGCGCACGTTGGCCTTTCCACTGCCGTGATCGACCTCAACGGCGCGGGCATGAGCGTCAACGCCACGCCCCAAACTCTCAGCCGCCTCCGCGTCGGCGAAGAAGGCAAGCTCTTCACCTCCCTGATCGTCCGGGAGGATTCGCTGACCCTGTTCGGATTTGCTTCTGACGACGAACGCGAAGTCTTCGATGTCCTGCTGAGCGTCAGCGGTGTGGGTCCACGCCTGGCGCTGGCAGTCCTTGCCGTGCATGAACCGGAAGCCATCCGGGTTGCAGCCCACACCGGCGACAGTAAAACGTTCACGAAAGTGCCCGGCATCGGCCCTAAAGTGGCTGGCCGGATCGTGTTGGAACTCGCTGGCAAGCTGGTGCCGCACGGAACGGTTGGAGCTGCCAGTGTAGCCACCCCGGCCGAGGCCGCCTGGAAGCCCCAGGTGGTGGCCGCCATGACCAGCCTCGGTTGGTCGGAAAAGGACGCCACCTCCAGCATCGAGAAGGCATTGGCCGACGACCCCGAGGTCTCTTTCCGTGGCAATGTCGCGGAAATCCTTCGGACCACGCTCCGCTGGCTTGGCCAGGACGGCGCACGGGCCGGCAACCGCGTAGGCAGCCGTGGCTGACCCGTCCGTGGTGGCGGCCGTGGAAGAGCCCGAAGACCGGGCCATCGAAGCTGCCCTCCGGCCCAAGAACCTGGACGACTTTGTCGGTCAGCACCGTGTCCGGAAACAGCTCTCGCTGGTCCTGCAGGCGTCGCGGATGCGCGGCCGGAGCGCGGACCACGTGCTGTTCTCGGGGCCTCCAGGCCTCGGCAAAACCACGCTCGCCATGATCGTGGCAGCTGAAATGAACGCACCCCTGCGGATCAGCAGCGGTCCGGCCATCCAGCACGCCGGCGACCTCGCAGCCATCCTCTCATCCCTCTCCGAAGGGGAGGTCCTGTTCCTGGACGAGATCCACCGGATGTCCCGCCCGGCCGAGGAAATGCTGTACATGGCCATGGAAGACTTCCGCGTGGACATTGTGGTGGGAAAAGGCGCCGGTGCCACTGCGATTCCGCTCGACCTGCCTCCCTTCACGCTGGTGGGTGCCACCACGCGCGCGGGGCTGCTTCCTGGTCCGTTGCGCGACAGGTTCGGCTTCACCGGCCATCTAGAGTTCTATTCCGTTCCGGAACTTGAGTTGGTCCTTAGGCGGTCCGCCGGCCTGCTGGACCTGAAGGTCAACTCCGCCGGATTCAGCGAAATCGCCGGACGGTCGCGGGGGACACCGCGTATCGCCAACCGCCTGCTCCGCCGTGTGCGTGACTGGGCACTGGTCCATGGAATCGAGCAGATCGATGCCCGCGCAGCCTCCGCCGCGCTGGATATGTATGAAGTGGATAAAAGGGGGCTGGACAGGCTCGACCGTGCCGTCCTCGAAGCGCTCATCACCAAGTTCGGCGGCGGGCCCGTGGGCCTGTCCACCCTCGCCATAGCGGTGGGAGAAGAGACCGAGACGGTGGAAACGGTCGCGGAGCCGTTCCTGGTCCGCGAAGGCCTGTTGGGCCGGACACCGCGGGGCCGCATCGCCATGGCCCCGGCCTGGACCCACCTCGGTTACGCCATCCCGTCCGGAGTGTTCAGCCAGGAACCGCTGGACCTGTTCGAACCAGACAGCGACGGCGACGAAGACGGCGTCAACTGGGCGCCCAACACCCCATAGCGCCGACCTTTCAGCTTTTCCCTTTAGACTGGGTATGACGCCCGGCACGTTCGCGTCTTTGTTCCCGCAGGTGGCTCCAGCAGCTACCGGTGGATGTCAGGTGGTTCGCCGCCCGGCCACCCGGTTCAAAGAGGACGGCGCCTTAAACCAATACGCCAGTACAGATCGGAAGCATCCCTGTGGATCCCATGAACATCGTCTTGTTCGCCATGCTCGGAATTTTTATCTTTATGATGTTCCGCCGCAACAAGAAGACCAAGGAGCAGCAAGCAACGCTGCAGTCCCAGTTCGCCCCTGGGGTTGAGGTCATGACGAGCTTCGGTCTTTTTGGCCGGATTGTCTCCATGGACGATGAAGAGAACAAGGTAGTGCTCGAGCTCTCTCCCGGCAACCTCGCTACAGTTCACCGCCAGGCTGTCACCAAAATTGTGGAGCCGGCTGCTGTTGCAGAGGAGGAGCCCACGGTTGTCCCTGACGACGCCTCCTCGCTGACCACGCAGGACGCCGGAACTGCCGGAACCGCCGCCGCTGCCCCCGAGACCCCGGACGAGACCCTGAAGCGCCTCAACGACGAGGGCAAGAAGGACAACTAGTCCCCGCTCACGTATTTCTGCACCTCTACGGCAGCAGGTTGCCGCCGGTGGGAGCAATTGCTCGCACCGGCGGTTCCTGGCATGAATAAGAGAAAGATCGACAATGGCACGAACTGGCCCCAAAAAATCAGGCCTCAGGGTACTCGTCTGGCTTGGCGTAGTCCTCGCTGTGCTGACGGCTGTCCTTGCTGGCGGCACCATCGCCGGACAGGCCAGCTGGGCACCCAAGCTGGCGTTGGACCTCGAAGGCGGCACCCAGATGATCCTGGCGCCCAAGGTTGAGGGCGGTTCGGACATTAACGAGGAGCAGCTTAACCAGGCGGTGGCCATCATCCGCCAACGCGTGGACGGCTCCGGCGTTGCCGAAGCGGAGATCAGCACCCAGTCAGGCCGGAACGTTGTGGTCAGCCTTCCGGGCACGCCCTCCACTCAGACGAGGGCCCTGATACAGGCTTCCGCCGACATGAACTTCCGCCCTGTTCTCCTCAACGGAGCAGGCGCTGCGGTCCCCACGGAGTCGCTCACGCCTGAGGACCAGCTGCCGAAGCCGACGGCGGAACCCGCCAACAGCAGCGACACCAACTGGATCACGCCCGAGGTCTACCGCCAGTTCGAGACCCTCGACTGCGACAACCCGTCCCAGGACAAGCAGGAGCGCTCCGACCCTGCCAAGCCGCTCGTGACCTGTGAGCCCGCAACGGCCACCACTCCGGCGATCAAATACATCCTGGGACCGGTGGAGGTCAAGGGCAGCAACATTGTCACCTCCTCCTTCCAGCTTCAGCAGGGCGCGCAGGGTGCCGTGACCAACGAGTGGGCCGTCAACATCCAGTTCGACGACGAAGGTACCGCCAAGTTCAAAGAGGTCACTGAACGCCTGAACCAGTTCTATGTGGCAGCCGGCGGCGAAACCGGCACCGACCCCAAGGCACAGTTCGCTATCGTGCTCGACGATCAGGTCATCTCCGCGCCGCGTTCCCTTGCTGTCATCACCGACGGGCGCCCGCAGATCACCGGTGGCTTCACAGAGCAGACGGCTAAGGCGCTCTCAGACCAGCTTCGGTTCGGTGCGCTGCCTATCAGCTTCGAGATCCAGAGTGAGCAGCAGATCTCCGCGACACTGGGTGGTGAGCAGCTCCGCATGGGCCTCCTGGCCGGCGTGATCGGCCTGCTGCTCGTGGTGGTTTATTCGCTCTTCCAATACCGTGCCCTGGGCTTCGTCACGATCGCCTCGCTGGTGGTGGCCGGTGCACTGACGTACCTCGCCATCGCCATCCTGGGCTGGACCGAAAACTACCGGCTCTCACTTGCCGGCGTTGCCGGTCTTATCGTGGCAATCGGCCAGACAGCGGATTCGTTCATCGTCTACTTCGAACGCATCCGTGACGAGTTGCGCGAAGGCCGCGGCCTGGTCTCCGCCGTCGAGAACGGGTGGAAGCGCGCCAAGCGGACGGTCCTGGCCTCCAAGGCAGTCAACCTGCTTGCTGCCCTCGTGCTCTACTTTGTGGCAGTGGGCAACGTCCGCGGCTTTGCGTTCACGCTCGGCCTGACAGCCATCGCCGACCTCATTGTCGTCTTTATGTTCACGCACCCGACGATGCAGATGCTTGCGCGCACCAGGTTCTTCGGAGAGGGCCACCGGTTCTCCGGCCTTGATCCGAAGCAACTCGGGGCAGTGCCGCTGTATCGCGGAGCCGGACGCCTGCGCACCCCTGACTCGAAGCCTGCTGCGGTCCGGGCAAAGAACACCGGTGCTGCCGCTGAGGCAGAGCGCAGGATGACCATCGCGGAACGCCGCCTCGCGGAGAAGCAGGAGCAGCTTACCGGCTCCTCCAAGAGCGCATCCAAGGAGAACAAGTAAATGTCCAGCTTTGCCACTTTCGGTAACGAGCTCTACACAGGCAAGCGCTCGTACGACTTTGTCGGCGCCAAGAAGATCTGGTTCCTCATTGCGGCCGTGGCCGTTGCCCTGTCCATCCTTATCCCGGTGGCCAAGGGCGGGTTCAACCTGGGCATCGAGTTCCGCGGCGGCTCTGAATTCACCGTGTCGAACGTCAAGACCACCGATGCCGCCGTGGGCGAAAAGGCCGTTCAGGACGTCGTCGCGGGAAGCATTCCGCGCGTGGCCAACGTCGCCGGCACCACCATGCGCATCCAAACGGACAAGCTCACTGACGACGAGACCCTCAAGATCAAGGAGGGGCTGACGGCTGCTTACGGCGTCACTGACAACGAGGTGACGTCCACCTTTGTGGGTCCCACCTGGGGCGCCGACGTCACCAAGCAGGCACTAATCGGCCTGGTCATCTTCGTGGTGCTCGCCGCGCTGCTCATGGCGCTCTACTTCCGGACCTGGAAGATGTCCCTCTCAGCGATCGCCGGGATGGCGGTGACGATGTTCATCACCGCCGGGGTATATGCCCTGAGCGACTTTGAGGTGACACCTTCGGCCATCATCGGGTTCCTGACCGTACTCAGCTACTCCCTATATGACACCGTGGTGGTCTTCGACAAGATCCGCGAGAACACCGCCGATCTTGATGCGTCCACCCGCCGGACTTTCGGCGAGGAGGTCAACCTCGCGGTGAACCAGACCCTGGTGCGTTCCATCAACACCATGATGGTCGCTATCCTCCCCGTGGGCGCCATCCTGTTCATCGGTGCGGGCCTGCTGGGTGCGGGTACGCTCAGAGACCTGTCGCTGGCCTTGTTCGTCGGAATCCTTATTGGGACGGCGGCAACGATCTTCGTGGCAGCTCCCATGTATGCCTGGCTCCGCCAGAATGAACCTGACCTTGTGAAGCAGGCCAAGCGCGTGGAGCACCGGCGGCACGAGGCGGCGTCCAAGGCCGCCGCTCCAGCCGAACCCGCCCAGGCCTGACACCCGAGGCACAGGGGCCGGCCGGCATCAGGAGACTGATGCCGGCCGGCCCCTTCGCATTTAATCGCCGGTTACATATGTGTGCTGATCGGGGAATAGACTGGGGTAATTAAACGGGTCGTGAGGGGTGCTTCATTGGAAGAACGTTCGGCGTCGGCGCCAACGGCAGACGGAGATAACGGTCCGGGCCGCGGACCGCAAACCGGGCTGGTCCCTGCCGCACGCCCAGGACAGGCCGTCCCCGTCGACAACTCGGGGGCCCGGCCCACGTTTCCGGGAAGGCGCGAACGCACGCGTTCGCGCCTGGCACGGCTCACCGGTCGCGGCGGGGCCACCTATTCACCCATCCTCGAACCGTTGCTCAGGACCGTCCGGGCCAATAACCCGAAAGAGGACTTCGACCTCATCCAGCGGGCCTTCGACGTCGCCGAGCGAAGCCACCGCGGGCAGAAACGCAAAAGCGGTGACCCGTATATCACCCACCCCGTTGCCGTGGCCACCATTCTGGCCGAGCTGGGCCTCAGTGGAACCACGCTGGCGGCTGCGCTGCTCCACGACACCGTGGAAGACACTCCGTACACGCTGGCGGACCTGAAGAGGGACTTCGGGCCCGAGGTTGCCATGCTCGTTGACGGCGTCACCAAGCTGGATAAGGTCAGCTTCGGCGAAGCAGCCCAGTCCGAGACCGTGCGCAAAATGGTTGTGGCCATGGCCAAGGACATCCGCGTCCTCATGATCAAACTCGCGGACAGGCTTCACAACGCCCGCACATGGCGCTTCGTCTCCGCTGAATCCTCCGCGCGGAAAGCGCGCGAAACCCTGGAGATCTTCGCACCCCTTGCCCACCGCCTGGGCATGAACACCATCAAATGGGAACTGGAGGACCTGTCCTTCGCGGCCCTCTACCCGAAGGTCTATGAGGAAATCGTCCGGATGGTGGGCGACCGCACCCCGGAGCGCGAGAAGAGCCTGGGCGTCATTCGCGACCAGATCACCGAGGACCTCCGGGCCGCCAGGATCAAGGCCACGATTACCGGCCGGCCGAAGCATTATTACTCGATCTACCAAAAGATGGTGGTCCGGGACAAAGACTTCGATGACATCAATGACCTGATGGGTGTCCGCGTGCTGGTGGACTCCGTGCGGGACTGTTATGCGGCGCTGGGGACCATGCATGCGCGCTGGAACCCGTTGCCGGGGCGGTTCAAGGACTACATAGCGATGCCGAAGTTCAATATGTACCAGTCCCTGCACACTACGGTGATTGGGCCTGGCGGCAAGCCGGTGGAAATCCAGATCCGGACCCACGAGATGCACCGCCGCGCAGAATACGGCGTGGCCGCACACTGGAAGTACAAGGACCAGCCCAACCGCACCGCCACCGGCCCGGGCAGCCCTCGCGACGGCGACATGGGCTGGCTGCGGTCGCTGGTGGACTGGCAGCAGGAGACTTCCGATCCCGGGGAGTTCCTGGATTCGCTCCGGTTCGAGATCAACGCCCGTGAAGTGTTTGTTTTCACGCCCAAGGGTGAGGTGATGGCACTGCCGGCCGGATCCACTCCGGTTGACTTTGCCTACGCCGTCCACACCGAGGTGGGACACCGGACCATCGGTGCCCGCGTCAACGGCAAGCTGGTCCCGCTCAACAGTGAACTGAACCACGGCGACTGGGTGGAGATCTTCACCTCGAAGGCCGAAGGAGCCGGTCCCAGCCAGGACTGGCAGCATTTCGTCAAGAGCGCCCGTGCACGGAACAAGATCCGCCAGTGGTTCAGCAAGGAACGCCGCGAAGAGGCGATTGACCGCGGCAAGGAACTCCTGACCCGCGCTATGCGCAAGCAAAACCTGCCGCTGCAGCGCCTGATGACGCACGAGGCGCTGGCCGCGGTGGCGGAAGACTTCAAGTACGTGGACATCTCCGGCCTCTATGCCGGCGTTGGAGACGGTCACACGTCAGCGCAATCGGTGATGGAAAAGCTCGTGGAGAGCCTCGGCGGAAGCGAAAGCACCGACGACGACATCACCGAAGTAAGCATCCCCACCCAGGTAGCCAAGACCCGCTTCTCTGATTCCGGCGTGGTAGTGCGCGGCGTTGGCGACGTCTGGGTGAAGTTGGCGCGCTGCTGCACCCCCGTCCCCCCGGACCCGATCCTCGGATTCGTCACGCGCGGCTCCGGCGTGTCCGTACACCGCACCGACTGCACCAACATCTCGGACCTGAAGGACCAACCAGACAGGATTGTGGATGTCGACTGGGCACCCACGCAGTCGAGTGTGTTCCTGGTGGAGATCCAGGTCGAAGCGCTGGACCGCAAATCGCTGCTGTCTGATGTCACCCGGGTCCTTTCCGAGAACCATGTGAACATTCTGGCCGCGAGCGTACATACCTCCACGGATCGGGTAGCCATTTCACGGTTCGCCTTCGAGATGGGCGATCCCAAGTACCTTAGCCACGTCCTCAGCGCTGTCCGGCGGATCGACGGCGTTTTTGACGTCTACCGGACTACCGGCAACAAGCGCCGGAGCTAGGCGGGCGAGTTTCTCCAGGGCAGAGCGCTTGTGGGGCACGCGCGGCGTGGACTCGATGGCCAGGACCAGCAGGCGTAGCCGGACGTCGTTCTGTGGCCTGGACAGCAGCGCCTCCAACACTGGAAGTGCCCGCTGGGCGTCCACGTGCAAGGCGATATCCAGAGCAGTGCGGAGCGGACTGGAGATCATCAGGCCACCCAGGCTGACCACATCGCATGGCCCCAGCCGGACTTCGTGCAGCGTGCACCCTCGGGTGTTTCGCAGGCTGGAGATGCGACGTTTGGCATCCACGAGCAGGGCCAACCGGTCAGGTTCGCCGGCGCACCCGTAGATCCATGCTGCGGTCATCCGTCCGGCGACCACGCGTTGTCTGATGGCTGCAGGCACGCTGTTGGCCGCCGCCCGTGCCCTCATCTGCGGCGATGGAGCAACGCCTGGGAGGGCATAGCCATGCTGATGGAATTGGCTGAGCACCCCATCACCGGCCATCGCCTGAAGTTCCGGCCACGTGAAGGGCATCCCCGGTGAGTACAGTTCGGGGAACCGGGGGAGAGTAGGTGCAGGCACAGTTGCCGCAACGGCGGGCGAAGGGGGCGGAGTAGCCATTCAGCCATCCTGCCGGGTTGCCCGCAAACGAGTACAGGCCCGGCTCCGGTTATGTGGATAACCGGAACCGGACCTGCGTGTCCAGTCGTCACGCCCCTGAAGGGCCGGCGCCTAGGAGAGTTCGCTGGCCGAGCGCTGGATCTGGTCCAGCCATGCCTGCCGTGCGTCAAGGGCTTCCTTGGCGGCCTTGATCTTGCGCTGGTCGCCGGCCTTCTCCGCCTTGGCGAGGTCATCCTGCAGACCCGCGATGGCGGCTTCCAGCTGGGACAGCGCGCTGTTGGTACGCGCTTTGGTCTCGGGGTTGGACCGCTGCCAGTTTTCCTCTTCCGCGTGGCGGACGGCGTCCTCCACCTTGCGGAGGCCGGCTTCAATGCGGCCCATGTCGGCGCGCGGAACCTTACCGGCCTCTTCCCACCGGTCGCGGACGGACTGGAGTGCCTTCTTAGCGGCGGCAAGGTCCTTAACCGGAAGGATTGCGTTGGCCTCAACGAGGAGTGCTTCCTTCACGGTGAGGTTGGCCGCGTATTCCTGGTCGATCTCTTCGTTGGCGGCCTGCCGGTTGGTGAAGAAGACGTCCTGGGCCGCGCGGAAGCGTGCCCACAGGGCGTCGTCATCCTTTCGGCTGGCGCGCGGCGAGGCTTTCCAGTCGTCCATCAGCCGGCGGTATTCACCGGCCGCATAGCCCCAGTCGGTGGAGGTGGACAGGGCCTCGGCCTCTGCAATCAGCTTCTCCTTGGCCGACTTTGCCGCCGAGTTGTTGCTGTCCAGCTGGGAGAAGTAGGCCCGGCGGTGGCGGTCGAAGACGGTCCGCGCCGCGCGGAAGCGCTTCCAGAGGGCGTCCTCGTTGCTGCGGCCCAAGCGTACGCCGCTCTTTTGGGCTGTCTTCCAGCTTTCGAACAGCTCGTTCATCCGGGCGCTGGAGGTCTTCCACTGGATCTGGGAAGGGTCCTGGCCGGAGATGCTTTCGGCTTCGGCAACGATCGCTTCGCGGGCGGCCAGCTCGGCGGTGCGGACGGCGTCGTGCTCGGCCTTCTCGGTCTTCTCAAGCTCCTTGACCTGTTCGGAAAGCTTGTCGAGGCGGGTCTCAGCGGCACGGATGTCGCCCACCATGTTCCGCTCGGCCAGCTGTTCGCGCAGGTGCGTGACCGTCTTTTGCATGTCGGTACTCGGGGCTTTGGAACTTACCCGCTGTTCCAGCAGCACGATCTGGGCCAGGATGTCATCGAACTTGCGGGCGAAGTACGCCAGGGCTTCGTCGTTGCTGACACCGGGGTACTGCCCGACTGCATGCTCCTCGCCGTCGATGGTCAGGAAAACATGGCCGTCGCCTTCGACGCGGCCCCAGCGCGAAGCCTCGGCCAGAGACGTCGCGGGCACTACCGGCGCGGGTGACGCGGCAGGAGCGGCGGCCGCCGGCTTAGGACGGGACGCGAAAGCGGCCGGTGACGGCGCCGGACGCGGTGCGGCGGCCGGCCGAGGCGATACGCCGGCAGCGGAATCGGCCGGGGTTGCGGCCTCGGCAGCAGCGGCGGGCGCAACAGCCTCGGAGGCTGTCTCCTCAGCGGAACCGGCCGGGGCATCGGTTTCAGACGATTCCTCGGCAGCTGCGGGGGCCTCCTCTGCGACGGCGTCCCCGGACTGTGCACCATCGGAGGGCGCGGGTTCGGACGGCGCACCTTCCGAAACGGCATCGTCGGTCGGGGAATCTTCAACCGATGCCGTCCCGTTGCCGGGCTCCAGGACCTCGGACTCCTCGGCCGTTGCTTCGTCAGCCGCTGCCGGTTCAGCCACGGGGGCCGTTTCCTCGGTCAGGTCTGCTGCTGTTTCGTCGGATTTCTGACTGTCTGTCACCGCTAAAAGTCTTTCGCTTGGAGGGAAATACTCACGTACTGCACCGTGGCCGTGAAGGCCTGGCTTCCTACTTCAGAGAAACCGAGTCTATCGTGACTGGTTGCACAGGTGCGCCGTCTGTGGCGCTGGGACCGGGAGTGATTCCCGCGGCGGCAATGGCGTTCACTGCTTCCATTCCTGAGGTCACCTTGCCCACCACCGTATAGCCCCCGGCAGAGTCGGCTGGAATCACCGTGTCTTTGTAGACCACGAAGAACTGCTTGCCGTTTCCGTACGCGTTGTCTCCGGAGCGGGCCACAGCGATGGTGCCGGCGGGGTACGTGTTGTCCGGCGGAGTGTTTTCGAGGGGACCCCAGGTGTAGTCCGGGTCGGCCGAGGCGGAGGCGCCGCCGCACTGCAGGAGGCCGAACGAGTCAGCGGTGGTCAGGCGGTGGCAGGCGCTGCCGTTGTAAAAACCCTCGTCCGTGAGCGTTTTGAAGACGGCGGCAGCCTGGGGCGCCTTGGTACCGTCGATTTCGATGCCGAGCACGTTCCCGTTGAGCGTCATTTCCCCGGTAAAAACTTTGCCGGCAGCGGTGTCCGCCGCCGGAATGTTGGGACCGTTAGTGGGCTGTGCCGACGGCGTGGAGGAGGCGGACGGACTGGTGAGCCCGGCCTCGGCCGCAGCATATTCCTCTTCCGTGGGGTTTCCGGCAAAGACCGTGAGTTGGAGCACGACGGCGAGGATGACGGCGGCTGCACCGGCACCGGCGGCAATAATATTGTCCCGTTTGCGCCTTTGCTCCTGCTCCCGCCGCAGCTCGCGCTTGGCTTCCATCTGCTGGATGCGCCGTTTGGCCTCGCGGGCGCTGCGTGAACTGGCCGCCAATGGTCCTCCTGATAGTCGCCGCTGCGGCGTGCCTGGTGGTTCCGGTGCGCCTGCAGTCCTTTGACAGCATTTACTGCCCTCACCCGCACATTAGAGATGCAGGCGGATGACGCATAAACTGACTGCCGCACATAGTTTATGCATGAGTTGCCGGACAACCGCCGTTCCCGCCCCGTTTCGGGTGGAATGCCGGCAAAGTCGCAGGCACCCTTCATCCAGAGGAGATATTCCACCATGGCACGCACCGCCTCCCTGTCCGGATTCCCAGAGTGGCTTCCCGAGGAGCGGCTGGTGGAGCTGCATGTGCTGGACACCCTCCGCAAGGTTTTTGAGCTGCACGGGTTCGCGTCCATCGAGACCCGCGCCGTCGAAACGGTTGGCCAGCTGCTGCGCAAGGGCGAAATCGACAAAGAGGTGTATGGGCTTAGCCGCCTCCAGGATGACGAGGGCGAGGAGTCCAAGGCCGGCAGGCACGATCCGCACGCCCTTGCCCTGCACTTCGACCTGACGGTGCCCTTCGCCCGCTACGTCGTAGAGAACGCCGGCTACCTTGCCTTCCCGTTCCGCCGCTACCAGATTCAAAAAGTGTGGCGCGGAGAGCGTCCGCAGGAGGGCCGCGCCCGCGAATTCACGCAGGCTGACATCGACGTGGTGGGCGACGGCGAACTGCCGTTCCGCTATGACGTGGAGATCGCCCTGGTGATCGCCGAGGCCCTCAGCGCCTTGCCCATCCCGGATTTCCGCCTGCGTATCAACAACCGCAAACTGGCCGAAGGCTTCTACCACGGCATTGGCCTGGATGACACTGCAGGGGTCCTGCGCAGCATCGACAAGTTGGAAAAGATCGGCCCGGCCAAGGTTGCGGAACTGCTCAAGACCGAACTCGGAGCCTCGGAGGAGCAGGCGCAGGCAGCCCTCCAGCTCGCGGCGATCCGCACGGAAGACACATCGTTCGCGGCACGGGTCCGCGCCCTTGGCGTCAGCAACGAACTCCTGGAGGAAGGCCTGAACGAGCTGGAGCAGGTCATTGAGGCAGCGGTGCAGCGCGCCCCGGGCAAGGTAATTGCGGACCTCAGCATCGCCCGCGGCCTGGATTATTACACCGGCACTGTCGTGGAGACCGTCCTGGTGGGCCATGAGCAGCTTGGTTCCATCTGCTCCGGCGGCCGTTACGATGCACTGGCGTCCAAAGGCAACCGCAAGTTCCCCGGCGTCGGCCTTTCCATCGGGGTAACCCGTCTGGTCTCGCGCATCCTCAGCCAGGACTTGGCGAAGGCTTCCCGCTCTGTTCCTACAGCCGTGCTCGTTGCGTTGGCTGATGACGACAGCTGGGGCGCTGCCCAGGACGTCGCGGCACAGCTCCGCGGCCGGGGCGTCGCCACCGAGGTGGCGGCGAAGGCCGAAAAGTTCGGCAAGCAGATCAAGTTCGCAGACCGCCGCGGCATTCCGTTTGTATGGTTCACCGACGAGCACGGTAAGCACCAGGTTAAGGACATCCGAACCGGTGTGCAGGTGGACGCCGATCCCGCCAGCTGGTCACCGTCCGACGAAGACCTGTCCGTCCAGGTCACTACTGCCCTCCAGGCATCCGCCCAGCCGGCCTGACCCCAGGCCCGTCCCGGGCCAAACCGCGACCCTTCGTGGGGCACTTCGACACGGACTCGCCGAGCCTGTTTCCGGGGTGAGAAGGGCCCCACGACGGCGGAACTTACATGCCGCTGCGGCGCTAACGTCGCAGCCGGAGCACCAGGAACCGCCCTGCCGCTCCGGCGGCCAGGACGCCAACCATGCCCAGCACCGAGGCGGCCGGAAGTGTGAACGCCAGGAGCAGGCAGCCGAGGAACCCGGTGACATTAAGCCACCGGGGGCCGTGTGCAGGGTGTTCGGGCAGCGTGTAGGCGGCCGCATTGGTGACCGCGTAGTAGATCAGGACGCCAAAGCTGGAGAATCCCACTACCGTCATGACGTCCGTGGTGAGCAGCAGGACAATGACGACGGCGGCCACTGCCAGTTCGGCCACGAACGGCACCGTATGTTTCCCGCCGACGTGCGCCAGGGTGCCGGGCAGGTCGCGTTCCCTGGCCATCGCCAACGCGGTCCGGCCCACGCCGGTGATCAGCGCCAGGAGTGCGCCGAGGCAGGCGGCGGCCGCGCCTGCCTGCACGAGCGGCGCGCCGGCGCCCAGAGCCGAATTCCGTACCGCCTCCAGCAGCGGCGTGGCCGTTGCGGCAAGGCCGGCAGGGGACAAGTGGTTCAGCAGCAGCAGCGCCAGGACAAAGTAGATGCCGAAGGCGGCAGCGAGGGCGGCCAGGATGGCGCGGGGAATCGTCTTCGCGGGATCCTTGACCTCTTCACCCAGGGTGGCGATGCGCGCGTACCCCGCGAAGGCGAAAAACATCAGGCCTGCTGCGGGCAGAATGCCCCCGACGCCGGCGGCAGCCCCGCCGTCGGCCGCCTGAACGCCCGGGTGGGGGCCAACGATGCTGGCCGCGGCGACAAATACCAGCGTGGCCAGGACAACGGCCAAGAGGATCCTGGTCAGGAGGGCCGTGCGGGTAATGCCCAGCAGATTGACGCCTGTCAGCGCCACCACCGCGGCAATCGCGACCGGAACGGCGTACTGTGGCGCAACATAGTTCCCGAATGTCAGTGCCATGGCCGCGCACGACGCGGTCTTTCCGGTGACGAAACCCCAGCCGGCCACAAAACCCGGCCACGCGCCCAGCCGCTTTCGGCCGTAGACGTAGGTTCCGCCACTGGCCGGGTACCTGGCTGCGAGTTCAGCAGAGGCGACCGCGTTGCAGTACGCCACGGCACCCGCAAGGAGGACAGGGACCACCAGGAAGCGTCCGGCGAGTCCGGCGGCAGGGGCGAAGGCCACAAAGACGCCCGCGCCCAGCATGGAGCCGAGGCCGATCGAGGTGGCGTCGAACACGCCAAGCCTCCGCTGAAGTTGCTGGTGCCTGGTCATGGGGGAGGCGAAGCCTTTCCAACGGGTAAACTCGAACGGGATTGTTCCCGGAACGATCCTATGCAACTTCCCTAAAGTTCCTGCTGTCTCTTTCAGAAAGGCGTGCTGTGCTGCGCACACATGACCTCGGATCCCTTCGCTCCGAGCACATTGGACAAACCGTAACCCTGGCTGGCTGGGTGGGCCGCCGTCGTGACCACGGTGGTGTCGCATTCGTGGACCTGCGCGATGCCTCCGGTGTGGCGCAGGTTGTGGTCCGTGAGGAAGAGGTCTTCCACGGTCTGCGCAACGAGTACGTCCTTCAGATCACCGGCACCGTCTCCAAGCGGCCCGAGGGCAATGAGAACCCGGCGCTGGCTACCGGCGAGATCGAGGTCATGGCGGACAAGGTAGTCATCCTTAACACGTCCGATCCGTTGCCGTTCCAGATTGATGAGCACGTTGAGGTGGGTGAGGAAGCCCGCCTGAAGCACCGCTACCTTGACCTGCGCCGCCCCGGCCCCGCACGCAACCTGCGGCTCCGGTCCGAAGCGAACCGGGTGGCCCGGGAACTGCTCCACCAGGACGGTTACGTCGAGATCGAAACACCCACGCTGACACGCTCGACGCCGGAAGGCGCCCGTGACTTTGTGGTTCCCGCACGCCTGGCACCGGGTTCCTGGTACGCCCTGCCGCAGTCCCCGCAGCTTTTCAAGCAGCTCCTGCAGGTGGGCGGCTTCGAGAAGTACTACCAGATCGCTCGCTGCTACCGCGACGAGGACTTCCGCGCGGACCGTCAGCCCGAATTCACGCAGCTGGACATCGAGGCCAGCTTCGTGGACCAGGACGACATCATCGCCCTGGGCGAAAACATCGTCAAGGCACTGTGGAAGCTGATCGACGTCGAGATCCCCACCCCCATCCAGCGCATCACCTATGCGGACGCGATGGCGCGCTACGGCTCGGATAAGCCCGATCTCCGCTTCGGCGTGGAGCTGACCGAGCTCACCGAATTCTTCAAGGACACCAACTTCGGTGTCTTCAAGGCTCCGTACGTCGGCGCCGTGGTGATGCCCGGCGGTGCCTCGCAGCCGCGCCGCACCCTGGACGGCTGGCAGGAATTCGCCAAGCAACGCGGACACAAGGGCCTGGCTTACGTGCTCTTCAAGGAAGACGGCGAACTGGCCGGCCCGGTCGCCAAGAACCTGACCGACACCGAGCGTGCAGGCTTGGCCGATGCAGTGGGCGCCAAGCCCGGCGACTGCATCTTCTTCGCCGCCGGTGAGAAATCAGCGGCCCGCGCCCTCCTGGGTGCTGCCCGCGTTGAGATCGGCCACCGCACCGGCCTGATCGACCCCAACGCCTGGGCCTTCTGCTGGGTGGTTGACGCGCCGATGTTCGAACCGGCCGCCGCAGCCGTGGCTTCCGGGGACGTGGCCGTTGGTGCCGGCAAGTGGACGGCTGTCCACCACGCCTTCACCTCGCCCAAGCCCGAGTTCCTGGAAACGTTCGACCAGGACCCGGAATCCGCACTTTCCTACGCCTACGACATCGTGTGCAACGGCAACGAAATTGGCGGCGGCTCCATCCGTATCCACGAGCGCGATGTCCAGGAGCGCGTCTTCGAGCTGATGGGCCTGGACAAGGCAGACGCCCAGACCAAGTTCGGGTTCCTGCTTGAGGGCTTCAAGTTCGGTGCCCCTCCGCACGGCGGCATCGCCTTCGGCTGGGACCGCGTGGTGGCACTGTTGGCAGGTGTTGAGTCCATCCGCGACGTCATTGCCTTCCCCAAGACCGGCAACGGCTACGACCCGCTGACCCAGGCGCCCGCGCCGATCACGCCGCAGCAGCGCAAGGAAGCCGGCGTCGACTTCAAGCCGGAAGCCAAGAAGGCTGAACCGGACGCCACAAAGGCTTAAAGCTCAGGAATGAACAGGAGGCTCTCCGGACAACCGGGGAGCCTCCTGCCGTTGACGAAGGAGTACCGTGGCCGATACTGCCCTGCCGGACCTTGAACGTGTCATGGACGCAGCCTGGCTGGCGCCCGACCGGGGAGACGCTGGCGGGTGGGTTCTGCGCGCCGCAGCTGGCGTGACCCAGCGCGCCAACTCAATTTGGCCCCGCCGCGCGCCGGACGGAAGCCCGCACGACAACCCTGCCCTGCTCCGGCAGGCCCGGGCTTGGTACCGTGGCCGGCGGCTGCCGGTAATCTTCCAAATCGTCCATACCACGCGCAACGAGGCACTGAATGCCTTCCTCGATGCGGAAGGCTTCACACGGCAGTCTGAAACCGTGATCATGGTGCGGGATGCCGGCGGGAACGAGCCAGGGCCCAATGCCGGCGTCGAAATAACGGCGGAGCCTTCCGCGGAATGGCTGCGGCTCTGGTGGAGTGTTGACGGCAGGGGCGGCGACGAGGCCCTTGCCACCGCCCGTGCCATTCTTGAGGGCTGCCCGGCGCTCTACGCACTGGTGAGGGACGACGCCGGGGTCCCCGCCGCCGTCGGACGGCTTGCCGTTCCTCCGGGCCCAGAAGGCGGGCCGGGCGACTGGGGCGGCCTGTACTGCATGGCCACCCGGTCCGATGTGCGGCGCCGCGGCTATGGCACCCGGGTTCTCCAAGCCTTGGCCGGATACGGAGCGTCACAAGGGCTGAACGGCTACTGGCTGCTGGTCACCGCCGCGAACCGCGGGGCGCAGGAACTTTACGCGAAGGCCGGGTTCCGGGAGGCCGGCCGCTACAACTACCGGCAGGAACGGCCCAAACGGCACCTGACAGGCTGCTGAATTCGAAGGGGAGGTGGGTGCTACGACGCCGGGTCGGTGACCTGGATCCGGACTGCACAGGCATCCGCCGCCGCCTTTTTCAGGACGGCGGTACGGGGGTCGGGCACGTCGAGGTAGGCCAGCCGGGGCAGCTTGTTGTAGTCCTGCAGGACCGGCTCTGCCAGCACCAGGTCAACCAGGGTGCGGTCACCCCCGGGAACGACGTATTCGAACGATTGCCCGCTGAACACCTGCCGGGCCTGCCCCGCAACAGCCTGGACCAGTTCATCCGCCTGGTTGGAACGGCGCCGTGCAAACCTCTGCTGCGACTGGCCGCCCGCCGCCGTCCGGGACTGCACGTACCTTGTGCCCGCTTTGGACGCCACAATGACTCCTTCGCTTGCCACAGCGATGCCGTAGCCTCCCCGCCGGACCAGGAGAAGACCCAGTCGACGCGGCTGGGAGGCGATGGAGGCCAGCCGCTCCAACGCATCGGCGCCCCGCCCCGGCCGGCCGTCCGCGGGCCAGGGCGGCTGCAGCAGCGCCGTGGTGCCGTCCGCCGCAAGAAGCCGCACGCCGTCGTCGTCATCACTGGGCCGGAAGCCGCCGTGGGCGGCGCTGAAGCGCTCCAGCCAACCGGAGAGGCGGGCGCCGGGCACAAAGGCCGTCCGGACCGAACCGGCCCGGCCGGCGCTGTCGGCGTGTGCACTCATGGGACCCCTTTGGGCTGGCGAATTTGGGCGGACGAAGAACTGGCGGAACGGTGCGTTGAACTATGAGTAGCCTATCTATGTGGATGATCTCTTCGCCCAAGGGCCAGGCAACGACGACGACGGCGACAATGGTGCGCCAGCCGCCGCCGGCACCGGCACGGACAACAGCGGCCGGCCCCGCAGCCCGCTGGCAGTCAGGATGCGCCCGCGGACCCTGGACGACGTGGTGGGCCAGCAGCACCTGCTGGGACAGGGCTCGCCACTGCGCCAGTTGGCCGCCGGCGCAGACGCGGGCGGGCCTGCCGGGCCGGCGTCGGTCATTCTCTGGGGACCTCCGGGGACGGGAAAAACCACGCTTGCCCACGTGATCGCCAAGGGGCGCGGGCGGAAGTTCGTGGAGCTGTCCGCCATCACGGCGGGGGTCAGGGACGTCAGGCGCGTGATGGATGAGGCCCTGACGGCCCGCGACCTGTACAAAACCACCACCGTGCTGTTCCTGGATGAGATCCACCGGTTCAACAAGGCGCAACAGGATGCGCTGCTTCCCGGCGTGGAAAACCGCTGGGTGGTCCTGGTGGCGGCCACCACGGAAAATCCCTCCTTCTCAGTTGTTTCACCGCTCCTGTCCAGGTCTTTGCTGCTGACCCTGAAACCGCTCACCGACGACGACGTCGAAGGACTGATCCAGCGCGCGGTCACCGACGCCCGCGGACTGAACGCGAAGGTCGAACTCAGCGATGAGGCACTGGCCCACCTGGTCCGGCTCTCCGGCGGCGATGCCCGGCGCGCCCTGACCGCCCTTGAGGCCGCCGCAGGCGTGGCGTTTGGCGATGCCGACGACACCGGCGACGGTCCCGTGACCGTTGAGCTGAAGCACACAGAACGGGCACTGGACGTGGCAGCGGTGCGCTACGACCGCGCCGGCGACCAGCACTACGACGTCGCCAGTGCCTTTATCAAGTCCGTGCGGGGTTCCGACGTGGACGCAGCCCTGCACTACCTGGCGCGGATGCTGGAAGCGGGGGAGGACCCCCGGTTCGTGGCCCGGCGGATCGTGATATCGGCTGCCGAAGACGTCGGCATGGCGGATCCCACCGCCTTGCAAACCGCCGTGGCTGCGGCCCAGGCGGTGCAGCTGATCGGCATGCCGGAAGGCAGGATCGTGCTGGCCGAAGCCGTGGTTCACCTGGCGACGGCTCCGAAGTCCAACGCGGCCTACATGGGCCTGAACAAGGCGGTGGCCGATGTGCGTGCCGGGCTGGGGAACGGGATTCCGGCGCACCTGCGCGACGCCCACTATCCGGGCTCGAAACAACTGGGCCACGGACTGGGGTACAAGTACGCCCACGACGCCCCGCACTCGGTAGCAACCCAGCAGTACCCGCCGGACGACCTCGTGGGGCGGGATTACTATCTGCCCACGGCCAACGGCGCTGAACGTGACATCGCGATCAGGCTCGAGCGGCTGCGCAAGATCATCCGGGGCAGCTGACTGCAGCGTTTGATCGGGACAGGTGGGGAAAGTAAGGGAAAGATAGCGAATGCTGGTAAGATTGATCGTTGTCTGGCAAGGCACGGACGCACATCCCCGCTAATTTCAGTGTTTATGCTGATTTGTTGGGGTAGCCCTGTGCCCAGTAGCAAAAGGCAGCGGTTGGCCGATGCTCTCCATCGTGGAGGCCAGTAACACTGACACACCGCATATATTGGAAGGACACAAGTGGCTAACAACACTCGTGCTCGCCGTACCGCACGCCTTTCGCGTGCACTCGGCATCGCTCTGACCCCCAAGGCCGCCAAGTACATGGAGCGCCGCCCTTACGGCCCCGGTGAGCATGGCCGTGCCCGCAAGAAGCAGGACTCCGACTACGCCGTACGTCTGCGCGAAAAGCAGCGCCTGCGCGCCCAGTACGGCATCCGCGAAGCCCAGATGACCCGCGCCTTCGAAGAAGCCCGCCGCACCAAGGGCCTGACCGGTGAAAACCTGATCGAACTGCTCGAAATGCGTCTCGACGCCCTCGTGCTGCGTGCAGGCTTCGCCCGCACCATCGCCCAGGCCCGCCAGCTCGTTGTGCACCGCCACATCATGGTTGACGGCGTCCGCGTTGACCGTCCGTCGTTCCGCGTTGGCGAAGGCCAGCTGGTCCACGTCCACAGCCGCAGCGAAACCATGGTTCCGCTCCAGGTTGCCGCAGCCGGCGCACACCGCGACGTCCTGCCCCAGGTTCCGGCCTACCTGGACGTCAAGCTTGACGCCCTGCAGGCACGCCTGGTCCGCCGCCCGAAGCGCTCCGAGGTCCCCGTGACCTGCGAAGAGCAGCTCGTCGTCGAATTCTACGCACGCTAAATCCCAGCAGCGTATCCAAAGAAGCCCGTGGCAAGCGCCGCGGGCTTCTTTGTATGTAAGGTACTTGGGGGACATCTGCGGATCGCACGGCAAGTGCGCGGGCAGATGGAGAAGATCCACACAGCTTTTGAGGAGATGAACGTCTATGTCTGGTGGCGATATTGCCGGCCTGATCGCTGCCGGAGTGTTCGCACTCCTGGTGCTGCTGCTCGCGGTGCCCATCCTGAAGCTGGGGCGGGTTTTTGACGAAGTGCGCACATCCATCCGCGCTATCAGCGACGGCGCCACTCCGCTGATGGACGAAGTGACGGCCACGGTGTCCACCACCAACCAGCAGCTGAAGAAGGTGGATGGCATTGCCTCCAACGTTTCTGACGCCTCCGCCAACCTCTCCGCACTGTCGTCCCTGATGGCGGCAACCGTCGGTTCGCCGCTGATCAAGGTGGCCGCATTCAGCTACGGTGTGCGCTCCGCCTTTGCCAACCGCAAGAAGCCCGCTGCCGGCCGTCGCAGCCGCTAAGCCACCGGAGAAACTGATGAAAAGACTTGTCTGGATGGGAATCGGCGTGGCTATCGGAGTCATCGCCTTCCGCAAAGTGACCGAAGCCCAGGCCAACCTGGGCCCGGTTGGCCTGAACCGCGCCGTGGGCCGGCTGGCCGACGGCGTCTACGATTTCGCGGACGCCGTAAGGGCCGGAATGCGCGAGCGTGAGACCGACCTCCGAGCCGCGCTCGGCGTCGAGTCCCAGGAACTGGTCCGGCGCTGACGCTCCGGAACCGGCGGAGAATTTAATCAGCAGCCCCGTATGCCGGGCTGCCCACTGAATCAAAACTGTCACGCAGCAGAACGCGTGAACCAAGAAGGGTATGTAGACAGCACATGAAGTCGCAGGAGATCACCAAGCGCTGGATCGACTTTTTCGTCAGCAAAGGCCACACCGCCGTGCCTTCGGCCTCCCTGGTCTCCAGCGACCCCTCACTGCTGTTCACGGTGGCCGGCATGGTCCCGTTCATCCCGTACCTGACGGCCCGGGAGGAAGCACCCTACGCCCGTGCCACGAGCGTGCAGAAGTGCATCCGCACCGGTGACATCGAGGAAGTGGGAAAAACCGCACGCCACGGCACCTTCTTCCAGATGTGCGGCAACTTCTCCTTCGGCGACTACTTCAAGGAAGACGCCATCAAGTTCGCCTGGGAGCTGCTCACTACCAGCGTGGCCGACGGCGGCTACGGCCTCCCGCCCGAACTGCTGTGGGTGACCGTCTACGAAGAGGACGACGAAGCCAAGGACCTGTGGCTCAAGAACACAGGCGTCCCCGCTGACCGCATCCAGCGCATGGGCAAGGCTGACAACTACTGGCACACCGGGCAGCCCGGCCCCGCAGGCCCCTGCTCCGAGATCTACTACGACCGTGGCCCCGCCTACGGCGTCGATGGCGGACCGATCGCCGACGAGAACCGCTACGTCGAAATCTGGAACCTGGTATTTATGCAGTACCAGATCGACAACGTCCGTTCGAAGGACGACTTCGACATCGTGGGTGAACTGCCCAAGAAGAACATCGACACCGGCCTGGGCATGGAACGCCTTGCCATGATCCTGCAGGGCGTCGAGAACATGTACGAGACCGACCAGGTCCGTCCGGTCATCGACAAGGCAGCAGAGCTTTCCGGGCGGGAATACACTTCCGCCGAGTCCGACGACGATCCGCACCACACCGACGACGTCCGGATGCGCGTTGTGGGTGACCACATCCGCTCAGCCCTGATGCTGATCGCCGACGGCGTGACGCCTTCCAATGAAGGCCGCGGCTACGTGCTGCGCCGCCTCATCCGCCGTGCCGTCCGGTCCATGCGCCTGCTCGGCGTCGAAAAGGCCTGCCTGCCGGACCTCCTGCCCGCCTCACGCGACGCCATGAAGGGCGTCTACCCCGTGGTGGAAACGGACTTCGCCCGGATCAGCAGGATCGCCTACGCCGAGGAGAAAGCCTTCCTCCGCACCATCGCATCCGGCACCGCCCGGCTCGAGGACGCCGTGACCGTCTCGAAGGCCGCCGGCAAGCCGCTGTCCGGTGCCGATGCCTTCGCGCTCCACGACACCTATGGCTTCCCCATCGACCTCACCTTGGAAATGGCCGAAGAGGCTGGGCTCCGGGTTGATGAGCCTGAATTCCGCAGGCTGATGCTGGAACAGCGTCAGCGCGCCCAGGCCGACGCCAAGGGCAAGAAAGGCGGTCACGCCGACCTCAGCGCCTTCCAGGAACTCCTGGCCCAGGGTGAGACCGTCTTCACCGGCTACACCGACCTCGACGGCGAGTCCCGCGTACGCGGCATCCTCAGCGGCGGCCGGGCAGTGGCCCAGGCCTCTACCGGGGACGAGATCGAGCTTGTCCTCGCCGAGACCCCGTTCTACGCCGAGGCTGGCGGACAGGCCGCCGATACGGGTCTGATCACCGGTGACGGGTTCGTCGTCGAGGTCCTGGATGTCCAGCGTCCGCTGAAGGGACTCAGCGTCCATAAGGCGATCGTCCGCGAAGGCGAGATCCCCTCCGACGCCCTGGTGCGCGCCGCCGTCGACCGGGAACGGCGCCACGCCGCGGAACAGGCCCACACCGGCACCCACATCGTCCACGCTGCACTGCACCAGATCCTGGGCCCGGAAGCCACCCAGCGCGGTTCCTACAACAAGGCCGGCTACCTGCGCTTTGACTTCGCCTGGGGAGAGGGCCTCAGCACCGCCACGCGCTCGGAAATCGAGGAAGTCTCAAACCTGGCCATCCGCAACAACTTCCGGGTAGAGACCAAGGTCATGGGGCTCGCAGAGGCCAAAGCGCTGGGCGCCATGGCACTGTTTGGCGAGAATTACGGCAGCGAAGTCCGCGTGGTGGAGATCGACGGCGCGTGGTCCCGTGAACTCTGCGGCGGCACGCACGTCTCCAACACGTCCCTGATCGGCAGCCTGTCGTTGCTGGGCGAGCAGTCAGTCGGTTCGGGAAACCGCCGCGTCGAAGCTTTTGTGGGCATGGACGCCTTCCGTCACTTGGCCGCCGAGCGCGCGCTGGTGACGGAATTGACCGAGATGCTGAAAGTCCCGTCCGGCCAGCTGGCAGACCGGATCGCGGTGACCCTGGCGAAGCTCAAGAATGCCGAAAAGGAACTGGAACGGCTCCGCAAGGAACAGCTCGCCGCCGCCGCCGGCCAGATTGCCGGAACCGCGAAGGATGCCGCCGGAGTCAGCGTCATCGCCCACGACGCCGGCGAGGTCAGCGGCGCGGACGACCTCCGCGGCCTGGCCCTGGACCTGCGGAACCGCCTTGGCTCCGCCGCGTCCACGGTGGCTGTTGCCGGTGTCACCAACGGCCGGCCCATGATCCTGGTGGCCACCAATGAAGCTGCCCGCGAGGCAGGGGTCAAGGCCGGCGCCCTGGTGCGTCTTGCTGCCGGGATCCTGGGTGGCGGCGGCGGCGGCAAAGACGATGTCGCCCAGGGCGGCGGCACGGACGCAAGCCAGGTTGCACCGGCACTTGCGGCCGTTGTGGACGCGATTTCCCGGCGATAAGCACTCCATGACCAGTCCTGCAGAATCCCGCGCCTACCCCCAGGGCATCAAACTGGGGGTGGACGTGGGCACCGTCCGCGTCGGCGTGGCCCTCTGTGACCGCGACGGCATCCTGGCAACGCCCTACAAGACGTTGGACCGGAACCCGAAGAAGAACTCGGATGTCCGCGTCATTGCGGCGCTCGTTGAGGAACTCGGGGCTGTCCAGGTCATTGTGGGGCTTCCCCGCACCATGAAGGGGGAGGAGCACGCCTCCGCGCGGATGGCGACGGACTACGCGGAGCTGCTGGCCGGTGAGCTGGAAAGCCGTGGTCTGGACGTCCCCGTTTGCCTCGTGGACGAACGCCTGAGCAGCGTGACGGCCCACCGCAACCTGCACGAAGCTGGCATGAGCAGCCGCAACCACCGTAAAGTGGTGGATCAGGTTGCGGCGGCCGGAATTCTCCAGCACGCCATCGACATGCAAAAAGCCAGGGGGACGGACGTCGGCAGCCGCGTGAATGCGGCAGCCCGTCCGGGGCTATCCGGGGACGGGGCAGCGAGTACGCCTGCGCCTGCGGTCCCGGAGGACAACACTCGATCTTCAGAAAACGGAAGGCTACTGTGAGCCCGGCCAACATTGATGACACCCCCGGCACCACCAGCGACGGTGCGGCCAGGCAGCTGACCCGCAAGGAACTCCGCGCGCTGGAGAAGTCCCTGCACACGGAAAGCAACAATGTTGTTCCGGAGCAGGCCTACGAAACCGGGTTCGACTACCTTGACGGGGGCAACGGCCACAACGCCGCCCCGGTCCCGCCCGAACCTGCAGCCCCTCCAGCGGTCCCGGCCGTGCCGGACGTCCCGCCGGCCTCCAGTTCCGTGCCTGCTGCAGCGCCCGAGACAAAAGCGGCGCCAGTCATTCCAGCCGAACCCGAGGGCACACCCCTCGTTCCGGCCGCGCCCGACACCCCGCCGGCTATCCAGCAGGGGGAGCCGGCGCCGGCAGGGGAACTGCACGAAGAGATCCCGTCCGCGGACGCCCATCATGGGCTTCACGTCGCCCAAGAGCACTACGTTGGTGCCGCCCACCACGTGGATGGCCAGCACCACGCAGACCACAGCTACGTCGGCGCTGACCACACCGACCACTACGACGACGGCCATCATGAGGCTGTGCACTATGAGGACGCGCACTATGAGGACGCGCATTATGAGAACGCTCACCACG
Source organism: Arthrobacter sp. R4 (assembly GCF_051365025.1). NCBI lineage: Bacteria > Bacillati > Actinomycetota > Actinomycetes > Micrococcales > Micrococcaceae > Arthrobacter > Arthrobacter sp. R4. Next base: position 189,396 of record NZ_JBLWIJ010000010.1, read on the forward strand.
ACGAGGCTCACCACGACGGGCATTACCATCCGGATGACCATCACGACGCCGGCCTGCTCGGCGGCGCTTCGGCAGTTGCAGTAGTGCCCCGTCCTTCCAAGAAAGTGCGGCGCCGGCGCCGCCTCCTCGCGCTGTTCCTGACGCTGGCTGTGTTTGTGACCGCGGTGGTTGTAGGGGCCCAGTTCCTCAAGCCGCTGCTCGGAACCGACAAACCCAGCGATTTCCCCGGTCCCGGCACTGGCGAAGTTGTGGTGTCCGTGGAACCCGGAGAAGGTACCCGGTCCATGGCCAGCAAGCTGGAAAGCGAAAAGGTGGTGGCCAACGCGGACACCTTCCTTCAGGCTTTCATGGCCTCGGGCGGAACCCTTTCTCCGGGCGACTACACCTTCAAAATGGAGATGAAAAACGCAGACGCCGTCAATGTCCTGTTGGGCCAGGACAAGAGCAAGGTCATCTACTTTGCCTTGAGCGCCGGACTGAGGATCGGCGAGTCACTGCAGGCCATCTCTGAGGGATCCGGCGTCCCCTTGGATCAGTTGACCGCCCTGAGCAACAAACCGGCGGAATTCGGCCTGCCGGCCAACGCCAAGAACCTTGAGGGCTTCCTCGCTCCCGGTGAGTACCGCTTCCCGCTGGGGACGCCGGTCAAGGACATCCTGCAGTCCCTGGTAAAGACCACGGTGGACGAACTCGTGGCGCAGGGCATTACAGATCCCGCCAAGCAATACGAGGCCGTGATCGTCGCCAGCATCGTTCAGGCGGAGGGCGGCCAGGCTGAGTACGGGGACGTCGCAGGTGCCATCTACAACCGGCTCAAGCCCAACGACCAGACCAACGGGTATCTCCAGGTCGACTCGGCCGTGACCTACGGCTTGGGCACAAAGAGCTTCAACTTCACGGATGAAGAGCGCCAGGACAAGTCCAACCCGTACAACACCTACGCCAACCCCGGCCTGCCGCCGGGACCCATCGGCTCACCCGGCAAAACGGCCATTGATGCGGCTGCGAAGCCCAAGGCCAATGACTACCTGTACTGGGTGACCATCAACCTGGACACCAAGGAGACCAAGTTCTCCAGGACCCTGGCGGAGCACAACGTGTACGTGGACCAGTACAACACCTGGTGTGAAGCCCACGTAGGCCGCTGCGCATGAGCCTGCGGGCTGCCGTCCTGGGTCACCCGATCAGCCACTCGAAGTCACCGGCCCTGCACACCGCGGCATACGCAAAGCTGGGCATCGACATCAGCTACACGGCCGTGGACCTCACAGAGCGCACGCTGCCTGGCTTCATGCAGGAGATCAGGTCGCAGGAGGGGTGGCGCGGACTTTCCGTGACCATGCCGTTGAAGACGGCAATGCTGCAGGAAGTTGACGAAGTCCGCGGCATCGGGCGAATCCTGGGGGTGGTCAACACCGTTGCGTTCGAAGAGTCAGGTGGCAGTGTCCGCCGTGTCGCCTACAACACGGACGTCGCCGGAATTGTTAACGCCGTCCGGAATGCGGGTGCCCAGCCTGCGCCTTCCGCAGTGATCCTCGGCGGAGGCGGCACCGCGGCCGCCGCCGTGGCAGCCCTGAAGCAACTGGGCGCCGGCTCGGTGCAGCTGTTCGTCCGTGACGCCTCCAGGGTGCAGGAGGCACGTGCTGCGGCAGCCGGCGTCGGCATTGACCTCGCCGTGCGGCTCCTGTCCGATGCCGCGGGACCTGCGGCTGCTGCCGACGTCGTTATTTCAACATTGCCGCCCCGCGCGGCGGATGGACTTGCCGGCGAACTGGCCGCCAGCGGTGCACGGACCACCGGCGTCCTGCTGGACGTGGCCTACGATCCCTGGCCAAGCCTGATTGCCTCGGCGTGGCAGGCCGGCGGCGGTTCGGTAGTCCCCGGGCTCGAGATGCTGCTCTACCAGGCAGTGGAACAGGTGCGGCTTTTTTCCCGGCTCGGGGACGAAGTTAACGCAGCTGTCATAGATGTGATGTGTGACGCAGTCGGACTCCCCCGACGGGCGTTCTGAGCGCCATACATGGCAGGATGGAAATTATGTTGCGTTGGTTGACAGCCGGTGAATCCCATGGTCCGGCTCTGATGGGAATTATTGAAGGCGTCCCCGCCGGTGTGGAACTCACCAGCGGGCAGATCGCTGATTCATTGGCTCGCCGCCGCCTCGGCTATGGCCGTGGCGCACGCATGAAGTTTGAACAGGACGTTGTAACCATCCTCGGCGGCGTCCGGCACGGACTGACCCAGGGCGGACCGGTCGCCATCCAGGTGGGGAACACGGAATGGCCCAAATGGGAGCAGATCATGTCCGCTGATCCCGTAGACCCGGATGTACTCGCCGATCAGGCACGCAACGCCCCGCTCACCCGCCCGCGTCCCGGACATGCTGACTTCACCGGCATGCAGAAGTACGGATTCGACGAGGCGCGGCCCGTGCTTGAACGTGCCAGCGCCCGCGAAACGGCCACGCGCGTTGCCATGGGCACGGTCGCTGCCCAGTTCCTCAAGCACCTCGGCATCGAGCTCGTCAGCCACACCGTTTCCATCGCCAGTGTGACCGTGCCCGAAGGCCGGCCGCTGCCCGTACCCGCCAACGTCATCGCCCTGGACGCTGATCCGCTGCGCTGCTTCGACCGCGAGACTTCCGACGCCATGGTTGCCGAAGTCGATGCGGCGCACAAGGAAGGCGAAACCCTCGGCGGCGTGGTTGAGGTACTCGCCTACGGCCTGCCGCCGGGGCTCGGCAGCTACGTCCACTGGGACCGTCGGCTCGACTCCCGGCTGGCCGCTGCCCTCATGGGTATCCAAGCCATCAAAGGCGTGGAAGTCGGCGACGGTTTCCTCACGGCAGCACGCCGAGGCTCCGCTGCCCATGACGAGATCGTCAAGGACGCAGACGGCAGGATCATCCGCACATCCAACCGTGCTGGCGGCATCGAAGGCGGCATGAGCATCGGCGACGTGCTGCGCGTCCGTGCGGCGATGAAACCCATCGCCACGGTTCCCCGTGCACTGAAGACCATCGACGTCAGCACCGGCGAGGCTGCCAAGGCACACCACCAGCGCTCGGACGTCTGTGCCGTGCCCGCCGCTGGCGTTGTGGCCGAAGCCATGGTGGCACTGGTCCTTGCCGAGGCCGTCACCGAAAAGTTTGGCGGCGATTCCGTGGCCGAAACGAAGCGCAACATCAAGGGTTACCTGGACAACATTCCGGCGTCCCTGGACTCGATCGGCCACTAGTGCCCCACCGCAGCAAACCACATGCGGCGGACGCCAGGCCCATTGTCCTGATTGGCCCCATGGCTGTCGGAAAGTCCGCCATCGGCTACCAACTGGCCCAGCAGCTGGGGGCGCCGTTTGTGGACACCGACGTCGTGATCGTGGGCAACCATGGGTCCATCGCTGACATCTTTGCCGGACGGGGCGAGCGCGCCTTTCGGGAAATCGAGGCCCGGACCGTGGCCAGCGTCGTGGAACAGGCCTCCGGCACCGCAACAGTGATCTCGCTGGGGGGCGGCGCCGTCCTGGATTCCGGAACCCAGCAGCTGCTGGAAAGCTGCACCGTGGTCTACCTGGAATGTGACGCGGAGACCGTGGCCAGCCGCATTGCCCGCAATTCCGGCCGTCCCCTGCTCGCCGGCGATGCCATGGGAAAGTGGATCTCGATGTTCGCCGCCAGGAAGCCGGTGTACGAACGGCTGGCAGACGTGGTCCTGGACGTCCGTAAGGGCTCCATCGCCGAAATCGGGCGCCGGCTCGAAGTTGCGCTGCGGGAATTCGCAGCTGCCAAACAGGAAGTTGAAAAGTGAGCGTCGAATCAACAGTTATCAAGGTCACCGGAGAATCGGCTGCCCAGAACTACGACGTCGTGGTCGGCCGGGGCCTGCTCGGCAGCCTTCCGGAACTCCTGGGTGAGCGGGTCCGGCGTGTGTTGGTCATCCACCCCCGGGCGCTGCGGCTCACGGGCGACACCGTGCGGGACGAACTCGCCGCCGCCGGCTTCACCTCGCTGACCGCAGAGATCCCGGATGCCGAGGAAGGCAAGCACATCCAGGTGGCGGCTTTCTGCTGGCAGGTGCTGGGCCAGAACGACTTCACCCGCTCCGATGCCATCGTCGCCGTGGGCGGAGGCGCCGTGACTGACCTCGCCGGCTTTGTGGCCGCCACATGGCTCAGGGGCGTCAAAGTCATCCACATGCCCACCAGCCTGCTCGGAATGGTGGACGCCTCCGTAGGGGGTAAAACCGGCATCAACACGGCAGAGGGCAAAAACCTGGTGGGCGCCTTCCACCCGCCCGCAGGGGTGCTGGTGGATCTGGACACCCTGAACACATTGCCGCGAAACGAGCTGGTTTCCGGCATGGCGGAGGTGGTCAAATGCGGTTTCATCGCGGATCCGGCCATCCTGGACCTCGTGGAGAAAGATCCTGAAGCGGTGGTGGATCCGCAATCCGCCGTACTGCGGGAACTTATTGAGCGGGCCATCGCTGTCAAGGCAAAGGTTGTTTCGGAGGACCTTAAGGAATCCGGGCTGCGCGAAATCCTCAACTACGGCCACACCCTGGGCCACGCCATCGAACTCGTGGAGCGCTACTCGTGGCGCCACGGCGCGGCAGTGTCGGTCGGCATGATGTTCGCCGCTGAGCTTGCCCGCAGCGTAGGTCGCCTCAGCGACGCCGACGCCGACCGCCACCGCAGCATCCTCGAGACACTCGGCCTGCCCGTGACCTACCGCCGGGACCGGTGGCAGGGCCTCCTGGATGGCATGCGCAGGGACAAGAAGTCACGCGGAGACCTCCTGCGCTTCGTTGTCCTTGACGGCGTGGCCAAGCCTGGCATCCTCGATGTCCCGGACACCTCTCTGCTGTTCGCCGCCTACCAGGAAATTGCTTCCTGATGCAGGGCGACCTTGAAGGCACCAGCGACTGGCCGGAGGCGGGTTTCCCCGGGATTCGCATCAACCCGGAATCGCTGCTGCCGGAGATCGTGAACGAGGACGCCTGCCGGGATGCCTTGGCAGTGTCCACCGACCCGGCCGACCACATTTTTGTGCTGCTGGTGGAAGGCCATGGCCCGGAAGCGGCCGAACTGCTGGCTGAAGCCCGTTTCAGGGATCCCGAATCGTTCAGGTTGAGGGCTTTCGAAGCCGAGGTCCTGCGGGTCTCCAACCGCCTGGACCGGGCCGTGGAGCTGTTCCGGCAACTGCTCGCCGAGGTCCAGGGAACGCCACGCGAGGCTTTGGTCCTGCAGTTCCTCGGCAAAACGCAGTACACGGCAGGCCAGACCTCCGCCGCTGTTGAGTCATTCGCCCGGGCACTGGACCTGCGGGTTGCCCAGTCGGCCGACGCCGCCCTGATCTACTCGTCCACCGTGGCACTCCAGCGGGCCCGCGACGTCCTCGAACTGGCCTGCTGAGGGCAGCCCTCCAGCGGCCCGGACGTCCCGGACCGAAGCCGCGCCGGATTTACCGGTAGAATGGTTCTTGGATTTTTGACAAACACGCGCTGGCGGGCCGATTGGCATGCTGGCCGGCATAGATACGTCTGACCGCCCAGGCAGATAGAAACCAGAGGAAATCAGTGGCAACCACTAACGACATCAAGAACGGAACGGTCCTCAAGCTCGAGGGCCAGCTCTGGAACATCATCGAATTCCAGCACGTCAAGCCTGGCAAGGGTGGTGCGTTCGTTCGGACCAAGATGCGCAACGTGATGTCCGGCAAGGTTGTGGACAAGACCTTCAACGCCGGCCTCAAGATCGAGACCGCCACGGTTGACCGCCGCGATTACCAGTACCTGTACCAGGACGGCGCGGACTTCGTGTTCATGGACACCTCCGACTTCGACCAAATCACCGTTTCGGGTGCAACGGTAGGCGACGCCACCAACTTCATGCTGGAAAACCAGATGGTCAACATCGCCATTCACGAGGGCACTCCGCTCTACATTGAACTTCCCCCCAGCGTTGTCCTTGAAATCACCTACACCGAGCCGGGCCTGCAGGGCGACCGCTCCTCCGCGGGCACCAAGCCCGCCACGCTCGAAACCGGCTACGAGATCCAGGTTCCGCTCTTCGTCGAGAACAACACGAAGGTCAAAGTCGACACCCGCGACGGCAGCTACCTCGGCCGGGTCAGCGAGTAGTGAGCGCACGCGGTAAAGCCCGTAGCAGGGCGCTGGACGTTCTTTTCGAAGCTGAGCAACGCTCGGTCTCCGCTTTTGATGTCCTCCGGGCCCGGCGGGAAAAGACGGACCAGATCGTCAACCCGTACACCCTGGAAATCGTTGAAGGCGTGGTCTCACAGCAGACCGCCATCGACGAGTTCCTGGAGACCTACTCGCAGGGTTGGACCCTGGAGCGCATGCCCTCGGTGGACCGCATCATCTTGCGCATCGGCACCTGGGAACTGCTGTACAACGACGACGTCCCCGACGGCGTGGCTGTCAGTGAGGCCGTGGCGCTGGCCAAGACGCTGTCAACCGACGAGTCGCCGTCGTTCATTAACGGACTCCTTGGACGCCTGCAGCAGCTGAAGCCTTCGCTGCTGGCTTAGTCCGCACGTCCATCCCCAAGGGGCCGGCGTCCGCCATCTGGCGGACGCCGGCCCCTTGCGCGTTTTCCCGGCTGGCAGCGCACGCGGTTTGCTGCCAGCTGGTGCCGTCAGCCGGCGACGGCGGCCCGCAGGGCCAGGATCCGGTGCAGCTGATCGCGTTCTTCAGCCTGGTGCAGCGCCACATCGCGGCCGCTCAGGATGCGCTGCCGCGTGAAGGCGAGCTGCGTGGCTGCCTTCACGAAGGCCTTCATCTGCGGCCGCCGGTTGTAGCCTGCAGCCCAACTGAGTGCAGTGCGCCTGCCGCCCGGCGTCGCGAGGAGGTCGACTTCGGCAGGCGTGAACCAACCTGCCGCAGCATACTCCAGCAACCGCTGCCGGGTGAGGCGGTTTTCGGCGACGCGCAGCAGGATGACCACGCCAATGAACAGCACAAAGATGGGCACCTGGATGAGGATGTAGTCCGCGAGGAAGCCCTGGCCCATGCTGTTCCACCGGTTGTGCAGGAACATCGCCGGAAGCAGGCCCACCACAAACGCCGCAACCGACGCGCCCGTGTGCCAACGCCGTGCCGCAAACCCCATGATGAGGCCGGTTGTTCCTGTGAAGATGGCGTGGGCGAACGGTGACATCACCCCGCGCAGGAGGAAGATCTGGGCCAGGTCGGTGGCGGGGCTGGCAGACTCTGCGATGGCCCGGCCGAAGTACAGGATGTTCTCCGTGAACGCGAATCCTCCGGCAATCGTGAACGCGAAGACCACCCCGTCAACCGGTCCGTCGAAGTGCCTGCGCGCCATCAGGAGCAGCAACAGCAGCCCGAGGGACTTGGCGAATTCCTCAACGACCGGTGCCTGGACAGTGGCCATGTAGGTCTGGATGTCGGGTTCGTCGGAAAGCTGGTAGGTGAGCGCAAAGAACGGCTGGACGAGCAGCGTGACGGCGATCGATACTGCGGCGCCCCACGTGAACGCGAAGAACAGGAGTCTTTTTGGTTCCGGCTCCCACCGGTCGATGACGTGGACCGTCAGGAGCACCGCGGACAGCGGGAGCAGCGAGGCGATGAAACCCACCAGGAACCCGGCGGTTCCCGTGTTGGCCAGGAGGAACGGAACCACCAGGAACAGGCTGAGGAATGCCAGGGCACCGCCGCCGATCATCAGTACCAGCAGGCCCGCACGGCTCGGGGGAGCGACCGGGCCCTGCCGGCCCTGGGCGACCGGCTGGACCACGGAATGGACCGGGCCGCCTGCATTGCCCGGCACCGGCCGGTAGTACTCCGGCTGGACGTGGCCCATCCAACTGGGGTTCGCCTGGCTGGGAAGAGGTCCCTGCGGTCCGGAGGGTCCTGGCTGGCCGGGACGGGGATGGGGGTGCATCGACATAGGGAAAGCCTATGGTGCGTCCATCATGGCTCAAAAGGCGCAGCTTGCGGTGTGGCAAGGCGCAACGCAGGGGCGGGGCCCGGATGTGACCATTAACGCGCTCCTCCGGCAAGGGACGGCACCGCGCCGTGTGGTAATTTTGGAACGCAAATAATCCTTCTTTTAATTCCGTCCTGTGAGGCGGGGAAAGGGGAGACGAGCGTTGACTTCTGTCACAAGCGCACCGGTTCCAGCCAGGGTTGTCCTCAACCAGGCAGACATTGACCGCGCCCTCACTCGTATCGCCCATGAGATCCTCGAGGCCAACAAAGGCTCCAAGGACCTGGTGCTGCTGGGCATTCCGCGGCGCGGCTATCCGCTGGCACTCCGGCTGGCCCGCAAGATAGCTGCCGCTGACCCCACCGTTGACGCCGCCGCGATCGTCGGACAATTGGACGTCACCATGTTCCGCGACGACCTCTCCCACCAGCCCACCAGGCCTCCCTATCCCACCCAACTCCCGCGCACGGGGATCGACAACAAGGTCGTGGTGCTCATCGATGACGTGCTGTACTCCGGCCGCACCATCCGTGCCGCGCTGGACGCCATCATCGACCTCGGCCGTCCACGGATCGTCCGGCTCGCCGTGCTGATCGACCGTGGCCACCGCGAGCTTCCCATCCGGGCCGACCACGTGGGAAAGAACCTGCCCACGTCCTCCGCCGAGAAGGTCCGGGTCCGCCTTGAGGAAACCGATACTTCCCCCGACGGATCCACGGTCAACGAAGTGGTTATCGAGGGCGGCGCGTGAAACACCTCCTCTCAACCGAAGACCTGAGCCTGTCTAACGCCATCCGCATCCTCGACACCGCCGAAGAAATGGCCGCCGTGGGGGACCGTGAGGTCAAGAAGCTCCCGGCCCTGCGTGGCCGCACCGTAGTGAACCTCTTCTTCGAAGACTCCACCCGCACCAGGATCTCCTTCGAAGCGGCCGCCAAGCGGTTGTCCGCCGACGTCATCAACTTCGCGGCTAAGGGGTCTTCAGTCTCCAAGGGTGAGTCCCTCAAGGACACAGCCCAGACACTGGCCGCCATGGGAGCGGACGCCGTAGTAATCCGCCATTGGGCTTCCGGCGCGCCCCACCGCCTGGCCGCCACCGACTGGATCGATGCCGCCGTCATCAACGCCGGCGACGGCACCCACGAACACCCCACCCAGGCACTCCTGGATGCCTTCACCATGCGCCGGCACTGGGCGAAGCTCGCCGGTACCGGATCCATCGGAGCGGACCTGTCGGGCATGCGCGTCGCCATTGCCGGAGACGTCCTGCACTCCCGCGTAGCCCGCTCCAACGTCTGGCTGCTCCGCACGCTCGGCGCGGAAGTCACGCTCGTTGCCCCGCCCACCCTGCTGCCCATCGGCGTCGAACAGTGGCCGTGCAAGGTTAGCTACAACATGGATGAAACCCTTGAACAGGGAGTGGACGCCGTCATGATGCTGCGCGTGCAGGGCGAGCGGATGAACGCCTCGTTCTTCCCCTCCACCCGCGAATACTCCCGCCGGTGGGGTTTCGACGACAACCGGCTCCGTGCCCTGGACAGCCTGGGGCTCAAAGACACGATCATCATGCACCCCGGCCCCATGAACCGGGGCCTGGAAATTTCCGCAGCCGCCGCGGATTCGCCCCGCTCCACCGTGCTGTCGCAGGTGAAGAACGGCGTCTCCGTCCGGATGGCCGCCCTGTACCTGCTGCTCTCCGGGGATACCCGCGAACCAGCCGCCACGCCCACTAAGGAGAGCAACTGATGGCAGAGAATAACGGAACCTACCTGATACGTGGCGCAGCGGTACTGGGCGCCGGCGCCGAGGACCTCCTTATCCGCGACGGCGTCATCGCAGCCCGGGGAACCGGCGCAGCCACGCACGCCGACGCCGACCGTGCCACCGTCATTGAGGCAGCGGGCCTGGTGGCGCTGCCCGGCATGGTGGACGTCCACACGCACCTGCGCGAACCCGGCCGCGAGGACGCCGAGACCGTCGAAACGGGTACCCGCGCGGCCGCCCTTGGCGGCTACACCGCCGTGCACGCCATGGCCAACAGCACCCCCGTGGCGGACACCGCCGGAGTAGTGGAGCAGGTCTACAGCCTGGGCCGCGCCGCCGGCTGGGTGGATGTCCGTCCGGTCGGCGCAGTCACTGTCGGGCTGGCGGGGGAGCAGTTGGCCGAGCTCGGTGCCATGGCCGACTCCCGCGCCCGCGTCCGCATGTTCTCCGACGACGGCATCTGCGTCCACGATCCTGTCCTGATGCGCCGGGCCCTCGAATACGTCAAGGCGTTCGACGGCGTCGTGGCCCAGCATGCGCAGGAGCCGCGCCTCACCGCCGGTGCCCAGATGAACGAGGGCGAAGTTTCCGCCGTCCTGGGACTTACCGGCTGGCCGGCGGTCGCCGAGGAGAGCATCATTGCACGCGACGTCCTGCTCGCCCAGCACGTGAACTCGCGCCTCCATGTCTGCCACGTGTCCACCGCCGGTTCTGTGGAGATCATCCGCTGGGCCAAGGAGCGTGGCATCAACGTCACTGCCGAGGTCACCCCGCACCACCTCCTGCTCACTGACGACCTCGTCCGCAGCTATAACCCCGTCTACAAGGTCAACCCGCCGCTGCGGACTGACGCGGACGTACAGGCACTGCGCGCCGGCCTCGCCGATGGCACCATCGACGTCGTGGGCACCGACCACGCCCCCCACCCCAGCGAGCACAAGGAATGCGAGTGGGCGCAGGCCGCGATGGGCATGACCGGGCTGGAAACCGCGCTGTCCGTGGTCCAGCACACCATGATCGAAACCGGACTGATGACCTGGGCCGACTTCGCCCGGGTGACCTCCACGGCCGCAGCACAAATCGGCCGGCTGGCGGACCAAGGCCGCCCCCTCGAGGCCGGCGAGCCCGCCAACCTCATCCTGGTGGACCCCAACGCCCGCTGGACCGTTGACCCCGCCAAGATGGCAACCATGGGCCGTAACTCGCCGTTTGCCGGCCTGGAACTGCCTGGCAAGGTGGTGGCCACGTTCTACAAAGGGCACCCCACCGTCCTGGACGGCCAGCTCAACACCCCCTACCGCGAAGTGGCGGGCGTCTCCTGATGGACACCAAGCTCCTCACCGGCATCATCACGGTGGCGATCATCGCGGTGGTCCTGCTGATGATCTGGACCGGGTGGCGGAACCGCCTCAAGCGGCAGGCCGACGTCGAGCAGTTACCTGCAGTGCCCGAGGCACCCGGAACGGCTCTCGAGGTAGCGGAAGGCCAGTACGTCGCATCAACCACCGCTGGGGACTGGCTGGACCGGATTGCCGTGCACGGGCTGGGCATCCGGACCAACGCGACCCTCTCGGTCTACGTCCACGGTGTGCTTTTTGACCGGTCCGGGGCACCGGCGGTCTACATTCCTGCCGCGGACCTCACGGGCGTGCGGCAGGACAGCGGCATGGCCGGCAAGTTCGTGGAAAAGGACGGCCTCCTGGTTCTCAGCTGGAGGCTGGGCTCCCATGAGCTGGACACCGGCTTCCGTACCCGCCGCGCCGCAGACAAAACAGCCCTTTTCGAATCCCTTCAGCAATTGATCTCCGCGGCCCCCCAGGCTGATCCCCAGAGTGGAAAGTAAAACAGTGACACAAACAGCAGCAGAAAAAGTGGATGCCACTCCAGCAGTTTCCACCACGGCAGCGCTCGTTCTGGAGGACGGCCGCATCTTCCGCGGCACCAGCTACGGCGCCACCGGCACCGCCCTGGGCGAGGCGGTCTTCGCCACCGGCATGACCGGCTACCAGGAGACCATCACGGACCCCTCCTACGCCCGCCAACTGGTGGTGCAGACCGCGCCGCACATCGGAAACACCGGCGTCAACAGCGAAGACGCTGAGTCCCGTCGCATCTGGGTAGCCGGCTACATCGTCCGCGACGCCGCCCGCCGCCCCTCCAACTGGCGGTCGGAGCGATCCCTTGACTCCGAACTCGTCGAGCAGGGAATCGTGGGCATCCAGGGCGTGGACACCCGCGCCATCACGCGCCACCTGCGCGAGCACAAGACCATGCGCGCCGGCATCTTCTCCGGCGACGCCGCCCAGGCCACCGACAAGGAACTCCTGGACACCGTCCTCGCCAGCGCTCCCATGGAAGGCGCCCGCCTGGCTGAGGAAGTCAGTGTCGATGAGGCCTACGTCGTTGAGCCCAAGGACCACGGCTGGGACGGCGACGCCCGGTTCAGCATTGCCGCAATCGACCTTGGCATCAAGGCGATGACCCCCATCCGGTTCGCCGAACGCGGCGTCCGCGTCCACGTGCTGCCTGCCACCGCCACCCTTGAGGACGTCAAGGCCGTCAACCCGGACGGCTTCTTTATGTCCAACGGCCCGGGAGACCCCGCCACCGCCGACGCCCAGGTCAAGCTCCTGCGCTCGGTCCTGGACGAGAAGCTGCCGTACTTCGGCATCTGCTTCGGCAACCAGATCCTGGGCCGCGCCCTGGGCTTTGGCACCTACAAACTGCGCTACGGCCACCGTGGCATCAACCAGCCCGTGATGGACCGCCGCACCGGCAAAGTGGAAATCACCTCGCAGAACCACGGTTTTGCCGTGGACGCACCGCTCGACGGCGCCACACAGGCCCCGGAGGAGCGGTACGGCCGCGTCGAGGTCAGCCACGTCAGCCTGAACGACGACGTCGTGGAAGGACTGGCGTGCCTGGACATCCCGGCCTTCTCGGTCCAGTACCACCCCGAGGCGGCAGCCGGACCGCACGACGCCGCCTACCTCTTCGACCGCTTCATCGACCTGATGGAAGGTACCCGCGATGGCAGGACCGCGGGCCTGTCCAAGGACCCGGTTGACGCGAAGCACCCCGCCGATCCGACCACGACTGACAACAAGACTGAGGACAAGAAGTAATGCCCAAGAGAACTGACCTTAAGAGCGTCCTGGTCATCGGTTCCGGCCCGATCGTCATCGGCCAGGCCGCCGAATTCGACTACTCCGGCACCCAGGCACTTCGTGTCCTCAAGGAGGAGGGCCTGCGCGTCATCCTCGTGAACTCGAACCCGGCCACCATCATGACGGACCCGGAGTTCGCCGACGCCACGTACATCGAGCCCATCACCCCCGAGGTGGTGGAGAAGATCATCGCCAAGGAGCGTCCGGACGCAGTCCTGCCAACCCTGGGCGGCCAGACGGCGTTGAACACGGCCATCGCGCTGGACAAGAACGGTGTGCTGGAGAAGTACAACGTGGAACTTATCGGCGCGAACATCGCCGCCATCGAGCTCGGCGAGGACCGCGAAAAGTTCAAGGGCGTTGTGGAGCGCTGCGGAGCGGAATCTGCCCGCAGCCACATCATCCACACCATGGACGAGGCCCTCAAGGCCGCCGAAGACCTGGGCTACCCCATGGTGGTGCGTCCGTCATTCACCATGGGCGGGCTGGGTTCCGGTCTGGCGTACACCGAGGATGACCTCCGCCGCATCGTGGGCCAGGGCCTGCAGTACAGCCCCACCAGCGAGGTTCTGCTCGAAGAGAGCATCCTTGGCTGGAAAGAATACGAGCTCGAGATGATGCGGGACAAGAACGACAACGTGGTTGTCGTCTGCTCCATCGAGAACTTCGACCCCGTGGGCGTTCACACCGGCGACTCCATCACCGTGGCGCCAGCACTGACCCTCACTGACCGTGAGTACCAGCGGCTCCGTGACATCTCCATCGCCGTGATCCGCGAAGTCGGCGTCGACACCGGCGGCTGCAACATTCAGTTCGCCATCGAACCGGACACCGGGCGTGTGGTGGTCATCGAGATGAACCCGCGTGTGTCACGCTCCTCGGCGTTGGCATCGAAGGCTACCGGCTTCGCCATTGCCAAGATCGCCACCAAGCTCTCCCTCGGCTACACGCTTGACGAGATCCCGAACGACATCACGCAGAAGACCCCCGCTTCCTTCGAACCCACGCTGGACTACGTGGTGGTCAAGGTTCCGCGCTTCGCGTTCGAGAAGTTCCCGGCTGCCGACAACACGCTCACCACCACCATGAAGTCCGTGGGCGAGGCCATGGCCATGGGCCGCAACTTCACCGAAGCCCTGCAGAAGGCACTCCGCTCCCTGGAACAGAAGGGCTCGCAGCTGGACTTCAGCTCCGTCCCGGAATGGGAAGTCCCGGAACTCATCGAAAAGTCCAAGCGCCCCACCACGGAGCGGCTGCACCAGGTCCAGCGGGCCATGCTCGGCGGCGCCACCGTGGAGGAGCTGTACGCAGCCACCAAGATCGATCCGTGGTTCCTGGACCAGCTCCAACTGCTGAACGAGATCTCCCGTGAGATCCGCGAGGCCGGCGCCTTGACCGTGGACATGCTCAAGCGCGCCAAGCGCCACGGCTTCTCCGACGAGCAGATCGGAGCCCTCACGCACAACTCCGAGGCCGTGGTCCGGGGTGTGCGCCAGGCGCTGGGGATCCGTCCCGTCTACAAGACTGTGGACACCTGTGCGGCCGAGTTCGCCGCCTACACCCCGTACCACTACTCGGCCTACGACGAGGAGGACGAGGTAGCGCTGCACTCCAAGCCGTCGATCCTGATCCTTGGTTCCGGTCCGAACCGCATCGGCCAGGGCATCGAGTTCGACTACTCCTGCGTCCACGCCTCCATGGCGCTGCGCAAGGCCGGCTACGAGACCGTCATGGTCAACTGCAACCCGGAGACGGTCTCCACCGACTACGACGTCTCCACCCGCCTGTACTTCGAGCCGCTGACCCTTGAGGACGTCCTGGAGGTCATCGCCGCGGAGGAACGCACCGGCGGCGTCATGGGCGTGTTCGTGCAGCTTGGCGGCCAGACGCCGCTGAAGCTGGCGCAGCAGCTGGCCGACGCCGGTGTCCCCATCCTGGGCACGTCGCCGGAGGCGATCGACCTCGCCGAGCACCGCGGGGCGTTCTCCCGCGTCCTGGACAAGGCGGGACTGATCTCCCCGAAGAACGGCACCGCCGTGTCCTTCGAGGACGCCAAGAAGATCGCCGACGAAATCGGCTACCCGGTCCTGGTCCGCCCGTCCTACGTGCTGGGCGGCCGCGGTATGGAAATCGTCTATGACGAGGCCAACCTCTCCCGCTACATCGCCAACGCCACCGAGATCACCCCGGACCACCCGGTCCTGATCGACCGGTTCCTGGAAGACGCGGTCGAAATCGACGTTGACGCGCTCTTCGACGGCACGGACATGTACCTTGGCGGCATCATGGAGCACATCGAGGAAGCCGGCATCCACTCCGGCGACTCCGCCTGCGTCCTGCCGCCCATCACCCTGGGTAACAACGTCCTGGAACGCGTCCGCACAGCCACCCGCGCCATCGCAGAAGGCGTGGGCGTGCGCGGCCTGATCAACATCCAGTTCGCCCTCGCCTCGGACGTCCTCTATGTCCTGGAAGCGAACCCGCGTGCCTCCCGCACCGTGCCGTTTGTGTCCAAGGCCACCGGCGTCCAGATGGCCAAGGCCGCGGCCCTGATCGGTACAGGCGTCACTATCGGCCAGCTCCGCAGCGCCTACAAGATGCTGCCGGAAACGGGCGACGGCTCCACTTTGCCGCTGGATGCGCCGGTGTCCGTCAAGGAAGCCGTGCTGCCGTTCAGCCGCTTCCGGACGCCTGAAGGCAAGGTCGTCGACTCCCTGCTCGGCCCGGAAATGCGTTCCACTGGTGAAGTGATGGGCATCGACAAGCACTTCGACACCGCGTTCGCCAAGAGCCAGGCAGCCGCCAACAACGCGCTGCCCACCGAAGGCAAGATCTTTGTCTCCGTGGCCAATCGGGATAAGCGGTCCGTGATCATGGGCGTCAAGCGGCTTTCGGACCTTGGCTTCGAGATCGTGTCCACCGGCGGTACGGCTGATGTGCTGCGCCGCAACGGCATCCAGGCCACCCCGGTGCGCAAGGTCGCCGAAGGCAGCAGCGCCGAAGGCGAGGGCACCATCGCGGACCTCGTCATCGCCGGCGACATCGACATGGTGTTCAACACTCCGTCCGGCGGCGAAGCCCGCAGCGATGGCTACGAACTCCGCGCAGCCGCCACCTCCATCGGCATCCCCTGCATCACCACTGTGGCTGAATTCAACGCGGCAGTGCAGGCGATCGAGGCCATGCGCACGTACGAGTGGTCCGTGACCAGCCTGCAGGAGCACGCCGCGGCGCTGGCCGCGTCGCAGCTCGCCGCGTCGCAGGGCACGGCAGTGCACCATGCCTGACGCCGGATCCGCAGTAACCAGCTCCACAGTCCGGGAGCCGTTCGGCTCCCGGCTGGGGGCGGCCATGGCCGCCCGCGGGCCGCTGTGCGTGGGCATTGACCCGCACCCGGCGCTCCTGAAGAGCTGGGGATTGGACGACGACGCCGCCGGGCTGAGGCGCTTTTCGCTGACGGTCCTGGAGGCGGTCGGTTCGCTCGCTGCCGCGGTCAAGCCACAGGTGGCACTCTATGAACGCCACGGCTCGGCCGGCATGGCCGTCCTTGAGGAGTTCCTCGCCGCGGCGCGCGACGAGTCGGTGCTCACCATCGCCGACGCCAAGCGTGGCGACATCGGCTCCACCATGGCCGCGTACGCTGACGCCTGGCTGCGGGACGGGTCGGCACTGGCAGCCGACTCGGTGACGCTCAGCCCCTACCTGGGGTTTGAATCCCTCCGCCCCGCCCTGGACCTTGCGGCCGAATACGGCCGCGGTGTGTTTGTCCTGGCACTGACGTCCAACCCGGAGGGGGCGTCCGTGCAGCACATCGGCGGGAGCGACTCCGTGGCCCGGCGGATCACCGAGGCGGCTGCAGCGGAGAACCGTCGCTACGACGGGCCCCTCGGGTCCGTTGGACTCGTGGTCGGAGCCACCGTGGGTTCTGCGCTGACTGACCTGCAGTTGGACCTGCAAGCCGTCCGCGGGCCCATCCTTGCCCCGGGGCTGGGGGCGCAGGGCGCCACCGCGGCTGACCTGCGCACGACGTTCGGTCCGGCGTACCCGCAGGTGCTGGGGACATCCAGCCGTGACATCCTTGCCGCAGGCCCCGATATCCGGGGGCTCCAGGAGGCCGCCCTGCGGACGCTTGAGGGACTTCGCGAAGGCTAGCCTGGCGTAGCGCCGGTCCATTGATTCGCGGGGCACCAGAGGGTAGGTTTCAGGACAAGTCCAATGGCGGCCGCCTTGGATGCATCCGAGAAAACCGGGGGTGTCCTCCATGAGCCTGCGACCGTTATCCGCGTCGGAACGCGCGGACGCGCTGCAGAAGGCAGCCGCTGCCAGGGCAGCCAGGGCGGCGGCAAAAGAGCGGCTCAAAAACGGCGAGACGTCGGCCGCGGACATCATCAGTTCGGCAGCCGGCGACGACGCCCTTGCGAGGATGCGTGTGGCCGAGCTCCTTGAAGCGCTGCCTGGCATCGGCAAGGTGCGGGCCGCGGCCATTATGGAGCAGCTGGGAATAGCCGCTTCCCGGCGGGTCCGGGGGCTGGGCATTCACCAGCGCCAGGCGCTGGTAGATTTTATAGACGAGAAGTAGGGCGTGCCACGGTTCGCCCCATCCGAACCGCCGCAAAGGAATATGTGAGCAAGAAACCGGGACTGACAGTCCTCGCAGGTCCGACGGCTGTTGGCAAAGGCACCGTGTCCACCTACATCCGGGATAACTACCCCGAAGTCTGGCTTTCCGTATCGGCCACCACCCGCGCTCCGCGGCCCGGTGAGCAGGACGGCATCCACTACTTCTTTAAATCGAAGGAAGAGTTCGAGTCCCTGGTCGCTGCCGGGGAGTTCCTGGAATGGGCAGTGGTCCACGGCCAGAACACCTACGGCACGCTGAAAAGCACCGTGAACGAAGCCATCGCCGACGGAAAGTCGGTTCTGTTGGAGATTGACCTGCAGGGTGCCCGACAGGTCAAGGCGGCGGTCCCGGATGCCCAATTCGTCTTCCTCGCGCCGCCGAGCTGGGACGAAATGGTGCGCCGGCTGGTAGGCCGCGGCACCGAAACTGCGGAGGAACAGCGGCAAAGGCTGGAAACCGCTAAACTAGAACTTGCCGCTGAACCGGAGTTTGACCACACCGTCATCAATGATGACGTTCGCCGGGCAGCGGACGAGCTTGTTTCACTCATGGGGCTGACACCGCACCCGCACTAGTTGCCGGTAGCAGTCGGCCCGTTAGAATTTGGAGAATTCGTGTCCACGAACCTTGAAGGCATCATCAACCCGCCGATCGACTCGCTGCTTGAGGCAGCTGATTCCAAGTACGGCCTGGTGATCTTCGGTGCCAAGCGTGCACGTCAGATCAACGCTTACTACGCCCAGCTGCACGAGGGCCTGTTCGAGTACGTCGGCCCGTTGGTCGACACCAAGCTGAACGAGAAGTCACTCTCGATCGCCCTGCGTGAGATCAACGAAGGCAAACTCGTTTCCACGCCGATCGAAGCCGCAGAGTAATTACACAGACTGCCTGTTGACGGAGGTCACGTGCGCATAGTCCTCGGAGTCGGGGGAGGGATTGCCGCCTACAAGGTGGCATCGCTCCTCCGGCTTTTTACTGAAGCCGGCCATGACGTCACGGTGATTCCCACGGAAGCGGCTACCCGCTTCGTGGGAGTCGCTACGTGGGAGGCCCTGTCCGGGCACCCCGTCAGCAACAGCGTCTTCGACGACGTCCACCAGGTCAACCATGTGCGGTTGGGTCACGAAGCGGACCTCATCGTGGTGGCACCGGCGACGGCGGACCTGCTGGCGCGTGCCGCCACCGGCCAAGCCAACGACCTCCTCACGAACACCCTCCTGATGGCCAGTGGTCCGGTGCTTTTTGCCCCGGCCATGCATACGGAGATGTGGCAGCACCCGGCCACGCGCGCCAATGTGGAGACATTGCGCGGGCGGGGCGCAGCTGTCCTGGAGCCTGCCTCCGGAAGGCTGACAGGCTCTGACTCAGGCCCTGGCCGCCTGCCCGAACCGGAGGCCATCTTCGACGCCGCCATCGCCCTGACCCAGGGCAGGTCCGACTATCAACTGCCGCTCGCCGGAAAAACGGTCACCATCAGCGCCGGCGGTACCCGCGAACCACTGGACCCGGTGCGCTTCCTGGGAAACCGGTCATCGGGCAAGCAGGGCGTCGCCCTGGCCGTTGCCGCCCGCAACGCGGGAGCTTCGGTCCGGCTCCTGGCGGCACATATGGAAGTGCCGCCGCCGGCCGGCGTTGAAGTAGTGGAAGTGGAGACTGCGCTGCAGTTGCGGGAAGCCGCGCTGGCCGCTGCAGCGGATTCCGACGTCGTCATTATGGCCGCCGCGGTGGCCGACTTCCGTCCCGCTGAGATATCCGGCACAAAAATCAAGAAGCGCGACGACGCCGCTGACCCCGTCATCTCCCTCGTCCGGAATCCCGACATCCTGCACGAACTGGTGGAAGTACGCGATGCCGCCCACGACCAGGCGCGCCGCAGCCAGCTGATTGTGGGCTTCGCCGCTGAGACCGGTGACGGCGAGGGGGATGTGCTGGCGTACGCCGAGGCCAAGCTCAGGCGCAAGGGCTGCGATCTGCTGGTCGTCAACCATGTGGGCACGGATAAAGTCTTTGGCCAGGACACCAACGCCGTCGTCATCCTTTCGCGCTCCGGCTCCGAACCCCAGGAGGCTTCAGGATCAAAGACCGAAGTCTCTACCGCCGTTATTAGCCGGATCGGCTATGAGCTGAACCACGTTTCGCACCGCGCCTGACGGCAGGCCGGCAACGTTTCCTTAGCATGGGGACACACGCTGCCGGACGCCCGTTTCCCAACCAGTAAGGTAGTTGAGTGACTTTACCGCTGCACATTCCCCACACCCACGGGGCCACGCCCTCGGCGCTCCGGCTCTTCACCTCCGAGTCGGTGACTGAAGGCCACCCGGACAAGATCTGTGACCAGATCAGCGACGCCATCCTCGACGCCCTGCTGGCTGCGGATCCGGAGTCCCGCGTCGCCGTCGAAACCATGGCCACCACGGGCCTGGTCCACGTTGCGGGTGAGGTCACCACGGACGCCTACGTTGAGATCCCGCAGATCGTCCGCGAGACCATCCTTGGCATCGGCTACGATTCCTCGGCCAACGGCTTCGATGGCGCACGTTGCGGCGTGTCCGTCTCCATTGGGCAGCAGTCAAACGACATCGCCGGCGGCGTGTTCAACTCCCTCGAGGCCCGCGAGGGCCGCCAGGAGGATGACTACGATCTCCAGGGCGCCGGCGACCAGGGCCTGATGTTCGGCTACGCCAGTGATGAAACGCCGTCGTACATGCCGACGCCGATCTGGCTCGCGCACCGCCTGTCCGAACGCCTGACCGAAGTGCGCAAGTCCGGCGAGCTTTCCTACCTCCGACCCGACGGCAAGACGCAGGTCACTGTGGGCTACGACAAGGACATCCCGGTCTCGGTGGAAACCGTGGTCATCTCCAGCCAGCACGCCGAAGGAACCAGCCTGGACCGGCTCCGCGCCGACCTCGCCTCCTTCGTGATCAATCCGGTACTGGCCGCCGCCAACCTGGACATCTCGCGGGCAGCCAACATCCTGAACCCCGCGGGAGAATTTGTCATCGGCGGACCCGTTGGCGACGCCGGCCTGACCGGACGCAAGATCATCGTTGACACCTACGGCGGCATGGCCCGCCACGGTGGCGGCGCGTTCTCGGGCAAGGACCCGTCCAAAGTGGACCGTTCGGCCGCCTACGCCATGCGCTGGGTTGCGAAGAACGTGGTGGCCGCAGGCCTGGCAAAGCGCGCCGAAATCCAGATTGCCTACGCGATCGGCCAGGCCCGCCCGGTTGGCACGTACGTGGAAACGTTTGGCACGGAAACCGTGGACCCGGCGCGGATCAGCGCCGCGATCGCCGAAATCTTCGACCTCCGCCCGCGTGCCATCATCGACGCCCTGGACCTCAAGCGGCCCATCTACGCCAAGACTGCGGCACACGGCCACTTCGGCCGCGACGATCCCGACTTCACCTGGGAGCGCCTGGACCGCGTGGACGATCTCAAGGCCTTCTTCAACGCCTAGCCTGGCTAGCCGACCAAGCCTTCCGCCCGGCCCGGCTGAAAATGTCAGGGCAAGGTGGTTGGTTGGTTGTGTCCAGTCAGTAAGGAACGCCGGAGTCAGTGTCCGGCAACCAACCTGGCCCGCGCCGGATGCTGTAGGGGGTAGTCGACATGGCAAGAGATAAGGCTGTCCAGGCAGAGCCTGACGTTCCCGGCGGTGTGCAGATGTCCTTGCTCCAGGGTTTCCCGCCGCGCACACCGCAGACCGGTCCTGCCCTGGCCGCGAGCCTCCCGGTTGCCAGGGTGCTGGTGGAGTCGGCGTTGCCCCACCTTGACCGCCCGTTTGATTACAGTGTGCCGGCGGACCTCGATGCCGCTGTCCAGCCCGGAGTGCGGGTCAAGGTCAAGTTCAGTGGCCAGGAACTGGGCGGTTTCATCATGGAACGCGCCGCCGAATCCGACGCCGGCCACACCCTGGTTCCGCTGTACAAAGTCATCTCACCGGTGCCCGTCCTGACTCCGGCCGTCCGGGACCTGGCCTCGGCAGTCGCCGCGCGCTACGCCGGAACCCTCAGTGATGTGCTGCGCGCTGCGGTTCCGCCGAGGGTGGCCAAGCTTGAGAAGGAGTTTCTGGCCCGCTCCGTGGAGGCAGAGGCATCAGGCCCTGACGCTGCCTCGCCGCAGGGCCGGGGTTCTGACGTCGAAGATACAGCCACAGCCGCTTACCATGCTGTGTCCGGCGGTTGGGAGGCGTACCGCAACGGTGAAGCGTTTGTCCGTCACCTGAGGGAGGGCGGTTCTCCGCGCGCGGTGTTCAGTCCCCTCCAGGGCTTTGGGCGTTCGGCGTGGCCGCAACTGATCGCTGAAGCCGTTGCTGCGGTCCGTGCCTCCGGACGGGGTGCTGTGGTGGTGGTTCCCGACTACCGTGACCTGGACCGGCTAGAAAAGGCACTGGCGGCACTCCTTCCTGCCGACGACGTCGCCCGGTTGACCGCCGAGGACGGCCCAACACCGCGGTACCGGAACTTCCTGCGCGTGCTCGACGGTTCCGCGCAGGTGGCCATCGGCACCAGGTCGGCGGCATTCGCGCCGGTCCGCGACCTCGGCCTTGTGGCCTGTTGGGACGACGGAAACGACCTCCACATCGAGCAGCGTGCTCCCTACGCGCACGCGCGCGACGTCCTGCTCCTGCGCGCCGGCCAGGAAGGCACAGCTTGCCTGATGGCGGGTCACAGCCGCAGCACAGAGCTGCAGCGGCTGGTGGAAACGGGCTGGGCCATGCCTGTGGTCGCCGAACGCACGGCAGTCCGCTCCACCGTACCCAGGGTCTTGAACACTGCAGACAGTTTCGAACAGGAACGTGACCCGCTGGCCCGCATCGCCAGGCTGCCCGGGGCAGCCTGGCGCGCCGCGAAGGAGGGCCTGGAACGGGGGCCGGTCCTGGTCCAGGTGGCCCGTGCCGGCTACGCCCCGTCGCTGGTGTGCGAAACCTGCCGCGAACCGGCGCGCTGCGGATCCTGCCAGGGCCCCTTGGCCATTGCCGGTGCCAGTGGCAGCGCCGCCCTGCCCCAGTGCCGCTGGTGCTCCACCCCGGCCCCGGACTGGGAGTGCAGCCACTGCGGCGGCCGTCGGCTCCGCAAGGGCGCCACCGGGGTGATGCGGACCGCCGAGGAATTGGGCCGGGCGTTCCCCGGCAAGGCGGTGGTCACCTCCTCAGGGGATCACGTCAAGACAGACGTCGGCAACGGGAAGGTCCTCGTGGTTGCCACGGTGGGTGCCGAGCCGGTAGCGGACGGGGGATACGCCGCGGCACTGCTCCTGGACGGCGACTCGCTTCTCCGCCGCGAAAACCTCCGGGCGGGGGAGGACACCGTCCGGCGCTGGTTCAATGCCGCCGCCCTGGTGCGGCCTGCCTCCGACGGTGGGCTCGTGGTGATTACGGCGGCCGATACCGCTGCCGTTGGCGCCTTGCTGCGCTGGGATCCCGCCGGTTATGCCCAGCGTGAACTGGCCCTCCGGGTGGAGCTCCAGTTGCCCCCAGCGGTCCGGATCGCCTCCGTCACGGGCCCGCGTGCCGCCGTCGTGCATTTCACCGAGGGTGTGGAAAAGCAGCTGGAGGCAGACGGGGTGACCCTGCGGACGGCAGGACCGGCGCCGGTGCTGCTGGTCGGCGCGGCCACGCCCCAGCGGCTGGGCGAAGACGTCCGCACGCTATTGTTCTTCCCGTATGGGCAGGCAGCGAAGGTAACCCGGGTGTTGCGTGCCGCCCGTGCAGCGGCTGCGGCCAAGCGGATCGAGGAACCGGTACAGCTCCGCCTGGACGGGGTGGATGTCCTGTAGTGCGGTCGGCCCGGCCGCTCAGGCCGGATGAGTCGGACGTTTCCGGCCGCCTGACCGGGCCGCCACAATGTCATGGGCCACGTCAACCAGCTGCCGGGCGGATTCATCCCAGCTGAACTCTGCCGCCCGCGCCACGGACCGCCGCGACACGTCCTGCCAATGCTCGCCGTCGCGCAGTTTTTTCACGGCGGTGGCAAACTCCGCGGCGGAGCCGGGGTCAACGTAGGACGCAGCGTGGCCGCCAACCTCCCGGAAGATGGGGATGTCACTGGCGATGACCGGTGTGCCCAGTGCCATCGCCTCCACGAGTGGCAGTCCGTATCCCTCCGCCCGGGAGAGGCTCACCAGGGCAGTTGCGCTCTTGAGCAGGGTGGCGTACTCGTCGTCAGTCACCCCATTATGGAACACCACCTTGGCGCCCTGGGGCACCATGATCTCCAGTTCGGCCCTGCGTTGGGGGGTGATCCTGCTGAGCAGGTGCAGGGTGAAGTCGGGCAGTTCGGCCATTCCGGCCACCATGGTCTCCACGTTTTTGTAGGGCATGAACGAACCCATGTAGATGAGCGAGTGCTCCGCCCCGGCGGCTGCGTCCCGGGGCTCCTGGTCTGGTTGCGGTGCGTTGCTGATGATCCGCACGGGGCGGCTGGTGAGCCGGTACTTGGCCATCAGCGCTTCCGTGGTGCTGCTGATGGTGGCCACGATGTCAGCCCGGTTGAGCAGGAGCCGCTGTGGCCAGTACGCCTTGTGGTAAAGGCGCCACAAGACGCGCACGGGTGCTGGCAGGAATCCCGGCGGGGCGGGGTGCTCATAGTAGATGAGGTCGTGCAGGGTCAGGACCAGTCCGTACTTTCGGCCCCACGTGCCCATGGTCTGCATGGGACACACCACCACGTCAGCTTTGAGCGGGTTGATCTTCCGCGCCACGAAGAGCTCCATCGGGGAGAGCGGGCTGTTGATCAGCGTGTAGGGAACGTCGGGGAGCAGGGCAAGCTGCCGGTGATCGCTGATGAGCATGGACACGTCGGCGATCTTTGCCGTTGCGGCTATCAGGCTGGCTCCATAGCGGCTGATTCCGTCGTGGTGGTCGGTCCGGGTGAAGCGGGCGTCGACGACTATTTTCACGCGGGGTGGTCCTTAAGGAAAGTGAGGATGAAGCCGGCGGCCGGCGCGGGCGTTTCGTAGTGGATCAGGTGCCCGACGCCGGGGATCACCTTAAGGGTGCCGTCAGGCAGCAGCGCGGCGAGGCGGTGCTGGTCAGGCAGCATCGCAATCTCGTCCTTCTCGCCGGCGATGAGCAGGACCGGCAGTGACAACTGCCCGGCCACCTCGGCCACGTTCCCGCTGACGGAGGCTGTGAAGGATTCCAGCAGGCTGTCCCGGTCGGCGAAGGCGCTGAAGTAGGCATGGTGCTGGCCGTGGATGAACCGGCGAAGCTCTTTGTCAGGGGTTTTGGCCATGGCCTCGCTCATGACGCGGACGATCAGGGGGCTGCGGAGCAACGCAAGGCCCAGCCTCCGGGGGAGCCGGGCCGCGAGCCGATAGTAGAGGACGGCAAGTTTCGTCATGATCCCCTTCGGCCCCTCCAACGCCGGTGCCGCAATCGGGTTGATCAGAATCAGCGGTGACACCGCACCGGGGTGGGCTGCCACGAAGTGCGCGGCAACGATGGACCCGAACGAATGACCCAGCAGCACGGTGTCCGGGCCGAGGCCCAAGGCAGCCATAAAGTCAGAGATGAACGTGCCGTAGTGCTCCACGGAATGGGTTCCTGAGGCAAAGGCCCCGGAGCTGCCGAAGCCGGGGAGGTCCGGCATGATGATCCGCATTCCGGGCAACTGGTCCGCAACCCTGAGCAGCCCATGGTGATCACCCCTGAAGCCGTGGATCACCAGAATGGTCCGTGTCTCCGGTGTCGCCTGTACCGGTTCATAGGTCCAGAAGGCCACGGTGCTGCCGTTGAGCTCTATCTCAGAGGCCTGGGTCCGGGCCGCGAGTTCATGGCTGAAGTAGGACGGCGTGGTGGGAGGCGGGGAGTCAGCTGTTTTCATGGCCCTCGGTCCTAGTTGACGTTGTCAGGGTGGGACCCGGTGCGGTATCCCCGGTCAAGTTCAGCGAGCGCAGTCATGTCGCGGTCCGAAAGCGCAAAGCGGAAGACGTCCAGATTTTCGCGGATCCGGGGCTCCGAGCTGGCTTTGGGGATGGCGATGTGGCCCAGCTGGACATGCCATCGCAGGATGACCTGTGCCGCCGTCACCCCGTGTTCGGCGGCGCAGGCCAGGACCACGGGGTCCGCCAGGACCTGCCCGCGCCCCAGGGGGCTCCACGCCTCCGTCAGGATACCGAGTGCAGCATGCAACTCCCGGAGCTCAGCCTGTTGGAGCCAGGGATGCAGTTCGATCTGATTGACGGCCGGCACAACCTCCGCCGTCTGCAGCAGTCGGTCCAGGTGGGCGGGCTGGAAATTGCACACGCCGATGGCACGCACTTTACCTTCGCGATACAGAGTTTCCAGGGCGCGGTAGGTTTCCGTGAAAAGCCCGCGCTGGGCGCAGGGCCAGTGGATCAGGTACATGTCTATGTAGTCCAGGCCGAGGTTCACCATGGAGGTATCGAACGCATGGAGCGTTGCGTCATAGCCCTGGTCATCGTTCCAGACCTTCGTGGTAATGAAAACGTCCTCGCGGGACAACGCGGGCGCCGCTTCCCCTGAGCCGCCACTTCCGGTTCCGCCGTCGTACCCGAAGGAGGAGCTGATCCCGCGGGCCACTCCGGTTTCATTCCCGTACATGGCTGCGGTGTCGAAATGCCGGTAACCGGCGCCAAGGGCCGTGGCCACCAGGGCGGACGCCTCCGCGACCGGAACCTTGTACAGCCCATATCCCAACTGGTCGATCAGCACGCCGTTGTTCAGGCTGAGCCGGGGAGAGGTTTTCATAGCAACGACTCTACCCATTCTGTACACAGACTCCGTCAGGTGGGGCCGTCGAAACTGACCAGGCGCCGCGCGCTTGCTTCATCAAGGATCAGGTCGGTCGCCAGCCCCGCGGTCAGGGCTCCGCGCAGGCCGTTGATCTTCGACGCCCCGGACACCACGCAGATGCGGCGGCGGACCTGCTTCAGTTCCGCGAGCGCAGGGCCGGTGGACCGTTCATTGAGTACGATGCCGTCAGAGGACCCGTCGCCGCGGAAAAACACCGTGGCGACGTCGCCCACAACATCGGATTCCGCAAGGATCTTGAGGTCGCTTTCGTCCAAATAGCCCCCAGCGTAGACGTGGCTGGGAAAGTCGGCGTCCACTGAACCCACGCCGAAGATCGCCATGCTCATCCGTGACTGGAGCTCCAGGATCCGTTGCACGCTGCGTTCATTCCACATGGCGGTCTTGGTCGCTGCGTGGTCAAAAAACGCCGGCACCGGGAACTGCTCCACCCGGGCTCCGTAGGCACTTCCGAAGCGGCGCATGATGTCGCTGGCATACGTGATGCCCGTAGTGTGCATATTCCCCGCACCGTTGAGTTGGACAATGACGGTGTCGTGGGTGATCTTGCGGGTGAGGTGCCGGCTCACTGCGCTCAGCGTGGAGCCCCAGGCCACCCCGATGATGGCGTTGGAATCCACCAGCGGCCCGATCGTTCGTGCCGCCTGCATGGCTACGCGGTCCAGGGTTTCAGCTTCGTTCAGGGTTTCCAGGATTGGGACAACGTGCACGTCCACGTTGTACTCGTCCCGGATCATGCCCTCCAGTTCCGGGCCGGTATCCATTGGATTGCGGATCTGGATCTGAACGAGGCCGGAGTCCCGGGCCGAGGACAGGAGCCGGGAAACCGTGGAACGGGACGTGCGCAGTTCCCGGGCGATGGCGTCCATGGTGAGGTCTTGCAAGTAATACATCTGCGCGGCCCGCAGGGTGTCGGAGTGGCGTGAGGGTGACATGGGGAATCCATTCTGCACGTTTGTGCATAGAGGTTGACTCTATTTTCCATTACTTCAAACAATAGTGGGAGACCTGCGGTTCGCCAGGCGGCAGCCGCATACACCAAACCCAAGGGAGTTGTTTTGGGAACCCATGATTTGTTCGGCCACAGCGGAGCCAAGCCGTCTGCAGCCTCCGGAGCGCGTTCTTCAGTGCAGGCCCTGCGGCAGCGTCCGCGGGCAAAAGTGCTCATCGTCGGCGGCGGAATCAACGGCGTGGGCACCTTCCGCGATCTTGCCCTGCAGGGTGTCGATGTTGCCTTGGTGGAGCGCGGAGACTACTGCCAAGGTGCCAGCGGCGCCTCCTCGCACATGATCCACGGCGGCATCCGCTACTTGGAAAACGGCGAGTTTCGGCTGGTCCGGGAATCAGTGGTGGAACGAAACCGCCTGCTCCGCATCGCGCCCCACTACGTGAAGCCACTCCAAACCACGATTCCGATTTTTAGTACCTTCTCCGGGGTGCTGTCGGCCCCGTTGCGCTTCCTGACGCACAAGCAGCAGGGCAAGCCGAAGGAGCGCGGTGCGTTCCTCATCAAGGTGGGGCTCAGCCTTTACGATTCGTTCTCCCGTGACGGCGGATCCGTTCCCCGCCACCAGTTCCGGGGCCGGAAGCGTGCACTGGCTGAACTGCCGCACCTCAACCCCGGCATCAAATATGCGGCCACCTACTTTGATGCGTCCGTGCACAATCCGGAGCGCCTCACCCTTGACGTCCTCCAGGACGGGGAGAAGGCCGGGTTGGGCGTCGACGGCCCCGCCGACGCCACCGCCCGGGCCAGCAACTATCTTTCGCTGCAGTCCATGACAGCCGCCGCGGCGCCGGGCAGTACCGACCGCACAGCGGGAAGCACCGTCCAGTTGCGCGACGAGCTCACCGGCGACGTTTTTGACTTCACCGCGGATGTCATCGTCAACACCACCGGGGCCTGGGTGGACCTGACCAACGGGGCGATGGGCGCCGGCTCCCAGTTCATGGGTGGGACCAAGGGCTCGCACATTGTCCTGGACCACCCCGGACTGCTCGAAGCATGCCGTGGCCGCGAAATCTTCTTTGAGCACACGGATGGGCGGATCGTCCTGATCTACCCGATGGGGGACAGGGTCCTGGTGGGAACCACCGACGTGGAGGCCGACATGGGCCAGGACGCGGTGTGCACCGACAGCGAGATCGACTACTTCCTTGAACTGATTGGCCACGTCTTCCCCGACATCCCGGTGAACCGCGGGCAGATCGTCTACACGTTCTCCGGTGTCCGCCCGCTCCCGCGGCACGACGCAACCCAGCCAGGATTTGTCTCAAGGGACTATCGGATCGAGCGGGGCGAAGGGGCGGCAGGCGCCGTCGTTCTTTCCCTGGTGGGTGGCAAGTGGACAACGTTCCGCGCGCTAGCCGAGCATATGGCCAACGACGTGCTCGCCGAATTGGGGATGGAACGGAAGGTTTCGACGGCGAAGCTCGCCATCGGAGGCGGGACCGGCTTTCCTGAGGACGAGGCGGGGGTCCAGAAATGGATTAAGGCCCACATGTCCGCCAGCCGCGACGCCGACCGGACCGCGATCCTGCTGACGCGCTATGGCACCCGCGCCGAGGAAGTCATGGACTACCTCGACGCCGGAGCTGACCGGCTCCTGCACTCCACGCGCGAGCTCAGTGTCCGCGAGCTGGAATTTATGGCCGCCAATGAGCAGATCGGGCACCTCGCAGATGTGCTCATCCGCCGGACGTCCCTTGCCTTCCGCGGCCTGGTGACGGGTGAACTGCTGCACGAGGTTGCGGAGGTGCTGGCCGGTCCGCTGGCTTGGGATCCCGCGACAACGGCCGCACAGATCCGGGCTGCCCACGACGTGCTGGAGCGTCTCCACCGCGTAGAGATCCACAGTCTGGTCGCCTAGGCAACCCGGCTAAAAGCCGGGGCACCACCGTGCCCCGGCCCTACGGTCGGTCCTGCAACCCGCGATGGACCGACAACAGATAAAGAGGAGTCAAAGATGTCTCTTGGAATTGTTTTCCTTTCCGAAGTCTTCGGAACTGCGATGCTCACCCTCCTGGGTTGCGGCGTGGTAGCCAACGTTGCCTTAAAGGGCACCAAAGGCTACAGCGGCGGGTTCCTGATGGTGACCTGGGGGTGGGGCATCGCCGTTTTCGCGGGTGTTTTCGTTGCTGCCAAGTCCGGCGCACACCTCAATCCCGCCGTCACCCTCGGGATCCTGGTTGAGGGCAAACGTCCTTATGCCCCAGAGGTCCCGATTGATCTTGCTTCAACCCTGACGTACTTCGGCGGCGAAATGCTGGGGGCTTTCCTCGGCGCAGTGGTCTGCTGGGCCGCCTATAAGCAGCACCTCGACGCCGACCTCGAGACGGCCAGCAAACTGGGCGTGTTCTCCACCGGCCCGGCGATCCGCTCCACGCCGTGGAACCTCGTCACCGAGATCATCGGCAGTTTCGTGCTGGTTTTTGTAATCCTCACCCTCGGCGGAACGCCCTCGGGCCTGGGACCTCTTGCCGTCGCCCTGCTCGTGGTGGGCATCGGTGTTTCCCTCGGCGGACCCACAGGCTACGCCATCAACCCGGCCCGTGACCTGGGGCCCCGGATTGCTCACGCTTTGCTTCCCATCAAAGGAAAGGGCACCAGCGACTGGGCCTACTCGTGGATTCCCGTAGTGGGGCCCCTGGCGGGTGGCGCCCTGGGCGGTATTGTCGCCAGGATAGCCCCGATCATCATTACTGCCGCCGCCTGACCGTACAGCCAACACCCCCGTATACAGACAAGGACGTCATCATGAACCAGTACGTAATCGCCATTGACCAGGGCACCACCAGCTCCCGGGCCATCGTCTTCGACCACAGCGGCAATATTGTCTCGTCGGGCCAGATGGAGCACGAACAGATCTTCCCCCAGGCCGGCTGGGTGGAGCACAACCCCGCCGAGATCTGGAACAACACCCGGGAGGTCATCGCCTCCGCGCTCTCCAAGGCGAACCTGACCCGGCACGACATTGCCGCCGTCGGCATCACCAACCAGCGCGAAACCGCCGTAGTGTGGGACAAGACCACCGGCGAGCCTGTTTATAACGCCATCGTCTGGCAGGACACCCGGACCCAAAGCATCGTTGACGAGCTCTCCCAGGACGGCGGGCCGGAACGGTTCAAGCACAAGGTGGGCCTTCCCCTGGCCACATACTTCTCCGGCACGAAGATCAAATGGATCCTGGACAACGTTGAAGGTGCCCGGGCCAAGGCGGAAGCCGGCGACCTGGTTTTCGGCAACACCGACGCATGGGTCCTGTGGAACCTGACTGGCGGGGTCGATGGCGGCGTGCACGTCACTGACGTCACGAATGCCTCCCGCACCCTGTTTATGGACCTCGAGACCCTGAGCTGGGACGAGGAGATCCTGGGGATCTTTGGTGTCCCGCTGAGCATGATGCCGGAGATCAAATCCTCCTCCGAGGTCTACGGCACGGTCCACACGTCGCAGTTGCTGCGGGAAGTCCCGGTAGCTGGCATCCTCGGGGACCAGCAGGCGGCTACGTTCGGCCAGGCGGCCTTCCAGACGGGCGAAGCCAAGAATACCTACGGCACTGGTTGCTTCCTCATCTTCAACACTGGGGAGGAGATCGTCCACTCCAAGAACGGACTCCTGACCACCGTCGGGTACAAGCTGGGAGATGCCGCACCGCACTACGCACTGGAAGGCTCCATCGCCGTCACCGGGTCCCTGATCCAGTGGCTGCGGGACAACCTGGGCATGATCAGCAGCGCTCCCGAGGTGGAGACGCTGGCGGCGTCAGTCAAGGACAACGGCGGCGTTTACATCGTCCCGGCGTTCTCCGGCCTCTTCGCCCCGTACTGGCGCTCCGACGCCCGCGGGGCCATTGTGGGCCTGACCCGCTTCGTCAACAAGAACCACATTGCGCGGGCAGCGCTGGAAGCAACAGCGTTCCAGACCCGCGAGGTACTGGACGCTGTCAACGCGGACTCAGGCGTTCCCCTCACGGAGCTAAAGGTCGACGGCGGCATGGTTGCCAACGATGCCCTGATGCAGTTTCAGGCGGACATCCTGGGCGTCCCGGTAATCCGGCCCGAGGTCGTGGAAACCACCGCCCTGGGCGCGGCCTACGCAGCAGGCCTCGCCGTCGGATTCTGGAAGGACCTCGGAGAGCTTTCGGCCAACTGGTCCGAGGACAAGCGCTGGGAACCCCAGCTTGACCAGGCCGAACAGGACCGCCAGCTCCGCCTGTGGCGTAAGGCCGTCACGAAATCGATGGACTGGGTGGATGACGACGTGAGGTAGTTGATCGGTGGTGAGCATGGCGGGCTGTTACATTCTGACCATGGGAAATGGTGCCTCCATCACCAGTGTCATCTTGAACACCCCGCCCGAGCCGGCCTTCGCGGGCAGGGAAGCAGCGCGGGCGCGGATGGCTACAGAGCAGTATGCACAGCTGAAAGGCCGTGATGCTCAGCCTGGCCTATGCGTGAGAACCCCGTTGATCTGAAAGACTGCCCACTTCGACAGTCCCCGCGTTGCCATCGACAGTAACCAGCTGCCCTGTCCGAAGGAGCTCGGTGGCGTTGCCGGTACCAACAACGGCGGGGATGCCGTACTCGCGGGCCACGAGGGAAGCGTGCGCGGCCAGGTTGCCGCCGTCCGTCACGACGGCGGCAGCCACGGCAAACAGGGGGGTCCACGCCGGCGCCGTGGCTTTGGCCACGAGGATCTCGCCCGGCAGGAACCGGGAGAATCCCTCCGGACCGTCCACCACGCGCACCCGGCCCTCCGCCCTCCCTGGACTGGCCGGATGCCCCACCAAGGCACCTGTCGGCACGTCCCTGGTGCTGCGTGCCGAGTTGGCTATTCGGTCGAACATGTTGCCCACCACCGGCGGCATCTTTCCCAGTTGCAGCGGAGCTGATAGCTTCCGCTGCCGTGCCCATTCCTTGCGGCGCCGGGCTACTTCTTGGTGCTGCGGCGGCGCGTCCAGGCGCAGGGCGTCGAACGTCAGGAAGTAGATGTCCGCGGGGTCGGCGATGATTCCGCTGTCCCGAAGGCGGGTGCCTATTTCGGTGGCACACTGGCGCAGCAGCGGCCAGCCAAGCGTGAAGTCCCTCGCCTGCTCCTCGCGGAGCAGGGCAAAGTGCTGGGCCGCGCTGAGGAGGGTGTCAAACCTGTGCAGCTGGCGTGTCCGCTTCAGCACCGCACGGCACGACGCTTCAGCCGCCCGGCGCCGTTCAGCTGCCGGCGGGGCACGCACGTGCTGCGGAGTGTTGATACTCGGCGTCTGGGGCGTCTGGGGCGTCTGGGGCGTCGCTGGGTGCGGGTCGGGCTGCTCGCCAGCGGTCCGGTGATACCAGTCGAGGCTGTAGACAGCGTGCGGAACGCTTGCAGGGAGGGCAGGAGCCAGGCCGCCCAGAAGTGTTTGGTATCCGGTGGCCTCCAACGCCCCCGCTGCCCGGCTGGCGGGCGCACCGGCAATGTTCCGGCGCCAGAACCGCGCCAGTACCATCTCCATCTTCCAGGCAGCACCGCCGGTGGCCGCAAAGAACCAGAGATATTCTCCTGCTTTCTGCGCCACACGCTCCACGATGTCCATCAGCTCGGGCAGGGCAGCCGTTTCCACGACACCCCTCAAGGACTCCACAAGTGCCCGGTATGAGGGCAGGCACTGGGTGCGCCATTCGTCTTCGAGCCCCCGCAGCACTGTCCTGTCCGCCCCGGCGGGGTCGAACATGGGCCGCACCACGGAGTTGAAGAAGTACGGCAGGGACCGGGGTTCGCCGCCGAACAGCAGGTGGGGGAGCGCCCTGGGGCTCGGCGGGGCGACGTAGTACCAGCCGTTGACCAGCCCATGC
The DNA here is from genome assembly GCF_051365025.1 of Arthrobacter sp. R4. Classification (NCBI taxonomy): domain Bacteria; kingdom Bacillati; phylum Actinomycetota; class Actinomycetes; order Micrococcales; family Micrococcaceae; genus Arthrobacter; species Arthrobacter sp. R4. The sequence goes on from NZ_JBLWIJ010000010.1 coordinate 222,526, forward strand.
CCCATGGGCACGGAAATGCCGGCGGACGCGAAGACGGCCTGGTTGTAGGCGGCATCGATCCGCGGTATGACCCAGTCCATAAACAGCGGAGTGACCGGCTCAGGCAGCCATTCGCCCAGGCGGAAGTTCCGCAGCCAGGTGCCCCTTCCGGGCGGGTTCCAGGAAACAGGATCGGGGAGGGCGGTCATCGGACGGGCCTGGAGAACCTGGACCTTGCCCGCTTTGTCCAGTGCCCACTCAATGTCCTGCGGGCGCCCAAAATGCCGGGCCACCTGCGCCGCAGTGGCGGCCACCGCCGTCGCGCTTTCCTCCGAAAGAACACCGGCCGCGCCCCGGGCCAGGGCGGGCCGCCCCTCGCGCACAATCCATTCCTCGCCCGTCTCCACGCCGGAAACCAGGCCTTCGGCGAGGCCCGGAACCGCGGAGATGACGGTTTCGCTGCGGTCTCCGGTCAGTGGGTTGGCAGTCAGGGCGACGCCCGCGGCGACAGGGTCCACCATCTGTTGCACGAGAACCGCCATGCCGGCCCAGGCACCTGCCGCGGCGCCGTCGTACGTGTCCGGCCCCTCGCCGGCGCCAGTCCTGATAGAGGCTTGGTAGGCCCTGACGCGGTCAGCCCTGGCCGATTCAAAGCAGCGCTCCACGGCCCCGGGCAGGCCTGCCGCGTCCACGTTGAGGTAGCTCTCATACATGCCCGCGAAGGATGCGCCGGGCAGGTCTTCCGCAGCGGCCGAGGATCTTACTGCGTACGGGCCGGGGCCGGCAGCGGCGGCTGCCGCCTGAAGGCCTCCGGTCACTCCTTGGGATACTCCGGCCTCAAGGGCAGTGCCCGTGACCACAAAGCCGGGCGGTACCGGGAAACCTGCTGCCGCCAAGGCCGAAAGCGCAGCAGCCTTGCTGCCGACGGTCTCCCGGGCCAGCGCGGCGGGGTGGCCGAGGGGGGGAAACAGGATGTTTTCACTCACCAGGGTCACCGGTCCCGTCCTTTGTTGCACAGCGGATTTCAGTCTATTCATGCCCGGCGGCAACGGGTAGGCACGGGTCACCGCAGCGTCCCTTCGCGGTGCGCTAAAGTAGTTCTATGCGTGCGATCCTTCTGCTTAGCTAGCCGCCCGGTATCCGGAGTCAACCGGATCGCCGCGCGGCAGCCCCTCCATGGAGAGGGGCTTTTGTGTGTCCGGGCAGGTTTGCCGGGCCGGCAGCAGAAGGGATCAGAGAAGTTACGGCCGCACAGATGCCGTAACAGAACAGAAGAGGGCAGCAGTGAGCGTTCAGCCGGAGACAGAGACCGGAACACCAGCAGTGGCAGCTGAGGGGCCTGAGGAGGGCACCTACAGCTTCGCGGCCATGGAGGCCAAATGGCCGCAGGTATGGCAAGACCTCAAGGTCTTCACCCCGGCCGATGACGGATCCCGCGAGCGCCGCTATGTCCTGGACATGTTTCCGTACCCATCGGGCGACCTCCACATGGGCCACGCCGAAGCGTTTGCCATGGGCGACGTCGTGGCACGGTACCTGCGCCAGCAGGGGTTCGATGTCCTGCACCCGATCGGTTGGGACTCCTTCGGCCTGCCGGCGGAGAACGCCGCCATCAAACGCAACGCCCACCCCAGCGAGTGGACCTACGCCAATATCGAAACGCAGGCCGCGTCGTTCAAGCGGTACGCGATCTCCGCGGACTGGTCACGGCGGCTGCACACTTCCGACCCGGAGTATTACCGCTGGACCCAGTGGCTGTTCAAGCGCTTCTATGAGCGTGGCCTGGCCTACCGCAAGGATTCCCCGGTCAACTGGTGCCCTAAGGACCAGACCGTCCTGGCGAACGAACAGGTGGTCAACGGGGCCTGCGAACGCTGCGGCACCGCGGTCACCAAGAAGTCCCTGAACCAGTGGTATTTCAAGATCACCGAGTACGCCGACCGGCTCCTCGACGACATGGAGGAGCTGCGGGGCCACTGGCCCGAGCGCGTGCTGGCCATGCAGAAGAACTGGATCGGCCGTTCCGAAGGTGCCCACGTCAACTTTGTGATCGAGGCCGACGGCGGCAAGCCCGCCAAGGACGTCACGGTCTTCACCACCCGCCCCGACACCCTTTACGGCGCCACGTTCTTCGTGGTCGCCGCTGACGCGCCGCTCGCCGTCGAGCTGGTCACGGAAGAGCATGCCGCCGCCCTGGACGCGTACCGCGAGCAGGTCAAAGCCCTCACGGAGATCGAACGCCAGTCCACCGAGCGCGAAAAAACCGGTGTCTTTACCGGCCGGTACGCCGTCAACCCGCTGAACGGCGAGAAGCTGCCCGTCTGGGCCGCAGACTACGTGCTGGCCGACTACGGTACCGGAGCCATCATGGCTGTCCCGGCCCACGACCAGCGTGACCTTGACTTCGCCAAGACCTTCGACCTGCCCGTCCGCGCCGTGCTGGACACCGGCGAGGAGGACCCGGCGGCTTCCGGTAAGGCAACTGCGGGGGAGGGCACCCTGATCAACTCAGGCGTCCTCGATGGCCTGCCAAAGGCTGAGGCCATCCCCGCCGCCATTGGCATCCTTGAAAAGCAGGGCACCGGCGAGAAGTTCGTCAACTTCCGGCTGCGTGACTGGCTGTTGAGCCGGCAGCGGTTCTGGGGCACGCCCATCCCCATCATTCACTGCCCCGCCTGCGGTGAGGTTGCGGTACCGGATGAGCAGTTGCCCGTCACCCTCCCGGCAGATCTCCGTGGCGAGGACCTTTCGCCGAAGGGGACGTCGCCGCTGGCTGCCGCCGAGGCCTGGGTCAATGTTGAATGCCCCAACTGCCACGGACCGGCAAAGCGGGACACCGACACCATGGATACGTTTGTGGATTCGTCGTGGTACTTCCTGCGGTTTGTCTCCCCGGAATACACGGACGGCCCCTTCGACCCCGCGAAGATCAACGACTGGATGCCAGTTGGCCAGTACGTCGGCGGCGTGGAGCACGCCATCCTGCACCTGCTCTACGCCCGGTTCTTCACCAAGGTCATCCACGACCTCGGCATGATCGACGCCGACGAACCGTTCAGCGCCCTGCTGAACCAGGGCCAGGTCCTCAACGGCGGCAAGGCCATGAGCAAGTCCCTCGGCAATGGCGTTGACCTTGGTGAGCAGCTGGATAAGTACGGTGTGGACGCCGTCCGGCTCACCATGATCTTCGCTTCCCCTCCGGAGGACGACGTCGACTGGGCGGATGTTTCGCCATCGGGCTCTGCGAAGTTCCTGGCCCGCGCCTGGCGGCTGGCGCAGGACGTCACCAGCACCCCCGGCACCGACGCCGCCTCCGGCGACCGGGCGCTGCGTTCGGTGACCCACCGCACGATTGCCGACGCCGCGGCCCTGTTGGACAGCAACAAGTTCAACGTGGTGGTGGCCAAACTGATGGAGCTGGTCAACGCGACCCGCAAGACCATTGATGCGGCTGGCGGCGCCGGTGGTTCCGATCCTGCAGTGCGCGAAGCCGCGGAGGCCGTTGCCGTTATCCTCAGTCTCTTCGCGCCGTACACCGCGGAGGACATGTGGAACGTCCTGGGCCACCCTGCCTCCGTGGCGAACGCCGGCTGGCCAACCCACGACGAAGCGCTCCTGGTGCAGGAAACCGTCACCGCTGTCGTCCAGGTCCAGGGCAAGGTCCGCGACCGTCTCGAGGTCTCCCCGGAGATCAGTGAAGACGAGCTGCGTGAACTGGCCCTCGCGTCGGAAAACGTTCAGCGCGCCCTCGACGGGCGGGGTATCCGCACAGTCATCGTGCGTGCCCCTAAACTGGTGAACATCGTCCCGGCTTAGCCGGGTCACCGGCCGCCGGATCCTTCCGGCGGCCGGCAAAAAATTCCAGGAGGCGCACTTGCCCGACCGTGATTCCGCTGCCTGGCTTTGGCTCCGGGACCGTCTGGCGGCCTTCCGGCCCGTGCCCCGTCCGGGGGCAGCGGGTGCCGGCCCGGCCGACGTCGTCCGCACTGCCGTGGTCACCGATTCCGCAGCCACGCTGCCAGCCGACTGGGTCGCAGCCTTCGCCGGCGACGGGCGCCTGACTGTGATTCCCATGCCCGTGATGGTGGGCGAGGAAATCTACGGCGAGGGCGAAGACGACATCACCGAAACCATTGCACTGGCACTCGCCAGCGGCAAATCCGTCAAGACTTCCCGTCCGTCACCCGGGCAGTTCGAACAGGCGTTCCGTGCCGCCGGACGGCGGGGCTACGAAGCCGTTGTTTCGATCCACATTTCCGGCGGTTTGTCCGGGACCGCAGATGCGGCCCGGCTCGCGGCCAGCCGGGTGGACATCCCTGTCGAAATTGTCGATTCCGGGACAGTCGGAATGGCGCTTGGCCTGGGCGTGCAGGCCGCTGTGGTCGCAGCTGCGGCGGGCGGCGACGCAGCCGCCGTGGCGGCCGTCGCACAGGAACAGCTCGGCCGGACCAAGGTGTATTTTTATGTCCCCAGTTTGGAGCAGCTCCGCCGGGGCGGCAGGATCGGGGCGGCCGCGTCCCTGGTGGGAACCATGCTGGCCATCAAACCCATCCTCGCGGTCGACGGCGGCAAGATCGTTCCGCTGGAAAAGGTCCGTTCCGCCGCACGTGCGGTCGCCCGGTTGGAGGAGATCGCTGCCGAGGATGCAGCTTCCCGGCCTCCCGGCCGCGTCAGCCTCGCCGTCCACCACTTTGGAAATCCTGCCGAGGCTGAGGCGCTTGCCGACAGGCTGGCCGCCGCGCTGCCTCACTGCCCGCGCGCCCAGATCAGTTCGCTTCCTGCGGTGCTGGCCGCCCATGCCGGCCTGGGCGTTCTGGCTGTGATCGTGGGGGAGGGCTACTCCCCGGGGCTGGCCGACGACGTCCCCGGACTTTCCACATAGCTGCTGCCGGCGCTGTCCCGTTCCGGCGGACTTCCCTAGCGTGGGGGATATGTCACGCCGTGAAGCTGGAGCCGCCAGTCCTGGGGCGCGCCATGCCGGAAGCCGTTTGCAGGCCACACTCGGATCTTCCTCCGCCGGGCTGTTGCCCGGCGGTGAGGAGGCCTTTGTCTACGGCAGCTCCGGCCAGGGGGAGTCTTCCCAGTCGGCCGAAGGCTTCGGAGGGGGAGCGTCCTCCGATCACGCGCCCGCCATCCGCGCAAGCACGCCGTCGGTCCCCGTGCGCAGGGGGCCGGTCCTGAGGTGGCGGCTTGGACTGAAATCCGCCCTGCTTGTGGGAGCTGTGGCTGTCCTGTGTGGTGCCTGGTTCTGGTGGCAGGTTTCCGCCGGCCGTCCCGAAGTGCTGCCACTCAGTGAGGCGGCGTCGTCCGGAAGCTCGGTGTCGGCCAGCCCCGACATGGAGGGTGGTCAGACCGCGGGAACAGTTGCGGAGCCTTCGCAGCCCGTGAGTGCCGGTCCTGCCGTGCTGCATGTGGCGGGAGCGGTTGCCCGGCCGGGCGTCGTGGAACTGTCGCCGGGAAGCCGCGTCAATGATGCCCTCATTGCCGCTGGCGGAGGCACCCCTGGGGCAGACCTTGACCGGCTCAACCTGGCAGCTGTCGTCCTGGACGGGCAGAAGATCTATGTGCCGCGGCAGGGTGAACCCCTCCCGGCCGACTCCGCGGGTGCCGTTTCGGGGGAGGAGGGCGGCCCGGCTGCCGGCGGTGCTGCGTCACGTTCCGTGGGGGGCAAGACCAATCTCAACTCCGCTGGTCTTGAAGAGCTGGGGACCCTGCCCAAAGTAGGCCCCGTGCTGGCCCAGCGGATAGTGGATTGGCGTAAGGAGCACGGCCCGTTCACGTCAGTCGAGGAGCTCGATGCGGTGGACGGCGTGGGACCGAAAATGCTCGAAACGCTGCTTCCTTTGGTGAGCGTGGAGTGATGTGTCCAGCAGGAACAGGCCGCCGTGGGTAGCCCCAGCCGGTGGAACCGGTTTGTGGAGTCGGCAGTCCGGACGCCTGATGCTGTCGAATCCACCGCACACCGCACCCAGCCGGCAGAGGAACCCTTCAGGACCGGCACGAAAGTGCAGGGGAGGCCTATACGGGAAACGGTCCGCCGGGCGGTTGCGGAGAAGGTCCGTGGGAAGCCCAAGACTCCGGCTGTAGACGGGCCGAGGCGGCGCACGGACGTCCGTCTTGCTCCGGCTGCCCTGCTGGTTTGGGGTGCCGCTATCGCAGGTGTCTGGCTGACGCCGGACGCCCTTCTAGGCCTCTGCTGTGGACTACTGGTTCTCGCGGGCCTTCTCCTTGGCAAGGCCGTGCGGAGTGCCGTTCCCCGCAGCTTCCTGGTCACTGCCGCCCTTGCCGTGCTCCTGGCTGTGTCCACCGCCGCGCATTCGGCGGTCTCGTCCTCGCAGCGCAACGACGGTCCCTTCGCCGATGCCGTGCGGGACGGCGAATCTGTGGTGGCTGTCCTGGAGGTCACGGGACCGCCTCGAGCCGTTTCGCCCGTGGGACAGAGCGGCACCACAGGGCGGTGGGCCGTACCGGCCGCGACGGTCGAAGTCACCACCGGTGGCCAGCTGCTTCGGACTCACGCGGACATCGTGGTCATGGGCGGAAGCGACTGGGGCGCCGTGGCCGCCGGTCAACGCCTCCGCACCACCGGAAAACTCAAGCCCGCAGATCCGGGGCAGACCGAGGCCGGTATCCTGGCGGCCTCATCGGCTCCGGGCTTGCTGGCGGGAGGCCCCTTGGGCTGGCAGGAGGGCCCGGGCCAACTGCGCAGCCGCTATCTCTCCGCCGCCTCGTTCCTTGATCACGACCCCGCCGGTCTCCTGCCCGGCATGGTCACCGGGGACACCAGCGCCCTGGATGAAGGGCTGAATGGCGCCATGCAGTCGGTGGGCATGACCCATCTGACCGCCGTCAGCGGCACGAAGATTTGCAATTTTATATGGGTCAAGAATCGGGGCAATTTCGCTCGTTCCCGCAGGTCAAAGCCATTTGCGCTACCCATCTCCGGCAAATAGTTTGTGACCACCAATGTTCAATTTGAGGTACTCGATGCGCCTATGAGACTTCTTCAATCGGCCGCGAACTTGAATTGACCAGTATCGGGCCGCGGCCTTGAGAGTCGAACCTGGGGGAGAGGAGCCCAACGTGGGCGCAGGATGCTGTTGCATGAACCCACAGCTCCTCAGCGACTGACATCGAGCCGGTCGGACCAAGACTCCCTTGAAGCTCCCTGGGGCAGAGAAAATCCCCAAAGTGCGCATCGTGAAGTGGCACGGGGGTTATGGTGCCGTCCACTTTGGCCGAACAAGAATCCATCAGTTGAAACCGCACCACTGGGCATAACCCGTTCCCCAATCCCATGAGCTTCGCTGGTACCCAGGCCCGCTGGCCGCTGTGTGGTCTACTGGCTGTCCGAGACCGGGAAGTCACGGAGTGTTGCTGCGACGGCTCTGACGGCGGCCGGGTCTTCCGGAGGGCCGACCCAACAGCCGGCCGCGCCAAGTAATGATTTAGTGCGGTTCAACCATTACCAACAATGTGATTGACGAGCAGTAGGACGACCGGCAAAGTGACCACCGCGAGGATGGTCTGTGTTCCGGTGATGGAGGCCATGAGCCGGGTATCGCCGCCCATTCTGGATGCCAGGACGTAGGCGGACGGGGCTGTTGGAACGGCGCAGATCAGCACGATGCAAGTCAGTGTCGCGCCGGTTGCGCCGAGTGGGATCGCGATAGCGGCGGCGGCCGCCGGCAGGACGATGAGTTTCAGGATCGTGGACACGCCGATGTCGAGAACATCACGTTTGCGGAGAGTGAAGTGAAGTGCAGCGCCGGCAATGAGAGTCCCGCAGGCCAGGGCTGGGGCGGCGAGCATTGAGAGGGTCGCCGCAATGAAGTCCGGCAAGGGCAGGCCGACGAGGTTCAGTGTCAGCCCGATGACGCATCCCTGGATCAGTGGGTTCTCAAGGAACTCCCGCCAGACTGGGATGTGGCGCAGAGATGAGGACTTCTCCCCGTAGGCCGCCAGGGCGCTGACGCAGATGACGTTTACCAGTGGAACAACGATGGCGCTGGCCAGGGCGAAGGTAGCTACGCCTTCGTGTCCGTGCAACGTGGTCGCAAAGATCAGGCCAATGTAGGTGTTGATGCGGATTGAGCCCTGCACCAGGGAAGTGAGTTGGGGCCCGTTGGCGCGCAGCGGCCGCCGAAGGGCAACGACCAATCCGGCGACGAGAACTATCGGGGCGGCCAAACTCAACAGCAAAGGCCCGATCGGAAGGACAGCCAGGTCCGTGTTCGCAATCGAGGTGATGAACAGCGCAGGTGTGAACACCCTGTAGCTCATCCATTCCAGGCCACGCCAAAAGCCTGGCTCCGTAAGAAGCCGGCGACGCAGCAGAACACCTGCGGCGAGGATAAGCACGATGGGGACGATTGCTGTGGTTACGACGTTCACAACCGAAACTATGATGCAATGGGTTAGTGCAGTTCAACCATGACAATATGACCGGGTCGCTACTTGCAGTCGATCTCGTCAACCTCGCAGGCACCCGGTGGACAGTCGATGCCGCCCAAAAAACCCTCCGAGAGCATCAGATCCGCAGAGCTGCCCTGACCGTTTCATCCTCCGGGCAGCTCCGGGACTGGGCTGTGCGATTACGTTCCGCGTTTGAGGACGTCGACATCGACACCCGCTGCAGGGCGATTAACGGGTTGCTTGAGGCCGGGACGGCCCGTGCCTATCTGACTACTCATGACCAGCTGCGACCGCATCTGCATTTCGCCTCGGACGATGATGATGTCGTCGCACGCGTGAAAGCGGTGACCGCGGGCGGCCTCGCGATCTTCGCCGTTGAATCTGATGGGGGCCGGCTCGGGGTCTGTGCACGGATCGGCTGTGGGACCGCTTTCTTGGACACCAGCCGTAACGGGCTTAGGTCCTACTGCTCGGCGCGGTGCGGGAACAACGATGCCGTCCAACGCCACCGCAAAGCAGCACCAAAAGCCGAAGTCTGACCTGGGGCCTGCTCCCGCGCTGGACTGTGTGGTCAGGAACTGTTAATGGGCATTGATTTGTGATGCTGGTTGTTTGCTGCGTCAGCCATTGGCGGTAGGTTGCGGCGAGGGCGTCGTTTCGGAGGAGGCCCCGTTCCGGGAGAGAAATCTTGGAGGGCCGGTGGCCAAGTTCGCGGGCAGCGGTCGTGATGGTGCAACCGAGTTTGGTGCGCATCTTGCGAAGATCAGTGTTGTCTGGGGCTGGTCGGGGTTAGTGATTTGGCGATAGATTTCCCGGGCCCCGTACCGTTTGAGACAGCGCATTATTTCCCGATTGCTCTTGCCCTCCGCGGTGCGTCTGGCTACGTCGTCCTTGGACCGTTGGCACGAGGCCATACGGACCAAGGACGATCTGATACAGGGCATGGTTGGCGTTGCGGTCGCAGCCACTGCTGAGCCGGTGACGGGTGGTTTTGCCCGAGGACGCCGGGTGTGGGTGCGACCCCGACGAGGGCAGCGAACTGAGCCTCGTTTCCGAGGCGGTCCGGGTTGTCTCCGACGGTGACTAGGAGCTGGCTAGTTCCGTTCCGACACCTGGCAGGTCGCAGAGCATCGGAGCGTAGGTATCTTCCGGTAACCGGATCCCACGGCCAGGAACTCCCTGTCCGCGAGTGGCGTGCCATGCTCGTTGATGACGGCTACGTGGTGTGTGTCGGCGTGGTTGGATGCTGACTTGCCCCGGTCCGGCGGGTCTGGAGGCCATGGGTCAGAATGATGGTGCGATGTCGATGAGCACCTTCCCGATGGTGCCCTGCTCCACGGCGTCATGTGCCGCGGCGGTCGCTTCGAGCGGGAAACGGGTAAGCGGCAGGCCATATTCTTCGCCAACGCGCAACGCACCGGCCTTCAGCGCCTCAGAGACGGCGGCCACGGCGTGCTGTTTCTGCTCATCGGTGACCGTGTAGGTGAGGATGAACTGGTACCGGACGTTCTTCGTCATGCTTTCACGGACGGGAACCGTCAACGATTCTCCAGGATTCACCGCGTAAATCGCGATGGTTCCGCTTGGCTTGAGCACCTGCACGTCGGAGACGATATTGGCTGGAGCGTTGACATCGACGATGGTGTCCACACCGCCGGGGGCCGCCTGACGGACGGCAGTCACGACGTCATCGGTGCGGTAGTTGATGACGGCATGGGCTCCGGCCAGGCGTGCGAGTTCAGCTTTCCGTTCTCCGCTGACGGTGGTGATGACAGTTGCTCCGGCCCAGTCTGCGAGCTGAATGGCAGCATGTCCCACCGACCCTGCGCCGCCGGTGACCAGTACCGTTCGTCCCGCCAGGGCCCCCGGGGAGAGCCTGACAGGGCCGTCCTCGTTCGAGGTCAGCGCCCGGTGCGCAGTTAAGGCGGGTATGCCGATGGACGCGCCTGTGTCGAAAGATTCAGCATCCGGAAGCGCGACTGCCTTGGCCACCGGTACAACCGCATACTCCTGTGCCGTGCCCTCGTTGCTGCCCCAGGCAACGTCCCAGAGCCAGACGCGGTCTCCGATGCTGAATCCTGTCACTCCGGAGCCGATCGCGTCGATCACGCCCGCGCCATCCTGGTTAGGGACCTTCGGCGCTTCCAGCATGGTGCTTCCTCCTCCGCCTGCCCGAGACTTCCAATCAGTGGGGTTCACCCCGGAGACGACCACCCGGACCCGGACCTCACCCGCGCCGGGATCAGCCAGCGGCTTGTCCTGAAGCTTCAGCACTGAGGACATACCTGTCACTTCGTGCACAATCGCTTTCATATCTTCTCCAATGAGTTGGTTTGCCTGTGGCTTGCCTTACCGAAACAACCTACCGAAGAACGGCGGCCCACTTCTGGAGGTCTTTGGCATGGATCGCGCCCTGGTGTCCGGTTGGCCCCTCTGCCTTTGACCTCGTCTCCCTTGCTTGACAGCTTCTTCTCACCCTTTTGCGTTTGCTCACGGATCGCCGGGCTCCTGCCAGCTGACATGACAGCCGCCCGGCACCACCTCGAGAACCTGCTCCCCGGGCTCTCTGCCACCGTCGCGACCGCAGATCCTGAAGGGGCTCGCGGCGCGTCGTCGTCACTACCAGCAACATCAGCCTCGCGTACAACGGGCCGGACGTCCGACGCGGTGATCCGCGCACGCGTGGCGGCCACGTTCAAGGAAGCTGTCCGCCTGGAAAGTGCCTTCTTCGATTCGGCGATGGCCGCAAGCTGACGGGCGGCAGGCGGGCGGCCAGCCGCCCGTCATCGCGGTACTAGGGCTGGCCCCAAAAGGCGTCTTCCGCTTGGCCGTCCGCCGAGAAGAGCCTGACCTCCACGATCTTCCCATCACGGATCGTGAGGAGATCGACGCCGGACATGTCCATCGATGCATCCGCGCGCTTGCCGGAGAACTGCACCGGCACAGCGACGAATTCGCCGTTCGCCATCGCGGGCCCGGTGACGGCAAGCTCGAAGGTTCCCTGGCTCGTCTCCATCATCCCGCCAAGCAGCGCGCCCACACCGTCGATTCCCTTGTGATCACCGGAGAAACGGTTCGAGCCCGGCTGGTGCCAAACGACGTCGGGGCTGAACAATGCCATTGCCGAGGGAACATCACCCCGGCCGAGGGCGTCGAAGTAGGATCCGGCTACGGCAACGGGTGTCTGATCAGTCATTTTGCTCTCCTTGATTTGGGTTACGAAGCTCATGGTTACATTCGGTAACCTGTTACATCAACGTAACTAAGGAGCCAGATTCATGAACGCACCCGACTGGAACGTCATGGTGGCCACCTGCCCCTCGCGGACTTCCCTGGCGAAAATCGCCAACAAGTGGACTGCCATGATCATCATCGCCCTCAGTGGCGGTCCGCTGAGGTTCGGCGAATTGCGTGATGCCGTGGACGGCATCAGCGGCAAGGTCCTGGCCGATACCCTGCGGGATCTGGAGCGCGATGGGATCGTAGAGCGGACGGCCTATGACGAAATGCCCCCACGCGTTGAGTATGAACTGACCTCTCTGGGCCAAACGCTGCGTGAACCGTTGACGGCGCTGGGCCGCTGGGCCGAACAACACATCAAAGACGTGCTGTCAGCCCGGGATTCCTATGACCGCCGCACCGCCCCAAGGGCCTTGGGCTACTAGTACTACAGTCGCGGATATTCTCGTTGCTGCCGTTTCCTGTAGTGATTCGCTAGCTGTACTGCGTGCCAGAGTGCGGTTTTCTCCGTGGGTACCGTGATGGTCATGCCTGTGGTCGTTGCGAGGGTCGCTGGCGGAGTATTGCCCACACGATGACGGCTGCCACGAGTGCCATCGTTGCCGTTGCGAGCTGACCGTTCGTCAAACAGACGCTGATGCGTCCACATGGGGCTGTCTGCGTCCCTCATCCACCAGTGCGTTTACACGCTGACCTGCGCTGATAGGGAGTGATGTCTACCGCATTCGGGCACTTGGAGTGTCGAAACAACCAAAATCGGTCCGTGCACGGCGGTGTCCGCGGAACTCATCGGCTCACTCCCGCAGCTCTGATGTGAGGGGCGAACAGCAGAGCGATCGGGACGGGGCGGACGACCACTGCCGGGTCATGGTCGTCCGCTCCGTTGTGCGGGTATCTTACGGTTGCCGGGCTGTCGCGTGGGTGACGATGGGTGCCGCTCCAGTGTGGCCGTCGCGTGCAGCGGCGATCTCGCGGATCCGCCCGCGGCATGCGTACCAGCCGGCGATCATGAGCGCGACCGCGATTGCGGTTACGACCATGGTCAACGGGGATTCGATAAGGATCATGACAAGAACCACGGCGAGGAAGGCAATGGTTAGATAGCCGGTAAACGGGGCTCCGGGCATGCGGAACGAGGGACGTTGGGTCCAGCCTTTCTTGCTCCACCGCTGAAACTGGATTTGGCACAGGACGATCGCGCCCCACGCGACGATGATGCCAACGGCCGCGATGTTGAGAACGATCTCGAACGCGTCGCCGGGGACGATGTAGTTCAGCGGGATGCCGAGGAAGGAGACTGCTGCGGTGATGGCAATGCCGCCGTAGGGGACGCCGGCCTTGTTCATTCGGAGCGCGAATTTCGGCGCTGAGCCTGCGGTGGCCATCGAGCGTAGGATTCGTCCGGTGGAGTAGAGCCCGGCGTTGAGCGAAGACAGGGCGGCTGTAAGCACGACGAGGTTCATGATGGAGTCGATGCCATTGATGCCGATTGAGCTGAAGAACGTCACGAACGGGCTCACGCCCTTTTCGTATGCGGTGTAGGGCAGCAGCAGTGAGAGCAAGACGACGGATCCGACGTAGAAGACCGCGATGCGGGCGATGACGGCGTTGATCGCCTTCGGCATGACCTTTTCAGGGTTCTCCGTTTCGCCGGCGGCGGTGCCGACGAGTTCGATTGAGCCGTAGGCGAAGATGATTCCCGACATGAGCAGGATCATCGGCATGATGCCGTTCGGGAAGATTCCGCCGTGGTCGGAGATGAGCTGGAAGCCGACCGGGTCACCGGTAGGGGTGCCGAAGAGGACGAAATAGATGCCCACGAGGAGGAAAATGACCAGTGCGGCGACCTTGATGAGGGCGAACCAGAATTCCATCTCGCCGAAGACCTTGACGGAGACAAGGTTGAGGGCGAGGACGAGCACCAGGGCGATGAGGGCCCAGCCCCATTGCGGGACCGCGGCGATCCAGAGGACGTACCTGCCGAAGAAGCTCATGTAGAGGGCGGCAGCGGTCGTGTCGGCGATCGTCGTCGCGGCCCAAACCAGCCAGTAGAACCATCCCACGGTGAACGCTGCCTTCTCTCCGAAGAATTCTCGGGCGTAGGAGACGAACGAGCCCGACGATGCCCGGTGCAGTACGAGTTCGCCGAGGGCGCGCAGGATCAGGAAGGCGAACGCTCCGCAGATCGCGTAGGCGACGAAGAGTGATGGCCCGGCTGCGGCAAGGCGGCCACCTGCGCCGAGGAATAGGCCGGTGCCGATCGCGCCCCCGATGGCGATCATCTGGATTTGTCGGGATTTAAGTCCTTTCTGGTAGCCGGCATCCTCGGCGTGCAGGACTTGGTCGGGTGCGTGTGCGTGCCCGGAGTCTGTGACGGGTGGCTGAATCGACATGGGAAGCCTTCCTAAGGAGATGAAGCTCGAATTCCGAGGCCTGATGACCTGCGGCGTAACCGCCGGAGTCGGGGTCCGCGCCCGGACGGATGTCCCGCCCTTTACGGACTTCCAGGCATTTGAGGCGATTTGCCGTTCTGGACGCGCCCGCGGTCAGCGGTGATGAGCAGAACGACTGAGATGGAAAGACCTGAACCCCCGACTATCGGAGATTCAAATCACAGTTGAGAGTATGCCGCAAGTCACATCAAAAGATCAACGTTTTGTTGGATAGATTTTGCTGACTCGTGGCGCGCGGCTCAGGAACTCGCGATATGGCGGGGCCTATGCGATGAAATCCGGTCTAGCGCATGTAAACGAAATGTGTAACAATTGTTGAAAGTTCCGCTTCATCCACACTGTATGTTGAATACTCTTGAAGGTGGATCGACGTGGCGTACCTACTGTGCCGCGTCCGTCTCCTGATCGTCTGGAAGGTTTCTCATGGTTGAGTCTGTTACGTCCACACCGCTCTATGAACGCGCGGTCCGGGTGGGGGATCTACTCTTTGTCTCCGGCCAACTCCCTATCGGAGAGGGTGGGTTGCTCTATCCCGGTCGCGTGGGCCAGGAAGTTACAGTCGAGCAGGCGCGTGAGGCTGCTGTGCTCGCTGCCAGCCGTTGTCTGGATGTCGTCCGCGACGAACTCGGGTCGTTGGATGCGGTCAAGGGTATCGTCCGGATCGGAGGGTACGTCTCAGCGGGGGAAGGATTCGTCGATGCGCCCGCCGTGGTCGACGGTGCGTCCCAACACGCCCTCGATGTTCTTGGAGAAAAAGGGCACCATGCGCGGTTGGCAATGGGAGTAGCCTCGCTGCCGCTGGGTGCATGTGTCGAGATTGAAATGACTGTCCAGTGTTAAGGGCAGCCGACCAGAGTCAACCCCGCAGCTCCACGACAATGGGGAACCCGCTTGAGGAGCTCTCCCTCGAACAGCTCCGCCAGCGCACCAGCATGAAATGGCGCACTCATCCCTCCGACGTGCTGCCTCTCTGGGTTGCTGAGATGGACGTCCGGCTCGCGCCGCCGGTCTCGGAAGCGCTGCACCAGGCCATCGACGCCGGAGACACCGGATACCCGGCTGGGACGGAGTTCGCGGAGGCGATAAGTGCGTTCGCTTCCCGGCGCTGGGGCTGGGACGGGCTGGCAGTCGAGCGCACCGCCATCGTGCCCGACGTGATGATGGGCGTCGTCGAAATCCTGCGCCTGATCACAGATCCAGGAGACGCCGTTGTCGTCAACTCACCGGTCTATGCGCCCTTTTACGCCTTCATCACCCATGATTCACGCAGGATCATTGAAGCGCCGCTAGGACAAGATCTCCGGATCGACCTCGGCACCCTCGAGGAAGCTTTCAAACACGCACTGTCGCAGGGACGCAATGCCGCGTACCTGATCAGCGATCCACACAACCCGACCGGCGTAGTCCACAGCCCTGAAGAACTCGCAGCCGTCGCGGCCCTCGCCCGCAACTACGGGGTTCGGGTCGTCTCGGACGAGATCCACGCCCCGCTCGTCCTTCCCGGAGCAAAATTCACCCCATATCTCAGCGTGCCCGGGGCCGAGAACGCGTTCGCGCTCACCTCCGCGTCAAAGGCCTGGAACCTCGCCGGCCTCAAGGCCGCACTCGCAATCGCCGGACCCGACGCGGCCGATGATCTGGACCGCATGCCCGAAGAGGTCAGCCACGGACCGAGCCACCTCGGGATCATCGCCCAGACCGCCGCGTTCCGCGATGGTGAAGAATGGCTGGACGCTCTCCTCCTAGGCCTCAACGCCAACAGGACTCTCCTCGGAAAGCTGCTCGCCGAACATCTTCCCGGCGTCGGGTACACCCCTCCCGAGGGGACATACCTGGCCTGGCTGGACTGCAGCCACCTCGCCCTCGATGCGACAGGCAGCCCCGAAGGCCTCGCCACCGTTGCCGACCTTGCCGGGCCGGCCAGGATGTTCCTCGACAAGGCGAAGGTCGCTCTGAGCTCAGGCCATGTCTTCGGAACGGGCGGCGCTGGACATGTCCGCCTCAACTTTGCCACTTCCCAAGCCAACCTCACCGAAGCCATCACCCGGATGGGCCGAGCCGCCCACACCGATTGAACCAGACTTCATCGGCCCACGCCCAAGGGGTCTAGCAATAACCCGCCCGGCGTCCAGGCTGCTGGCTGCATATCCCCGCCGACCACGGAGAACACGATGGCCCTGCGTATCCACCACACCTGGCATCCTGTCATCGGCCAAAGAGTCCAGATGCGCCGCGGAGGCATCATCGTGCGCGAAGGCATCGTCGACGCAGTCACCCTGGACGACTCGATTCTCTGGATCGCCGGCGGCGGATTGGAGCCGCGGGCAATGTTCCAGCGGACCGACGGCTTCGAAGTTTGGCTCAACTACCAGTGGGAGTCACAGTAAGGGAGAACCAGCATAATCCTTGCACTGCAACAGCATGTTGAAGAAGAAAAGACTTGCCTGGCGATGGATCACCGGCGATAGCGGATACGCTTCAACAAAAGGCACAATTCACGGGGTTTCGGAAATCCGGATCGCCTACTAATCGGAAGGACTGCAGCAATGACCCAATTTGATTCGGTCGAATCAACAGCCCCGTCCCCGGACGCGCTGCACGGCATGGACGCCGAGTCCATCAACCTGGTCCTCGAGCTCCTGGTGGCACCCCTTCAGGCCGCGGTGCCGCAGCCCACCGAGGTCGTCCTGCATGACCTGCAGCGAATCCCCAACACCGTCCGTGCTATCGCCGGAGACGTCACCCGCCGCCAGATCGGTGACCCGCCTACCGACAAACTGCTCGAACGCGTCGCAGCCGGTGACTTCTCCCATGAGATCGGCTACCGCTCGCAGCTGCCCGACGGGAGAATCCTCCAGAGCACGACGATCATTTACATCGACAAGGGAGGCCGGGCCGCCGCAGCCCTGTGTCTGAACGCCGACGTGTCGGCCTGGGTCACGCTCCGCTCGGCCTTGGACCGCTTCGTTCTCGGCCACGACGGGAACTCCATGCTCGCGCCGCCTACCTCGCACAGAGCGACATCGGTCGGCCCCCAGGGGAGCGAGTACTTCCCGCACAGCGTGGAAGAACTCAGCTCCAAGCTCGTCGAGGCAGCGATCGCCGCCATTGGGGTCCCCGTTGAACAAATGCGCAAGGAACACAAAGTGCAGGTCGTGGCGGAGCTCGAACGTCGTGGATTCTTCCTCGTAAAGCAGGCTGCCGAGACTGCGGCCGTCGCGCTCGGAGTCACCCGGTTTACCATTTACAACTACCTCAACGAGCTCGGCGGAGAAGTCGAAGAGACAGCCTAAACCTCGACAGAAGCCAGCGTTACCTGATTCCTGGAGCTCAAGCCTTCATCATCGCCGGATCACC
Source organism: Arthrobacter sp. R4 (assembly GCF_051365025.1). Taxonomy (NCBI): domain Bacteria; kingdom Bacillati; phylum Actinomycetota; class Actinomycetes; order Micrococcales; family Micrococcaceae; genus Arthrobacter; species Arthrobacter sp. R4. The sequence continues at coordinate 239,970 of NZ_JBLWIJ010000010.1, forward strand.
ATTGATGAACAATTCCCTACCCCTTCATGCCCAAAATGAGGCACTGGAGCGTCACACGGGCCCCAAGCAAGCCATGAGGGCAAATCGTCGGGGCTTGGATCAATAACCTTCCCTGAACAACCGTCAAAACAAACAAAAGGAGAAAAAATGAACACCGTCACCACCACCAAGCCGTTCGCCGACCTCGCTGCTATCGAGGCAACCGTCGAAGCCGTCACCGCCCAGCGTGAACTCGGCCGCGTCACTTTTACCATGAACAGCGAGTCCGCAGGCGGTCTGACAGCGAAGACCGAAACAGGACCGCTGCTGCAGGCAGGCGTGCCGGACGACTCACGACGTGGAAAGTACACGCTGCACAGTGACGAGCCCATCTCACTACTAGGCACAGACACTGCCGTCAGCCCGGCTGAATACATTCTCAAAGGACTTGCCGGCTGCTACATCGTTACCCTCGCCTCACTCGCCGCAGCCCGCAACATCACGCTCGAACAGATCCGCCTTACCCTCGGATTCGATATCGACCTGAGTGGATTCCTCGGCATCGACGAATCCGTCCGAAAGGGCGCAGAACACATCACGGTCAACGTCGAACTCGAAAGCCCCGGCACCCCACGAGAAGAACTCCAAAACCTCGTAAAGGCACTGGAGGCGACCTCGCCAATCCGCGACACAATTGCCAACCCCGTCAATGTCACCACCACACTCAACTAGCACCATCAGCGCTGGCAACCGCCGGCCGACATAATAACTGGACGGCCCCGCCACACTCAGTGGCAGGGCCGTCTGGTTTGATGGTGGTGATGCCCTGACTACATCCGGGCTCTCGGTACCACCTGGGCGGCGAGGATTGCAGCGGCGATGAGTTCCTCCTTGGGGGCCCCGGAGGCCGCTTCAACACTCAATCCGTAAATTGCGGACATGACGTACCGCGCCAGGGCGGTGCAGTCAGTGCCGGCCGGCAGATCGCCGTCGGTGAGGGCCTTTTCGAAGCGATCCAGCACGGTCCTCCTCATCCGCTCACGAGCGGCTGCCAGGAGTTTGACTATTTCGTGGTGAGGTTCTCCGGAGGCCAGTCCTGCCTGGATTGTCATGCAGCCGAAGGGCTGACCGGGGGCAGTGAATACTTCAACTCTTCCCGTCAGAAGGTTCAGCACCGCCTCGTGGGCAGTCGGCTTGGACATGGCGTCCTCAAGCTGGACGGTGCGTTCGCACATGTATCGGTCCAGCGTCTTTTCGAACAGTTCCCGCTTGCTGCCGAAGGCGGCGTACAGGCTCGGTGGATTAATGCCGAGCGCCTGTGTCAGGTCGGCAATGGAAGTGCCCTCGTATCCCTGACGCCAAAACAGCTCCATGGCTGCCTGGAGGGCCGCCTGATCATCGAATCCGCGCTTACGGCCTCCCGGCATGCCACACCCTCCTGATTTCCGCCAACTCAGCGGTTTGCTTTTTCTGTAGTGACCGCTACAGTATATCCTATGGGTTCTATAGTGATCACTACATAATCGATGATGGATCCTTCCGGAGCTCGTTTGCCCAGCGACGCATGACCCTCATCCCAGTGGGGCTGATGCCAAACCTGGGCCCGCAAACCCATGTCTTAACCAACAAACGAAAGAGGAACCCATGTCTGCACGCTCAACAACCACTTCCGCATTCCAAGCCGACGTCCTCCAGAACGACCTGCCGGTCCTGGTGGATTTCTGGGCCCCGTGGTGCCCGCCGTGCCGTGCAGTTGGGCCCGCACTCGATGACCTGGCCAAGGAACAGGCCGGGAAAGTCGACGTCATTAAAGTGAACGTTGACGAGAACCCCGAGCTCGCCCAAAAGTATGGCGTCACCTCAATCCCCGCCTTCCGGGTATTCAACAACGGTGACGTCGTCGGTTCGTTCCTTGGTGCCATGCCGAAAGAAGCATTTGAAGACCGCCTCGCCCCCTACCTGGGGGCAGCGCGCAACTGATTGCGTACTGCATTGGAGCACACGTGAAGGCCGCAGCAGCACACACCCACGCTGCGGGTGGAGTTTTCCAGGCTCCGCCCGAATACCAACGGTTCTGGCCCAAGGGTGCGAGGACCTGAGGCACCACCCGCGACGAGGCATCTCCCTTGTCGCGCTACCAGGAATCTTTCTCCTCAGAAGGCGTTCCTCGAGAGGCTGACCCGCAACGCGCTTCAGCTGTGGAAGGCCCTGATCGGCCGCATCAACAAACCAATGAAAGGAAACACCATGACCGAAATGAATACCCTGAGCACAGAGGCTTTTGCCGACCTCGCGGCCATCGAAGCGACAGTGGCAGCCGTCACAGGGCAGCGTGAGCTTGGCAAGGTCAGCTTCAGTATGCTCAGCGAGTCTGCAGGCGGCCTGACCGCCGAGACCGTCACCGGACCCCTGACCCAGGCAGGCGTCGCCGACGAATCGCGCCGCGGCAAGTTCACGCTGCACAGCGACGAACCGGTCTCCCTGCTGGGAACCGACACAGCCGTCAGCCCCGCTGAATACATCCTCAAAGCCCTCGCTGGCTGCTACATGGTCACCCTGGCGTCCCTGGCTGCAGGCAGGAACATCCCGTTGAAGCACGTCGCGTTGACCCTGGGCTTCGACATCGATCTGAGCGGTTTCCTTGGAATTGACGACAGCGTCCGCAAGGGTGCCCAGCAGATCACCGTGGACGTCCAAATCGACAGCCCCAACACGTCCCGCGAGGACCTTGAAGACCTGATCGGCGCGCTCGAAGCGACCTCGCCGATCCGCGACACTCTGGCGAACCCGGTCCCAGTCATCACCCGCCTCGGCTAAGACCGGCCGTGACCGACCCGGGCCTGCATATTCAACGGAAGGAACATCATGGCGACAACCAACATCACCGGAGAACAGTTCACCGCGACAATCGAGGGCAACGATATTGTTCTCGTTGATTTTTGGGCCGCTTGGTGCGGACCCTGCCGCCAATTCGGCCCGATCTTTGAGAAGGTCTCGGAAAAGCATGACGACGTGGCTTTTGTGAAGGTCGACACAGAATCCGAACGGGAACTCTCAGCAGCCTTGAAGATCTCTTCAATCCCAACCATCATGGGCTTCCGCGAGAACGTCCTTGTGTTCTCCCATTCAGGGGTCCTCAGTGAACCCCAGCTGGGCAACATCGTTGAGGCCATCGGCGCGCTGGACATGGCCGAAGTCCACGCCAAACTCGCGGCTTCACCGGCCCAGCTCTGACCGCCCTGCAGGCTGGGCAATAGGAGCCGCCTGCGTGTTGCCGGCCGAGCCGCCAGCATCGGCCGGCAACGCGTCGGCTTCGATGACCGGGCGATAGCAGCGACCTGGAGTACCCGCTGGCGGACCACACTGCAGGAGGAAGAACCGGGTGGCCGTGAAAGCAACCCTCAGGAAATGTCCGTCACGGAATGCCCCATCGGGTGAATGCCTCCGGCCGAACCTGCTCAACCCTTATCAATTAACATTCGAACGGTCTTCATGAGAGAGAGGGGAGGCGGCAGTGGGTAACCATCAGACATCCAAGCGGGGGAGCCGGCAGCAGGCCCTGATCGCCCTGGTGCAGATCTTGGGCCTCGCTGTCTGGTTCTCCGCCTCGGCAGTGGGCCCGGCCCTGCAGCAGGAATGGAACATCAGCGCCGCGGCCGGAGTCTGGCTGACAGCGTCGGTGCAGATTGGCTTCGTTGCCGGTGCGATCACCTCTACGTTCCTGGGCCTGGCTGACAGGTTCCGGCCACAGATCCTGCTTGGTGTCAGTGCCGCCGGGGCGGCCCTCACGACCGGTGCCCTGGCAGCCTTCGTGGACAATCTGGGTCCGGCCATCGGGTTCAGGTTCCTGACAGGAGTCTTTTTGGCCGGCGTGTATCCCGTGGGTATGAAGCTGATGGCCTCCTGGTCTTCGCCTGCGCTCCGTGGAAGGGCCTTCGGGATCCTGATTGGAGCCCTCACACTGGGATCAGCCGCACCGCACCTGATCAGCAGCTTGGACGATCTTCCATGGCGGGACGTTATGGCGTTAGCCGCTGCCCTTGCCGTGACCGGCAGCCTGACAGCAGTCCTGGCCATTCGGCCGGGACCGTTCGCAGAAAAAAGCAGTGCAAGTCCGAACCCCCGCTATGCCCTGGTCATGTTCAAGGAGCAGCGTCCCCGGCTGGCCAATATCGGATATTTCGGGCACATGTGGGAACTCTACGCACTCTGGACCTGGCTGCCGATGTATTTGCTGGCCGGTCAGGCTGCCGGACGCGACGGGACGCTCGAAACAGGGCTCACAGTCTTCGTCTCTATGGGTTTAGGCGGGGTCGCCGGGGCCATGTTGGGAGGATGGGCCGCGGATCGATGGGGACGGCCCAAGTCCGCCGCCGTCGCCCTGGCCGTCAGCGGGACGTGCTGTTTCCTTTCTCCTGTGATGTTTTGGGCCGAGGGCATGCCTATGCTCGTCTTCCTTCTCATCTGGGGAGCGGCAGTCATCGCCGATTCCGGTGTCTTCTCAACATCCCTGAGTGAAAACGCCGATCCGCGATACATCGGGACGGCGCTCACAACCCAGACCGCGATCGGCTTCCTCCTGACAGTAGTCACCATCCAGCTCGTGCCACTGCTCGCCGGGATCTTTGGATGGCAGTACGCCTTCGTGCTGTTGGTTCCCGGCCCGCTCACCGGCGTCTTGGCGATGCGCAAGCTGGCCAAAGCTGAATCCCAACTCAAGGAAATGCCCGTAGCAACACCCACCTAGCTCGAATCGGTCGGAAGCAGAAAGGGGCCTGTCAAGGACTGCTGGTGCGGCAGTGTAGGGAAAGTGCGGGGTCTTTTGGACACGGTAACGACCCATCTCATTAGTAACGTTGGTGCCTTCATGTCAGGCCGTGGCAGGCGTGAGGGAATGAGCCCGGCGACGTCCTTGCTGCATGTGATGGAGGACCTCGCCAGGGTGTTTCTCGTCTGAGTCAGCCCGTCGACCGTGTAGGGGTTGGCTGCTGGTCAGCGAGTTGTGACTGGCAATCGAACTGGTCGCACGAGACGCAGTCCAGGTCCTCGAGCGTGGCGAGACTCTCGCGCTGCCCGTCGACGACAAATGACGGAGCGTGAGGCGGCTCGCGTCCTCAACGCGCTCACCGTCCGGATCGTCGTTATCGAGCATATCGGGAGGACTGCGGTGCTGGGCTTGACGGCAAAACGGATTATCGACCTCGCGGCGAGGGCTCATGAGTGTCCGATCCGGCATGGAGTCGGGACTGCCTCGCCGAGTGGAGGATGCGACAGGCTCCGGCCGCTTAGGGGAACCATGGCATTAAAACACCGCGCCCCCGGGGAAACTCCCTGGGGTGCGGTTGCGGGTAGTCATGGTTTACATTCGGCGCTAGTTCGCCTAAGGATCGCCTATTTCGGTTTGGAAGCAGCGCCTACGAAGCGGTCAACAACCCTATCAGCCTCTATCTTTGAGCCTGAATAACTATCCGCCATCGACCCGCCCGACGAGGGGATGACGAAGTCCGCTCGAAGAAAATCGGCAACCGAGACTCTATTGGCAGGGGGGTTCGTTGGCCGTTCCTCTGGTTTGCGCCGACGGCGTTGAGGAATGCCCATATGCACCACCTTTCTCTTATGTGCATGATAGCCGCACGCACTGACTCTTTCATGACTTCTTTGAGTCGAGAGTGTCAGCTCGCTTCTTGCTGAACTTCGCATATGTCAGGGCGGCCCAGCAAGCGAAAAACATGACAATAAACCACAGGATCCACCAGATTGCGGGCGTGAAGGGAATTGCCGCCAGTGCCGCCATGAGTAGTAAGGCGATGGAGCAGTAGAGCAGCGCCTTCCGCAGAGGCTTGAGTAGAACAGTGAGCAGACTGTGTTCTGTACGACGGCTCATCCAGGACACCAACAGGGCTGGTCCCACCAAAATAATTGAAGACGAAGGGGAGGGAATCCATCTGACGTCCAGCAGAAAGAACGAATCGAAGGCCCTGATGAACTGGGCCAGGACTACACATGCAACAACCGCAAGTACAGCGACACGCGTGAACGCAAATATGCCAGCCTTTACGGGCTCTACTTTGACCTTGAAGCCCCCGCGGGCGAAACGGTGAGACGGCGCAATCGCGGCATGTGCGACACTCCGTGTGTGCTCGGGTACATCCTGCACAGGAAGGGAGGTGAAGCCATCTGGATAAAACTCCGCTACTTCAAGGGAACGGACGGCTAGACCGTGAGGTACCTCCACCTCGACGTGGTGACTGGCCGCGAAGCCAAAATCAGCCAGTTCATGCGAAAAGGATACGCACTTCTTCCCTTTATCCGTGACGTTCGGCGGTTCGTGATCCCAAGAGTACTTCAGCAGGACTCTTTTCGACTCTACTTCTTCGTCCAGGACAACAAGAAACAAGAAGTGTTGGGACAACGAGCGCACAAAAGGACCGAATTCGTCCTGGTCGTCCGCTAACTTGTTGTCCATCCCAGCAGCACGCCGCGCCTGGGCATACCATTCGTCAAAGGCTTCTACAGCTTGACCTGCCTGGACCGTCGAGCATTCCACCACCCTTTGCAGAACTTCAAGGGCAGCCGCACGCTGGCCGTCGTCAAGGGGCAATTCGGGAGGTATCGCGGCCGCCAGCATCGCTAGGGCGTATTCCGAGTTGAGTTTTTTTCCGAGCACGGTAACGGACTTGCCGCCATACTCCACATCCAGCCTGCGAAGCGTTCCCTTGTTCATGAATGCAATCGGCACAACGACCTGGCCTCTGCCCGCAGCGATCGCGTTATCCTCGGGCAATGTCATGTCGACAGACACATGCCACCTGGTCTGCCCCTCTGCATCTAATCTGAGCGATTCTACGCGCCGGTGGACCCAGGTCTGCGAGGAAGCCATCAGGGCGAGTAGCCTTCGTCCCACAGTAGGGTCCCCATCATCCAGACGAGCGTCAGCCTGGTCTGCAGGGTTTTTCTGTTCCCTGGATTCAAGGGGCTCATCAGGTTGCATGGCCCCATAGTAGCCAACAGCTTCCGGCACGGACTTAGGGCCAGAAACGGCGAAGCCCCGGAATGGGGGACTCAGGAGGCTTCGCGCGGATCAAGAGGAATAAAAAGATCTCTAGGTCGGCCGGAACTGGCCGGCAATGGATGATCTTGGTGGTCGTCATTGACACTCGTTTGTGGTGCCTGAAACGGCCTAGCCTAGCCGGTGTATGGGACCCACCGTCCCCAACGCAAAAGGAAGGGTCTGATGTGCTGAATGACACAATTACGATTTGCGGGCGGCACCGACAGGAAGTCGCCGATCGCGATCAGACGATGACAGGCGCGGTTATCCACATACTGCAGTTCCAGGCTCCAGTACCGGGACGTATGGACACATACGATGGATCCATGTCCGAAGAGAACAAGCCGTCTCCGCGTTTCCTGACCATCGATCAGGTAGCGACGGAACTGAACATCGGCCAACCCCTGGTGCGCGGGCTGCTGAAGAGCGGCGAACTGCGTGGCTTTCAGTTGGGCGGAAGGAACATCTGGCGGATCGGGGCCGATGATCTGCAGAAGTACATCGACAACGCATACAGGAAAACGGCAGAACGAATTGCGGCTGGCGAGCTTGATGAGATGCGGACCGAAGAAGACTGATGGCTGAACTCTCGCCGAGCTGTCCTTGGCTCGTTGGACAGGGGTAGTGCCCTGGATGGCCGGGAACTGGTAGAAATCGGCGCATTATGTACGGAGGCTCAGCGGGCCGTGGAATTGCCGGGAACCAATGCAAGAGTTCAGTGCATGATTATCTTTCGAAGGGGTAGCACGCCGGTGTTCGTGCGTCAGCGCGAGTCGGCTGGACACCTGGTTCCGGACCGCCGGAATTAGCCTCGGGAATACCCATTGGCTTTCTGCCCCGGGCCCGCCCTGACCGCCAGCCCGGGAGCCGGGTATCCAGGGTAGCCCCTTTGGTCGGATCCAACTCGCCTCGGCGGGCCTTGTATCGCTGGGTGTGAAGCCACACACCGAGGTCATGCTCTGGACCTTCAATAGCGGACTTGTGCCGGGGCCAGTCGAGTCCGGATCCCCGGTACTCCACCAGTGCAGTAAGGCGTTCCTGCCATCTGGCCTCATCGCCGATAACGCGGGGGAGGCCCTGCCAGCCGGGTAGGACGCTGAGTCCTTCCAGGAACGCCGACGGTAGAGTCCCTTCCCTGGCTTCTCGGCGTCGTCGATTCAACCAGGTGGCCAACGTTCGCTCATCCCGGTTGACGGATTTCGTTGAGGGATACCTGCCGCTCGCCTGGACCGTGGCGATCAGTTGAGCCAGCCGTTCCATGCCCTGACCGGTTTCCCGTCGTGGTTTCTTGCGCGTTGCCCCTTCATGCTCGGTTTGCAGCCCGGGGTGAAGTTTCCGGGCCACCGTCAGGTGGTAGCCGACGGTCCGTAGCGGTGCGCCTGTCAGTTCGGCAATTCTCCCGCGGCTCAGCCCCCGCCGGTACATCAGAACCCATTCCGCCTCCGGAGCCGCGTTCCAGCGTTTAGTCGCCATCGGATAATCCTGCCATGGCTGGTAGCTCGGCGTCCGTTGTCTGTGACGGACTGCCCCAGCCACTGCTCCGATAGCGGGTCGCTGTGCACCTCGAGGGTCGCAGCGCCGAGGTGGAGGCTCCGAGGCGTATTAGCTCCTCTTCGGGGATGTTGCCCTCACCACCTGAACTCGCCGGAACTTCTGAGACAACATTCCGAGACCCGTTCACCGGCGGCGCATTGCCGGTGGACGGGCCTCGTCTCATCTAGGAGATGGTTGAGACGCCGTCGACGAGTAGCCCGGTTAATAAGTGAATGTCAAGCCCTAGGTGTACTGCCCAGGCACGTTGGTTAAGCGGCTGATGGGCGGTCGGCCTCCGATTGCTGTGTGGGGCCTGTGGTGATTGTAATGGTGCAGCCATGCCGGGAGGGCGTTTCTGCGGGCTGATTCGGTGGCGTAGAAGCGTTTGAATGCCCATCCGTCAGCGAGGGTTCGGTGGAATCGTTCGATCTTGCCGTTTGTTTGCGGGCGGTAAGGGCGGGTTTTCTTGGCCTTGATGTTCAATTCCCGGCAGGTGTCCCGCCAGAGGTTCGATTTGTAGGCTGAGCCGTTGTCGGAGAGGACCCGCTCGACGGTGACGCCACGAAGGGCGAACCAGGATACGGCCCGTCTCAGCACTCCGACTGCGGTGGCAGCTGTTTCGTCCCCGTGGATCTCGGCGTAGGCGACCCGGGAGTGATCGTCGATGACCGTGTGCACGTAGGCGGTGCCGATCAGCGGGTTGTGGTGGCTGCTTCGCGGCTTTTCCGGGGTCCTTCTGCGATTCTGCTTGCCTCGCTGCCGGCCAACGTAGCGCCAGCCACCACCGTCCGGGATGTTGCCGAGCTTCTTCACATCGACGTGGATCATCGCCCCGGGCCTGTCGTGCTCGTACCGGCGGATGACTTCCCCGGTGCGCTTATCCACGTGGTGCAACCGGTTCAGCCGGCACCGGACCAGGACCGAATGGACGGTCGAGGCAGGTATAGCCAGCTTCGCTCCAATCGCGACCGGTCCCAGCCTTTGCTTCCAGCGAAGGTGCACGACCTTGCGGACGAGCCGCTGCGGAGTCCGGTTCGCGATCCGGTGCGGGCGAGAGGATCTGTCGGACATGCCCGCCTGCCCCATCGCGGCGTAGCGCTCGGCCCATCGTTTGGCCGTGGGCCAGGAGCAGTTGAACTGTTCGGCAGCCCGGGACACCGGCCAGCCGTGGTCCACGACCAGACGTGCGAGGCGCAAACGTTGGCGTGGAGTCAAAGCGGCATTAGCGTGGGACATGAGGACCTCCTGGTCGCTGCAGCGGTTGTCTAAGCAACTCCACTGTGCAACCGGAGGTCCTCACCCATGAGTCAACGACTCCAGCGAGTCATCACATTCACCCAACCAACGTCCCTGGGCAGTACACCTAGGCCGGTCACCTGAGAGCCCCGGGCGTCGTCCTCAGTGCTCATGCTAACTAGACGGCAGCCCGAGCTTGTCGAAGAATGCGCGGTTCCGCTCGGTGGCGGCGTTGACGAGCCGGTCGAAACTCATAACCTCGATGTAGGCCTTATACGGCTCGATGAATCCGAAGTAGCCCATTCCGTCGTGCGTCATGGTCAGGCCAGACAACTTGCACCTACTCACCATCGTCGGGGTGAGGTCGGCAATGATGTAGCAGAAGGCTGGCGGGTCATCCGCAGAAGGAATGGGCCGACCGGTCGCGGTCCTCGCAGTGCCAGCCCGCACCCGTGCGACGTAGTCCAGGCACTGCTCGATGGGGTTCTTCCCCTCGGTTGCGTCGTCGCGCATCGGACGCTTGAGCTCGACGACGACGATCGATTGCAACGGCAGCTTCTTGCCCTCGGCGGCGAGCACCGGGGAGTCCGGCTCAATAACGCGCGTCGTGAGCACGTCGGGCCTCTTCATCGAGTCGTCGTCCGTAATGGCGATACTCTTGAATGCCTTGTCCGAGGCGAGGTAGTCGTGAAACACGAGTCGCTCGTCGAGGATCCACAGATTCGAGGCATCAGCCCCAACCTCCGTCGACTCCTTCCGCATCGGGAAAAGCAGCTCGTGGATAGAATCTTCGCGGGCGTACTTCCCACCGTCGTCGGACTGAATGAGCTTGTTGAGGATGTCTAGCGTAGTCCGTCGCCGGGACACGTAGTTCGCCAGGTCCGACTGGTTGAACTCCTTCACGGTCTCCAGGTACTCCGCGAGGCGCTCATCATAGCCCTCGGGCTTATCGCCGCTCGACTCCGCAAAAACGGCCTGTCCCTGGGCCAGCACACCGGCCTCGATCTTCTGGAGGCACCGGTGCAGCTCGAGCTCCAAGTCCTGGTCCTTGATCGAAGGATCGACTGTGATGCCTAAGGACTCGATGCGATTGATCAGCGGACGGTATTTGGGCGCTTTCGTGCTCACGAACTGATGCACCCGTTCCTTGCCAGCCTGCTGGGCAGCGGCCAACGGCTCTGCAAGGTTCCGCGCGATCTCCTCAAACACGCCCTTCTTGATGTCGTCGAGCGAGGGCTCGTCAATGAGGGCGTCCCCGGGAAGCCGCTCGGGGAGGTCGAAGTCCGTGCGGTCAGAGCGAACGTGCTCGTCAAGGAAGCCGGACGTGAGGTAGCAGACATAGGTGAACTCGTCAGAGCTCCCGTCCTTGAGTCGTCCGTACAGTCCGGGCACTTTGCCGGCGATGCTCTCGTCCTTCACGACACGATTCGCGGCGCACCAGTGCAGACGCGGAGTAGCGTTGCGCGCAGAGGTCTTAAGGCGCAGGTTGAGCATGTCAAATCTTTGACCCTTGATCATGATCGACGAGCTCGTCTCGGAGCGCTCGAGCCCCTCCAAGTAGTCCTGGAGGCGGACCGAGTCGTCGTCATCGGCCACGTATAGGTCGGGCGCGCCGCCGGGCCGGAGGAAGTACCAAATGCAGTGCTCGAACATTTCGCGCGCGATAGCGTCGGCCATCTTCGGAGCACTCTGTTGATAGGCCCTCTTAAAACCGTCGAGTACCACAGTTGATCCGGCATCGGAGAAGCCGTCAGGCGCTCCATCTTGCTCAACCTCGCGCGCAACAGAGAACCTGAACTGCCGCTCCTGCAGGATGTCGTCTGCATCATAGTAGGCGCTTTGGACCTCGACGCGGTCGAAGGCCTTGAGCCACAGCAAGCGCCCCACTCCACGGCAACCGATGCCGGCTTTATAGTCGCTGTCGAGTGTCTCGAAGGACGCCATGTTCTCAGGGGTGAAACCCACCCCATCGTCCTCGATACTGAATCCAGTGATGGCCTTCAGCGGCATGCGGCCGGGGGACGTCGCAACAAGGTCGAAGGCGTCCTGAGGGTCGCGGTGGATCCGGACGGTTAGACGCCCCCGCCCGGGCTCCTCGGGGTATCGTGCGTCGATCGACTGGATGCCGTTCACCACTGCCTCGAACAGCGGCAGAAGGGCGTGGGTCTTCGGTAGCGTGGTGTTACGCACCCGGCCAGCGAGCGACGTCGTCAGCGCCATGATTCCTCCGTTCGTTCGTTGTAAGGGACGGTAGAGCCAACCACTGACATTAGCTGCTTCTTCGAGCATCCCATCGTGAAGAGCTCGGGCAACCCGCTTCTTGCTCGCTGGGCGTAGCAGCACGGCTTGATCATAACGGCGATCTGGTCCCACTCGACCCACGGCGCGAAGATCACGTCGAAGGATTCCGAGCTCAAGGACTCGAAAACGCTTCGCGGCTGTCATCTTGAGCTGCTCGCTCTTGCGCATGTAGAACACTTCTCGTGATTAGGTGCCGTTGACATTCAAACCGCAACGCCCGGCGCACACAGTGAATCCCCGCCAGTTCAACCGGCGTAACGCGGTCCAGGGCATCATGGTGGGCTGCAGCCTGCTGTACCGATTTGACGAGGAGGCCAGGGCACTCGAGGGTGCCAGGATGGGCAATAGCCATTGCACCGAGGTGCGGAGGCTCAGCACAAGCACTTGGCGGAGGTCTACCTTGAGAAGGGTGGAGCGGGTTCGCGCAAGAAAAGGTACGAGACTACTGACTAGCTTCCACGGCAAGGGGCTTCTTGATAGCGCGCAGTTTCATGAGTGTGTCTCGACCCAGATCCGTCAGTCGCCAGTATTTGCCCTTATCCGCGGTGCTGCGCGTCTTTGAGCCATGCGCCGTGATGTTGAGCGAGAAGAGCTGCCAGAGGATGTCGTCAAAAGCCTTGCGAGACAATTGGACGTCTATGACCTGGCCGAGTGACGAAGGCAGGAGATCCTTGCGGTCCCCGAGCAGCAGCCGCTGCGCATAGCCGTTCAACGCCGTTGCAAGCTCGTCCTCGCTTGCCTCGTCAACGAGTCGCGGTGCAAGCTCGGCCATTATTTCGTTCCACGTCACCGGCACCGTGGTTGTGTCTTGCTCCACCTCTGCCGGTTCGAACAAGTTTTCCTGTGCATGAAGTCCAACGACCGAGTAGTAGTCGATGATGGATTCCATTGCGAAAGTGTCGTCACCAGAGGCCAGGTCTTCCGGGATGGTTCCCTGGGCTGTCGCCACCGATTCGAGCGCCAGTGTCAGCTCACTGACCTTCGCTCTCAACTCGGAAAATTCTGCCTGCTTTTCTGCAGTCATGGCGAATTCGCCGCGAACCCAGCCATGAGCCGTAGTGCCACGCATAGCAAGGCTAAGCGCACGTGAGACCTTGCCGCCCAGATCTTCTGAATTGTTGTAGTACTTCACGTGTCGGGTCTGCACCTTGGCGCGGAACTCATCTAATTTCGTTCGCGCAGCAGTATCCATTTCCGTCTTGTCCGCGGGGATGCTCCCTGGATTTGCATGGGCGAATCCGAGGATGGTTTTGCCCTGTGTCACCGCGTAGTCATACTCCATTTCCGTGTAGCTGATTCCCGCAGCGGACATGCTGCCATACCGCCCGCCAACGACTACCACGTAGAAATCGCTCTGGTCGATGACCTTTTTTATCAGCGTCCACTGGTCGTCGTCGGCCGCGGGAAACATCTCCATGCCGGCGGGAAGGCAGTCCAGCTCCAGCAGTGCCTGAATGACTTCCTTGCGCTCCTCGATGAGGTCGGTGAAGGTCGAGCTGATGAAAACTTGATAGCGGCGATCCATGCCTAATGTTTAGCACACCGGACTGACACTCTCCGGCCACTATTGGGTAGGCCGAGCACCGCTCCCACAGTTCGTTGGGAGGTACATCACGGCCCTCGCTGCGCTCCAACCCCATACGGCAACGCCGATTGTGGTGCCCGACCTGACAACGGTTACCGGGCAGCTCGCCCAGCGCGTGCTAACGGCAGCGGACCTTCTCGACGGGCAGACGATTGTCGGCACGTGGAAGTCGTTCGAGTTCGAAATCAACGGCGAGACTGTGGAAGCTCGCAACCAAACGCTGTTACTCGGAGCTACCCAGAATACGCTCCTCTCCGCAAAACTTACGGATCTCGGAGACGGACGGCTTCGCGCGGAGCCGCACCTGAACGACGCAGGTCAGCAGACTCTCGCTCCCGGCGAGCCGATTCCACCGGCCGGCCGCGCATCGGTTCGCTCTCGTCCAGCGCCCGAGGAATTGGACTGATCACAATCATCCTTGAATGGAGTCGGTCACCGGGTTCGCGCCCGCGGCCGGGTCTCATGAGGCCGATTCAGGAGGACGGGTCTTGGATAACGAGTAGAGCCACCCATCTCCCAATTCAACGTTCGTTGGTCGACCTCCTATCGGAGGGCTCCCACAGGGACGTGACCGGCCCCCATTGACAAGCCCAATGATGGGCTTGATCGTCGCGCCAGTTCCATCATTGGGTAGCACGAAGATGCCGTTGACCAGCGAAAACGTTGTTCCAAGGCTACCCACCTCCTGTTTTAACTTTCACTGGCGCCAACTGCAGTCTGGTGCTTGGTGCCCTCCTGCTGCTGGCCCGCAGCCTGCGCCTGCCCAGGGTGCCAGCGGCGGCCTTGGCACTGTCCGGATTGGGACTGTTTGTCCTCTTGGTCGGCCCCGATGCCAGTGTCCTGCGGGCTGCCCTGATGGGTTCCGTCGCGCTGGCGTCACTGGTTGGCGGCCGTACGGGGCGGGGACTGAGCTTCCTTTGCCTCGCCGTGATCGGGCTTCTGTTGTTCGATCCGGGCCTGGGAACCAGCTTCGGCTTCCTGTTGTCGGTCCTGGCAACCCTGGGAATCATTGTGCTTGGCCAGCGGTTGGTGGACCTGGCTCCTGTTTGGGTGCCCCGGTGGGCGGCGGCAGCGTTCGCCGTGCCGTTGTCCGCCCAGCTGCTGTGCGGTCCCGTGATTGTGCTTCTGCAGCCACAATTCTCGACCTACTCATTGGTGGCGAACATCGCGGCTGCCCCGCTCGTTGCCCCGGTGACGTTGCTCGGCACGGCCGCGGTTCCGCTGACGGTACTGGCCCCATGGGCTGCAACCGTGCTCATCGCGGTGGCGGGCGTTTTCTGCGGCGGCGTTGCCGGGACGGCCAGGTTTATGGCGGCTCTGCCCGGTTCCTCACTTCCGTGGCCGGAGGGAGGCTTCGGGGTGATGACCATGGTGGCGTTGTCGGTACTGACGCTGGCAATGGTGCTGCTTGCACTGCGCCCACGGATGGTAGCGGACCTGTTGCTGGGCCTGCACGGCCGCATCGAGCGGATTCTGGAAAAGGCGGAAGGCCTCCGCTGGCCGGCATGGCCGCGCTCCCCGTACCGCGGTCCGGCTCGTGGCTTGGAGCCACGGTGCGAGCGAACGGTGGGCAGGGAATTTGAGAGGGGTCCCCGCGACGGCCCGGGAATCGCTGACTGAACAGGACAGTCATTAGCCGTCTAGTAGTGCGGCCGGGTGCACCGCTCTCGATGATTACGCCTGGGCTCCCCAGGCAATGAGGGATTCGACTGCCAGCACCAGCAGAGCCAGGATCGGGAAACTAGCGCTCAGCACAATGATGGTTGTGGCCAGCTACTGGCGCCGACTCTTCCGTGCCTTGGCGACGACCGCAAGGATGAGGGCCAGGAGGAGCAGTGGCCCCCAGATCCAGATCGAATGGATGGGTACATCCATGCCGCCCCCTGTTCACTGGTACCGCCTTTGGCCGTGCTGGAGACGTTGAGGCCATGGTGGCAAGCCAGGAGGTAAGCTACCAGCCCGGTCATCCATGCGCCGGCCGAGTATGAGGCGAGGCCGGCTCCGCTTCCGGCCAGCTCAGCTTTCATAGCCCTTAGGTCAGCCTCGTTGCATGTTGGATATTTCGGTGTGTTCGTCATCTTTCCACTGGTCGGTCATGGCCCCCGCCTAAATGCCCCAAACAACAGCGGGTCAACGGAGCGGAACGGAACGATCAGTCCTGTCTTCCTACGACTGAACTGACCGTCCGCTCACTGGTCTATTTAATGTTGGCCGTCGCGGTAAGGATCGCGTGTCCGTCCTTTACCCGATCTACGTGAAAGGTCCCCCCTGACTTCAACGGGGTCTGCTTAGCGGAGAAGAATACATAGTCGATCTTCCGACCGTCGACCGTGTCTACGCCCGCGCGAGCCGCCTTTCCGGTCTGGAGTTGGTGCGCTTCCACGAACTTTCCCTCACCGTTGTACTGGTACATGTTTGTCATTGCCGCTGTCTGAGGGCCCGTGTTGAAGTCACCTCCGACGACGACGGAAATGCCATCGTGGATCCAGCGCTTAGTGATGTTCTTGATTTTTTGGGTCTGCTCGGTGCGGTCTGCATCCACATCATCGCCGTACGCCTGCAGGTGCGTCGCGCAGGCATTCACCTTGTTGCCGTTCTTTCGAAACTTCACACAAGCCATCCCAAAGGTCTGGCCCTTCGCCTTATTGACTTCTGCGCCGAAGAAATCGACGTCTGTGGCGGTGCCGGCGCCGGTGTGAACGGCGACCAGCCCCTTCCAGGTCGTGCCGTCTGCTGATGTCGGACAGACGGCCGCAGCGTTGCCCGCAGTGGTTTGTTTCTGCCGGTGGAACGAGAACGTCCAGTTGGGATGGGCCGCCTTTGCAGTCTCGTACGAGGCCTCGCACACCTCTTCAGCGAGCAGTACATCATTGCCGCCAGCAAGCTTCAGGACATCGTTCCAGCGCTCCGGAATTTGATCCGTGTTGTGCTGGACGACCCGAAGCTTCGTCTCTGCGGCGGCCGCCGGCAGCGCCGTAGCGGTCGCTCCGGCACAGAGCGCTGCGGTCAGGCCTGCCGCCAGCAAAGCACGGCTCAGGGCCTTAAGTTGATAACTCATCGTTGTCGATCCCTTCGTTGAATGTTTCGGGGACGACGAAATTCCCCCCAGTGAGAGGCGATAGACGCCCCTCACTGAAGATACATCCAACGAATGGAATTATCGCGCAGTTCCGTCGGAGAATCCTGACTGTCCACAGTTTTTCGTCCCCGAGTTGCTTCGCGCTGCGCTCAGGCCCCGGCACTCCGGAGGGGACCGTTTGGACGTGAGGCGTTAGTACCTGACCTCGACGTCGAAGTTATGTCCGGGGCGTCCTGGGTCAACGCGGCGTGCGAGGATGTTGCCAGATCCCCACCGATCGGAGCGGGGAGAACCGAAGTATGTGGAGGACATGTGCGCGCGATTGTCATGGACCAGATCGCTGGGCCGCTGGCGGTTCAAGAAGTTGAAGAGCCAAAGGTGCCGCTAGATGGCGTGGTGATCACCGTCGCCGCCACCGGGCTGTGCCGCAGCGATTGGCACGCCTGGGCCGGTCATGACGAGATCGTGCTGCCCCACGTCCCAGGCCACGAGTTCGCCGGCGTCGTCGCAGCTGTCGGTCCCGGTGTGAAGCGGTGGGCTGTCGGTGACCGCGTGACAGCGCCCTTTGTCGAAGGTTGCGGGGCCTGCGAGTGGTGCCTCTCGGGCAACGCGCAGGTCTGCCCGGAGCAGCAACAGCCAGGGTTCACCCACTGGGGTTCCTTTACTGAGAAAGTCGTGATCCACGCCGCGGACACCAATCTTGTAGCAATCCCCGAACGCGTCAGCTTCGAGGCGGCGGCCAGCCTGGGCTGCCGTTTCGCGACCGCCTACCGTGCGCTCACCGGCCGGGCCCGCCTCGTCGCCGAAGAGTGGGTCACCATCGTGGGGGCGGGCGGTGTGGGTCTCAGTGCCGTCATGATCGCCAAGGCGCTCGGCGGCAAGGTCATCGCCATCGACCGGAACACAGGCGCCCTCGATTTGGCGGCTTCCCTTGGCGCCGACCACGTCCTGGTCGCGGACGGGTCAGACATCCCGGCACAGGTCCACGCGATCGCGGGAGGAAGCCACGTTTCCATTGACGCCGTCGGCAGCGAGCAGACTTGCGCCGACGCGATCCTGAGCCTTCGCCGCCGCGGCCGGCACGTCCAGGTCGGCCTACTACCGCCCGTTGAGGGTCACCCCCGCGTGCCCATGGCACGAGTGATCGCATGGGAACTGGACGTGTTCGGAAGCCATGGAATGCCCGCCGCAGATTACCAGGGGATGCTGGCCCTGATCGAATCGGGGGCATTTGAACCTCAGAAGCTGATCGAGCGCGTCGTCGGATTGGACGACGCGGCTGATATGCTGCCACGCCTTGACACCGCGAACGTCGCAGGCATGACGATGATCGATCCGACACGCTGATGTGCACCAACCATGTGCACAGCGATAAGTCTTGATGTGATCAACTGGCCCACGTCAGCACACCCACCCTCTTGTGAACTAACTCGGGCGCCAACTGCAGTCTGGTGCTTGGCGCCCTCCTGCTGCTGGCCCGGAGCCTGCGCCTGCCATAGCGGCGGCTTTGGCACTTGGGACTGTTTCCAGGTACCGCGGTTCGGTTCATGGCTTGGAGCCACGGCCCCGTCATGGCAGGCTTAGACACTGCACTAACACTTCCGGAAGGAACCCAGAATGGCCGCTGCGCCGAATGCACGAAACAGGGCGACGGCGTCCGGCGCGGCCACCTGGCGGGATGTAGAACCTGCCGGAGTGGTGTTGATTGGCGGTCCGGAGGAGTATCTGGGGATCCGGGCCATGGACCGTGTCAGGGCACAGGTGCGGGCTGTTTCGCCGGATGTCGAAGTCACCCGGTTGAACGCGGGAAGCTACGAACCCGGGTCACTCACTTTGCACGTCAGCCCTTCCCTTTTCGGCGAGAACAAGCTGATCGAGGTCGAGGGCGTTGAAAGCATGAACGACTCCTTCCTGGCAGATGCCCTCGCGTACGTCGCCCGCCCCGAACCTGATGCAGTCCTCGTCCTGCGCCACGGCGGGGGAGTCCGGGGAAAGAAGCTCCTTGATGCTGTCAAGGCGGGGGGCTGGCCGGTAGTGGACTGCCAGCCGCTGAAAAAAGATGCAGACAAGACCGCTTTCGTCACTGCAGAATTCAGGGCTGCCGGACGCAAAATCAGCGGCGACGCCGTCCAGTCACTGGTCAACGCAGTGGGCGCCAACCTTGCCGAACTCGCGGCGGCCTGCAACCAACTGATTGCGGACGCAACCGGGGCCGTAACCCCTGAGCTGGTGGACCGCTATTACGGCGGCCGGATCGAGGCCACGGCCTTCAAGGTTGCCGACGCCGCCATGGCGGGCAACGGTCCAGCAGCGCTTTCTGCGCTGCGCCACGCCCTGGCCACTGGAGCCGATCCCGTTCCGCTCGTGGCCGCGCTGGCTGCCAAGCTGCGGACGGTAGCCAAAGTGGCGGGCGCCCAGGGGTCTTCCACCCAGATAGCCCGTGACCTCGGGATGCAGCCCTGGCTCGTGGAACAGGCCCAGCGGGACGTCCGGCGCTGGACACCCGAGGGCCTGGTGCGCTCCATCCAGGTCACTGCCGAAGCGGACGCCCAGGTCAAAGGACTCTCACGGGATCCGGTCTACGCGGTGGAGCACGCCGTCACGGTCATTGCCGCCTCGGCCCGGGGCCGCTAGAGGACCAAATGCCGGGCGGCTATTTGCTAGCCGCTGGCCAACTTGAGCCGCGTACGTCCGGGAGCGCGGAAGCTGCCTGACCAGCCGCTCCGCCCCTTTCCAGGAACGCGACACAGGACCATGGTTGGGTAGCTCTCGCCCGTCCACGGAAAGTCATCGGCGTGCCAGGGGGCCGCGGGTGTTTCCCCCGCGTACCTACTCATAGGCGGCTCGTATCCACTCAAATTCGCGGCGATCAACACTCAAATTCAGGCGAACGGCCACCTACCTGAATTTTTCGGCCTTAGCGTTCGTCGTGGGAGCTGACCCCACCGAATGGCGTGCCCGAAATGTCAGTCCCTAAGTGTCGGGCGCGTTTCCATGAGTGGCTAAGAAAAGTCACTCTATGAAAGGAACATTCATGTCAGCTCTCGTTGAGAGTCCGAATCGTACCAACGGCTCAGTCCAAGGCGACGTGGCGAAAGTGGGAGGGGCCTCCTTGGCGCTCATTGTCACAATGTCGGTGGCTTTTCAGGCCGTTGCCACCTTAGGCATTTCTTCTGGTCTTGCCACGAACCTCTACTTTGCGCTCAATGCTCTGTCTTGGGCCGCGGCGGCGGCAGCAGTGGTGGCGTCTTTCGGCATTGGAGCCGCAGTGGCTGGGCTCATTTTTGGCCTGGCCAAGAAATGGGCTCTGAAGCAGTTCGTTGCCTGGTAAACAGCTAACACCTTCGTACCAGCCCATGAGAGGGCCACAATGAAATCGCCTAACGTCCACCAACGGCGTCCGTGTGAATACGCTGTGGTCCTCTCCGGGTGTAAAGCCACCTTCATAGACGATTTTCGGCGCAGGTCCCACCGACTCCAGGATCTTCTGAAAAGCCTAGGTTTTCCCTCTCACGCTGCAGCGGTAAATAAGGTACGGATATTCGCGCATTTGTTGACATTACTCATCATCGGCGTTGGCTTAGTGTGGACACCTCAGCCTGCTGGGTTAGTCACATTGGGAATTCCGCTCCGCACTCCTGAGGTGGTGAGCATTGCGGCCGTGCTGTTGGCAGTCACGCTTTTACAGGCGAGGCGTCGCTATAGGCAGGCCCACCGTTGCTGGAATTCCGTTTCGATACCCCTGGAGGCGGGGATGCGCGCGGGTTGGGTCCTGATGGATCTGGGCCTTGCCAGTATGCTCATCGTTCAGAACCTGCGGTGGCACGAGGGCAGTAATCTATTAGCCTTCGGGGCTCTCCTTGGTTCATCAATTCTTGCCGTGGCACCTTTGAAGAGAATCACCATCCGGGTGCTCGTTGTTTTGATTGGTGTCTTATCTGCGAGCAGCCTCATTATTATTCTTGCGAATGCGTCGTGGTTGGCGGGCGGTGAAACTCTAGGCTCCGGTTTTGGTTCCGCGTTGTTGTTGATTCTGGCTGGTACCGTTATTACCGCCACCTCTACACCTGCCCTTTACAGGGCCACCGCTGACCCCCGCGCCCCGCGTAGCCGAGGATTGCTGACTGATTTATCAATCAAATCAGGAAGCATTTTCCTGTTGTCAAGCTTGGCTCTGTCAATTATGGAAAAGACCCCATGGCCGAGGACGGCACCGTATATTGCTCTTGCTGTTTTCTTCTTGGGGTTGGTTCTTTACCGGTCATCCTTCGCAAGGATCGCTTCGCCTGAAACGCTGGGTTTTGCCTTATTCCTCGTACGGCTTAGACCATCCTGGGTACGGCCGATTATTTTCCACAGCCTAGTGGCCGCAACAGTCGTAACTACACCTTTGACCTTGGGGCTATGCGTACTCTTCTTTTTAGGAAAATATACTCAGGTGCCACTCTTGCTTTTTGCACTTGTCGCTTTAGAGATCAGCATCGACGCTTTGATTGTCCAGCGTCGAACGGCCGTTTTGCCAGCCTCGCACATTTCGAAATTGGTGCAGAAATCCAAGGCCGGCTTAGGCGCAGCGCTTTGCGCCGGGCTTGCGGTTGTGTTCTCAGGCATTCTGGGAACGATCACACCGCAAGCAGCACAAAGTCCCTGGCTCGGCGTCACGTCCGGCGCGCTTGCTCTGGTGGCTGTTCTCTTGACAGTTCTTGTTCTCAAAGACGCCCCTGCATGGCTGCGTGAACTATCAGCGACCGAAACGGAGGACACATGAAATCTCTGTCGCGGGTAGATCATGCCTTTGGATCCCACCTCGTTTTCGACGCAGCCTCTGTGGATCTTCCGGACCGAGGCGTTGTTGCGCTTCGAGGGCCGAATGGATGCGGCAAAACGACCCTGCTCAAGCTCCTCGGTGGGGTGATCGCGACATCCTGCACGGAGATCACGCGGTGGAGAAAGGACTTCACGGCGGTCTATCTGGACACGGAGTTTCTTACGCTCGACTACCTCACGGTCGAAGAACACTTGGCTATGGTCAGACCGCTGACTCTTCCGTCAGAAGATGACTGGCGTCATCTTCTGACGGAAGAGATGATGCCAATCAAGGTTGGAGACCTATCCCTCGGACAACGCCAGCGACTTGTTCTGACGGTGGCCTTGGCACTCAAGAACGTCGATGTCCTACTGCTGGACGAGCCAAACAACGGATTGGACCAGCAAGCCTCTTTAGCTGCACGCAAGTCCATTCTCACCGTAGGGAAAAGCCGTCTCGTCCTCGTGGCTACCCACGAAGAAAACCACTGGACCGACTACGATCTCGTGGTCCGCCAAAATGATGCGGTCGAACTGAGCCCAACAGGAGCGCGAAGGTGAGCACTCCTCTCACTCGCTTCCCGTATCTGGGCATCGATTTCTTGAAGATTCTGATCGCTATCGTCTGTGGGATTGGTCTTGCTTCTCTCTTCACGTGGGACAGCACCAGCGACCTAACCTCCATTAGCGCGCCAGGAATTCTTCTGCACAACGCTTCCTTGGCCGTTCTCGCACTATTTCTGACCCACTACGGTGCGATCGTCATGATGATCCTCAACGGCTTTTGGCTCGGGATGGGCCTGGTTGCCGCTACCGCCGCTGTTGGCCTGCAACAGACCGTTGCGCTCACCGTGGTCCATGTGCCCCTCGAGACCGTGGCGTGGGCACTCACCATCCAAGGGGCACGTCTGTTCTGGCCGACACTTCTCGGAACGATCAGAAAAGAAGGCACCTGGCGCTGCATGGCTCAGACAATGGGCGAAGTTCTCACTGCCCCCGCCATCTTCTACATCCTGGCGGCCCTTGCCGAGTGGGCCGAACACGCACTACTTGAAAGGTAAGTCATGACCTCCGCGAACCCAGAGACGTCCAGTCATCCCACTCCGCAGAGCCTGAAGAAACTTAACCCCGTCTGGATCATCTGCCTCCTGCTTGCATACAGTGCAGCTGCCCAATTTGCGGTAGGAACCGGCATTGAACGGCTAGTTACAGAAAATGCCGAACACAACCAGTTTTCGAGCCGCGAAGTGCTCGTCACCTTCCTTCGCGTGGGCGTCATTGTCTGGAGTATCCTGGCGTCGTTTCTACAAGGCCTCGTACTGAGGCTTATGTACAAGGGCATCGTCAAAGGACATGGCCCCACCCTCAGGGCCAGCTGGTTTTGGGTTCTTCTGGGTCAAATCCCGTTTTTGGCCACTGTCCTCATCATGGGACTGTTTTTGCAGCCCGACGCGATCGGCCTCCTCGGTCAAGCCTGGGTGCGCATCCTGTTCGGCGCCATCGCAGCCGGCATCTACATTGCAGCTGCCAAGACAGTCCTTGGAGCCCAGAACTGGCGCCTGGCGATTCTCTTCGTCGTCGTCGCCATCATCAACTCCCTCCTGCTCGTCTCAGGTAGTTCCGCCTGAACCGCACATCGAAGGAGAGCGCGAGTCATCGCATCTGAAAATGCATATGAGACCAGACTGAATAGCGCTTAAAACGGTGTGGCCGGCACCCAGGGGTGCCGGCCACAACCATCAGTTCAGGGAACTGGAAACCTTACAGTGCGTTGACCTTCTTGGAGATCGCCGACTTGCGGTTCGCTGCGTTGTTCTTGTGCAGAACACCCTTGCTGACAGCCTTGTCCAGCTTGCGGCTGGCGGCAACCAGGGCAACAGCAGCTGCATCCTTGTCGGTGGACTCAACGGCGGTGTTGACGGCGCGGATGGCCGTCTTCAGCTCAGACTTGACTGCGTTGTTGCGCAGGCGTGCCTTCTCGTTGGTGAGGATGCGCTTCTTCTGGGACTTGATATTAGCCACGTGTGAACTCTCTTTTTAATGCGGAAATGGTCTAGAGGGCTTTCAGATTGGCCATTGACTGAGCGGCGTGGGGATACCTATGGCGGCCAACCATCAGTGGCCGTCGACCTGCACGGACACACAGCTATAAAGAATAGCAGATTGGCCCGAAGGCTGGCCATTTAGCGGACCTGGTCCCATGCGTGTCGCTTCTGGAGTGCAGCCGCGACAACTTCGAAGCGCTGCCGGTCAAGAACTGCACCCTCGCGGCGGATCCGGTCAGGGCTGACTTGCAGGATTCGGTCAAGCTTGGCTTCGCTTGGCCTGGACTGCCGGTCCCAGGCGCCGGTGCCGATATCCACGTAGTCCTGGCTGGCGTGGGCCTCCTGGTCGTGGTCGCGACTGGTGAGCATAAGCCCCAGGAGGTCGCGGCCGTTGTGCCCGATCAGCAGCACAGGACGATCCTTGCCCCTGGTGTGGTCCTCTTCATAGGGCACCCAGGTCCACACCACTTCACCCGGATCGGGCGAGCCGTCAGGATGTGGGGCGTACTTGACGGCTACGGCGCCGTGGAAGTCGCCCGGGTAATCGGCTGCGGTCCCTGTGCCGGCGGAAGCGGATACCGGTGCTGCAGGCTTTGCCCGTTTCGCCGGTGTCCGCGCCGGGCTGCCGACCTTGGTGCCGGGGGCGGCGGTCCCTTGGTCCCGCCGTATCGTGTCGAAAACGCGGATAGACGTCCGGAACGCGTTGACCAGTGAGCGGAAGTTCAGTGCCATGGGACAACCCTATCGCTGCGTGCGAAACGCAGGCTCGGCTGTGTCGCTGGAGAGTTGTTGGCCGGATGCGGTGCGACAGGCACTGACGTGGGACACTGGAGGTTGAAAATGTGCGGCCCGTCCGCAGGGCGCCGTCGGCGTGTCCTGGTGGTGGCCGTGTGAATGCCAACAGTAAGGACCCTGCGTGTCTCCCATGGCCCGCACCGCCCCGGTGCCCGCCGCGACAGATCCGGCCATTATTCGGAATTTCTGCATCATCGCGCACATTGACCACGGTAAGTCCACCCTGGCCGACCGGATGCTGCAGTACACCGGGGTGGTCCAGTCCCGCGACATGAAGGCCCAGTACCTGGACCGGATGGACATCGAGCGCGAACGCGGCATCACCATCAAGTCCCAGGCCGTCCGTATGCCCTGGGAACTCGATGGCACCAGCTACGCGCTGAACATGATTGACACCCCCGGCCACGTGGACTTCACGTATGAGGTTTCCCGGTCGCTTGCGGCCTGCGAAGGCGCGGTGCTTCTTGTTGATGCCGCCCAGGGCATTGAAGCCCAGACCCTTGCCAACCTTTACTTGGCGATGGAAAACAACCTCACCATCATCCCGGTCCTGAACAAGATCGACCTCCCGGCTGCCCAGCCCGAAAAGTACGCCGCGGAACTGGCCAGCCTGATCGGCGGCGACCCCGACGACGTGCTTCGTGTCTCCGGCAAAACCGGTATGGGCGTCGAGGCGCTGCTGGACAAAATCGTCCGCGACCTGCCGGCACCCGTGGGCGATGCCAACGCCCCCGCCCGCGCCATGATCTTCGACTCCGTCTATGACACCTACCGCGGCGTGGTCACCTACGTCCGCGTGGTCGACGGCATGCTGCACCCCCGCGAACGCATCCAGATGATGTCCACCAGGGCCACGCACGAACTCCTCGAGATCGGCGTGAGCTCCCCGGAACCCACCCCTTCCAAGGGCCTTGGTGTTGGCGAAGTCGGCTACCTCATCACCGGTGTTAAGGACGTCCGGCTGTCCAAGGTTGGCGACACCGTCACCAACCTTGCCAAGCCTGCCTCTGATTCACTTCCCGGCTATGCGGATGCCAAGCCCATGGTCTTCTCCGGCCTGTATCCGCTGGATGGCACGGACTACCCGGTGCTCCGCGATGCGCTGGAGAAGCTGATGCTCAACGACGCTGCACTGGTGTATGAGCCAGAAACGTCCGCCGCCCTGGGATTTGGCTTCCGCGTGGGCTTCCTCGGGCTGCTCCACCTGGAAATCACCAGGGAACGGCTCGAACGCGAATACAACCTCGACCTGATCTCCACAGCCCCCAACGTGGAATACGAGGTGACACTGGAGGACAAGAAGGTTGTCCATGTGACCAACCCCAGCGAATACCCCTCCGGCAAGATCGCCGAAGTCCGTGAGCCGATGGTTTCCGCTACCATCCTGGCTCCGAACGAGTTCGTGGGCGCCATCATGGAGTTGTGCCAGAGCCGCCGCGGCGTGATGGGCGGCATGGACTACCTGTCCGAGGACCGGGTGGAAATCCGGTACCGCCTGCCACTGGCCGAGATCGTCTTCGACTTCTTCGACATCCTCAAGTCCAAGACCCGCGGCTATGGCTCACTGGACTGGAAGGCGGATGGCGAGCAGGTGGCCGACCTCGTGAAGGTGGACATCATGCTCCAGGGCGAGCAGGTGGATGCGTTCTCGGCCATCACGCACCGCGACAAGGCCTATGCCTACGGTGTGATGATGACCACCAAGCTGCGCGAACTGATTCCCCGCCAGCAGTTCGAGGTGCCCATCCAGGCTGCCATCGGTTCCAGGATCATTGCCAGGGAGAGCATCCGGGCCATCCGCAAGGACGTACTTGCCAAGTGCTACGGCGGTGACATTTCCCGAAAGCGCAAACTGCTTGAAAAGCAGAAGGAAGGCAAGAAGCGTATGAAGATGGTGGGCCGCGTAGAGGTCCCGCAGGAAGCCTTCATTGCCGCGCTGACCACCGACGAGTCCAAGGACAAGGCCAAGAAGTAGTGATGACCGTGGCCGGAACCACCGGAGGCCGCACCCGTGCCTAGCGTCCTTCCCCTCGGCGACCCCGCGCCGTCGGACGGTCTGCTGCCGGCCCAGGCAGCGGAAGGTTCGGCGGACCGGGCGTTCGGGCTGTACGTGCACATTCCCTTCTGCGCCGTCCGGTGCGGATACTGTGACTTCAACACCTACACGGCCACGGAGTTGGGAGGCGGCGCGTCGCAGGATGCCTACGCCGCCACGGCCGTCTCAGAAGTGGACTTCGCAGCAGCTGTGCTGCGGAACTCAGGAATTCCGGACCGGCCGCTGAGCACCGTGTTCTTCGGCGGCGGGACGCCGACGCTGCTTCCGGCCGGGGACCTGGCCCGAATTCTCGGCGCTGCCATTAGCGAGTGGGGCCTGGAGCCCGGCGCTGAGGTCACTACCGAGGCCAACCCGGACTCCGTCACCCCGGAATCCCTTGCCGTCCTCAAGGATGCCGGATTTACCAGGGTTTCCTTCGGAATGCAGTCCGCCGTGCCCCATGTGCTGAAGGTCCTGGACCGGACCCATACCCCCAGCCGCGTGCCGCAAGTGGTGCAATGGGCGCGGGACGCCGGACTGGCTGTGAGCCTGGACCTGATCTACGGCACACCGGGAGAGTCACTGGACGACTGGCGGTACTCCCTTGAGACGGCCCTGTCGTACCAGCCTGATCACATCAGCGCCTACGCGCTGATCGTGGAGGACGGTACCAAGCTGGCAGCCCAGATCCGCCGCGGTGAAGTCCCCGGAATCGACGACGATGACCACGCGGACAAGTATGAACTCGCGGACCAGCTGATCCGCGAAGCGGGTCTGAGCTGGTATGAAGTCAGCAACTGGTCACGGACGCCGGAGCAGGCGTGCCGGCACAACCTGGCCTATTGGCGCGGCGACGACTGGTGGGGCATCGGTCCCGGAGCCCACTCGCACGTGGGGGGCGTGCGCTGGTGGAACGTCAAGCACCCCACCGCCTACGCCGGCCGGTTGGCTCAAGGGCTCTCGCCGGCAGCAGGGCGGGAAACGCTCGACGACGGCACCCGGGACATGGAGCGGATCATGCTTGAGGCACGGCTCGTCTCAGGTGTGGGCATCAGTTCGCTGGGGGAGTCAGGCCGGAAAGAAGTGGCCGGACTCATCGCCGACGGGCTGGTGGACCCTGCCTCCGCCTTTCAGGGACGCCTCGTCCTGACGCTGAAGGGCCGTCTGCTGGCTGACGCCGTGGTCCGCAGGATCCTGCCGGACTGACGCGGGAGTCGTTTCCTGCAAGCCCGGCTCGGGACCTCCTGACGCCGCTTAGCGGAGCCAGCGGAAGCTGACCCTTATTTGATCCACCGCAGGTTGTACTGGTAGCGGTGCGGCTGGCCCCGGTTCACGTGGATGCCGGCAGCAACCGAGTAGCAAGTCAATGCGATCCAGATGAGGGTGGCAATCACGGCGAAAATATTGCCGACCACAGGGATGAACACCAAAAGGTTTGCCACAACGGCCGCGATGGTGGGCGGCAGGCTGAAGTTCAGCGCCTCCTTGGATTCCTGGGCGGTAAACGGCCCACGTTCCCGGAAGATGAGGTAGATCAGCAGCGACGGCACGCACCCGAGGATGCCGCCGAAATGCGCCAGGGTTGCCCACTGCCGGTCTTCGCTGGCCGTTAGCGGCAGCGCATTTGCCGGAACGCCATGGTACTCGGAGCGGCCCTGGCCGCTCTGGTTGTCCCTGTGTTCGTGTGCGTTTTCTGCCACGGTGTCTTCCTTCGAAAAGCAATGGTGCGGGGGGGTAGAACATTCAAAGTTACAGTGTGCCGGGCTCAAGCGCACTGGCAACTGCAGTACCAAGAATACTGCTAGGGAACGGTGAGGAAGTCGATGACCTCTTCAACCCTGCCCAGCAGCGAGGCTTCAAGGTCTGCGTAGCTGCGGACCGCCCCCAGGAGTTTCTGCCAGCCCAGGCCGATATCTTCCTTCGTGGAATGCGGCCAACCGAACGCCGCGAGGATGCCGGTCTTCCAGTCCTGGCCACGTGGGACCACTGGCCACCTTTCAATTCCCAGCACGGAAGGCCGGATGGCCTGCCACACGTCAACGTACGGATGCCCCACGATCAGGACATTGCCGGCAGCGCCCGGGGATGCCATCACGGCATCCGCAATCCGCGATTCCTTGGAATCGGGAACCAGGTGGTCAACGAGCACTCCAAGCCTGCGGCCGGGCCCCGGCGCGAAGTCTGCCACGGCGGCAGCGAGGTCATCGATTCCATGCAAAGGCTCGACGACGATGCCCTCCACCCGGAGGTCGTCTCCCCAGACTTTTTCCACCAGTTCGGCGTCGTGCTTTCCTTCCACCCAGATCCTGCTGGCCTTGGCCACCTGGGCGCGCTGACCGGCTACCCGGACGGAGCCGGAGGCCGTCCGCCCGGCCGGGGCGGTGGCTTGCCGCGGCGCCGGGGGCATCAGTCGGATCGGCTGTCCTTCCAAGAGGAAACCGAATCCGAGCCGGAAGGACCTTGATTTGCCCCGCCGGTCCTCAAGGGCCACCACATGCATTCCGCCTGACTTCTCGACCCGCGTGACGGCGCCTACCCAGCCGGACTGGACCTCTTCCAGGACCATCCCGCGCTCTACCGGGACTTCAGGGAGCTGATTCCTCACGGGGGCGGCGATCTCCCGGGGACCCCAGTTCTGGTACTGCATGGATGTGTTCCGCCTTGCCTAGATCCTGGCCCGGAATTTCGCCCGGAGCGGTACCAATGCTAACAACGGGGTGAGTCATATTAGACTGTTAGCACTTAGGCATGTCGAGTGCTAAGCCGCGCCAAGACGGCGGCCGGTGCACGCGCCGGGGAAACCGGCGGCCTGTGACCATGGATGGAGGTGGAGTGTGAGCGAGCCGCGCAAACTTGAAGTACTGCGTGCCATCGTTGAGGACTACGTGCACTCCCGCGAACCTGTGGGCTCGAAGGCGCTGGTCGAACGCCACCATTTGGGCGTCTCCAGCGCCACGATCCGCAACGACATGGCAGCGCTCGAGGACGACGGCCTCATCACCGCCCCGCATACCAGCGCCGGGCGCATCCCCACTGACAAGGGCTACCGGCTGTTTGTCGACCAGATTTCGGCCATGAAGCCACTGTCACCGGCAGAACGTCGCGCCATCCAGACCCTCCTGGAGGGCCCGGATGATCTCGACGACGTCCTGGAGCGCACTGTCCGGCTGCTGTCGCAGCTGACCAACCAGGTGGCAGTGGTCCAGTACCCGCACTTGAGCCGCGCCACGATCCGGCACATCGAGTTCGTGTTGCTGGCTCCCCGCCAGGTCCTTGTTGTCCTGATCGCCAACACCGGCAAGGTGGAGCAGAAAGTGGTCGACGTCGGGCAGGACCTTGGCGACGACGCCCTGGCAGGCATCCGGGGGCGGTTCCTCGGTTCGCTCGCAGGGACGCCGCTGAGCCAGTTGACCCAGTCGCTGCCGGCAGTTGTTTCCGGCATGGGCCCAGGACAGCGGCAGGCCGCGCAGGCCCTGGCGCACGGTCTGGAGGTCCTTGCCCACAGCAGCCGCGAAGACCGTATGGTCATGGCCGGCACCGCCAACCTCGCACGGTCCAACGTCGACTTTCCCCTGAGTATCGGCCCGGTGCTGGAAGCGCTAGAGGAACAAGTGGTCATGCTGCGCCTGTTGAGCGAGATGGCACAGGATCCGCGCGGGGTGACGGTCAGCATCGGCCGCGAAAACCCGTACGACGGGCTCACCGAAGCGTCGGTGGTCGCCACGGCCTACGGCCCGGACAGCACAGCCAAGATCGGGGTGCTCGGTCCCACCCGAATGGACTACCCCACCACCATGGCAGCAGTCAGGGCTGTGGCCCGCTATCTTTCGAGGATTCTGGGCCCCTGACAGCAACTGGCCGGGCCCCAGGCAACAAGAGCAGTACAAGCAGTCCGACTGCAGCAGTACAAACAGGAAGAGATACGAACTTTGAGCAGCCACTACGACGTCCTTGGAGTCTCGCCGGAAGCCACCGGGGAAGAGATCAAGAAGGCCTACCGCAAGCTGGCCCGCACGCTCCACCCGGACGTCAACCCCGGTGAGGATGCCTCGGACCGCTTCAAGGCCGTGACCCACGCCTACGAGGTACTCTCCGACCCGCAGAAACGCAGGGTCTACGACACCACCGGCAACGAAAACGGTACCGACAACGGCTTCGGCGGCGGCGGTTACGCCGGACAGGGCTTCGCCTTCCAGGACATCTTCGATACCTTCTTCGGCGCTGGCGGATCGCAGGGTCCGGCTTCACGCGTCCGGCGCGGCCAGGACGCCCTCATCAGTGTCCGGATCGAACTCCGCGACGCCGTGTTCGGGGTCAATAAAAAGCTTGAGGTGGACACCGCCGTCGTTTGCCCCACGTGCAACGGCTCCTGCTGCCGGGAGGGAAGCCACCCGGAACGCTGCGACATTTGCGGCGGCAGCGGCCAGGTCCAGAGAGCGGTCCGCTCCATCCTTGGCCAGGTCATGACCGCCGCCCCCTGCGGCAGCTGCGAAGGCTTCGGCACCGTGATCAAGGACCCCTGCAACGAATGCAGCGGGCAGGGGCGGATCCGTAGCCGGCGGTCAATGACCATCAAGGTCCCTGCAGGCGTAGCCACCGGGACCCGCATCCAGCTGTCGGGCCAGGGCGAGGCAGGCCCGGCCGGCGGCCCGGCCGGTGACCTGTACGTTGAGATCCGGGTCAACAACGACGCCACGTACGTACGTGACGGCGACGACCTCCATGCAACGCTCAACATCCCCATGACCGCTGCCGCGCTGGGAACCGAACTTTCCCTTGAAACCTTCGACGGGCTGCAGGAAATCGACGTCAAGTCGGGAACCCAGTCAGGGGAGATCATCACCCTGCGCGGCCTGGGCGTGACACACCTTCGCGGATATGGCCGCGGCGACCTCAAGGTACACCTTCAGGTGGAGACCCCGGCCAAACTGGATTCGGCGCAGGAAGACCTGTTGCGGCAACTGGCCAAACTGCGCGGCGAGCAGTTCACTGAGGGCAAACTCGCGGCCAGCGGCGGCGTCTTTGCCAAGCTGCGGGACCGGCTCGGTAACCTGTAGGGGTGAGCAATCCGGTTTTCTTTAGCGCTCCCGGGACGCTGGACCACATGGTCCCAGGGCGCCACTTTGTCCTGGAAGGGGCTGAGGCGCGGCATGCGGTAGCAGTCAAGCGGCTTGCCCCCGGCGAGTCGGTGGACATCGCAGACGGGGCCGGCAAGCGGTTGACCGGCACGGTCGTGGCGGCGTCGCCGTCGGAGCTGACAGTGGAGTGTTCGGCGTTGACGGTCGAAGAAAAGCCCGCCATCCGGCTTGTCCTGGTGCAGGCGCTGGCCAAGGGCGACCGAGACGAGCTCGCAGTTGAAACTGCCACCGAACTGGGGATTGACGCGGTCATCCCGTGGCAGTCCGAACGGTCCATCGTGAGGTGGAAGGGCGAACGGGCAGCCAAGGCACATGCCAAGTGGCAGTCGGTGGCGACGGCGGCGGCCAAGCAGGCCCGGCGGGCCTGGATTCCTGAGGTGCGCGCCGCCGTCGAAACCCCCGGACTGGCAGCCGCTGCCGGCGCGGCCGATCTCGCAATCATCCTGCACGAGGACGCTGTCCGGCCGTTACGGTCCGTTTTGGAGAATTGGCAGGCGGCTGCGAACGGCAGTGAAACCCGCGAAATCCTGCTCATTGTGGGACCGGAAGGCGGGATCAGTCCGCGTGAAGTGACCAGGCTGTGCAGTGCCGGTGCCGTAACGGCGCTTCTGGGGCACCACGTCCTGAGGTCGTCCACCGCCGGACCCGCTGCAGTCGTCCTGGCCAGCGATGTGTTGGGCCGCTGGTCCGCACCTGAGCTCTGACAGTCGAGCTAGCGCACGCTGAAGCTGCGCGTATCAACGTTCAGCTCCTGGTCGTTTCCTGAGGTGTCCGCCTGAGCGACGCGAAGCTCGTAGTTGCCGGGCGTGAGGGTTAAGGCCAAGGTAAAAACTCCGGACTGGGCGGCCTCGGTCGCGGCCGTGGTTTCCCCGGTCAAGTACGGCGTCTTGTCGCCGTTGTCTTCCTCGCGCAGGATCCGCCAGCGGAGCTTGCCACCCGCCAGGATGTTGCGGCCAGTAATCTTCACGCTGCCGTCGGCGACTTCCACGTTCTCCTGCGGATCGATAATCCAGACCGGCGCCACCATGCCCGGGCTCCGGGACATGAGCGTGCCGAGGCGCACGTGGTCAAAAGCAAGATAGTCCGTGTGGCCGTCGACGAGGATCATCACCTGGATCTGCTGGCCGGAGTCAATGAGCCCGGAACTCGCCCCGGCCGCCGTGGCCGTATAGACGAGCTGCTGGATGGCGCGGCCGGCCATGTCGGCGTCGAGGTTGCTGTTGAAGGCATCCTCCGAGACGTCCACTGTGATGACGTTTTTACCCGAGATGGACGTGGCCAGTTTCTTGGGGTTCTGCCATGGGGTAAAGAAGTCCGGGTCCAGCGGTTTGTCAGACATCATGGCCCGCAGCGCCCTTGTAACCGGGTTTTCCTGTTCGGGCACGTCCCTGAACTCGCGGTACAGGAAAACGTTGCTGTTGCTGCGGCCGATCCAATAGACGGGCGCCTTGTTCGATGACTGTGTGGTCTCGAGCGGAGCGCTGGTAGCCGGCACCCCTGGCGAGGTGTTTTCGGTGCCCTGGCTTGAATTCTGCACCACAGTGGGCTCCGGCCCTGGCTCGGCGATGCAGCCCGTGAGGATCAGGACGGCAGGCAGGAGGCTCAGCAGGGCGGTGGAGCGGATGCGCCCCAGGGCAGCACCCAAGGCAAGGGGCGTTTCTGGTCCCGGCACGGTGATGGCACTATCCTTCCTGGCAGCGATGATGCAGCCGGTCCCCGGACGGCCTTGAATTTCCAGCATTGCATAAGGAAAGTCGCCTCGGTGGCGCAAGACGGCTGCCCGGTACAACTGCAACGGGAACGATATGAGGCCGATATGAAGTTGATACCTAATGACGGCAACTTCCCGCCGTCATGGGCCGTTCCGGCACCGGCGGAAGGCTGCCCCCAGCCGCTGACAGCGGCGCGCTGGCGTAAGATGGTATGAATCCGGAGACCTCCGACGGGCGGGACCACACGCCACGGCGGTCTGCGGGATTACGTACTTGAACTGGAGGGGACCATAGGCCTGCGGGCCAGCATCATGACTGAATCAGCTAACGGAAAGCGCCGGCTGAACACTGAGCGCACCGCAGGAGAATTTCCCCACACCCTTCCCGGCATCCGGACGGAGGTGGTTGTCTTTGATAACTCCGATCAGATGGTCCAGTCGCTCGGTAGCCACGATGAGGCGTTGCGTTTCATCGAAGAACAGTTTCCCGCCGTCAATTTCCATGTGCGGGGCAACGAACTGTCCATCAGCGGCCCGGCGGCCGATGTCCCCAGGATCATGCGGCTGCTACAGGAGGTCCGGGGCCTGGTAGCCCGTGGCACGGTGATCAGCCCCGCAGTGCTGCAGCAACTGGTGGCGCTGCTGCGGAGCCAGTCCCTGCAGAACCCGGTCGATGTCCTGACCCATGACATTCTTTCCAGCCGGGGCAGGACCATCCGGCCCAAAACGCTGAACCAGAAAAACTACGTAGACGCGATCGACGCCAACACAGTGATTTTCGGCATCGGTCCTGCCGGAACCGGCAAGACTTACCTCGCCATGGCGAAGGCCGTCCAGGCGCTTCAGCAGAAGGAAGTCAGCCGCATTATCCTCACCAGGCCGGCCGTCGAAGCGGGGGAGCGGCTTGGTTTCCTGCCCGGCACGCTCAGCGACAAAATCGACCCCTACCTCCGTCCCCTCTACGACGCGCTGCACGACATGATGGACCCGGAGTCCATCCCGCGGCTGATGGCCGCAGGCACCATCGAAGTGGCACCCTTGGCCTATATGCGCGGACGTACCCTCAACGATGCGTTCATCATCCTTGATGAAGCGCAGAACACCACACCCGAACAGATGAAGATGTTCCTGACCAGGCTCGGCTTTGGTTCCAAAATGGTGGTGACCGGGGACGTCACCCAGGTGGACCTGCCGTTTGGGACGCGTTCCGGATTGCGGATCGTGGAGGAGATCCTGCGCGGTATCGAGGACATCAATTTCTCCGTCCTGGATGCGACGGACGTCGTACGCCATCGCCTTGTCGGTGACATTGTGCAGGCGTACAGCGTCTGGGACGATGTCCAACGGAACCGGGTGAAGCACTCGGTGAGCCGTGAAAAGCAGGGGGAGCGGGCATGAGCATTGAAGTGAACAACGAATCCGGTATCCAAGTGGACGAGGCGGAGCTGGTTGCGCTGTCCAGGTACATCTTTGGCCAGCTTTATATCCACCCCCAGGCTGAACTGTCCATTCTCCTGGTGGATGAACCAGCGATGGAAAAACTTCATCTTGAATTGATGGACGAGCCCGGTTCCACAGACGTGCTCTCTGTCCCCATGGATGAACTGACTCCTGGAACTCCGGACCGGCCCACTCCGCAGGGAATGCTGGGTGACATTGCAGTCTGCCCGCAGGTTGCCAAAGTCCAGGCGAAGAATGCGGGCCACTCCCTCCAGGATGAGATGCTCCTGCTGACCACCCACGGT
The DNA here is from genome assembly GCF_051365025.1 of Arthrobacter sp. R4. NCBI lineage: Bacteria > Bacillati > Actinomycetota > Actinomycetes > Micrococcales > Micrococcaceae > Arthrobacter > Arthrobacter sp. R4. Next base: position 275,009 of record NZ_JBLWIJ010000010.1, read on the forward strand.
ATCCTCCACCTCTTGGGGTACGACCACGCAGAGCCCGAAGAAAAAGCTGAAATGTTTGGGCTCCAGCGTGAACTGCTGTCCGGCTTCACCGGCAAAGAAGCTCCCGCCGAGACCACGCAGTGACGCCCCTGCTCCTTGTTGGCATGGCCCTGGCTTTCCTCAGCATTGCCGCCATCCTGACCGCGGCTGAGGCTGCGTTCAATTTCCTTCCACGGCACGACGCCGAAGAGGCTCTCCTCAGGAGCCGCGGAAACGCCATGAAAAGCATCATGGCCCACCCGGTGGCGCACATCCGCGCGCTGAGGTTTTGGCGGATCTGGTTCGAGATGGCCTCGGCCGTGGCCGTGGCCGTCCTGCTGCACAGCCTGCTGGACAACGTCTGGCTCGCCGGGCTGGCAGCCACGGGCATCATGGCCCTGCTCGGTTTCGTGATCGTTGGCGTCTCTCCCCGGCAACTCGGACGGCTCCATTCGGCAGCTGTCGTGAGGTTCACGGCCCCGCTGATCCGGTTCCTCACCTGGGTCCTTGGTCCCATTCCGGCATGGCTGGTGGCACTGGGCAGTGCTGCGGCGCCCGGTGCGCCCGGCGGGGACGAGGCTTTTTTCAGCGAACAGGAATTCCGCGAGCTTGTGGACCGGGCCAGTGAATCGGACATGATTGAGGACACCGAGGCGGAGATGATCCAGTCCGTCTTCGACTTTGGCGACACCCTGGTGCGCGCCGTGATGGTTCCCCGGACTGACATCCTCAGCATCGACGCCGGGTCCAGCCTCAGGCGGGCAATGTCCTTGTTCCTGCGCTCCGGCTATTCCAGGATTCCGGTGATCCAGGACAATACGGACCAGATCCTGGGAATCGTCTACCTGAAGGACGTCGCAGCCACCCTGCACGAACTGGCGCCGGACGAGGAACCGCCGCCTGTCGAGTCCCTGGCCCGTGAGGTGCGGTACGTTCCGGAGTCCAAGCCGGTCAGCGACCTGCTTCGGGAGCTACAGAAAGAATCCACGCACGTGGCCATCGTCATCGACGAATACGGTGGCACGGCGGGCCTGGTCACGCTGGAAGATCTCATCGAGGAGATCGTCGGGGAAATCGTGGACGAATACGACACCGAAAGTGCCGAAGCCGTGGCACTGGATGATGGCTCCTACCGGGTCAGCTCCCGCATGAGCATCGATGACCTCGGTGAGCTTTTTGATATTGAACTCGACGACGACGAAGTGGACACCGTTGGCGGGCTGCTGGCAAAAGCCCTCGGCCGGGTGCCGATCGTGGGAAGCACAGTCGAGGTGGGCGGCATCTCGCTGCGCGCCGACCGGCTTGAAGGCCGCCGCAACCGCGTCAGCCACATCGTTGCGGCAGCCGTACCAAAAGTAGACACTGACCTTGAAGACCTCCTCGACGAGGCGGAAACAACCCAGCAGGGAGTTCCACGTGAGCAAGAAAAGTAAAGCCCCTTCCAATGAAGATTTCGGTGGCTTCCGCGCCGGCTTTTCGGTCCTGGTGGGGCGCCCGAACGCCGGCAAATCGACGCTGACCAACGCGTTGGTGGGCAAGAAGGTGGCCATCACCTCGGCCAAGCCCCAGACCACGCGGCACACGATCCGCGGGATCGTCCACCGTGACGACGCCCAGCTGATCCTGGTGGATACCCCCGGGCTGCACCGTCCCCGCACGCTGCTGGGTAAACGCCTTAACGATCTTGTGGCAGACACCCTGGCCGAAGTGGACGCCATCGGGTTCTGCCTCCCGGCCAACGAAAAGATCGGTCCCGGCGACAAGTACATCGCTGCCCAGCTGGCCGCAGTGGGCAACAAGCCGGTCATCGCCATCGTCACCAAAGCGGACCTGGTTGATCGCCAGGCGCTGACGGAACAGCTCCTCGCCGTCGCCGCCCTCGGCCGTGAGGTCTTCGGGGACGAAGGCTGGAAGGACATCGTTCCGGTCTCAGCCGCTGACGGTTTCCAGGTCGAAACTGTGGCCGATGTGCTCATCAGCCACATGCCGCCGTCGCCTCCGCTGTATCCCGGCGGCGAACTTACCGATGAGCCCGAAGCCGTAATGGTGGCTGAGCTGATTCGCGAGGCCGCCCTGGAGGGAGTCCGCGATGAGCTGCCCCACTCCCTGGCGGTGGTCGTGGACGAGATCGTACCCCGCGAAGGACGGGCAGAGGACAACCAACTGCTCGACGTGCGGGTCAACCTCTATGTGGAACGGCCCTCCCAGAAGGCAATCATTATCGGCAAGGGAGGCAGCAGGCTCCGCGAAGTGGGCACGAATGCCCGAAAGGGAATCGAGGCCCTGCTGGGCACCCGGATCTACCTTGACCTCCATGTGAAGGTAGCCAAGGACTGGCAGCGCGACCCCAAACAGCTGGTCAAGCTAGGCTTCTGAGAACGTCTTGGCCGGTGCCCCGACGGCGGCACCCGGCTTTTTCCCAGCCTGGACTACTAAAATGGGCCGGATTCAGATTTTTAGAGGAAGGTACATCCTGTGGTGCGAGGCCGCGACAAGCGCGAGTACGGAGCTGATCTGTCAGCCGGATCAGGACCAGTTTCCCGTCACGCGGAAGATGCCGCGGTGGGCGCCGCCCGCCACCTTGGGCCAGAGCGCGGGATGCCGGTATGGCTGAAAGTAGCCACCGCGCTCGTCACCGTTGTGGTGGTAGGCGGCCTGGCTTTCGCCGGCTACTGGTACTTCCGCCTGCAGTCAAACATCTCCAAAGCACCGCTCACCGCAGGGGACGGCACCGCCCAGCCTGTCAGCGACTCCAACGACCGGATGCAAATCCTGATCCTCGGCTCTGACACCAGGGACGGCAAGAACTCCGAATACGGCACGGCCGAGGACTCCAGCGGGTATGGACAATCCGACGTGATGATGCTGATGGACATTTCCGCCGACAACAAGCGCGTCAATGTCATCAGTTTCCCCCGTGACCTGCTGGTGGACATTCCCCAGTGCAAGGACCAGAAGACGAACCAGGTCTACCCGGCCCGCAGCGGAGTCATGATTAATGAGGCCATGGCCCAAGCGGGCATAGGCTGTGCCGTTGACACCGTCAACAAGCTCACCGGGCTCGAAGTCGACCACTTCATGATGGCGGACTTCAACGCCGTCAAGGAACTCTCCAACACCGTGGGCGGTGTTGAAGTCTGTATTAGTGACGCCGTCTACGATCCGGATTCACGCCTCCGGCTCCCAAAGGGCACATCCTCTGTGGAAGGCGAAATGGCCCTCGCCTTCCTGCGCACCCGGCATGCTTTCGCCGACGGCGGGGACCTCGGGCGCATCAAGGCGCAGCAGGGCTTCCTCTCCTCCCTGACGCGCAAGATCAAAGACGAAGGCACCCTGTCCGATCCTTCCAAGATGCTTCGCATCGCTGACGTGGTCACGCAGAACCTGACCGTGGACGAGGGACTGGCATCTGTGCCGTCACTGCTCACCATCGGGAACCGGCTCAAGGACATTGACATCAGCAAGGTCGCCTTCGTGGCCGTACCTACTACCGCCGCGCGGCTGGACGTGAACCGGTTGGAGATCGCTGAGCCGGCAGGCGCCCAGTTGTTCTCGGCCCTCCGCAAGGACGTGGACCTCACCGATCCCACGGCGCCCACCACGCCGTCGCCATCACCCACTGACACGGCAACCGCTCCGCCCACTGCGGCACCGACAGAAACGACGACGCCGCTGCCGCCCTACGACAAAACACTCCAGCCCGTGACGGTGGCAAACGGCACCGGCGTTCCCGGGCGCGCGCAGGAGATTGTCCAGGCGCTGGTCTCAGGCGGCTTCACCCAGACCGGACAACTCGAAGCCCAGGCAGTGGCACAGTCTGTGGTGTACTACGGACCTGGCTTCGAGGACGTGGCCACGGACGTGGCTGCGCTGCTTGGGATTCCTGCTGGACAGATCCTGCCCGCCCCGGCCCTGGTGGGTGTGGAGGTTTACCTTGGAACCGACTTCACCAGCGGCGCCACGTACGGGGCCGTTGCCCTGCCTGAGGACATCGTGAACCAGACTGCTGGCGACGCCGTCTGCCAGCAGGCCAATCCGGAACTCATCGTCTCCGGCTGACGGACGCTTCAAAAACAAGCAAAGGCGGGCCGCACTGACGTGCAGGCCCGCCTTTGCTCAGGGGTGGTTACCAGATACTGACGCGGTCCTTGGGCGGCATCCACATGCCGTCCGCTTCGGTCACGCCAAAGGCATCATGGAAGGCATCCAGGTTCTTGGCGATGGCATTGGTCCGGAACTCGTTGGGGGAGTGGGGATCGGTGGCCAGCCTCCGGATGGCCTCCTCCGACCTGATGACTTGCCGCCACCCGGCAGCCCATGAGGCGAAGAAGCGCTGCTGTCCGGTCAGCCCGTCCAGGACTTCCGGTTCCTTGCCGTCAAGGCTGATGAGGTAGGCCTTGTAGGCGATGGTCAAACCGCCGAGGTCGCCGATGTTTTCGCCAAGCGTCAGCCTGCCATTAACGTTGTGGCCGGGCGCGGCATATGGGGACAACGCATCGTACTGGGCTACGAGCTTGGCCGTTAGCTCCTCAAACGCCTTTCGGTCCTCCTCTGTCCACCAGTTGCGCAGCGCGCCGCCGCCGTCGAACTGGGATCCCTGATCGTCAAAACCGTGGCCGATCTCGTGGCCGATGACAGCCCCGATGCCACCGTAATTGACGGCGTCATCGGCGTCCGCGGTAAAGAACGGCGGCTGGAGAATGGCTGCCGGGAAGACGATCTCGTTCAGCATCGGGTGGTAGTAGGCATTGACCGTCTGTGGGGTCATCAGCCACTTGTTCAGGTCCACGGGCTTGCCTACCTCATCGAGATGGCGGTCGACGTCGGCATTGTGGGCCCGCTCAATGTTCCCCAACAGATCCTTCGGATCGATCTCCACCGCAGAGTAGTCAATCCACTTGTCCGGGTAGCCTATCTTCGCGCGGAACGCGGCGAGCTTCCGCAGCGCTTCGGCTTTGGTGTCCTCGCCCATCCAGTCAAGGCCTGTGATGCTTTGCCGGTAGGCCTCGATGAGGTTGGCCACCAGGGTCTGCATCCGTGCCTTGTGCGTCTCAGGGAAGTGCCGGGAGACATAGATCTGGCCTACGGCTTCACCGAGGGCTGCCTCGACGACGCCGACACCCCGCTTCCAGCGGTCCTTGTTCCGTGGCGTGCCGCTGATGGTGGTTCCGTAGAACGCGAAGTTGGCATCCACGAAGGCTTGGGAAAGATAGGGTGCGGCCGCACCGATAACCCGCATCGCGAGCCATTCCTGCCACACCGCGAGGGGCTCCGACTCGATCAGTCCGCTGGCCCCGGTAAAGAAGTCCGGTGTGCTGACAACAATTTCCTGCCGTTTGTCGGCATCGATTCCGGCGGCGTCGAACCAGGTCCCCAGCAGGGGGAACAGTCCGGCGGCCTCCTCTGCGGTCTTCAGGTTGTACGTCTTCTGCGGGTCGCGAAGGGTGACGTTGTCCCAGTGGTGCGAAGCCAGCCGGGTTTCCAGCGCTACCACCCGGGCGGCGGCGTCCCCGGGGTTGTCGATGCCTGCAAGGGTGAACATCGTGCGGACGTGCTCACTGTATGCCGAGACCATCGGAGCGAACTTCTCTTCGCGGTAGTAGGACTCATCCGGCAATCCGAGGCCGCCTTGGCCGGTGTACAGCAGGATTCGGTCCGGGTTCCCGGCATCCGGGGCGGGGTAGATGTAGAAAAGCCCTGAGACATCGGCGCGAAACAGCCTGCCGGCCAGTGCCACGAGATCCGCCGCCGTGCTGGTGGCGAACACTTGGGCCAGCCGGTCGCGGATAGGTTCCATGCCCTTTGCCTCCACCGTTGCTTCGTCCATGAAGCTGTTGTAGAGGTCCCCGACCTTCCGTTCAATGCCGCTGGCTGTTTCGCCCTTGCCGGCGGCTTCCTCAATGATGTCGCGGACTGCGATCTCTGCTCCGTCCCGCAGGGCAGTGAATGTTCCTTCCAGTGGGCGGTCATCAGGAATTTCGGTGGACTTGAGCCAGGACCCGTTCACGTGCTGGTACAGGTCATCCTGCGGCCGGACGCTGTGGTCAAAGTTGGACAGATCGATCCCCGAGATGGGCACGTAAGCTCCTTCGTGCGACGGTCCGTGCCGGTGCCGGCACTGGCGCAGCGTCTGCATGCTGGACGATAAGGACGGTGGTGCACTCTCATCTTACGCACGCGTGCTACCCTCAAAAGGTGCGCGCAGAACTCCTTCTTCTTATCTGCCGCGGCGAGGCCTCAGACGCGATCTAGCGCAAGGCCCACCCTCGTCGCGGAGTTTGTGTTGCCCGGCCACCTTTCAGATAAGAACCATAGAAAAGGCCCCGATAGTAATGCGAAACGCACAGAAGCCCTCTGGAATGCCCGCCCACCGGTACCGCCCGTTCCACGAACAAATCACGGTTGAACTGCCGGACCGCACGTGGCCGGACAAAATCATCACCAAGGCACCGCGCTGGTGCGCAGTGGACCTGCGCGACGGCAACCAGGCCCTGATTGACCCGATGAGCCCCGCCCGCAAAATGAAGATGTTCGACCTGCTGGTCCGCATGGGCTACAAGGAGATCGAGGTCGGGTTCCCGTCAGCGTCCCAGACCGACTTTGACTTCGTCCGCCAGCTCATCGAGGGCAACCACATCCCCGACGACGTCACGATCCAGGTCCTGACCCAGGCCCGTGAACACCTGATCGAGCGGACGTACGAGTCCCTGGTAGGCGCCAAGCAGGCCATCGTCCACCTCTACAACTCCACGTCCGTCCTGCAGCGCCGCGTGGTGTTCAACCAGGACGAAGACGGAATCCTGGACATCGCACTCCAGGGCGCCCGGTTGTGCAAGAAGTACGAGGAAACGCTCGTCGATACGCACGTGACGTACGAATACTCCCCGGAATCGTTCACCGGCACGGAACTGGAGTATGCGGTCCGCGTGTGCAACGCCGTCGCCGATGTTTTTGAAGCTTCCGCAGACAGCCAGGTCATCATTAACCTGCCGGCCACGGTCGAAATGGCCACTCCTAACATCTACGCCGATTCCATCGAATGGATGAGCCGGCACCTGCACCCACGCGAGGGCATCATCCTGTCCCTGCACCCGCACAACGACCGCGGCACCGGCGTCGCTGCCGCTGAGCTGGGCTACATGGCCGGTGCTGACAGGATTGAAGGCTGCCTCTTCGGCAACGGCGAACGGACCGGCAACGTCGACCTGGTGACGCTGGGGCTGAACCTCTTCGTCCAGGGCATTGACCCGATGATCGACTTCTCGGACATCGACGACGTCCGGCGCACCGTGGAGTACTGCAACCAGCTGCCCGTGGCCGAACGTTCCCCGTACGGCGGGGACCTGGTCTTCACCGCGTTCTCAGGCTCGCACCAGGACGCCATCAAGAAGGGCTTCGAAGCGCTGGAGCGGGACGCTGCCGCCGCAGGCAAGGACGTAGCCGACTTCACGTGGCAGGTCCCGTACCTGCCGGTGGATCCCAAGGACCTGGGCCGCAGCTACGAAGCCGTCATCAGGGTCAACTCCCAGTCCGGCAAAGGCGGCGTGGCCTACCTGCTCAAGAACGAGCACAGCCTGGACCTGCCGCGCCGCGCCCAGATCGAATTCTCCGGAGTGATCCAGAAGCGCACCGACACCGTGGGGGGCGAGGTCAGCGGAGCCCAGCTGTGGCAGGTCTTCCAGGACGAATACTTGCCTGCGAGTGAATCCGAAGGGCAGTGGGGGCGCTATTCCCTTGGCACTGTCCGCACCGAAACTGACGAGAACGGCGGCATGACGCTGCACGCGTCCCTCGGCATCGACGGCAGCCAGGTCAGCCGGACCGGGACCGGCAACGGCCCCATCGCCGCACTGCTGGACATCCTCGGCCAGGATGGCGTGGACGTCAGGGTCCTCGACTACAGCGAGCACGCCTTGTCCGAAGGCGGCAGCGCCATGGCCGCAGCCTACGTCGAGTGTGCAGTGGGGGAGCGGGTCCTGTGGGGAATCGGCATCGATGCCAACACCAGCATGTCCTCTCTCAAGGCAGTCATCTCCGCCGTCAACCGCGCCATCAGGGACGCCCGCGCCTGACCCGGAACGCGTTGCGCGCCGGCACCCGGCGCGCAACGCCTGCCCGTCCCAATGGGCGGCATTTCGCCAGACAATGGGAAGATTAAGCGTGGTCCAACAATCCTTCGCTGCCCGGTCCTACCGGGATGACGCCGTGGTGCTCCGCACCCACAAGCTGGGCGAGGCCGACCGCATCATCACGCTGCTGACCAAACACCACGGGCAGATCCGGGCCGTCGCCAAAGGTGTGCGACGGACCAGCAGCCGTTTCGGCGCCAGACTTGAACCGTTCATGGTGGCCGACCTCCAGCTCGTGTCCGGGAAAACGCTGGACATCGTCACCCAGGCCGTCGCCAAGGGCGCCTACGGCGGAAGTATCGCAGCGGACTATGGCCGCTACACGGTGGCCGCGGCCATGACGGAAACCGCCGAAAAGCTTACCGACGTCGACGGCGAAGCGGGGACGGCCCAGTACAACCTGCTCGTAGGGGCGCTGGCATCGCTGAGCCGGGATGAACACTCCGCCGGGCTGATTCTGGATTCCTACCTTCTGCGGGCTCTAGCCACCGGCGGCTGGGCTCCCAGCTTTACGGATTGTGCCCGCTGCGGCGCCCCTGGACCGCACACGGCGTTTTCGGCCCCCGTAGGCGGGATGGTGTGCGGCAACTGCCGCCCGCCCGGCTCTCCCGCGCCGGCAGCGGAAACCGTTGTACTGCTGGGTGCCCTGCTGACAGGGGATTGGCCGACGGCGGATGGATCGCTGCCCGCTCATCGACGGGAAGCTGCCGGACTGGTAGCGGCCTACCTGCAATGGCACTTGGAACGTGTCGTGAAATCACTCAAACATGTGGAGCGTAGCTGACTGTGGCCTTGGGAAGAAAGAACAGCCCGTCCCGAAAGCGGACTACCCCCGTGGTAGCACCGTACCCGCACCCCTCAGGTGCGGTGGCGCCGTCGATCCCTGCCGAATTCATTCCCCGGCACGTGGCTATCGTGATGGACGGCAACGGCCGCTGGGCCAACCAGCGCGGACTGCCCCGGATTGAGGGGCACAAAGCGGGGGAGCCAGCGTTGCTGGATGTCATGGCAGGTGCCATCGAACTCGGCATCGAGTATGTGAGTGTCTACGCCTTCTCCACCGAGAACTGGCGCCGCTCGCCCGAAGAGGTCCGGTTCCTGATGGGTTTTAACAAGGATGTGCTACGACGCCAGCGGAACCAGTTGGACGCCTGGGGCGTGCGGGTCCGCTGGTCGGGACGCCGGCCCAGGCTGTGGGGTTCGGTCATTCGAGAGCTGGAAGAGGCGGAGGAATACACCGCCGGCAACAGCACGTGCACGTTGAACATGTGTGTTAATTACGGCGGACGCGCCGAGATCACCGATGCCGTATCGGCGATTGCCGCCGAGGTGGCGGCGGGACGGCTCAAGCCTGGCGCCATCACCGAGAAGACGATCCAGAAGTATCTCGACGAACCGGACCTGCCGGACGTGGACTTGTTCCTGCGGAGTTCGGGGGAGCAGCGGTTGTCCAACTTCCTGCTGTGGCAGTCTGCGTACGCCGAGTTTGTCTTTATGGACACGCTGTGGCCTGATGTGGACCGGCGGACCCTCTGGGACGCCGTCGAAATCTACGCCCAGCGGGACCGGCGCTACGGTGGTGCGGTGGATGCCGCGTCGCCGGGCAGCGCTGCAAAGGGTCAGCCCGGGTAGGAATCCCGAGCGGTGTCATTGGAGCTTGCCCCGGCGTAACCGCGCAACCATCGCTCCAGCCGGGCGTACGCATCGGCGCGGACCCGGGCCGGCGAGAGGAAGACATCGTGCAGGGCGCCGTCGATCCGTTCCACCGTTACTGTGCGCCCCAACGTCAATGCCCGCAGGGCAATGATGTTAACGTCGAGGACGGCGTCTGTGCGCCGCATTTCTTCCGTCCAGAAGGGCCCATTCGCGCTTCCTCCCGAAAGGAGGACAAGGATGGGGATCTCAATGCCCAGGCCCCGCGCCACCCTCGCGTGCCCGGCAAGGACGGCGCTTAGCCAACCGGCACGCAACGGGAATGCCATCGGCGGCCGGTACCGGTCGTCCAGGGCCCACTCGCCTTCAGCCGAACTGCTGATCGTGCGCCAGTAGAAGCCCCGTTCGGGAAGGCGCAATATGGCCTCGGGCCGGAAGCGGGCCATGGGTCCAACCATGGTGGAGGCGGCACGGCGGACCAACGAATTGCCATGCATTTCCAGCCATGGGCTGTTGAGGATCAGATGCGAGGCGGCCCCAGGGTGGTCGCTCACCCACAGCGCGGCAACCAGTCCGCCGGTGGAATGCCCCATCATGGTGAGCTCCGGCTCCGGCCCATCGCCGCTGATGATGCCGATTGCCTTGCTGATCTCCGCGTCGTAGTCCGCGAGGTTTGCCACATAGCCGCCGGGGGCATCCGGGCGCAGGCTCCGGCCATGGTTGTGCATGTCCAGGGCAAAGAATTCGTAGCCTCGCTCTGTCCAGAACCGGGCGAGGTCCACATTGAAAAAGTAGTCACTCCAGCCGTGCAGGAAGAGCACTGCCCGACGGCGGCTGGAAGCCTTTGCGATCGGTGCACCAGCCGGGCGGTGCCTCACGAGCGTCGCGGTGCGCGCCACACCGTCATCACCGGCCGCCTCGAAGCTGCACGCTTCAAAGTCGTCACCAAGGATATCCGGGTGCCAGATCATGGAATTATGCTAGTCCCGCGTCCCTACTCATGAGTAGCCGCTTGCGCCGGCACCCAGCCGCCGCGTATTGGCCGGTATGGCGGTTCCGGTTTGGTCTGTGCCGTCGCAGACGGAAAACTAGAGGCATGCGCGTATATCCCACATTCTTCAAGCTGGCCTTTTCATGGATGGACGCCGAACGCGCCCACAAGATCGGATTCAAAGGCATCCGGCTTGCGCATTCCTCCGGTGCCGGCAGGATCCTGCAGAAGTTCACTGCACCGTCGCCGTCGCTGCAGACCACGGCCTTCGGGATTACCTTCCCCTCGCCGTTTGGCCTCGCGGCGGGCTTTGACAAGGAAGGCCACGGAATAGAGGCGCTCACCGAACTGGGCTTTGGGCATGTGGAAGTAGGAACCATCACCGGCCAGGCGCAGCCGGGCAATCCGAAGCCCCGCCTTTTCAGGTTGGTCCAGGACCGGGCGGTCATCAACAGAATGGGCTTCAATAACGACGGCGCTGCCACCGTTGAGCCACGGCTGAAGACTGCGCGTGCCGCGCTTCAGCGCAGGCACCCCGGCGTCCGTCCCGTCATCGGCGTAAATATCGGCAAGAGCAAGGTCGTTGAACTCGAGGACGCCGTCGCGGACTATCTGGTCAGTGCCCGGAGCCTCGCGCCCGCTGCCGACTACTTGGTAGTCAACGTCAGTTCGCCCAATACCCCGGGGCTGCGGCTGCTGCAGGACGTTGACAGCCTTCGCCCGCTGCTGACAGCGGTGGGGGAGGAAGCTGACAGGGCTGCAGGCCGGCACGTTCCCTTGCTGGTCAAAATTGCGCCTGACCTCAGCGACGAAGATATCGACGACGTCGCACGCCTGGCGCTTGACCTTGGACTGGACGGCATCATTGCCACTAACACCACCATCGGACGCTCCGGGCTTAGCTCGCCGCCCGAGAGTGTTGAAAAATGCGGTGCCGGTGGCCTGTCCGGCGCCCCACTTAAGCAGCGTTCGCTCGAAGTGCTTCGCCGGCTGAGGGAAGCCACGGGAGGTGCCCTCACACTGGTGGCCGTTGGCGGCGTTGAGAATGCCCAGGATGTCCAGGACCGCCTGGATGCCGGTGCCACCCTCGTCCAGGGCTACACAGCCTTCCTTTATGAAGGGCCCTTCTGGGCGGCGCGGATCAACCGGCAGCTCGCGAAGAACCGCCGGGCCTGAGGCTCCGCAGAGACAAAAAACCCCGGCGGTATCACCGCCGGGGTTTTCCGTAGCTCAGGGCCGACGCGTGTGCACAGGCCGGAAAGTTCAGGAGGGGTATTCGCCGCGCTTGACGAGCGGCTTGGGCAAACGCAGTTTGCGGAATTGCAGCGACCGCATGGAGCCGTACCAGACAACGCCCCGCTCCACCTCGCCGAATTTCGCGGCCAGCCGCTTACGGAGCTTGCGGGACAGGACAAAGACGTCCACGAAAACGGCCAGGAACATCACCCAGAAACCGCCCAGGACGTAAATCATCTGATCACTGGTGGACGGCACCAGCAGCGAAATGATGACAAAAACCAGTGCGCCGAACATCAAGTACTCGCCCAGGCTGAAGCGGGCATCGACGTAGTCGCGGGCGAAGCGCTTCTGCGGGCCCTTGTCCCGCAGCGGCAGGAACCTTTCGTCACCGGTGTCCAGTGCCTGCCTCATCTTCAGCCGCTGGTCCTGGATTGCCTGGCGTTCAGCCGCCTTGGAGGCCTTGCGGTCCTCCGGCACCAGCGGGCGTTTGCGGGCTGCTTCCTGCGCTTTGCGCTTGGGAGTGGGCACACCTTTGCCTGCCGCGGCGTCCTGCCGGGCGGCTGCTTCCGCGGCCTGCTGGTCTATGATTTCCTGCGCCGAGGGCGCTTCCTTTTTACGTCCGAACACCCCAACAGAATACCCTGCGGCGGGGTGCCTCCGGCCCCGTGACGGCGGGGGTCCGGCGTCACGCGCGGGCAGTCCCATATCTTTGTGCCCGCCGTCGCCGAAAGTGCGTAACAGCTTCGGGTTGTGGTGTGGCCCACGCCTTGCCCGGCGCAGGTAGGGTTTTGCCATGACTTCTCCCACAGCGGCGACCCCGCACAACTCCGGCAGTCCTGCAGGCACCATCCACGCCGAGGAACTCCGCCGTTTTATAGACCAGGCGTTTGGGGCCACCGTGGCCCAACTTAAGGAACTGGTGTCCATTCCCGGCATCGCCTGGCCAAGTTTCGACCCCGAACCCCTGGACCGCAGCGCCCAGGCCGTGGCGGATCTGTTGACGCGGTCGGGCGTGGAAGACGTCCGGATCCTCCGGTGCGACAAGGAAGACGGGACTCCGGGCGGGCCCGCTGTCGTCGCCCGCCGCGAGGCCTCGAACGGCAAGCCGACCATCCTCCTGTACGCCCACCATGACGTTCAGCCACCTGGAGATCCGGCGTTGTGGGAGACGGAGCCGTTTGCCGCGGTCGAAAAGGACGGCAGGCTCTATGGCCGCGGCGCTGCCGACGACAAAGCGGGAATCATGGCGCACGTGGCAGCCTACTCGGCCGTCTCTAAAGTCCTCGCGGACGATCTTGGCCTGGGCGTGACGTTCTTTTTCGAGGGCGAAGAGGAGGCGGGATCACCGACCTTCCGGTCCTTCCTCGAAGCCCACCGGGAACTGCTTCGCGCCGACGTGATCGTGGTGGCTGACTCAAGCAACTGGAAAGTGGGCGTTCCTGCCCTGACCACCAGCCTGCGCGGACTGGTGGACGGCACCATCGAAGTCCAGGTGCTGGAGCACGCAGTGCACTCGGGGATGTTCGGCGGCCCCGTCCTGGACGCTCCTACGCTGCTGGCACGCCTCATTGCCACCTTCCACGATGAAGAGGGCAACGTGGCCATCGACGGCCTGGTGTCCCGTGACGACGTGGCCGTGGACCTCACAGAAGCCGAATACCGGGCGGACGCCTCGGTGCTGGAGGGTGTCCAATTGGCGGGTTCCGGCAGCATCGCCTCGCGGCTGTGGACCAAGCCTGCGCTGTCCATCATCGGATTTGATGCCCCTGCCGTGGAAATGGCATCGAATACGCTGTTGCCGCGAGCAAGGGCTAAGTTCAGCCTCCGGATCGCGCCGGGGCAGGTTCCCGCCGACGCGATGGACGCCGTGCGTCGGCACGTCGAGGCCAACGTGCCGTTTGGCGCGAAGGTCGCGTTTACGCCGGGGGAGAGCGGTAGTTCGTTCCTGACTGACACGTCCTCCAAAGCAGCCTCCCTGGCACTCTGGGCACTGCGCGAAGCCTGGGGTGTGCCTGCCGTGGAAATGGGAATCGGTGGTTCCATTCCCTTCATCGCAGACCTGACCGAGCTGTACCCAGACGTGCAGATCCTCGTCACCGGCGTGGAGGACCCGGATTCCAGGGCGCACAGCGCCAACGAATCCCTCCACCTGGAGGATTTCCGGAATGCCATCGTGGCGGAGGCGCTGCTGCTTGCCCGCCTGAATGCCGACGGGCTGGACTGAACTTTCGACGGCGGCCGCGGAGTCCACTGCCGCCGTCGGGGGGTGCGAGCCACGCCCCGGGAACAACAATCAGCCTCCCATGGTTACGTCAGGAGTTAGAGCTATACGTCTGACCGACGTAGCATGTAGCTATAGCCCATACCGTTTCCGTAGGGGCAGGCACCGCTGATGCGGGGCCGCCGAGGACCGTCCTAAGAAGGTAGGCCAATGAGCACCGCAACCAATGAGAACAGCACCGAAACCACCAGCGCTGCCAGCGATGAACTGGCCGCCCACGAGGTCAAGCTGACTGACGTCGCCGCAGGCAAGGTACGCAGCCTCCTCGAACAGGAGGGCCGGACCGATCTCCGCCTCCGCGTCGCTGTCCAGCCGGGCGGCTGCTCGGGACTCATTTACCAGCTTTACTTTGACGAGCGCCTGCTCGATGGCGACGCCGTCCGCGACTACGACGGCGTTGAAGTCGTCGTCGACAAGATGAGCGTGCCCTACCTCAGCGGCGCCAGCATTGACTTTGAGGACACCATTTCGAAGCAGGGCTTCACCATCGACAACCCCAACGCCGGCGGCTCCTGCGCCTGCGGGGATTCGTTCCACTGACCCGGACTTTTCGCCCGATGGCGGCACCTCGTGCGGCCGTGCCCGAAACGGCACGGCCGCACTGTGCCGACATGTGGGCGAAACGCCCGGCGGAGCGGTAAGCTCTACACCGAGTAGTAAAACTTTTAGTGTGCCCGGGCAGCCAACGTTGCCGGGTAACAGCAACAAGTAGGAAGGGCCGTCTGTGAGTTCGCAGAACCGAACCGGCAGCCGACGCAAAACGATCACTTCGATCTCAGGCTTGGCACTTGCCGGCGCGTTGGTTTTGACTGGATGTTCGCCAGAGGTAGAGAAGGGGTGGCTGCCCACCGAGCGTGGCACCACCAATCACACTGACCGGATCATGGACCTCTGGGTCAACTCATGGATCGCCGCACTTGTTGTAGGCATCATTACTTGGGGTTTGATCGTCTGGTGCCTGGTTGCCTACCGCCGCCGCAAGGGGACCAAGGGCTTCCCGAAGCAGATCAGCTTCAACCTGCCGCTTGAGGTCTTCTACCTGACCATCCCGCTGTTCATGGTCTTGGTGTTCTTCTACTTCACCGACCGCGACCAGCAGGCCATCGATGACCGCTCACAGCCCGCCGACGTCGTTGTGGACGTCCGCGGCAAGCAGTGGGCCTGGGACTTCAACTACAAGGCCGGCGACGTCGTCGAAGACGACGTCTATGAGGCCGGGGTGCAGGCACACCTCACCGGCGACACCATCGATAAAGAGAAGCTCCCCACGCTGTACCTGCCCGTTGGCAAGTCCGTGGACCTGGAACTGAACTCCCGCGATGTCATCCACTCGTTCTGGGTTCCCGCCTTCCTGCAGAAGCGCGACATGATCCCGGGCAAGACCAACTACATCAGGTTCACCCCCACCAAAGAGGGCACGTACGACGGCAAGTGCGCCGAACTCTGTGGCGAGTACCACTCCGAAATGCTGTTCCGCGTGAAGGTAGTATCCGAGGCCGAATTCGCGGCCCACATGGATGAACTGCGCGATGCTGGCAACACGGGTCTCCTCGGCGAAGAGTACGACCGCAACCCGAACCTGAACGAAATTAAGTAAGGGGAGCGACGTGGCTACATACACTCAATCCGCACCCACCGGAGTGCTCACCGCTCCCGTGGTTCCTAAATCCAAGGGACGCATCGTCGTCAACTGGATCACCTCTACAGACCACAAGACCATCGGGTACATGTACCTGATCGCCTCTTTCGTGTTCTTCTGCCTCGGCGGCGTCATGGCCCTGCTGATCCGCGCCGAGCTGTTCGAGCCCGGCATGCAGATCCTGCAGACCAAGGAGCAGTACAACCAGCTGTTCACGATGCACGGCACCGTGATGCTGCTGATGTTCGCCACCCCGCTGTTCGCCGGCTTCGCCAACGTCATCATGCCCCTGCAGATCGGTGCACCTGACGTCGCGTTCCCGCGGCTGAACGCACTGGCTTTCTGGTTCTTCCTGTTCGGCTCCACTATCGCCGTCTCGGGCTTCATCACCCCGCAGGGTGCTGCATCCTTCGGCTGGTTCGCCTACGCACCACTGTCGAACACCACGTTCAGCCCGGGTATCGGCGGTGACCTCTGGGTCTTCGGTTTGGCGCTGTCCGGTTTCGGCACCATCCTCGGTGCGGTCAACTTCATCACCACCATCATCTGCATGCGCGCCCCGGGCATGACGATGTGGCGGATGCCGATCTTCACCTGGAACACGCTGGTCACGGCCATCCTGGTTCTCATGGCCTTCCCGCCGCTCGCCGCGGCTCTGTTCGCCCTCGGTGCGGACCGCCGGTTCGGCGCCCACATCTTCGATCCTGAGAACGGCGGCGCCGTCCTGTGGCAGCACCTCTTCTGGTTCTTCGGCCACCCCGAGGTGTACATCATCGCCCTGCCGTTCTTCGGCATCGTCTCCGAGATTTTCCCGGTCTTCAGCCGGAAACCGATCTTCGGCTACAAGGGCCTGGTCTACGCTACGATCGCCATCGCCGCCCTGTCCGTGACTGTGTGGGCGCACCACATGTACGTGACCGGTTCGGTGCTCCTGCCGTTCTTCGCCTTCATGACCATGCTGATCGCGGTGCCCACCGGAGTGAAGTTCTTCAACTGGATCGGCACCATGTGGCGGGGGTCTATCACGTTCGAAACCCCGATGCTGTGGAGCATTGGCTTCCTGATCACCTTCCTTTTCGGTGGCCTGACCGGCATCATCCTGGCCTCGCCGCCGTTGGACTTCCACGTCTCTGATTCCTACTTCGTGGTGGCGCACTTCCACTACGTCGTCTTCGGCACCGTGGTGTTCGCGATGTTCGCCGGCTTCTACTTCTGGTGGCCCAAGTGGACTGGCAAGATGCTCAACGAGCGGCTCGGCAAGATCCACTTCTGGCTCCTGTTCCTCGGCTTCCACGGAACCTTCCTGATCCAGCACTGGCTCGGCGTCGAGGGCATGCCCCGTCGTTACGCTGACTACCTCGTGGAGGACAACTTCACCTGGATGAACCAGTTCTCCACCATCTCCTCCTTCGTCCTGGGCGCCTCGCTGATTCCGTTCTTCTGGAACGTCTACATCACCTGGCGCAGCTCGGAGCGTGTTGAGGTGGATGACCCGTGGGGCTTCGGAGCTTCGCTGGAGTGGGCTACCTCGTGCCCGCCGCCGCGCCACAACTTCACGTCCTTGCCGCGGATCCGCTCGGAACGTCCCGCATTGGACCTGCACCACCCCGAGCTGGCGCAAATCCACACCGTCGAGTCCCCGTCTGCGGCTGCAGCGGTGCTCGGTAACGCCGACCAGAAGGACACTGCCAAGTGAAGATCGAATCATGGATTTTTGGAGCCGGAGTCTTCTTCTTCGTGCCGGTCTCCCTGGTTTACGGTTTCCTGACCAACTGGCATGAATGGGTCGGCACGCTGGGCATCCTGCTGGTGGGCGGGCTCGCCGGAATGATCGGCGGCTACCTGGGCTTCACCGGCAAGCGGATCGGCATGCGTCCTGAGGACCGCAACGACGCCGAGATCCACGAGGGTGCCGGCGAGCAGGGGCACTTCAGCCCCTGGAGCTGGTGGCCCCTGGTACTCGGCCTTGCCTGCGCGGGCGGGTTCCTTGGCTTGGCCATTGGTTTCTGGATTACGTACGTCGCGGCCGGACTTGCTCTGGTAGCGCTCGTTGGCTGGGTCTACGAGTACAGCCGCGGAGACCACGCACACTAGGTCCTCCCCGACTCGCAGCAAAGGCTCAATAACGACGGCGGGCCCCACCTTTTAAGGTGGGGCCCGCCGTCGTTATGCGTTAAGTCGTTGGGGGAGGGGCGGCGCCACTGAGCCGCCAGGAGCGCCGCGCTGCCTCGGCGCGGGCTGCACGGCCCTTACTGAGCCCCCTGCGACTCTAAGAGTTCCACGAGGGCCTGGAGGGCTGCGTCGGCGGCGAGAAGGCCATGAGAGGCGTCCACAGCCGATTCATTGATGCTCAGCTCAACCTCGCAGCCGTGGTGGAAGTCCGCGGTCATTACTTCCAGCAGCGAGCGGGCGTCAACGCTTTCGATACCGGCCTTGCGGATGGTGACGGGCAGTCCCGTATCCGTTACTGCCCGGACGAACACTGCGGCGGGACGGGCGTGCAGCCCGATCGATGCCGAAACCACTGCCTTGTGAACTGGCAACGCAACTCCTTTTCCCTGACGGCCCCCTCCGTCTGACGACAAATTTCCTGTCCAATATAGCCGTCCGCATGCGGCTGCGCCCAAACCGAAGCATAGAGGATCGCCGCTGGTCTAGACCTGCCGGCGTTTGACTTAAGATTGAGGGGTGAAGAGACAAGCAGGGAACCTGCATCATGGCTGCTAGCGCGGCCGCCGTTGCCGGTGAAATTGATCGCAGCAGTGGGACCGCAATCTACGTCCAACTCCGTGAAATTCTCAGGCAGTACATAGCGGACTCCTGTCCGCCCGGATCTGCGCTGCCGTCGGAACGGGATCTTGCGGAGCGCTTCGGGCTGGCACGGATGACTG
Source organism: Arthrobacter sp. R4 (assembly GCF_051365025.1). Taxonomy (NCBI): domain Bacteria; kingdom Bacillati; phylum Actinomycetota; class Actinomycetes; order Micrococcales; family Micrococcaceae; genus Arthrobacter; species Arthrobacter sp. R4. The sequence goes on from NZ_JBLWIJ010000010.1 coordinate 293,850, forward strand.
TACGCCAGGCCATCGATGCCCTGGTGGGTGAAGAAGTCATCGAACGCGTGGTCGGACTTGGCACCTTTGTGCGGAAGCCCAAGCTCGACCTGCAGGTGAAGCTGACCTCCTACAGCGAGGAGATGCAGCGTCGCGGGATGGTTCCCGCGGCCAAGGTCCTCAGTTTCGAACAGATTGGCGCCAGCGCCTTCCTGGCCCGCGAACTCCAGCTCGATGAGGGCACGCCCCTCGTCCGGTTCCGCCGGCTCCTGCTTGCCGACGGTGAGCCCATGAGCGTAGACGAAAACTTCATCCCGGCCCACCGCGTTCCCGGGTTGCTGGACGGCGAACCGCCAACGTCGCTGTACAACGTCCTCAGTGAACAGTTTGGTCTGGTGATGGAGTGGGGGGAGGACATGATCGAAGCTACCGCCGCATCACCGTCTACCGCACGCCTCCTCAACGTCGATGTCGGTGCACCGCTGCTCAAGATCCAGCGCCATGCCTTCGTTGCCCGTTCCATGGTGGACTATTCGGTGTCCTACTACAGGGCAGACCGTTACAAGCTTTGGGTACCGTTGCAGCGCCCGGGGGCCAGGCCTGCCAGGCATCACGGCTCCGGTTACCGCAACACCTAGTCGCGGCGGCCCGAACGAAACAGGGATCTACGACAAAGGCCCGGTCCAAACGGACCGGGCCTTTCTCGTTGACACCGAAGGTGTCCCTTAGTGGCTGAGGCTCTTGCTTTCCTCGGCAGCTTCCACTGCAGGGCGGGCATGGTGGCCGTGGGCGGCCTCCAGCTCTGCGGGGGTGGCCGGGGCTACCCGGTCCTCGAAGAACCACCTGGACAGGAACGCACGCTGCTTTTCCTTGCGGGTGACGATGCCGTGGTCGTTGGGGACTGCAGGCAGCGGCACCGGCGACTCGAAGCCGACCAGCTTGTAGCGCTTGTATTCATCGAGGGGAGCGTGCACCTCAATGAACTCACCGTGCGGGAGGCGCACGATGCGGCCGGTTTCGCGGCCGTGGAGTGCAATTTCGCGGTCCTTGCGCTGAAGGGCCAGTGCAACGCGCTTTGCAACAATGAACGCGATGATGGGGCCGATGAAGAACAGCGCGCGGAGCCAGTAGGTGACATCGTTCAGCGACACATGGAAGTGCGTGGCGATGAGGTCCGAACCTGCCGCTGCCCACATCACGCAGTACCAAACGAAGCCTGCCACGCCAATGGCGGTGCGGGTGGGGGCGTTTCGCGGACGGTCCAGTACGTGGTGTTCGCGGTTGTCCTTGGTGATCCAGCTTTCGATCCACGGGTACATGAACATCACTGTGAACAGGATGCCAGCCGGCACCAGGGCCGGCAGCAGGACGTTCAGCGTCAGCGTGTAGCCGAAGATGACGTACTCGAAGTGGAAATCGCCGATCACGCCGGGCATCAGTCGCAGTGCGCCGTCAACGAAGCCGATGTACCAGTCGGGCTGGGTACCCGCGGACACCGGTGAGGGGTCGTACGGGCCGTAGTTCCAGATCGGGTTGATCGTGAAGAAGGCCGCCATGAGGGCGACGACGCCGAAGACGATGAAGAAGAAGCCACCGGCCTTCGCCGCGTAGACAGGACCCAGGGGGTAACCGACGACGTTGCCGTCGTTGCGGCCCGGACCGGGGTACTGGGTGTGCTTGTGCACAACCACCATAAAGAGGTGCAGCACGATCATCAGCAGGATGAGGGCAGGCACCAGCAGGATGTGCAGCATGTAGAGGCGGCCGATCACGGCAGTGCCGGGGAACTCGCCGCCGAAGAGGAAGAACGACGTGTACGTACCGATCACCGGGATGGACTTGATGACGCCGTCGATGATGCGCAGGCCGTTGCCGGAGAGCAGGTCATCGGGGAGGGAGTAGCCCGTGAAGCCGGCTGCCATGGCCAGGATCAGCAGGACGCCGCCGACAACCCAGTTCATTTCACGGGGTTTGCGGAAAGCACCGGTGAAGAAGACACGCAGCATGTGGACTGCGATGGACGCCACGAAGAGCAGGGCTGCCCAGTGGTGGACCTGGCGCATGAACAAGCCGCCGCGAACATCAAAGGAGATGTCCAGCGATGAGCTGTACGCTACGGACATTTCGACGTTCTGCAGCGGAATGTACGAGCCGTCGTAGTGCGTTTCCGCCATGGACGGATCGAAGAAGAACGTCAGGAACGTGCCCGACAGCAAGAGGATGACGAAGGAATACAGCGCCACCTCGCCGAACATAAACGACCAGTGGTCGGGGAAGACCTTGCGTCCGAATTCCCGCAGGATTCCAGAGCCTCCCACACGTGCATCCACGAAATCGGTGATGCGTCCGGCTTTAGTCGTGGCGACGAAGGCGGGGGCTTTAGCTGTTGATGATGCGCTCATGCTCATCACGCTCCCAGTAACTCGGTCCAACAGGTTCTTTGAAGTCGCTGGTAGCGACCAGGTAGCCCTCGTCATCAACTGCGATCGGCAGCTGGGGGAGTGGCCGGCTGGCGGGGCCAAAGATCACTTTGCACTCATTCGTGAGGTCAAAGGTGGACTGGTGGCACGGGCACAGCAGGTGGTGCGTCTGCTGCTCGTAGAGAGCAACGGGGCAGCCAACGTGGGTGCAGATCTTGGAATACGCAACGATTCCGTTGTAGCCCCAGTCTTCGCGGCCCGGTGACGGGTTCAGCGACGCGGGGTCGAGGCGCATGAGGAGCACAACGGCCTTGGCCTTTTCGTTGAGCTTTCCCTCATGGAGCTCGTTGAGCCCTTCCGGAATAACGTGGAAGGCCGAGCCAAGGGTGACATCGGAAGCCTTGATTGGGGTGCCGTCAGGATCGCGGGTAAGGCGCTTGAGTTTGCCTTCCACGGGTGCCCACATGGTGTGCGACAGCACCTTATCCGGGCGCGGGCCCAGGTCGCCGAAGATGGCCAGGGCGGGCAGCGGTGCCAGTGCGACAGCTCCCAGGAGGGTGTTGCGGATCAGCGGGCGGCGCTTGATGCCCGTCTCGTCAACGATGTCGTCGACGATGCGGACTGCGGCCTGGCGGTCGTCCTCTGTGCGGATCGCGTGGCGTTCCTCGGAGACTTCGTGGTCAGGCATCAGGGCCTTCGCCCAGTGCACGATGCCCGTACCGATGCCAAGCATGGCGAAGGCGGTGCCCACGCCGAGCAGGGCGTTCTGTAGCCGGATGGTGGCGATATCGGCGCCTTCACCCAGGTCGATGGCGAAATATGCCACCAGGAAGATCAGTGTGCCGACAACGGAGGTGCCAAAAAGTAGCGCGACCTGCCGTTCTGCACGCTTGGCGGCCTTCGGGTCCGTGTCAGCCAGGCGCAAACGGTGCGGAGGAAGCCCAGGATCCTGGAACTTCTCCACCTCATTCTGACCAGCCGTAGCTACGGTGCCCGAGTGGTTCGGACTGCCGTCACTATGGTTGCCCATAATTCGCCTCATCCTTCTCTCGTCCCGGCTTATGCCGAGTTAGTTTTGCAATTTCAAACTGCTGACGGATCAGCAGGAGTTCTAATGTGTCGCGGAGCGCCTAGGACGTCCGGGACGTCAGCCAGATGGTGAACGCAATGATGACGCCCAGGCCGGCAACCCAGACAAACAGGCCTTCAGCGACGGGGCCGAGGGAGCCCAGGTCAGCGCCGCCGGGGGAGCCGTTGGACTCAATCTGCTTGAGGAAGGTGATGATGTCGCGCTTGCCTTCAGGGGAAACGTTGGCGTCGCTGAACACTGGCATGTTCTGCGGGCCGGTGACCATGGCCTCGTAGATGTGCTTCTCAGAAACATCTGCGAGGGCAGGAGCGAACTTGCCTCGTGTCAGGGCACCGCCTGCTGCGGCGGCGTTGTGGCACATTGCGCAGTTCACGCGGAACAGCTCCCCACCCTCGGCGGCATTGCCCTTGCCATCGAGCAGGTGCTCTTCAGGGATTGCCGGGCCGGCTCCCAGGGAGGCTACGTATGCTGAAAGCTGGTGGGTCTGCTCATCGTTGAACTGGGCCGGCTTCTTGTAAGCCTGTGGTCCGTTCATCTGCATCGGCATGCGCCCGGTTCCGACCTGGAAGTCAACCGCTGCTGCACCTACACCGACGAGGGAGGGACCATCCTGCGTGCCGCTGGCACCCATGCCGTGGCAGGTCGCGCAGTTCGCTGCAAAGAGCTTCTCGCCCTCAGCGGTGTCGTTGGCGCTGTAGCTCGTGGTGGATGCCTTCGCCTCGTTGACGGTAGTGGCGACGGCGTAGAGCCCACCCGTGACGAGTAGCCCCATCAGGAGCAGCGCTATTGCTGCTAGTGGGTGACGCCGCTTTTGCGAGAGTGCCTTCACGTGGTGGTTCCTTTTTTCGATCGTGCGCCGGCTCCGAGAGCCGCTTCTTGAAATTCTGCCTCTTGTAGAAAAAGAATCAAAGCGTGGCTACTTGAGGACGTAGATGACCAGGAAGAGGCCAATCCACACGACATCCACGAAGTGCCAGTAGTAGGACGTGACAATCGCTGACGTCGCCTCGAAGTGGCCGAACTTCTTGGCCGCAAACGCGCGGCCGATGATGAAGAGGAACGCAATCAGGCCGCCGATGACGTGGAGGCCGTGGAAGCCCGTCGTGATGTAGAAGGCGGAGCCGTAGGCGTTGGACGACAACGAGACGTGCTCGGAGACGAGCATTGCGTATTCGGTGGCCTGGCCTGCAACGAAGAATGCGCCCATGAGGAAGGTCAGCGTGAACCATTCATTCATGCCCCAGCGGGAGAACTGGAACGGGCCACCGGTCTTGCGGGGCTGCAGCCGTTCGGCGGCGAAGACGCCCATCTGGCAAGTAAAGGAACTGGCCACGAGGACGATCGTGTTGACGAGCGCAAAGGGGAAGTTGAGCTTGGCCGTCTCTTCCGCCCACATCTGTCCGCTCGTGGAGCGCAGTGTGAAGTACATGGCGAAAAGACCGGCGAAGAACATCAACTCGCTGGAGAGCCACACTACGGTTCCAACGGAAACCATATTGGGGCGGTTCAGCGTGGGGTGCGCCGGGGTACTGGGGGCATGGGTCGCAGATGTCACATAGACATTATGTCTATAAAAGTCCGTACTTCCCAACGCAAACCGCCTTTTGGGGGGACTTTTTCTACAAAGACGCGAAATCACTGGGAAAAGTTCCCGGAGGGGTTCACATTGGTCAGGGCGCGGCGTCGGTCGATAGCATCAGGGAGTGACTTCACTCGCATCCGCACCGGCGGCAGGCAATACTTGGCCACGGCTCATCTCGGCACTCATCAGCGGCACGGACCTCACTGCAGACAATACGGCGTGGGCAATGGACACCATCATGTCGGGCGAAGCGACGCCCGCCCAGATCGCCGGGTTCCTGGTTGCACTCAGTGCCAAGGGTGAGACTGTGGAAGAGCTGTCCGGCCTGGTGGAAGCCATGCTGGGCCACGCGAATCCCGTCAACATTTCCGGTGAAAAGCTGGACATTGTGGGCACCGGCGGTGACCAGCTGAACACTGTAAACATCTCCACCATGGCCGCACTGGTGGCGGCCGGGGCAGGCGCCAAGGTGGTCAAGCACGGCAACCGGGCGTCGTCGTCCTCCTCTGGTTCCGCCGATGTTCTGGAGGCGCTGGGCGTCCGGCTGGACTTGCCCATCAGCCAGGTTGCACGGAACGCCGAGGAGGCTGGAATCACTTTCTGCTTCGCGCAGGTGTTCCACCCTTCGTTCCGCCACACGGCAGTTCCGCGCAGGGAACTGGCCATCCCCACTGCCTTCAACTTCCTCGGCCCGCTGACCAACCCTGCCGGTGTCCAAGCCTCGGCTGTCGGTGTGGCAAATGCCAGGATGGCGCCGCTGGTGGCAGGGGTGCTGGCCCGCCGGGGCAGCCGTGGCCTGGTTTTCCGGGGGAATGACGGTCTTGACGAACTGACCACCACGGGCCCGTCCACTGTGTGGGAAATTAGGGACGGCGCCGTGACCGAGCTGATGTTTTCGCCGTCCGATCTGGGTATCCGCCGCGCAACCGTGGAGGAGCTTCGCGGGGGAGACGCGCAGGTGAATGCCGCCGTCGTGCGTGATGTCCTTGCGGGCCATCCCGGGCCTGCCCGAGACGCGGTCCTGCTCAACGCCGCCGCCGGGCTCGTGGCTTTTGACCCTTCGGCTGACGGCGACTTTTTGGAGCGCATGCGTTCAGCGCTTGCGCGTGCGGCTGCGTCTGTGGACTCGGGCGCCGCGGCGGCCGTCCTCGACCGCTGGGTGTCGCTGAGCCACGGCTAGAAATGCCCGGAAATGAGCAGGGCCCGGCTGGAAGCCGGGCCCTGCTCATTTAACTTTTGACGCTACTGTTCGAAACCGAGAGAGAAAGCGGCGTCGAGATCGTGTTGGGAGTACGCGCGGAAGGCGATGTGCGTGGTGGTGTGAACCACCGCCGGGACCTTGGAGAGCCGGTCGGCGATGACATCGGCGAGGTCCTCGTGCTTGGCCACCCTGGCGACGGCAATCAGGTCCCATTCCCCAGTTACCGAATACACCTCACTGATGCCCTGGATCGCGGAGATTTCCTCGGCGGTTTCAGGGATGCGGGCGGCGTCTGTTTTGATCAGAACGAATGCGGTGATCACTTCAATCCTTCCGGATCTGTTGCGCCGTAGCAGTGCCCGGCAAGACTGGTCAGTGCTGCCAGCCTATTACATGGCCACCGGCGGCAGGCCCTTGTTTCGCCTGCCTCAGGACTTCCTCATCCTGCGGACCAAAGCCAGCAGTGCCCGGTAGCCCACCAGAAAGAGTCCCAGGCTCAGCAAGGCCACGATCACAAAGGCCACCACCACTGTCTGGCCAGTGAGAGCCCGTAGGATCATGCCGCCGGCAACGGCGCTGAGCCACACGGCCACACCCGTTGAAAGTGACAAGGGACGCCGCCGTACCTTGCCCGACATCCATGCGAGCGCTGCCCCGGCGAGGAAGGGCCAGGCAGTGAGAAACACTCCTGTGACGATGTCACCCCTTTGGTGCGCGTCCCTCCCTATCGCCGCAAAAACCAGGATCAGGACCACGTCGGACAGGGCTGCGGCGATGACGGCCTGCCGGCTGCCGGACATAGGGCGGGGAGAGGTCTTGAAAGTCATGACTTCGAGCCTAGCGTTGCGGCCAGGACGTTCGGGAACCCATGGTTGCTCCCTGCTTCCCGATTGCGGAAGATTGCAGGGACAAGACCGTGGGCATACCACCAGGGAGGCAGCATGCGCTTGATTCAGGTGGCCCAGCAGGCCAAGGACCTGCAACGCGCCTCCGCCTTCTATGCCCAATTGCTCGGGGTGCAGCCAACCGCTGTCTACGACCCGCCCGGGCTGCTGTTTTTCGATCTCGACGGCGTCAGGCTGCTCCTCGAGCGCGGGGCGCCGTCGTCAATGCTCTATTTGGAGGTCACCGACGTCCGCTCCACGATCGAGTCACTCCAGGACAGGGCAGTGGAGGTTATTGCCCCGCCGCAGGTGATTTATCACCATACTGACGACAAACTGGGCCCCGCCGGAACGGACGAATGGATGGCCTTCATCAAGGACTCTGAAGGGAACACTGTGGGTCTGGTCAGCCGGCTTCCCCCCGCCGTTGTGCCATAAACGCCCCCGGACTAGGCTCAAGCCGGAAGGGAGCACCCATGCAGAAGATTTCCACTTGCCTGTGGTTCGAGAACCAGGCGGAAGAGGCTGCCGAGTTCTACGTCTCAGTCTTTGATGATTCCAGGATCCTGGACGTGTCGCGCTACGGCGAGGGTGGTCCCGGACCGGCTGGGGAGGCAATCACCGCCGAGTTCGAGATCGAGGGGCGCAGGTTTCTGGCTCTGAACGGGGGAGCGGCGTCCAACTTTACCGAGGCTGTCTCGTTTGTTGTTGACTGTGCAGACCAGGAGGAAGTGGACCGCTACTGGGAGGCCCTGACGACTGGGGGAGCGGAGAGCCAGTGTGGATGGCTCAAGGACCGCTATGGCGTGTCGTGGCAGATCGTCCCCTCAGTCCTGTCGTCCCTGATCGCCGGACCGGATCCCGAGGGCTCACAGCGCGCCATGCAGGCCATGCTGGGAATGCGCAAGCTGGATATTGCCGCACTTCGAAGCGCCTATGAGGGCTAACGGCCTTCCTGTGACGCGCCGATGAACAAGGCTTTGTGGATCGGGACGCTGCTGGGAGCTGCCGTTGGCATAGCTGTTGGACTGGCGTATTTCGACAGTCCTTTTGTTGGCGTGGCGTTGGAGCCGGTTTGGGAGCCGTCATCGGTGTCGGGGTTCGACCGCGACGGTGAGCCGGCGCCACCCACCGACCGGGGGCCGTCACGCGGTGATGCCGATTCCAGGAGTGTCGTTCAGCGGAGCTCCTCAACCTGCCTGATGACGTCGCGACCGCGTCGACGACGAACGTGAAGCGAACGGTGCCCGGCGCGTTAGAACTATTCTCAGTTGGCTACAGAGCCCGCATTTAACCGGTAGAGCCGATAGTGCCGCCAAGCGGTCCGGTGATGGCTAGTTGAGGAACTCTGCCACCGAGGTTATCTGGCCGAGACAAGCCCAAGGATCGCAATGGCGACGCCGATCCCAACCCAAGCCCCGGCCATGATCCGCAGTATTCTGACGTTTCGCCCTTGAATGCCAGCCGGTTCAGATTTGGCTGAAACCACTCGACGCGGATCCTCGCCACCCGTTCCGTCAGCCCAGCTGAAGTAGCGAAGAGAATAAATCCTGCCCCTACCAATGCCAAGCCGAATATTGTTCCGGGCGTCATGCGTTCTCCATACTAGCGGAGTATCTGTTCGGCCATTATCCATGCCATCTCTGCGCCTGCGTAACGCGACCACGGTTCTGCCGCTGCTGCGGCGTGTTTCTGGGTGACTTGGTAGCTGTAGCCGAGCATTTGGGCAACCAGCGGGGTGTCGATGTTGCCGGTGAGGCAGGCTTTGAGCATGCGAGCCGCCGAGTCCTATGCGGGCGCTGGGCGCTGCAGATCCCGCTTAGCTGTCGGTTTCCCGATCGTTCCTTGCTGCCGTCGGCTATTAGAAATACGTACCGAATATGGACGCCACGTAAGCAAGGAGCAGGACGTATCCCAGTGCGAAGGCCGTTTGGTAGGGCCATCGAGTGCGGCGAAGTCCAGGTTCACCTACTGAGTGCTTCGCGGCCGTCCCGGGGCGGAGCGGCCGAATTGGAGGCAGCTGGACTCGAAAGATGCTCACAGCCAAAACTTGGAGGATTGCGGCCGCGTAGGCCAGCAAGGGCTGACCAAGAAAACCTGTGACGGCGGGAAGCAGGAGTTCCACTCCGATGGCAACTACGTTCCCTGCCAACTGGAGCCGTTCGAAGAAGTGATCTGCACGGGATCCTTCCTTGATGGGGTATCGATAGCGTCCGGCTGTGCAGACTGCCACTAAAGCTAGGACTATGGCCAGCAGTATCAGAAACCGTTCCATTCGGGTCACCTCCTGCGTGTCGTCGGGGCATCGCGATCATGAATTCGGGACACGCGCTGCACACGGCCACGTCCCCGGGGAGAAACTGTGCAGACCACCCGTCACAAGACCGACCTTAGTTGTGCGCGGACCCACCGTGCTGCAGCCGAGAAGACGGGGATGTTCCAGGCTTATTGATTCATCTGATGAGATACGCAGAGTCCTACTGGTAAGTGTGCATATTCAATTCGGCACTACTCGAAGACAAACACGCCGCAGCGAAGGACTCCATACGGGGCTGGCGGGATGGTTGGCCGGACGGTGCGCTTGTGAAACGCCGGGTTCACACGGGCGCGACGCTCACACGAACTTTGCGTAGATCGTTGCCACATACCATGCAGCCAGAAAGTAGCCTGTGGCCCACGCAAAGGAATATGGCCATTTAGTCCGACGCTGCTCTGGCGCCGGCTTCGCCCTTGAGCCCGACGCAGGACTGAGCGACAGGATAAGGCTTTTCGTTTTGAGATTGAAGAGCGCGAGGGCTGCTATTAGTACAGCTCCGGAGGAGTAGGCAAGCTCAGGACGACCATGAAAGTCAGTCATGGGTGGCAACGCAAACATGAAAACCGCAAGTAGCGCCATCAGCCCGAGATGGATGGTCTCTAGGACCAGTTCCGTTGTCGAACCACTTTTCAGATCCAGTCTGAAGCGTCCGCTCCAGCCCAGCGAGTATCCGAATATCAGGAACGTCACAAGTATCATTATCCTGATCATCACTAGTACTTCCGGGTTGTAACGATGTCTTGGCCCGATACAGCGCGGCCTCTCGCGCTGATCCTAGTCGCTTGGCAATGTAGCGGGACCAAAGCTCGGCAGCGGCGTGTTTTTGGGGTGACCTGGGTAGCTGCAGGGCCTGAATGATTCATCTGATGAGATACGCGGTGGAACTATTCAGCGTCGGCCGACGGAAACCGCTCCGGATGTTTAGGATCTCTTCCTCGTTCTCGCCAGTACTCGTCCCTCTGCCATAGCGAGAATCTGGTTATTTGGGCGCCCATTACGAGGACTGCGATGCCGAAGAGAATCACCCTTTACTTTACATAATGTAGATTATCGGCGTAAAAAGCATTGGAGAGGAAGTGGCTGCGAGAACTGCCGGTGAGGCGCGAGTCGACACTACCGAGCCAGAGTCCACGCACTAATTTCGCCTTCAATGCCGACTCAAATCTGTCGCTTCTAAATACGCGCCGTACGGTTTGAGCCGCAGGGATGCGTGCGAGATGGCAGTTCGAGGCAATGCAGCCGTTGACCATTGCCTCGAACTGCCATCTCGCGGCCGCACCAGGTTGACATAACTCAACCCGGCTTCACCCCCCCCTGTTATTTGCCTACCTGATGCAGGCCGCAGAGTGGTTGCCTGTCAGGGTGGACCTGGCCGCCACAAGCTCGCCGCAAATCTTGGCCACGACCCACCGCCTCGCACCCCAACGCCGACTGGGCTTTCCGTCCTCAGTCGACGAGCGCGGTGGCCTCGACCTCCACGAGCACGTCCTTCTCGAACAGTGCCTCGACACCGATGAGGGACGTGGGCGGCATCGGGAGTTCGAGGCCGATCTCGTCGGCGACGGCTTCCACGCCGGCCATGAAGTCGCCGATCCGCTCGGGCCGCCACTGCGTGACGTAGAACGTTAGCCGCAGCACGTCCGCAAACGTCGCGCCGGCACCTGACAGGCCTGTGGCTGTGTTCCGCAGGGCCTGCGCGACCTGCCCCACCAAATCGCCCACCGCGACGGGCGTGCCATCGGCCTGGCGCGCAACCTGCCCGCTGACATGCACGTGCCTGGCACCCGTGCCGACGGCGACGTGGTGGTACGGGACCGGCTGAAGCATGCCTTTAGGGGTAAAGCGTTGGACCGTCATATCGAAACGCCTCTTCTCGTCCAATGTGTATCGTCATAGTGCCTAAACTAGGTATCATCAAGATACTTAGGCGCCAAAGGACACTTCAACGAGACCAGGTTTCACCATGGATACCCCCACTGAGCTCCGCATCGCGACCGCGCACCGAGACCTCCTCGACCAGGTGCTCGACAAGTGGTCGCTCAGCGTCCTGAACGAGCTGTGCGAACGGCCTTCCCGCTTCAACGAGCTCCGCCGCGCCGTCCCGGAGGTCACGCAGAAATCGCTCACCGGGACGCTCCGGCGGCTGGAACGCAACGGCATCGTCGAACGTGAGGTGACCTCGTCGCGACCGGTCGCGGTCACCTACCGGATTACCCCGCTCGGCAAGACGCTCCGCCACCCGGTTGACGTGCTGCTGGAGTGGGCGGAGCAGAACATGCCGCGCATTGAGGCGGCACGCGACCGCTTCGACGAGGAGCTCGACCGCGTCTGATGCTCGCCAGGGCACAGGCCCAAGTTGAGATAACTCAGTCCGGCAAAATCCCTTGGCTGTTCAGTCCTAGGAACCGACGTAAGCCGCGAGGTGCTTGCCCGTCAGCGTGGAACGGGCGGCCACCAGCTCGGCGGGCGTACCCTCGAAAACGATCTTGCCGCCGTCGTGACCTGCACCGGGACCGAGATCGATAATCCAGTCAGCGTGCGCCATGACCGCCTGGTGATGCTCTATGACGATCACGGACTTGCCGGAGTCAACCAGCCTGTCCAGCAGCCCCAGCAGGTTCTCGACATCGGCAAGGTGGAGGCCGGTGGTCGGCTCGTCGAGTACGTAAACGTCGCCCTTCTCAGCCATCTGGGTGGCCAGCTTGACGCGTTGACGCTCACCGCCTGAGAGCGTGGTGAGTGGCTGTCCGAGCGTGAGGTAACCGAGCCCCACGTCGACGAGCCGGTCGAGGATCTTGTGGGCGGCAGGCGTGTTCGCCTCGCCGTCGCTGAAGAAGGCCTCAGCCTCCGTCATGGACATTGCCAGCACCTCGGAGATGTTTCGCCCGCCGAGCGTGTACTCCAGCACTGATGCTTGGAACCGGCGGCCTTCGCAGTCCTCGCAGGTGGATTCGACGGTGGCCATGACGCCCAACTCGGTGAAGATGACGCCGGCGCCGTTGCACGTGGGACAGGCGCCCTCGGAGTTGGAGCTGAAAAGCGCCGGTTTCACGCCGTTTGCCTTAGCGAACGCCTTGCGGATTGGCTCGAGCAGTCCGGTGTACGTGGCCGGGTTGCTGCGCCGTGAGCCTTTGATGGCACCCTGATCGATCACCACGACGCCGTCGCGTTGCGCCACGGAGCCATGGATGAGCGAGCTTTTTCCCGAGCCGGCGACACCGGTCACGACGCAGAGCACGCCGAGCGGGACGTCGACGTCCACGTTCTGGAGGTTGTGCGTGGAGGCGCCGCGGACTTCCAGTTTGCTGGTGGCCAAACGGACCGCGTCCTTCAATGCCGCCCGGTCGTCGAGGTGGTGACCGGTGGTGGTGTCGCTCCCCCGCAGCCCCTCCAGGCTTCCCTCGTAGCAGACGCTTCCACCTTGGGTTCCAGCACCCGGACCGAGGTCGACGACGTGGTCGGCTATGGCGATGGTCTCAGGCTTGTGCTCCACGACGAGTACGGTGTTGCCTTTGTCCCGGAGCTGCAGCAGGAGCTGGTTCATCCGTTCGATGTCATGCGGGTGCAGGCCAATGGTCGGCTCGTCGAAGACATAGGTAACGTCAGTGAGGGAGGACCCGAGATGGCGGATCATTTTGGTGCGCTGGGCCTCTCCCCCGGACAGCGTCCCGGCCGGCCGGTCCAGCGACAAATAGCCGAGCCCGATTTCTGCGAACGAGTCGAGCAGGTGCCGCAGGCCTTTGAGCAGCGGCGCCACCGATGGTTCGTCGAAGTCGCGGACCCATTCGGCCAGGTCGCTGATCTGCATCTCGCAGAGGTCGGCGATGTTCTTGCCCTGGATTCTCGAGGACCTGGCCTCAGGGCTGAGCCGCGTTCCCTCGCACTCGGGGCAAGCCTGGAAAGTGATGGCGCGCTCCACAAAGCGCCGCACGTGTGGCTGCATCGCCTCGACGTCCTTGGACAGCATGGACTTCTGGATCTTGGGGATGATGCCCTCGAACGTAAGGTTGATGCCTTCAACCTTGATCTTGGTGGGCTCGGCGTACAGCATCGTCTCAAGCTGCTTTTTCGTGAACGTGGCAATCGGCTTGTCCATCGGCAGGCCCATTCCCTCGAACAGCCGGCCGTACCATCCATCCATGCTGTAACCGGGGACGGTGAGTGCACCGTCGCCAAGCGACTTGCTGTCGTCGTACAGTGCGGTGAGGTCGAAGTCGGAGACCGAACCCATGCCCTCGCAACGAGCACACATGCCGCCCAGATAGACAGCATTCTGGACAACGGCCTTCTCCACCCGGCCGCCTGCCTTCTCGGTGCTCATCACGCCGCTGGCCTTCCGCGTCGGGACGTTGAAGGAAAAGGCCGTGGGTGGCCCAACGTACGGCTTGCCCAGGCGGCTGAAGAGGATCCGGAGCATGGCGTTGGCATCAGTGGCAGTGCCCACCGTGGAGCGGGGGTTGGCTCCCATCCTCTCCTGGTCGACGATGATCGCCGTCGTCAGTCCTTCGAGAAAGTCCACGTCGGGCCGCGCCAGCGACGGCATAAACCCCTGCACGAAGGCGCTGTAGGTCTCGTTGATCATCCGCTGCGACTCCGCGGCGATGGTAGCAAACACCAGCGAGCTCTTCCCGGATCCCGAGACACCGGTGAATACCGTTAGACGGCGTTTGGGGATCTCAATGCTGATGTCCTTCAGGTTGTTCTCCCGCGCGCCCTGGACGCGGATCAGATCATGGCTGTCGGCAACGTGCAGTTCAGACGACTGCTTCTCCGACCTCGTGGCGATGCTCATTGTTGTCTCCCTGTTTTACCGCGGTTTCGCGCGGCGGCGCCCCGGCAGCCCCCTGCAGCGTGCCCTGGGTCTATCTAACCAGCTTCCCCCACTCTGTCGAAGGGTATTTGCGCTCTTCAGAGGCCGTTCCCGCGACCCGACCCATTGTCATATCTGCGGACCTCGCCAAGAATAAACCAATGACGGTCTATGTGCGTTCCCTGGAAACAGCTGTCCCGCCAACGATGCTGGTTCAAACAGAAGCGCGTGACGTTTTCGCCGCCCAGCCTGGACTGACCCGTCTTGGCTCGAGGCTGGTGAGCACATGCTTCGACTCGGCGGCAATCGACACCCGCTACACCGCCGTCGAGGAAATGACGAGGGACTTCCGGGCTGATGATCCGCAGTTCTTCGACCCGGCAACCAGCCTGTTGCTGAACCCCAGCACTAAAGTCCGCAATGAGATATTCGGCCGCGAAGCCACCAAGCTGTTCATCGAGGCTGCACGGTCCGCCATCGACGCCTGCCCGGACCTGGCAGCACAGGAGATTACCCACCTCATTACGGTCTCCTGCACCGGGTTCTACAATCCTGGCCCTGACTATAAGATCGTCCGCGCGATGGGGCTGGACCCTTCCGTACAGCGCTACCACCTCGGGTTCATGGGCTGTTACGCAGCGTTTCCTGCCCTCCGTGCCGCAAAATCCTTTTGTGAGGCCGATGCGGAGGCGGTGGTCCTTGTGGTCTGCGCCGAGCTCTGCTCCCTGCACGTCCGAACCTCCAACGATCCGGACACCATCATGGGGTCGGCGCTCTTCGCAGACGGCGCAGCGGCCGCCGTCGTCACCGCCCGCGAAGCACCGGACGCCCCTGCGCTGATGCAGTTGGACCACTTTGAAACCGTGCTGACACCCGTGGGCGAGGAATCCATGGCCTGGAATATCGGCGATCACGGATTCGAAATGATCCTGGGAAACTACGTGCCCCACATCATTGATGACCACATCATCGGGGCACTGGGGCCCCTACTCGCCCGCGACCCGTCAGTGCAGGCACTCCCCTACCGTGAAATCCAGCATTGGGGCATCCACCCGGGCGGCCGGAGCATCCTGGACAAGGTCCAATCGAGGCTGGAACTGACCGATGAGCAACTCGTGCCGGCACGGGAGACGCTGCGGAACTATGGCAACATGAGCAGCGCCACTGTCCTGTTCGTCCTCAAATACATCCTCGACCAGCCGTTGGACGGAGGTGGCGAGCGTATCTGCTCCATGGCTTTCGGCCCGGGGCTTACGGTGGAAACCGGCCTGTTCACCAAATTGCGGCAGGGCACAGGACGAACCCCCTCACCTGCCTCAGCCGTAGGGGAAAAAGCCGCAGAATCTTCGCTGGCTTGAGCCCCAGGTGTGGTTGATGCGCCGACGCGCCTCCGATGCTGTTGAACAGATGGACTTGCCTGACTGCGATCCAAACCGGCTTGAACGGACCTACCGGCAGTTCGCTCTGGTCAACGGCGCACTATCAGGCTGGCACCGGCTGTATGTGCAGGAAATTCGACCCCTACTACACGCCGGGAGTACCACCACCGTGCTGGACGTCGGCTCCGGCGGTGGCGACCTCGCAGTCCGACTGTCCCGGTGGGCGGCCAAGGACGGGTTGAGGCTGCACGTCACCGGCATAGATCCTGACGGCCGCGCCCATGCTTTCGCGTCCTCCCGCCCGCCTGTTCCCGGGGTCGAATTCCGGCGCGCGCACACCACAGAGCTCCTCGGGGAAGGACTGACCTTCGACGTAGTCATCTCCAACCATGTCCTTCACCACCTTCAACCGGCCGAGCTGCAGCAACTGCTGTCAGACTCGAAAGAACTCGCGCGCACGAAGGTGCTGCACAACGACCTGCGCCGCAGCCCGGCTGCCTATGCACTGTTCTCCGTTGCCGCATTGCCATTCCGTGGTTCGTTTATCCGGGAAGACGGCCTGACCTCCATTCGCCGCAGCTATACGCAGCAGGAACTTGGGGCTTTGGCTCCGCCGGGTTGGCATGTGGAATCCAGTTCTGCCTTCCACCACTTGCTGGTCTGCCGCAAGGAACCCCATGACTGACGTCGCGGTAGTGGGCGGCGGCCCGGTGGGCCTTTACCTGGCCGCGTTGTTGCTGCAGGAAGGGGTGGGTGTGCGTGTCCTGGAACAACGGTCTGAGCGTGACCGGCATTCGCGCGCTATAGGCATCCATCCGCCCGCCCTCGCTGCGCTTGAGCGCGCCGGGGTTGCCCGGGCTCTGGTCGCTGACGGGGTGCCGATCCGCCGCGGCCGGGCCTACAGCGGCGGGAAACTTGTGGGCACTATGTCGTTTGAATCGGTCTCAAGGGACTTCCCCTTTGTGCTGTCCCTGCCGCAGTGCAGCACGGAAGCGCACCTTGAGCGCCGTGTACAGGACCTGGATCCCACGGCGCTGGCCAGGGGCGCCCGCGTCACTGGAATAACGGACGACGGCGACAGGCTGGCTCTCGCAGTGACTTCCGGCGGGGCTTCCACGCACCTGGCGTCCGCACTCGCCGTGGCAGCGGACGGCACCCACTCCACGGTGCGCCAGCTGCTGGGGATTCCGGTGACCGCGAGACGATACCCGGACCACTACGTGATGGGAGATTTCGCCGACGCCGGGATTTTTGGCACGGACGCCGTCCTGTTCCTGGAGGAAGGCGGGATCGTGGAGTCCTTCCCGCTGCCAGGTGGCTTACGGCGCTGGGTCGTCCGCGTCGGCGAGCCCCGCACTGCCTCCGCCGCAGACCTTGCTTCCCTGGTGCAGGAACGGACGGGAATAGGCCTCGATGCCGGCAGCAGTACGATGCTCAGCAGCTTCAGTGTCCGCTCGGCTCTGGCACGCAGCATGGTGGCCGGCAGGACTGTGCTGATTGGTGACGCCGCCCATGAGGTCAGCCCGATCGGGGGTCAGGGAATGAACCTCGGATGGCTGGACGGCGAAGCGTTGGCCCCCATCATCTGTGGGGGCATGGCGGGCGGGACCGTTGAGCGCCGCCTTCGGGACTTTGAGGTCCTGCGCCGCCGGGCAGCACGTATTGCGCGCCGGCAGTCCGAAGTCAACATGATGCTGGGGCGTCCCCTTACGGAGCCTTGGCTCCGCCTGAGGAACTCCGCCATGGGGGCGGTCGCTTCCGTGCAGCCACTCAACAGGGCAGTGGCACGCCGTTTCACGATGCAGTGAGGTCGATGCAGTGAGGTCCTCACGCAGCCGGAGTGGAGCGGCCGTTTGAAGGTGGCGTTCAGGAATCGATGAAGTAGCAGTCGTAGCTGTCCTGGCTCACGATCAGTCCGTCACGGACCTCAAAAACAGACGACGTGCGCGCCCGGATGGTGTCCCCGGCATCCCAATACCGCAAGTCCATCAGGGAAGTCGCTGACCAGTCAGCCTCCAGGACAACGCGCCCCTGTTCACAGGTGGTCCGCCGGATCTCGAACTTCTGGTTGGCAACGACGCCGCCGCTGTGATCGGCACCCGCCAGGACCTGATCCCGGCTCCGGGTTGAACCTTCGGGCGCCAGCAGGTGCGGCGCCTCAACGAGGACAAACCCGTCCGCCAGGAAGGGCCGGATGTCGGCACCCACGCCTCCCGCCTCCAAAGTCCGGACAAAATCAAGGACCAGTTCCAGCGGTGGTTTTTCCGACGACGTCTTTTCAGCCATGGAACCGACACTAACCGATGGCTGCTGCAGCCGCTTCTTTTGCGCCGCTAGGCTGTTCCCCATGAGTCACGCATCGTTGCCGACGCCTTTCAGTCCTGCCCGCATCCAGGAGACCGTGCAGGAAATCCTTGCGGCAGGACCGCTGCCGCCGATCGTGCAGGCCGGGCACCCAGTGCTGCGGCAGCAGGCAGCCGCTTTTGAGGGCCAGATAACGTCCAGCGAACTGGACCAGCTCATTGATCTGATGCGGCGGGTGATGCACGAAGCCCCCGGAGTTGGTCTGGCCGCCCCGCAGTTGGGCATCCCCCTCCAGCTCGCGGTCATGGAGGACAAGTTCGACGTCGATCCGGAAGCTGCGGCCGTGCGGAACCGGACACCGCTTGAGTTCCTCGCGGTCCTGAATCCGCGCTACCGAGCGGTGGGCACGCAAGCTGCTGCCTTTTTCGAAGGCTGCCTCTCGCTGAACGGCCTGCAGGCCGTGGTGGTCCGACCAGAACGAGTCCGGCTGAACTTCGTTGAGCCCGGCGGCTTGCCGGCCGAAAGGGAATTTACTGGCTGGCAGGCCAGGATCGTCCAGCACGAGACCGATCACCTCCAGGGGACGCTGTATGTTGACCGGGCCGAGCTGAGGTCCCTGAGTGGCAATGCCGAATATGCGGCCCACTGGGCGGAGCCCGGCATCGGCAAGGCACGCGCTGCGCTGGGTTTCCTCCCTGGCCTCCCGGACCTGCCACGGCACTAGATCTGTTGCCGCCGGGCCCTCAGGCGTCGGTCCCAGCGGGGTTCGCCGCCGTCGGCAGGTATCGGGACCACCAGCGGAGGATGTGCTCGAACCGGAGGCGACGGTGGTGTGGCGTACCTGTCCTGGAAAGTTCATGGTCCTCGCCCGGGAACAGGAGCAGCCCGGTCGGGACCCGGTTCCGCTTCAGGGCAGTGAAGTAGCGCTGGCCCTGCTCCACCGGGCACCGCAGGTCATCCTCGCTGTGAATGACCAGCGCGGGAGTCCGGACCTCGTCCACATGTTCCATTGGGCTCTGCGCCGCCACGGCAGAGCGCGACCGGCCCACGTACTCTGCACCGAAGTACCACCCAATGTCCGCCGATCCTTCAAAACTGACCGGATCGAGGAATCCACGCTCCACGATGGCAGCTGTGAAACGGTGGTCGCGGGCAATGGTCAGCGCGGTGAGATAACCGCCATAGGAGCCACCCACCATACCAAGCCTGCCGGTGTCCAAGCCCGGAAATTTCTCCAGCGCCCCATCAAGGAACGCCAGGACATCCTGCATGTCGAGGGTGCCCATGGCCCCTTTGATGGCGCGTCCGTGGTCCTGGCCGTAGCCTGCGGAGCCTCGCGGGTTGCACATCAGCACCGCATAGCCGGCACCCGCATAAACCTGGGCTTCGTCATGAATGGCCACCGTGTACTGGGCGAACGGCCCGCCGTGAACGGACAGCAGTACAGGATGGGGCCCCTTGCCCGCAGGCATGAACAGCCAGCCGTGTACCGGATATCCGTCCGCTGAAGGGAACGTGAGCTCCTGGGGAATGGTGAGCTCCGCCTGCCGGCGAAGCGCAGCGGAAAAATCCGTGAGGAGCCGCAATTGCCCGTCCTCGAGGATGGCCACATCGCCGGCGGTGGAAGGGCTGCTGAACGAGACGAACATGGATCCGCCGGCCCAGGCGGCCCCGGTAACAACCTGGTCCCCATGAACCAGCAATGCATGCTCACCTGTGGCATGCAACTCCAGCAGTTCCACGGTGCCCTGGGCGTTGTTCAGCACTAGGGCTCCGGCCGGCCCGCGCAGTTCGAGGCGGTCGCCTGGGCAGGCAACGTCCATGATCTCCGGGTCTGTGAGCGCTGTTGCTTCGCCGCCCCCCGTGGGCATGCAGTAAAGTGCCGCGTTGCGGGCGACGAAGTCCGTTCCGGATTCACCGACATCCCTGGCGACAAAGAACAGCCACTTGCCGTCCCTGGACTGCCGGACGGCGTGAACGGTTTGCCGCGGCGCTCCGTCCTGCTCCACGTGCAGTGGTTCTCCACCCCCGGACGGCACACGGTAGATGCCCGTCTCCAGCGATTCGTCGCTCCCGGCGGGTGCGGAAACATAGTAGACGAAGGCACCGTCGGCACTGAATGCCGCGCTGTCATGGTCGGTGGCTGCGGAAGTCAACTGCGTGGCGAGGGGGACGTCGCCAGCTGGCTTGTGGTCCTGCTGGGCACGTCCGCGCGGAACAACGCGCGGTTCCTCGCCAAATTCCGGGACGTCCAGGACAAAAAGCTGGGCAGGTTTGTCTTTCGTGTACCCCACCCCGTTGAGCCGGTACTGGAACTCGGTGACGAGCCGCGGATCCTCAGCTGCGTGTCCTACGTTCTCCCAGGTACCGTAGCGGCCTGCGGCAGGTTGCCGGGAGCTGAAGACAATCCGCTGGGAATCCGGTGACCAGGAAAAGCCGTCGACGCCCAGGATCCGGTCAGTCAACGCCCGCGGTTCACCGCCACCTGCTTCCACAACAAACAGCTGCGGCTTCGCGGACGGCCCCGTTGCGCGCAGAAAAGCCAATGCCAGGCCGTCCGGGGAGAAGGAAGGTGCCGAATCCTTGAAGCCCCGGGTGATCCGGCGCGGCAGGAGCCCGGGATCCAGGGGGACAGTCCATAGCTGTCCGACATAGGCGTCGGCATCAAAGTCGGGTCTGGTGACCGAAACCACGGCACGGCTCCCGTCAGGGTGGACGGCCGGAGCCGATACGGTGTTTAACAGCGGGAGGTGTTCTGGCATCACCCCGTGAGCCTAACCTGCGCCCCTCCCCGGGAGAAGAACGCCGGGTGGTCCCCGCGCGCGGTGTCTGCCCGGCCAGCCGCCATAAGATGGTGGACATGCTCTCCTCCCCTGTACTGGCGCTGCGCTGCACAGTCTGCCGTTCGCAGCTGAACATGACCCGCGACGCCGGTACGCCAGTCCTGGCCTGCGCTGAGGGACACAGCTTCGACGCCGCCAAACAGGGATACTTCAATCTCCTCGTCGGGAAAGGCACCGCATTCGAGGCCGATACCGCCGAAATGGTGGCCGCCCGAGTGAGCTTCCTGGCGACCGGCCACTACGGTCCGCTCGCCGAGGCAGTGGCTGCCGCCGTCGTTCCCTTCCTTCCCACGGAAGCGGCGACCCTGCTGGACTCCGGCACCGGCACTGGCTACTACCTGCGGGTGATGCTTGACGCGGCCACGGCAGCGTCCTCCCATGTCACGGCCATCGGCTTGGACATCTCAAAATTCGCCCTGAGGCGGGCGGCCCGCCTTAATCCCGAAGCCGTCAATCTCGTATGCGATGTGTGGCAGCCGCTGCCCGTGGCGGACCATGCCATCGACGTCGTGACGGTGATTTTCGCGCCCCGGAACCCGGCGGAATTCGCCCGCGTCCTCCGGCCCGGCGGACGGCTGGTGGTGGTCACGCCCAGGACCGGCCACCTCGCGGCCATAGCCGGGCAGACGGGGATGCTCGGGATCGAAGAGGGCAAAGACGACAAGCTCGTTGATGCGATGTCTGCCCAGTTCAGCCTCGAAGCCGTCCACGACCTCGACATTCCACTGGTCCTTTCACCCGAGGAAGTTGCCGACCTCGCCTACATGGGTCCGGCCGGTCATCACCTGGACCGCGCGGAGCTGTCCGCACGTCTGGCCAAACTGGAATCTAACACCGCTGTGGCGGCGCGGTTCCGCATCAGCGTCTTCCGCCTGACACCGTCCCGGTAACGACTTGGCCACTATCCCCGCGAAAGTCGGCGCAACCTAACGCCCTGCTGCCCTTCGGACTACGATTGGAGGACAGTACTGAGGGCCT
The DNA here is from genome assembly GCF_051365025.1 of Arthrobacter sp. R4. NCBI lineage: Bacteria > Bacillati > Actinomycetota > Actinomycetes > Micrococcales > Micrococcaceae > Arthrobacter > Arthrobacter sp. R4. The sequence goes on from NZ_JBLWIJ010000010.1 coordinate 315,637, forward strand.
GCCGTCGTTGCACGCTGCACGACCGAAGGCTGTCGAAGGGGGACGGAATGTTTGAGTGGCTTGGCGAGAACTGGTGGGCACTGTGGCTCACCGCCTTCCTCGCTTTTGCAGTGATCGAGATGATCACACTTGACCTGTTCTTCATCATGCTCGGGGGCGGTACCCTCGCTGCCCTGGTCGCAGACTTCGCCGGCGCCGACCTCTGGCTGCAGATCGTGGTCTTCTGCGTGGTGTCACTGTTGATGATTGCCTTCGTGCGGCCAGTGGCACTCACGCACCTGAAAAAAGGGCCCAGCGAACAACGCACCAACGTTGACCGGCTCATCGGCGAGCAGGCGCTGGTGATGGAACCAGTCAGTTCCACCGGTGGCCTCGTAAAGATCGGCGGCGACGTCTGGACCGCCCGCTCGGCAGCCGGAGTTCTGGCGGCCGGCCAGAAGGTAGTGGTTTCCGCTATCGACGGCGCCACCGCTGTGGTTACAGCCCAGCCGGAACCTGCCGGCCCGGCCTAGATACAGCTTCAATAACAACTGGGGATAAGAGGAGATGTATGGATAACGCAGGAGGAGCCGCAGTGGCCATTGTGCTGGTGGTCCTGATCGTGTTCGTGATAATTGTTCTGGTCCGCTCGGTGCGTATCATCCCGCAAGCGCGGGCCGGTGTTGTAGAACGCCTCGGTAAGTATCAACGGACGCTGAACCCCGGCCTGACCATCCTGATTCCCTTCGTCGACCGACTACTGCCCCTCCTTGACCTTCGGGAACAGGTGGTGTCATTCCCGCCGCAGCCGGTCATCACCGAGGACAACCTGGTGGTATCCATCGACACCGTGGTCTATTTCCAGGTCACCGATCCACGCGCTGCCACATACGAGATCGCGAACTACATCCAGGCCGTTGAGCAGCTGACCACCACCACGCTGCGAAACGTCGTCGGTGGGCTGAACCTGGAAGAGGCCCTGACCTCCCGGGACCAGATCAATGGACAGCTGCGCGGTGTGCTGGATGAGGCAACCGGCCGATGGGGCATCCGGGTCTCGCGCGTTGAGCTGAAGGCCATTGATCCGCCGCATTCCATCCAGGACTCCATGGAAAAGCAGATGCGCGCCGAACGTGACCGCCGCGCTGCCATCCTCACTGCAGAAGGCACCAAGCAGTCGGCGATCCTCACTGCCGAAGGCCAGCGCCAGGCATCCATCCTGGCCGCAGAGGGTGACGCAAAGGCGGCCATCCTCCGTGCTGACGGTGAAGCGCAGGCCATTCAAAAGGTCTTCGATGCCATCCACAAGGGCAATCCCGACCAGAAGCTCCTGGCGTACCAATACCTTCAGACCCTGCCTAAGCTCGCTGAGGGAAGCTCCAACAAGCTGTGGATTATCCCCAGTGAAGTCGGCGAAGCACTGAAGGGAATCGGGAATGCACTCGGCGGCACCAACCCCGACCCTCAGGCCAGCGGGGGTTTGTTCGATGAGGTGGCTGCCAAGCAGCCAGGGTCCTGACCCGAAACACCACATACTGATGGGGATCCGTGCTTTGGCGCGGATCCCCATCAGTTTGGTGACCGGTCCCCAAAACCCGTATAATTGAATATTTGTCCGGTCCGGTGAGAACCGACGGAACAAGAAAGCTTCGCAATGCGTTGAATCTATTGATGCAGCACAGTGCACACAGTAGTCCGGGCGGCCTGTACCGCCCCCGGCTAGCGTGGGGCCTTGCTCCGCGAACCGACCAGAGGGAGAAAACATGAGCGATCGCAGCCTGCGGGGTATGCGCCTTGGCGCGCAGAGCATGGAGACCGAGTCAGGCGTGGAGCCGGCTCCGCGTCAGCGTGTCGAATACAGGTGCGAGGATGGCGAGCAGGTCTTTGTCACCTTCTCCTCCGAGGCGGAAATCCCCCCGGTCTGGGTTTCCAAGACCGGCAAGGAAGCGCTTCTGGTTGACGGCGAGCGTCCCGACACCAGCAACGAAAAGGCCGTCCGCACTCACTGGGACATGTTGCTTGAGCGGCGGAGCCTCCCCGAGCTGGAGCAGATTCTTGAAGACCGTCTCACAATCCTGCGCGAACGCCGTGGCGAACGGCGCACAGCCTAACTCCGCAGACCAGTAAGAGCCGCCGAGCGGCATACTGAAAGGGCCGTCCCGCACCAACAGGTGCCGGACGGCCCTTTTCAGGTTTGACCAAAAGCCGGGCGGCGGCCGCCGCCCAGCGCGGCGGTCATGTCTGGGAAGAATCCTTGCCGGTCAGCTTGTTCCAGCGGGCCAGCAGACCCCACTTGGTGACGTTGATCATTGCTTCCACAACGATGTTACCGCTCATCTTCGACGCACCCAGCTCACGCTCCACGAAGGTGATGGGCCGTTCCTCAATCCTTAGCCCCATCTTCGCGACGCGCCAGGCGAGGTCGACCTGGAAACCGTAACCCACGGAGTCCACCTGGTCGAGGTTAAGCTTTTCCAGGGTGGTCCTGCGGAAGGCCCGGTAACCGCCGGTGACGTCCTTGATCTTCAGGCCCAGCATGATGCGGGCGTAAGTGCTGCCGATCCGGGAAATGGCCTGGCGGTACAACGGCCAGTTGACCACGCTGCCGCCAGCGACCCACCGCGAACCCATCGCCAGGTCTGCGCCCTGGTCAATGGCGTCCAGAAGGAGCGGCAGCTGTTCCGGCTTGTGGGAGCCATCAGCGTCCATTTCCACCAGGACGTCGTAGCCGGCGTCCAAACCCCATTTGAAGCCCGCAATGTATGCAGCGCCAAGGCCTTCCTTACCCTTGCGGTGCAAAACGTGGACCTGGGAGTCTTCGGCAGCGAAGCCGTCAGCCAACTGCCCCGTCCCATCAGGGCTGTTGTCATCGACCACCAGTACATCCGACGCCGGCACGGCTGCCCGAAGGCGTTGGAGGGTCTTGGGAAGCGATTCCAGCTCGTTGTAAGTAGGAATGATGGTGAGGACGCGCACGGAGAGCCTTTCCTGGATGAAAGCGGTCAGAGCACCTGGTGCGCAGCGGAGGCACTGGCAGGCGCAACTTCCCATTATAGGGTGATGCCCGGTGGGCCGTGTTCAGGAGCGGAGGGCCGGGTTGCAGTACAACTCGGCTCCATCACGGACCGTCTGCAGGCAAACGGGGTCCGTATCCGTGTCCAGGGCGGGGAGGAGGGGGGTGCGGGCACGGGGGTCGGTGCTCCACGACTGGACCCTGCCGTCAGCCACCTGGACCATAAGTTCTTCGACGTCCCACACAGCAAAACTTGCCGGTGCCCCCGGAACCAACTGCCCGGCCATGGGGTTGTGGTACTTCGCAGCCCGCCAGCCGGCGCGGGTGTGGCCAAGGAAGGCGGCGCGGGCCGAGATCCGCTGATCGGCATTGTGGTGTTCCAGGCATGCGCGGACACTCGCCCAGGGGCGCAAAGGCGTTACCGGGCTGTCGCTTCCGAAAGTGATGGGCACACCGGCTGAGTAGAACGAGGCGAAGGGGTTCATGCTGCTGCTGCGGCTGCCAAGGCGTTGAGCGTAAAGGCTTCCGTCTGCGCCCCAGGCGGCGTCAAATCCAGGCTGCGAACTGACCGTGACGGAGTAATGCGCCAGCCGCTCCACTGCCTTGGAATCTGCGATCTCGACGTGCTCAAACCGGTGGCCCGCAGACCGGATACGTTGTCCCCCCACTTCATCGGCGGCAAGGTCAAGGGCCGCGAGGGCGGTGTCCAGCCCGGCGTCGCCTATGACGTGGAACCCGCCCTGGATTCCAAGGAGGGAGCACGCGGCGAGATGGGCAGCAGCCTGGTCCACCGAAAGGTATAGGCTGCCCCGCTCCCCCGTCGCGTCGCTGTAGTCGGAACGGAGCGCCGCGGTCCTGGAACCGATGGATCCATCGATGTTCAAGTCGCCCGCAAGTCCACGGACGGGCACCCCCAGTTCATCGAGGATCGACTGTGCGTGTTCCGGGGTCAGAGCCAGTTCTCCCCAGTACGGGAGTACCTCCGGGAACGCTTCTGTTCCGGGCCAGCCAAGGTTCCAGGACGCAGCCAGTCGAAGGTCAGCCATCCCGCCAATGTGGGGTGCCCCCATTTCGGCGGCCGCGACGTAGCCGTTCGCTGCCGCCTCAGCCAGTGCGCGCCGCTGGTAGTTGCGCAAGGCTTCCTCCGGCAGGTTCCGGGTGGCTTGCCGGGCAGCGCTATGGGCCGCACGCTTTAGGTGGCCTTCCGGCGAAAATCCGTCCAGTTGTGCCAGGCCGGCCGTGGCGGTGAGGGAACGGGACACCAGGGCTGAGTGAACGTCCACCCTGGACAGGTAGACAGGCCGGCCCTGCGCAGCGCGCTCAAGTTCATCGGCGGTGGGCAGGGAAGGATCGTGCCAGGTGGATTCGTCCCAGCCGTGTCCGAGCACGGTACCCTCCCCGGGCGCAGACTGGACTGCGTCCAGCAACTCCCGGGCGGATCTGACCAGGCCAAGTTGGAGGGAGTCCAGGGCGATCCCCGTTTCGGTCAAATGGATGTGCGAGTCGACAAATCCCGGCGCCACCAGGCCACCATGGAGGTCGATGACCTCCATGGTGCTGTCAGCGATGGATGACGCCGCCTGCTCAGATCCCACCCACGCCACTGTTTCGCCGTCCACGAGCATGGCAGTGGCAAAAGGATCCGCCGCCGTGTACACGGAACCGTTGCGGTAAAGCACCACCTTGCGCTCGTTCGGGGACGGCGTGGCAGACTTTGCTTCGGTCATGTGTTGTAAGGCTCCTTGAGATAGTGCGCCGCGCGCGGAGGTGGCAGCGGCAGGTAGGTCAGACGACGGACGAGTAGGCCACCACGCCACGGCGGACCAAGGAAATGGCTTCGGTGCAGAGCCGGGCAAGGCGGGGTTCCAGCCCGGGAATCTTGGCGAGCTGGTCAAGCAGGTCGATGACCTGCTTGACCCACCGTACGAAGTCGCCTGCGGCAAGGTCCGTGCCGTTAAGCACCTCCTGCAGGTGCCTGCCCTTTGCCCACTTGTACATCGGCCACACCAGGCCCAGTTCCGGCTCGCCGGTCAAAGGAAGCTTGTTCTGTTCCTCCACATCCTCAAGCGAGGACCATTCCCGGATGACGACGTCCACGGATGACTCCAGCGAGATGCTGGGCATCCGCGGCCGGAGCCCCCGGTCCTCGCGCTTGGCCTGGTACACCAGCACGCTGGCAAGGGCCGCAACTTCGACGGCGTCCAGGTCATCGAAAGCACCAAGTCGGAGGGACTGGGAGATCAGCAGATCCTTTTCACCATATATGCGCCGCAGCCGCTGGCCGTCCGCGCTGATGGACTGCCGTCCGTCAGCCGTGGTTTCCAGGTAGCCGTAGGCCGAGAGCACGTCGCAGACGCGGTCGAACGTTTTGGCGATGGTGTTGGTCCGGCCCTGGATCTGCCTGACCAAGGCGTCGGTTTCCCGGCGCAGCTTCCACCAGCGTTCGGACCACCTGGCGTGGTCTTCACGCTCACTGCAGCCATGGCAGGGGTGAGCGCGGAGCGCCCGCCGGAGGTCAGCGATGCGCTTTTCCTGGTTGGGCAGCGCCGTAGCCAGGCCGAAGTCATTGTTCCGGCTGCTGGTGGCCGCCGGTGGCCGGTTTTCCCGCAGGGCATTCCGTGCTGACGAGGCAAGGTCACGCCGTGACTTGGGCACTTTGGCGTTGAAGGACTTCGGGATCCGGATCCGGGTCATGGGCGCAATGGGCCCTTCCAGATCCTCGGTCCCGATTCGGCGCAGCTGGTTGTCCAGCGTCAGGACGGCCGGCCTCGGTTCCCGGCTGCTGTGATCGGCACTCAGCACAATCGCCGGCCCTGGGGCTCGTCCGCCGGGTACATCCACAACGTCCCCCGGCAGCAGCCGCGCCAAGGAGTCGTCACTGAGTGACTTTCTTGCCCGCGACTTGCTCCGGGAGGTCATGTTTTCGGCGTCTGAGAGCTCCCGGCGCAGCCTTGCATATTCGGTGAAGTCCCCCAGGTGGCAGGTCATCGACTTGGCGTAGCCGGCCAGCGATTCCTCCCTGCTGCGCACTTGCCTGGCGAGGCCCACCACCGAGCGGTCCGCCTGGAACTGTGCAAAGGAGGATTCCAGGATTTCGCGGGCCCGGGCGCGGCCGAACTGCGCCAGCAGGTTGATGCTCATGTTGTAAGTCGGGCGGAAACTGGAGTTGAGCGGATATGTCCGGCGCGATGCGAGCCCGGCCACCGCCGTCGGATCCGTTCCTGGCTGCCACAGCACTACCGCATGGCCTTCGACGTCGATTCCGCGCCTGCCCGCGCGGCCCGTCAACTGGGTGTACTCCCCTGCTGTGATATCCACGTGGGCTTCGCCGTTGAACTTGTCCAGTTTCTCCAGGACTACGGACCGCGCTGGCATGTTTACACCCAGGGCGAGCGTTTCCGTGGCGAAGACCGCTTTGACCAGGCCCTCAACGAACAGTTTCTCCACGACCTCCTTGAAGGTGGGCAGCATTCCAGCGTGATGGGCCGCAAAGCCCCGGAGCAGGCCGTCCCTCCACGTCCAGAAGCCAAGCACATCAAGGTCTTCGGAGGGGATGTCCTGCCCGGCCTCGTCAACGCGCTGGGCAATAATGCGCTGCTCTTTCTCCGTGGTCAGCCACAGCCCGGAGGAGACGCATTGTGCCACGGCTGCATCACAGCCGGCACGGGAAAAGATGAAGGTGATGGACGGCAGCAGGTCCTGCCGGTCGAGGCTGGCAATGACCTGGGGGCGGCTGGCCTTCCGGACGCCGACTGGCTGGGGGCCCTGGCCCGGCCTGTCGTCTCCGCGCTGCCTGTGTTGTCGGCGTTGGCTGCGGCCGCCGTGGCCGAAGCGTCCGCGGAAACTTTGCTGGCTCTCGCTTCTTGCCATGGCCAACAGGTCCGGATTGACCTCGAATCCACGGCCGGGCAACTCCTCCGGCACTGCTGCAGGGGCCGGTACTCCGGTCTCCGCGTCTGCAGGTGGGGCGATCTCGTCAAAAGTGGTCTCGCCGGCGAAGAGGTCCACGATTTCCTTGCCCACCATGACGTGCTGCCACAATGGCACGGGCCGATGCTCCGAGACGATGATGTCGGTGTCGCCCCGGACGGTGTCCAGCCAGGCCCCGAACTCTTCCGCGTTTGAGACCGTGGCGCTCAGCGAAGCTACCTGAACCTCACTGGGCAGGTGGATGATGACTTCCTCCCAGACGGCGCCACGAAAGCGGTCCGCGAGGTAGTGCACTTCATCCATCACCACGAAGCCAAGGTCATCCAGGGACGCGGAGTCGGCGTAGAGCATATTACGGAGGACCTCGGTGGTCATCACCACCACCGGCGCTTCGCCGTTGATGCTGGTGTCCCCCGTCAGGAGGCCAACGTTTTCGGGTCCATACTTTTCCGAAAGCTCGGCGAACTTCTGGTTGCTCAAGGCTTTGATGGGCGTGGTGTAGAAGGCTTTGAGGTTGCGCTCGAGTGCGAGATAGATCGCGAACTCACCCACGATGGTTTTTCCGGCGCCGGTGGGTGCGGCGACCAATACGCCCCTGCCTTCCTGCAGGGATCTGCAGGCCTGGCGCTGGAAGTCGTCCAGCTCAAAATCGAGGGTGCGGACGAAGCCGCCCAGATAGCTCGCGGCCTCGGCTGTCCGCTCCGTGCTGGCCCGGTAACTTTCAGAGGGCGACAGCTGCTCTGGAACGGTCGGCCGGGAAGGGAACGGACCCGCGGGGGGCGGCCCGGAAATAGAGGACATGACTCCAGCCTAGTGGGCGCGGGGCTACAGGTTCTTCAGTTCGTTTCCGGGCGTCGCGACGTCGGCTGTTGCCTCGGTCTCGGCTTCGCGCTTGGCCACTCGCCGGGCACGGCGCTTGTCGTTCAGCAGACAGAGGCCGATGGCTGCGAAAAAGAGCACCAGCAAGGGCCCTGCCAGCATGAACATGGAGATAGCGTCAGCACCCGGGGCGGCGATGGCCGCGAGGACGAACACCAGGAATACAGTGATGCGCCAAGCCTTAAGGATGGTCCGACCGGTGACGACGCCGGCCATGTTGATCCCTACCAAAACCACCGGGACCAGGAAGGCAAACCCGAGGACAAGGACCATCCGGGTGACAAAGTCGATGTAGTCCCTGGCGTCGATGATGTTGGAGAACCCGGCGGGGGTGAACTGTGTGAGGGCGCGGACGACCTGTGGGACCACAAGCCAGCCTGCCCAAATGCCGGCAAGGAAGAGCGGAACGGCGGCAGCCATGTAGCCCAAGGTGTAACGGCGTTCAGTGCTGGTCAGTCCCGGGGTGATGAAAGCCCACAGCTGGTAGATCCAGATGGGACTCGAAATGACCAAGCCGATGATGAGAGACATCTGCAGCTGGAAATCGAATGCCGACCCGATGTTCGAGAAGTTGACCGACGATACGCCACCGGTCTGCTGTGCGATCCGGTCCACCGGTTCCTTGAGCGCCGACAGCAGCGGGTTATAAAGAATCCATCCGCCGATCGCGCCGACCAGGACACCGATCCCGGATTTGATCAGCCGGTTCTTGAGTTCCTTGAGGTGGTCCCAAAGGGCCATGCGGCCCTCTGGGTTGGCTTTGCGGCCCCTCGTCAGTGCCACCGTGGGTTAGGCGCGGTTCGACGGCGGTACATCAGTACCGTCCGTCGCGTCACCGGGCTTTGCCTGCGGGTGGTTGACGATCTTGCCCTCCACCGGTCCGGTCGTGTCAGCGGGGGTTTCGGTCTTGCCGTCGTTCTTCATTTCCTTGACCTCGGACTTGATGATCCGCATGGACTGGCCAAGGCTGCGAGCCATGGCAGGAAGCTTAGGGGCGGCGAAGAGCAGCAAAGCAACAACGATAATAATGACGATCGGCCAGGGGCCATCAAAGAGTCTTCCCACGGGAATTCCTTTCCTCTTAAAACATCCTACGTCTAAGTGAAGTCCAGATCGCCAAGCGACTGCCGCTGGCCACGGTCAGTCCTGCGCTGGACCCGCCTCAGGCGGCGGTCTTCCCGGCGGGCTGATTTGGATGTGTGGTAATCATGTCGCATTTGCACAGGAGAGGCAAAAACCGCTGCACCCGGAAGGGTTGCCGGAGGAGCCTGCACCGGCGCAGGGGCGGGGCTGAAATGACCCAGCTTCTCACCGGCTGCCCCCAGATCCTTGAGCGTCGCCATGAACTGGCGGAACAACCGGATGCCCAACAGGACATAAAACAGCACAGATACCGCAACAAGCGCTATCCAGATAAGGATCCAAGACCACCAAGGCATGCTGAGAAGTCTAGCCGCCGTATCGGGCAAGTGCCGCCGCGACCCAGGCGCGGGACTGGTCGGCAAGCTCCCGTGGCTCCAGGATGCGCACCGCCCCGCCGTGCTGCGCCACGAACATTGGTAGCCACGCCGTGTTGCCAAAGCGGATTTCAGCCAGCAGACCGCCGTCGGGAAGGGGCGAAGTCCGCTCGGCGTAGTAGTCCTCTGCCAGCCCGGCGCCCCGCCTGGTGAGCTGGACTGTCACAGTCGTGTCGTCGTCGTTCGGTGTAAACAACTTGGCCGGGAAACCTTCGTTGGGCTGCAGCCTTGTCGACGCCGCGTTGCCGTTCGGGTGCAGCTCCTGCACGCGGTCAAGACGGAAGTTCCGCAGGCCCTGGGCGGAGTGGCAGTAGGCTTCGAAGTACCACGTATTGTCCAGCGAATAGAGCCGAAGAGGGTCCACGTTCCGTTCGGAAACGCGGTCCCGCAGCGGTGACAGGTATACCAGGCGAAGCTGCGACCGGGACTCGATTGCTTGGCGGACGACGTCCAGCGTGGCCGAATCAGCGGGGCCGACTTCCGGCCCGGCCAACATTCCCGCGCGCAGCCCTTCCTCTCCGGCTGCAGCCATCAGTTTCAGGGTGACCGACTCCAGAGCGCCGCCTTCAGCGAGTTCCGGCAGCCCGTTCAGTGTTTCCAAGCCCGTGAGGAGTGCGCAGGCTTCCTCCACGGTGAACCTGACCGGTCTTTTGAGGTCCAGGTCCTGCGTGATGTAAACGTGGTCGTCCTCCCATTGGATATCCAGGAGGTCGTCAGGATATCCCTCGGGCAGCCCGGAGCAGATCAGGATCTGCAGGTCCCCTTCAAGTTCCTTGCGCGTGACGCCAAACCGTTCAGCGACCTCCTGGATGTGCAATCCCTGATTGTGGACGAGGAACGGAACAAGCTGGAGCATGCGTTTGAGCTGGTCTTCGGAAGTCCGGGTCCGGACGCTGCCCGGCCGGGGCTGGTTCGGAAAGTCAATGACCGGAATCGGGGCCGCACAGAAGTCGGCCGCGGCCCGCAGCCGGCGCCGGACAGCCGTGACGAGGTCATCAGGCGTCACAGCGGTGGCGTCCGGACCGTAGGAGGCCAGTTCCTCTGCAAGTACCTCCACGTCCCGGTACTGGACGCTCAGGCGGTCGTAGCCGGCATCGGGCGTTCCCGATGGGCCAATGTCGCCTGGCAGGGCCCGCTGGCGAAGCCCCAGCAAGCGGCCGGCCCGCACATCCACCTCGGCGGTCCGGAGCGGCAGTTCCGGCAGCCGGTCCAGTTCCGCCCGGATGTTGAAGTCCGCCGGCGGCGAGTAGCGCTCTTTATCCAGGACGGTGATGGCGCTGGTCAGACGGGACAGCCGGAAGTGCCGAGGAGCCTGTCGGGTCCGGTCGTAGCCGGCAAGGTACCACTGGCCGAAGCGACTGCCCAGGCCCCACGGTTCAACGGTCCGCTGTTCTTCTTTCCCTGTACTTCCCGCTAGGTAGGAAAAGGAGACCGGGTGCTGGGCGTGCATGGCTGCGACGAGGTCGTCGAAGGCCTTTCCTGCGGGTTTGATCCGCGGCTGGACCCCGAGAGGCAGTTCAACGTCAGTGAGGCGGCTGGACGCCTGGAGCTTTCGCAGGGCATTGGCCGCGGCGGTGCCCAGGGCCGCACGCTCCCAGAGCTGCGAGGCCAAGAGAATCACCGTCCACTCCCCTGGGCTGAGTTCGACGTCCGGAAGCCGGTTGGACTCCTTGCCGATCCGGTATCGCGTGGTTGCGGGGTCGTCCTCGCTCCATCCGAGGTCGGTGACGGTTTCGACGTCGAACCCGAAGTTTCGCAGGTCAGTCTTGTCCCGTTCGAACATCCGCCCGAAAGACACGTCGTTGCCGGCAACGTCACGGTAGACCGTTTCGCGCAAATCGCTGCGGTGCAGGCCATACCTGGTGTTCAGGAGGGCTATCAGGAGATTAAGCAGGCGTTCTGTACGGGATGGGGACACCCTCGCTACGTTACTAAAATCCGCGGGGGAAAGCAGAAGGCGCGGTAATGAACGGATGAGCTCATCCGATCATTACCGCGCCCTGGGGCCTGGAGGGCTCCGCTTAGCGGACGCCCACGAGGTCAACCACGAAGATCAGGGCTTCGTTGGGCTTGATCGCTCCCCCGGCGCCGCGTGAGCCGTAAGCCAGCTCCGAGGGGATCTCGAGGCGACGACGGCCGCCAACCTTCATGCCCAGCAGGCCCTGGTCCCAACCCTGGATGACCTGGCCAACTCCGACCCGGAAGTCCAGCGGAGCGCCCCGGCCCCAGGAGGCGTCGAATTCCTCGCCCGTGGACCAGGCGACACCTACGTAGTGGGTGGACACGGTGTCGCCGGCTTTCGCTTCGGCACCGTCGCCCTCAATGAGGTCGGTGATGACCAGTTCCGTGGGAACATCGCCTTCCGGGAAGTCAATTTCCGGCTTCTGGCGGTCGAATTCGCGCTGACCAAATGACATGCTTGCTCCTTTTATTTGTTGGGCGGGTGAAGTTTTGCCTGAAGTCTTGCCGGGCCCGGTTTGGGGCCCTCGATGGGGCTATTTGGCGCCGAGGATATCCACGACGAAGACAAGGTCGCCCTTGGCTTCGCCCTGGCCTGCATCACCATACGCGAGGTCCTTGGGGATGACCAGAAGGACCCGGGAGCCCACCGTCTTGCCTGCAAGGCCCTTGGTCCAGCCCGGAATGACGCCGGTCAGCGCGAAGCTGGCCGTCTCGCCACGGTCAAAGCTGGAGTCGAATTTGGTGCCGCCAACCAGGGTGACGCCCACATAGTTCACCGTCAGTGTGTCGGTTTCCTTGACTTTCGCGCCGGTGCCCTTGATCAGGTCCTGGGACACGAGGGCAGTCGGGGCTGCGACACCCTCAACGGAGATTTCCGGCACGCCCTGGTCGTTGTCCTTGACGGTGGGGAGGCCGGCGGGCGGGGTTACTGTTTCACCCTCGGGCTTTTCGAGCACCGGGGTTACATCCGTGGCTGAAAGTACCTTAATCAGCAGCAGCTGGGTGGGCTGCGCTGCGGCGCCTTCAGCGGCTGCCGCCTTGCCAGGAATGGCCAGGGCCAGGGTCGAGCCGATCTTGGAACCGACAAAAGCGTTATAGATGACGGCGCCGCCGGTCTTTAGCTCCTCGTTCAGTTCCAGGGGCTCGGGTTCGCCTGCGTAGGTGTCTTCGAGCGTGGCCCCGTCAGTGCCGTTCAGGGCGAGGATGGAAATGTTGGCCACCTGGTTCGCCTTGAGGGAATCGCCGGTGCCTTCGGTGACGACCTTGATGGTGGGCTCCGCTACGTCCAGCGGCTTGGTGAACTCAACACCGGGAGCTTTTTTGTCCCCGTTGTCCGTCAGTTTCAGGGAGTCGAACTTGGCAGTATCACCTGCGGACTGGCTGGTGGGCTCCGGTGCTGCGGGCGTCCCGCCTCCACAGGCGGTAAGCAGCAGCAGACCGGGGATAAGGATTGCTAGTAGTCGGCGCACGTAAGAACTTTCGTCGGGGCAGGATGGACGCTGCACCGTAAAATTTCGCTCGGCGCAGCTCAGGACCGAAGAACGGCCCCATCCAGAATAGCCCCTGAAGCTGGGTGTCAGCCCATAGAGTCCAGGAGCGCATCCACACGGTCATCCACGCTGCGGAACGGATCCTTGCAGAGGATGGTCTGGTGGGCGCGGTCATTGAGTTTCAGGTGCACCCAGTCCACTGTGTAGTCCCGGCCGAGTTCCTGGGCACGCCGGACGAAGTCGCCGCGCAGTTTGGCGCGCGTGGTCTGCGGCGGAGCGTCCACTGCATCCTTGACCACGGTGTCGTCCACCACGCGGCGGACGGCGCCCCTGGACTGTAGGAGGTAGTACAGCCCCCTCGTCCGGGAGATGTCATGGTAAGTGAGGTCCAATTGTGCGATCCGCGGTGCATCAAGGCCGAGCCCGTGCCGTTGCCGGTAGTTGTCCATCAGCTTCTTTTTGATGGCCCAGTCGATCTCGGTGTCAATCGAACTGGTGTCTCCACTCTCGATGGCCCTCAACGTCCTGCCCCACAGGTCCAGTATCAGCGGCACGTGCGGGTTGTGCGCCCCATGCTCCTGGACGAAAGCAGTGACCTTCGTCAGGTACTCCTGCTGGATCTCCAGGGCTGTGAGTTGGCGTCCGTTGGCCAGCCGGACCAAGGCCCGTCCACTGAGGTCGTGGGAGATCTCCCGGATGCTCCGGATGGGGTTCTCCATACGCATGTCGCGCATGATCACACCCGCCTCGATCATGCGGAGGATCAGGTCCACCGTTCCCACTTTGAGGAGGGCGGTGGTCTCGGACATGTTCGAGTCGCCCACGATCACGTGGAGCCTGCGGAAGAATTCGGCGTCGGCGTGCGGCTCGTCCCGGGTGTTGATGATGGGACGGGACCGGGTGGTGGCCGAGGACACGCCCTCCCAGATGTGGTCTGCACGTTGGGAAAAGGCGTAGGTCGCGCCGTGCGGGGTCTTGAGGATTTTTCCTGCGCCGGCAATCAGCTGCCGCGTCACGAGGAACGGAATGAGGATTTCGGCGAGCCGGGAGAATTCCCCACGCCGTGGAATCAGGTAGTTTTCGTGGCTGCCGTAGGAGTTGCCGGCGGAATCGGTGTTGTTCTTGAACAGGTAGACGGTGCCGTTGAAGCCTTCTGCCGCCAGCCGGGACTGGGCTTCGTCCACGAGGTCATCGAGGATCAGTTCGCCGGCCCGGTCATGGGCGATCAGCTGCGCGAGGTCGTCGCACTCGGCGGTGGCGTACTCGGGGTGCGATCCCACGTCGAGGTAGAGGCGTGAGCCGTTGGTCAGGAAGACGTTGGACGAGCGTCCCCAGCTGACTACCTTGCGGAAAAGGTACCGGGCCACCTCTTCCGGGGCCAGCGGCCGCGAATCGGGGCTCGAATACGAAATGCCGAATTCGGTCTCGATACCGAAGATCCTCTTGTCCATCTCAGTCCTCCTCAGCCAGCAGCGCCGTGATGTCGGCGTCGTTCAATCGTCGGAATGCACGCCGGGACCCGCGCGAGCTCTCCGAGAGCCGGTCCAGGACAGCGACTTCCACCGCCGTGGCCGGCAGCGCGCCGGCTTCGGCGTCGGTGACGAGTCCTCCCATCGCCAAGCGGATCGCTCCCGGGAAACGCAGCGAAGCGCGCCAGCCGTCCGCGATGGCGGCTGAGACCCGGTCCGCCTGGCCGCCCATCACGATGAACCCCTGTTCGTCTGCGATGGACCCGTCAAACGTAAGGCGGTAGAGGTGGTCCTCTTCCTGGGTCTGGGCGACTTCGGCGACCGCCAGCTCCACCTCGAAAGGCTTCTGCTCCGCAGTGAACACTGCGCCAAGACTTTGGGCGTAGACACTGGCCAGTCCGCGGGCGGTGACATCCTCGCGGTCGTAGGAGTAGCCCCGGACGTCGGCATACCTCACCCCGGCTTGCCGGAGGCTCTCGAACTCGTTGTACTTTCCGACGGCGGCAAAAGCGATTTTGTCGTAGATTTCGCCGATCTTATGCAGGGACGGCGAGGGGTTCTCGGCCACCAGCGCGATGCCGTCCTGGCAGCTGACCACCACGACGGACCTGCCGCGGGCAATGCCTTTCCGTGCGAAGTCCGCACGGTCCTTCATCAGCTGCTCGGGGGAAACATAAAACTGCTGGGTCATTTCTAGGCCTCCCGCCGGGCGATGGTCCGCGCTTCAATGATGCTGCCTGCAACCGCAGCGAGCTCGGACTCGGGTACTCGCCGGGCTCCGCTCCGGCTGACTGTGTATACCACGGGCCACAGCTGGCGGACGGGGTCGGGGCCGCCTGTGGCGGAGTCGTCGTCGGCTGCGTCGTAGAGGGACTCGACGGCGACAGCGACGGCTTCGGCTTCGGTCAGGTTGGGCCGCCAGAGTTTCTTCAGGGCGCCGCGGGCAAACACGGAGCCGGAACCGACCGTGTGATGTTCGCGTTCTTCGTACCGGCCGCCGGTCACGTCATAGGAAAACAGCCGGCCCAACCCCGCGGCAGTATCAAATCCGGCGAAGAGGGGCACCACCGCCAGCCCCTGC
Source organism: Arthrobacter sp. R4 (assembly GCF_051365025.1). Lineage (NCBI taxonomy): Bacteria > Bacillati > Actinomycetota > Actinomycetes > Micrococcales > Micrococcaceae > Arthrobacter > Arthrobacter sp. R4. The sequence goes on from NZ_JBLWIJ010000010.1 coordinate 330,957, forward strand.
AGCGCCATGGGCAGGTTCCCCCGGATCATGGCCCCCAGTCGGTTGGCCTTACCTTCGAGGCTGAGCAGCGTGCCCTCTATTTTTTCGTAGTGCTCAAGTTCAACCTGGAATAAGCGGGTGAGGTCGATCGCGATGCCGGCCGTGCCCGCAATGCCCAGCACCGAGTAGTGGTCGGCCGGAAACACCTTCTCGATGTGGCGGCTGGCAATGACGTTGCCCATGGTCGCCCGGCGGTCTCCGGCCATCAGGACTCCGCCTTCGTAGCTCAAAGCCACGATAGTGGTGGCGTGCGGCACCTGCAGCGGCGTGGCGGCTGCCCCGGCGGGTAAGTCCCGGTTGTACGGAAGCAGTTCCGGCCGATCCCGCTGCAGATGCTCGGTGAACGAGGATGTCGCGTTGGCGGCTACCTGGTGGGCGGTCGGTTCCTGCACTGATGCACTCCTTCAACGTAGTAAGTCAACGTCTTGCCAGATCTGCGGCCGTCCGCGGCTCCCGCCGCCTTATCGGACCGGTTACTGACCGCCCTTTTGGACGAACGCCCGGACGAATTCTTCGGCGTTGGATTCCAGGACGCCGTCGATTTCGTCAAGGAGGTCATCCACGCCCTGGGTCGCTGCGGATGCCTGCGCTTCGGGCGGCGCGGGAGGGGCCTCCGGCACGTCCTCTTCGACCTGGCTGTCGTGCGACTGCGGCTGCTGTTGCTCCTGGCCTGCCATTGTTATCTCCCTCTTCCTTAAAGCTCGGGTCCGGGTGGAACATCCGATACGCCCATATTGCCACGCTCCGGGGCTGCCGGGGTGGTTTACGCCCCCGGCGGATTGGTGTTATGTCCGAGCAGTTCCGCCAGGAAAGGACCAGCTTCCCGGTGCCGGGCAAACAGGCCACTTGTCAGTGCTTTGGTCCCCCTCAGCGGCTCGCGGGTGGGCACCCGCTGGAGACGTCCGTAGCCCGGCACATCGAAGATTACCGAGTCCCAACTGGCCCCCACGACGTCCTTTCCGAAGCTGCTGACGCAGCGGCCGCGGAAGTAGGCCCGGGTGTCCGACGGCGGTTCCGTGACCGCTGCGGCGATGTCGGCGTCGTTCACAATCCGCTGCATCCGGGCCCTCGCCAGAAGGCGGTAGTAAAGGCCCTTCTCTGGCCGGATGTCCGCCCACTGGAGGTCCACGAGGCCCAGCCTGGCATCGTCCCAGGCAAGTCCGTCCCGATCCCGGTAGCCGTCAAGGAGGGAGAGCTTGGAGAGCCATTCGACCGAGGAAGCCGCTGCCGGCCTGTCGCTGTCGAGCTGCGTCAGGGTGTTGGCCCAGCGCTCCAGCACCTCGTGCGTGTGGCCGTCGCCGTCGAGGGCGTCGGAAACCCCGGTGTCCTGGGCGAGCTTTGCCGCTGCTTCGTGGTAGATCCACTGCAGGTCCAGCGCAGTGACCCGGCGCCCGTCCAGCAACCGCAGCTTGGTGGTCAGGGACGTGTCATGGCTGATGGCCTGCAGCGCGGCGACCGGTTCATGCACTTCCAGCTTCGGTGCCAGGCCCGCCTCGATGAGACTGAGGACCATGGCAGTAGTGCCGAACTTGAGGTAGTTGGACGCCTGGCTCAAGTTGGCGTCGCCGATGATGACGTGCAGCCGGCGGTACTTGTCCGCCGTGGCATGCGGTTCATCGCGGGTGTTGATAATGGGCCGCCGGATGGTGGTTTCAAGGCCAACCTCCGCCTCAAAAAAATCGGCCCGCTGGCTGATCTGGTACCCCGGAACAGAACTGTCCTGGCCCAGGCCCACCCTGCCCGCGCCGCAAAAGATCTGCCGCGTAACGAAGAAGGGGGTCAACCCGCGCACGATGTCCCCGAACGGAACGGACCGTGGCATGAGGTAGTTCTCGTGCGAGCCATAGGACACGGACTTGTTGTCCGTATTGTTCTTGTACAGGTTTACCGCCGGCAGTTCGGGGTCCATGGCGAGCCGGCGTACCGCGGCCAATGCCACCAGGTCTCCGGCGGCGTCCCACGTCACGGCGTCGCGGGGGTTGGTGACCTCGGGGCTTGAGTACTCCGGGTGGGCGTGGTCCACATACAGGCGGGCACCGTTACCGAGCACCATGTTCATCAGGAGCGTCCCGGACTCGTCCTGTCCGTCCAGTTCCAGTTCTTCGCGGCCATAGGCAAGGGCGACGGCCTCCGCATCCAGGACCGGCGGCTGGTCCGTGAGCTGGCTCGGGTGCGCCGAGGCCCGGTCAAGGGTCCAGCCGCGGGCGTCGTGCAGCGGCTCCTCATCCGTGTAGTCCCACCGCGTCTCCGCTCCGCCGGCCGCGCGCTGGCGTGTCACCTGCGCATATGCCTGCACCACCCGGGCCGACATCATGGTGGCGTTAGCCGAGGGAGCAGCCGGAGCATGGATCCCGTATTCCGTCTCCGCGCCCATAACCCGCATGGCCCCGCCGACGGGGAGTGATCCTCCGCTGGCGGGTTCCGCAGCAGCCGTCACAGGTACTGTCCTGTGCTGGGCATCGTTTCGATGGACTTCCCGGGTTCCTGTCCGGCCTTGCCCTGGACGATGGTCCGGATATAGGTGATCCGCTCGCCCTTCTTGCCCGAGATACGGGCCCAGTCATCCGGGTTGGTGGTGTTCGGCATATCCTCATGCTCGCGGAACTCGTCCACGACGGCCCGGAGGAGGTGCTCGATCCGCAGGCCCTTCTGGTGGAGGGTCAACAGGTCCTTGATGGCGTACTTCTTGGCCCGGTCTACAACGTTTTGGACCACCGCACCGGAGTTGAAGTCCTTGAAGTAGAGCATCTCGGTGTCCCCGTTGGCGTACGTGACTTCCAGGTATTCGTTGGACTTCTCCGTGGAGTACATGGCTTCCACCGTGCGCTGGACCATGGCGTCCACGGTGGCCTGGACATCGCCGTCGTATTCGGCAAGGTCAGACTCGTGGAAGGGCAGGTCCGTGGTGATGTATTTGTTGAAGATGTCCGCGGCTGCTTCGGCGTCCGGCCGCTGGATCTTGACCTTGACGTCCAGCCGCCCCGGACGAAGGATCGCGGGGTCGATCATGTCTTCGCGGTTGGACGCGCCGATGACGATGACGTTGTCCAGGCGCTCCACGCCGTCGATCTCGCTCAACAGCTGGGGCACGATGGTGGTTTCGACGTCGGAGGAGATGCCCGTACCGCGTGTGCGGAACAGGGAGTCCATTTCGTCGAAGAACACCACAACGGGGCTGCCGTCCGAGGCCTTTTCACGCGCACGGGAGAAGATCAGCCGGATGTGGCGTTCGGTTTCACCGACGTACTTGTCCAGCAGTTCGGGGCCCTTGATGTTGAGGAAGTAGCTCTTCAGGTCGACGTTCCCGGACCGCTCGGCTGCCCGGGCTGCCAGCGAGTTTGCCACCGCCTTCGCGATCAGGGTCTTACCGCAGCCCGGGGGGCCGTACAGCAGAATGCCTTTGGGGGCCTTCAGTCCATGCTCGCGGTACAGATCGGGGTGAAGGAACGGCAATTCGACGGCGTCGCGGATCTGTTCGATCTGCGGGCCCAGCCCGCCGATGTCCTCGTAGGTGATGTCGGGTACTTCCTCCAGGACCAGGTTCTCAACCTCGGACCGCGGGACTTTCTCCAGCGCGTAGCCTGTCCGCGAATCAATGGACAGCGCGTCCCCAACCCGGAGCTTTTCGCCCAGCAGGGCGCCTGAGAGCCTGATGACCCGCTCTTCGTCGGCGCGTCCGACGACGAGGGCCCGGTCCGTGCCCAGCATCTCCTTCAGGGTTGCCAGCTCGCCGGCGCGTTCGTAGCCAAGGCCGGCAACAATCAGAAGGGCCTCGTTGAGGAGGACTTCCTGGCCAACGGCCAGCTGGCTGATGTTGACCAAGGGGCTGATGCCTACCCGCATCTTCCGGCCGGCATTGAAGATGTCCGCTGATTCCTCGGTGGCGGCTTGGCCGCTGTTGCCGGCGGACGGCTGGCGCTTCGGATTGAGTTGGAGAATGGTGCCGAAGCTGTATGGCGGCTGCCCCTCCTGGTCGAGGGCGTTCTTGAGCCGCAGGATCTCCGCTTTCGCGGCTTCCAGCATGGTGACCAGCTTGGCGTTGTTCTGTGTTGCGGCCGCGAGTTGGCGGTCAATGTGCCTGAGCTTGTCCCGGAGGATGTTGACCTGCCTGTCAGCAACAGACAAATCATTAACGGCAGACTGCTCTGCCGGTGTACGCCCGGAGTCCTGGTTCGGAGTCTCCATGATGCATCAGCCCCTTCCTGCGCTTCTCTTAAGACCTTAGCCCCAAGTTGGCAGGTACAGCTGAAGACTCCCGAAATCTGGACTAGTTCGTGATCTCCGGATCGTCCTTGACGTTGGTCCCCGCGATTGCGTCGCGGGCGGCTCGGCGGAGCTTCTTGTCTGAGACCAGCCGCTCCCCCACTGCTCCCGGTGTCCAGGCATTCACATCGGCTTCGTCAAAGTCGGTTTTCGACGGGCGTCGCTTGACAGAGATCCCGGTCACGCCGTCGGCCAAGCGCCGTGTGACCAGCAGGAAACCTGTGTGGGCAACCATCCGGTGGTCGGGGCGGACCGCGAGGCCTTCAAGGTGCCAGCCGCGGACCATGGACTCCCAGGCGTCGGGCTCGGTGAAACGGCCGTCGGCGCGGATAGCTTCAGCCGTACGGGAAAGCTGGGTCACTGTGGCCACGTAGTTGATCCAGACGCCGCCCGGAGCAAGCACTGTTGCTACGGCGTCGAGGCACTCCCACGGGGCCAGCATGTCCAGAACCACCCGGTCAACGGATCCGGGGGCTTCGCTGCGGACAACTTCCTCCTGGAAGTCACCGAGTGAAACTTTCCACGCCGGGTGGGGTCCGCCGAAGATTGTTTCAACGTTGCCGCGGGCAATGTCGGCGAATTCTTCCCGCCGTTCAAAGGAGTGCAGGTAACCGTTGTCGCCCACCGCCCGCAGGAGGGAGATGGACAGTGCTCCCGAGCCGACGCCCGCTTCAACCACCCTGGCCCCGGGGAAGATATCCGCCATGGTGACGATCTGGCCGGCGTCCTTGGGGTAGACAACGGCGGCGCCGCGGGGCATGGACAGGACAAAGTCGGAGAGCAGGGGGCGCAGCGTCTGGTACTGCTGGCCTACGTTGTTCACCACAACGGAGCCGTCAACCTTGCCGATGATCTCGTCGTGGTTGAGGAATCCCCGGTGGGTGTGGAAGGCGCCACCCACCTCAAGAGTGATGGTGTTCATGCGGCCGCGCTCGTCGGTCAGCTGGACGCGTTCGCCCTCACGGAAGGGTCCCCGGCGCCGCGCAGCTCCCACCGGCTGGGCTCCGTTGGCGGCAACACCTGTCTGGGGTTTTGCTGCGGCTTCGGTGGCGGCAGATTCGCTGCTCATGAATTTTCCTCGCTCCTGTAAAACTGTGGGGCTGCGCACTTGGTGGGGGCTGTCCTGTCCGGCCAGGCCCCGCAACGGAAACCGTGTGGCAGCTAAACGCGACCGGCAGGTAACTCTACCGGTTCTGGCGCTGTGGATACCTATTGGGGCGCACGCTCTTACCGGTGATGGCTGCCACCACAACATCCTGGGCCAGCAGGCCGGTCACTGTGCCGCGGTGGTCCACCACCGCATACTCCTGGCCTTCCAACTGGCCGAGGTACTGGATGAGCTCCTGGCCTTTTGACCACTCAGGCACGTAGGCGCCTGCACCAAGGGCATAGGACACCGCCGTTACTGGAGTGGAACTTGTGGCGTGCGGCGGAACTGCGGCCACTGCCGGGGCGTCCACCACGGCCTGCGGGCGTCCATCCGGTCCGCAGACCACAACGGCAGGGACACCGGTCGGTGACAGCCGAAGGACGTCCGACACCGTGGAGGTGTTGGGAATTCCGACGGCGGGCCTGGCCAGTGCGGCAGCGTTGACGAGGTGCAGCCGCCCCCGCATGGTTCCCTGCTGGATAGACGCCGATGCCCCCATCCAGAGGAATCCACCCACCAGGACGGTGATCATGAGCAGGCTGAGTTCGGGCGTTTCTCCGGCCAGGACGGGGCGGGCCAGGAACCAGAAGCCCAGGGCGACGACGATGACGCGGCCTGCCCAGCCTGCCGCGACCGTGCCTTTGGCTTGGCTGCCCGTGGCTTTCCAGACGGCGGATTCGACGATCCTGCCGCCGTCGAGGGGCAACCCGGGAAGGACGTTGAAAATACCGATCAACAGGTTGGCCCACATAAAGATGTTGGTCAGGAGTTCCGCGACGCTGGGAAGGCTGGAGCCGGACAGGACCAGCCACGCGCCACCGGCCAGCGCGAAGTTCGCGGCTGGTCCTGCAAGCGCCACAAGCACGGACCGGCCCGGAGTGGCTGTGAAGTTCTCAAACTGGGTGTGCCCGCCCCAAAGGTTCAGGACGATCTTTTGCGTCGGCCAGCCATAGATTTTCGCGGTCAGTGCGTGGGCGAGTTCGTGCACCAGCACGGAAATCAGGAGCAGGATGGCATAGGCAAAGGCCACCGTGTAGGCAGCCACGCCGAGAGCCGGATTGTTCTCCCGGAGGACCGGTCCGTAAACGATCACGGTGAAGGCGGCGATGACGAACCATGAGTAGGCCAGGATGACCGGGATGCCGGCGATCCTGCCGAGGGGGATTCCTTCGCGGCGTGCCGGCGTGGTTTTCTCACCCATCTGCGGGGCTCCCCTGCGCCGCTTCCAGCAGACGCCCGGTGCCGCCTGTTCCGTTGCGGTCCGCGGCAATGGCGACCAGTTCGGCCACCGTCCGGCCCTTCAGGGACTCCCAGGTGGTGTGCCGGGGGCTGTCTGGGATAGGCACGATGTGCGGAATGGCTACCGTGGATACGCCGGAAGCCACTGCAGCTGCCACGCCGGGCGCGGAATCTTCCAGGGCGATGCAGTGATCGATGGTCAGGGCCGGATCAGAGCCCTGAAGCAGTTCAACCGCGGTCAAGTACGCCTCCGGGTGCGGCTTGCCCTGGGTAACGGTGTCCCCCGTCACCACAAATTCAAAGTAGGGCCTGGGGAGGTTCGCAACGATTTCCCGGGCCAGTGGACCCTCGGACATGGTGACCAGGGCGCACCGGACACCCTCCTGGTGGAGCTCGTCCAGGAGTTCACGGGCGCCGGGCCGCCACGGCACACGGCGCTGCACGCCACGGATGACTTCTGCCGTGAGTGTGTCGATGATTTCACGGGCTTCCAGGTCCACACCGGCGTTCTGGAGGATGTCAGCCGAGTAGGTCAGCGACTGGCCGACGAGCTGAATGGCCTGTTCGTGCGACCAGGTGCCGCCATGGGCTTCCACCAGCGCATGTTCGGCCGCAATCCAGTAGGGCTCCGTGTCCACAATGGTGCCATCCATGTCCCAGAGGACTGCTTTGAGGGGGGAAATTGTGGCTGGGGATCGCATGTGTTCAGTCTACGGTGCCCTGCTGGACGCGGGCTGTGGGCTACGCCCTCGGCGAATACATGGCATCCCGCAGGCAGGCGTGGCGCGGCGCCGATCATTTTTCGGCGCTTCATTCTATGCGTGACGCGGGTTCTTGGACGTAGGGTGATGGGATGAATAGCTTCGACGGAGACACCACCGAACCGGGTGCCGAGGCCGGGCCGGAGCGGTTCCTGCAGCCAGTGGCTGAGGGTGAACGCATCACCGTAATGCTGGCCGCCTTTGAGGGCTGGAACGACGCGGGGGAAGCGGCAAGCGATTCCCTGCGGTACCTGAACAAGCTCTGGGGCGGCAAGAAAGTTGCGTCCATCGACGCCGACGAATATTACGACTTCCAGTTCACCCGGCCGACGGTACGGCGCAACGCGGCCGGCGAACGGAAGATCAAGTGGCCATCCACCAGGATCTACAAGGCCAGCGCGCCCGATTCCAACGTGGACGTCATCTTTGTCCAGGGCACCGAGCCGTCCTATAAGTGGCGTGCCTATACGGCCGAGCTGCTGGTCCACGCGGAAGCCCTGAACGTGGACTACGTTGTGCTGGTCGGAGCCCTGTTGGCTGATGTGCCCCACAGCCGCCCCATCCCGGTCAGCACGTCCTCGGACGATGCGCCGCTGCGGGAACGGCTGAACCTGGAGGCCTCCCAGTACGAGGGACCCGTGGGCATAGTGGGAGTTTTGGCCGAAGTGGCGCTGCTGGCCGGGATCCCCACAGTCTCCCTGTGGGCTGCCGTGCCGCACTACGTGGCCCAGGCGCCGTCGCCCAAAGCGCAGCTGGCCCTCCTGCACCGCATTGAAGAATTGCTCCAGGTGCCGCTGGACACCCATGAACTGGCCGAGGAAGCTGATGCCTGGGAACGCGGCGTGGATGAACTCGCCACCGAAGATCCGGAGATCGCGGCCTACGTGCGCCAGCTTGAGGAAGCGAAGGACACTGCTGACCTGCCTGAGGCCAGCGGGGAGTCCATCGCCCGGGAGTTTGAGCGGTACCTGAAGCGCCGGGGCAAGGACAAGCAATAACACTGCCACAGCAGAGGAGTCCTCGAATGACGAAGTACCTGATCTCGTTCCCCAGTGAAGCGATGGTGGTCCCGGAGGAGGAGTTCGAGGCGGTGGTCGAAGCCTCGCACGCCGTCATCGACGAGGCCAAGGCGGCGGGCGTCTACGTTTTCGGCGGCGGGATTGATGAGGGCGTAGCTCCGGTGCTCGTCGCCGGTGACGGCACCGTCACCGAGGAAATATACCCGGGCCACCTGGTGCCCAATGGCGGCTACACAGTTCTTGAGTTGCCGTCTCGGGAGGCGGCACTCGAGTGGGCCGCCAAGATCGCCGTTGCCTGCCGCTGTCCGCAAGAAGTCCGGCAGTTCGCGTACGACCCCGCCAGCTGACGGGAACAAACCTCGACTGGCTTCCCGCCCCCGCGGTCAGTCAGATTCTTCAGGACGGCGGGTTAAAGGACGACGCCGAGCAGCGCCTCGACGGCATCACTGACCAGGGCACGGTCCCGCTGGCTGCCCGCTGCCGCGGCGGAAGCGGCTCCGGCGGCCCAACGGTCGACCGCCTCAACCGCCGCCGGTGCGTCCAGATCCGTTGCGAGGGCGGCCCGCATTTCCGCGATCAGCCCGAGCGCAGAACCTTCCGGAGCAGCCTCGAGTGCGCTCCGCCACGCAGAGAGCCGTCCTTTCGCCTCGGCGAAGCCGGCGTCGGTCCAGGACCAGTCAGACCGGTAGTGGTGCGCCAGGATCGCCAGCCTGATGGCCGCCGGCTCCTCCCCCGTGGCCCGGAGCCGCGACACCAGGACCAGGTTGCCTTTGGACTTGCTCATTTTCTCGCCGTCCAGCCCCACCATGCCGGCATGTGCATAGTGGTGGGCCAGCGGCACGCCCGCCAAAGAGTAGGCGTGGCCCGCCCCCATCTCGTGGTGCGGGAAAATGAGGTCGGAGCCTCCACCCTGCACCGTAAACGGGGCGGGGAGGTACTCCTGGGCAATGACAGTGCACTCGATGTGCCAGCCAGGGCGTCCGTCTCCGAGCTCTCCCCCGGGCCAGCTGGGCTCACCTTTTCTGGCGACTCGCCACAGGAGAGGGTCCAGCGCCTGCCGCTTGCCGGCACGTCCGGGGTCGCCGCCGCGTTCGGCGAACAGTTCCAGCATCTCCGTTTCCACAAGGCCGGAGATATCACCGAGGGTCCAGGCGTCGGCGGCGCTGGACTGCTTTCCGGCCGCCTCGACGTCGTAATAGACATCGCCGTCCGGCTCGCCCGCTCCGCCGGGTACGCGGTAAGCGAGGCCTTTGCTGAGGAGCCGCTCAATGGCGGGAACGATCAGCGGGACGGATTCCACAGCGCCGACGTAGTGGTCCGGCGCGAGGACATTCAGGGCCACCATGTCTGTCTGGAAAAGTTCGATCTGGCTGGCGGCAAGGTCCTGCCAGTCGACGCCCGTGGCAGTGGCACGCTCCAGCAGCGGGTCATCGACGTCGGTGACGTTTTGTACGTAGGCCACGCGCTGGCCGGCATCACGCCAGGCCCTGTTCAACAGGTCAAACGCAACGTAACTGGCCGCGTGGCCCATATGCGTGGCGTCGTAAGGCGTGATCCCGCAGACATACAACGACTGGTCGCCGTCGCCCTGGAGTTCAACTTCCCGGCCTTGGACAGTGTCAAAAAGCCTGATGGCAGGCATTTGGCCGGGCAGGTCAGGAACGGGGCGGGATATCCAGGATTTCACAGGCCAAGCCTACTGTCAGGCGCTGATCACATTGAAACCGAGCAGCAGATACAGGGCAAGGCCCAGGAAGATCCGGTACCAGACAAAGAGCCGGTAGCTGCGCGTCGAGACGAACTTCAGGAACCAGCCAATAATGACGTAGCCCACCACGAAGGCGATGACGGTGGCCATGGCAGTCTCCGGCAGGCCGTAGGGGCCAGTGATGCCCTCCTTCGATACCGTCTTGTAGAGCTGGAACAGTCCGCTGCCGAAGACTGCGGGAATGGCCAGGAGGAACGAATAGCGGGCGGCGGCTTCACGGGTGTACCCCATGAGGAGGCCCGCAGTGATAGTGCCACCGGAGCGGGAAACGCCCGGGATCAAGGCCATTGCCTGGGCGAAACCGAAAAGGATGCCGTGCTTATAGGTTAATCGGGTCAGCTCCCGTTCCTGTTTGCCCACGGCATCCGCCACGGCGAGTACCAGGCCGAACACGATCAAGGTCGTTGCAACAATCCAGAGGCTGCGCAGGACAGATTCGATCTGGTCCTGGAACAGGAGCCCCAGGACGATGATGGGTAGGCTGCCGAGAATCACGAGCCAGCCCATCCGCGCGTCAGGGTCCTGTCGCGAGACCTTTCCGGTCAGCGAGCCCAGCCACGCCTTGACGATGCGGACGATGTCGTGCCAGAAAAAAACGAGGACGGCTGTTTCGGTGCCGAGCTGCGTGATAGCAGTGAATGCGGCACCGGGATCGGCAGCGTTGGGCAGGAATTGCCCGACGATCCGTAGGTGCGCGCTTGATGAAATCGGTAGAAATTCGGTCAGTCCCTGCACTAGGCCCAGCAGGGCCGCCTCAAACCAGTTCACGCTAAGACCCTACGTCATGGACCCGGCTGATTCCCCGTAAGCTTGCAGCTATGCAGCAGCGTTACGTCGGCAACAGTGGATTGCGAGTCTCCGCCCTATCTCTCGGGACCATGTCATGGGCTGGCGAAACCGATGAGCAGGACGCCACCGAATTGCTGCGGACGTTTGTGGACGCGGGCGGCCGGCACATCGATACGGCGGCCTCTTATTCCGACGGCAGGTCGGAGGCACTGATCGGCTCGCTGCTGGGCGACGTCGTCTCCCGCACCGAGGTCTCGATCTCCACCAAAGCCGGGATCTCGACGCCGGACGGCCGGCGGACCGTGGACACGTCGCGTAACGCGATGCTGTCCGGGCTCGATGCCAGCCTCGCACGACTGGGCACCGATTACGTCGATATTTGGTTTGCCCAGGCCTGGGATCCCAACGTCCCCCTCGATGAGACATTGTCCGCCTTGGAGTTCGCCTTACGGAGCGGCCGTGCCCGTTACGCCGGCATCTCAAACTTCAACGGCTGGCAGAGCGCCAAGGCCGCCGCCATCGCGGGATTCCCGCTGGTTGCCGCCCAGGCAGAATATTCGCTGCTCCGGCGGAGGCCTGAAGAGGAATTGATTCCTGCGGTGGAGGATGCCGGGCTGGGGCTGCTGGCGTGGGGGCCGCTGGGGCGTGGGGTGCTGACGGGCAAGTACAGAGGTAGCATCCCTGGCGATTCGCGGGCCGCCAACCCTGGCCTTGCCTCCTATGTGGAACCGTATCTCGGCCAGGAGGCCTCCCGTGTGGTGGAGGCTGTTTCAATGGCTGCGAAGGGTCTGGGGCGCACGCCGCTCGACGTGTCACTCAGTTGGCTGCTCTCCCAGCACGGAGTGGCCTCGGCCATCGTGGGCCCCCGGACGCCTGTCCAGCTCAAGGAAATCCTTGACGCGCAGCTTTCCCCGCTACCGCCGGAAATTTCGCGGGCCCTGGAGGACGTGTCCGAACCGGCCCAACGCTGACTGGCGGCCGGGTGACCGGGTCTTAGTCTTCGAGGATCTCCAGGTCTTCTTCGTCGTCGACATCCCGTTCTTCGTCTTCGTCCTCTTCGTCGTCAAAAACCTGCAGCGGCGTCACTTCGCTGTAGGCCTCGTAAAGGGCGTCCTCATAAACTTCGAACGCATCCGCGACGGCAAAAAAAGCCGCCTCTACGGCGGGGTCCCCATCACCGCGGCGGTTGGACGCTGCTATAAGGTGTTCTTCCAAGGAGGAAGTTAAGGACTGAAGCGCGACACGCGGATCGATGCTCATGACTTCACGTTAGCCGGAAAAGGACGAAAATGGAGAGCAATGAAGGAACATTTTCTCACCAGCTCGGTCCAGCGGGAACGGGACTATCTGAGGCAGTACGAGTACCTCGTACTGACAGTCAGTCCTGACGATTCCCTGCCTGACGCCCGGCGCCGTCTTGTGGAACATTCCGAATACGGCAAGTGGGAGTTGGAGCGCAGCAAGCTGTACGTGGGCGGAGGCAGGCGCTTTTGGCTCCGCCGCCGGGTGATGCAGGTCCAGCGCACTGTCTAGGGGTTCGTTGCCGATGCCGTTCAGGCTTCGAGCGGGCCGAGCCAGGCGTTCGCAACCGTGTTGTGTGCCGATTCGTCATCCGACGGGTGGAATATGCCGGCCAGCACGTCGCGGTAGAGCCGCTCCAGTTCCGAGCCCCGGAAATAGCTTGAGCCGCCGCTTACCCTGATGGCAAGGTCCACTACACGGCGTGCAGTTTCGGTTGCGTTGACTTTCAGCCCCACGAGCTTGGGGAACCACTGGGGTCCATGGTCGACGAGGGCATCCACGTCCCGGGCCACCAAAGCCAACTGCGGATAGAGGCAGTCCATGGCCATGGCCGCCTCTGCCACTTTCCAGCGGATGTCAGGATCCTGGGCATAGCTTCGGCCGCCGTTCTTCAGCGAAGTCCGCCGCTTAACCGCTGCAACCCCCAAATCCAGGGCCCGTTCTCCGATTCCTGTGTAGACGGCGGCCAGCAACGTTTCGAAACACGCGAAGATGGCGAAAATCAGCGGATCGGCGTTGGGACCGACGGGCAGTTTGCGGAAGATCCGGTCCGGTGGGATTTCGGCGCCGTCCAGCACTGTGGTGTTGGACTGGCTCGCACGCATCCCCAGCGTGTCCCAGTCGTCCAGGATCCGGTAGCCGAGGGCGTCCCGGCGGAGGAAACCGTGGACCAACTCCCCTTCGCCGTTCCGGGCCTCGGTATCTTTGCCGAAGATCCCCAGCTGTGTCCAGGCCGGTGAGAGGCTTGTGAAGATCTTTGTTCCCGTGAAGCTGTAACCGCCATCCGGCAACGGCGCCGCCACCGTGCGCGAATCAAACAGCACGGAGTCGTTGCCCGCCTCCGAGTTCCCGAACGCGAAGATCTCGCCTCCGGCCGCTTCCCGCAGGACATAGTCCAGGGACTGATCGCCCCTGGCCGCGAGCACCTGTGCGACGCCGGTCCAGACCAAATGCATGTTCACGGCCAGAGCGGTGGCTGGCGCCGCCGTTGCCAGCCGCCGTTGGCACTGTGCCGCCGATTCCAGCCCAAGCCCCAGGCCGCCGTCGGACACGGGGACAAAGAGCCTAAGGTAGCCGGCGGCGGCGAGTTCCTCAAGGTCTTCGTGGAAAAAGGCATTATCGCGGTCGTAGGCTGCGGCGCGCCCCCTGAACCGCTCCAGCAGGGCGTCCGGCAATACGTCCTCGGGTGTCATGCTGGGCCTGGCTCAGTAGTTCGTAAGGAGTGTGTTGAGCACGCGTGCACCGAACTTCAGCGAATCCGCCGGGACGCGCTCGTCGACGCCGTGGAACATGCCGGTGAAGTCGAGGTCGTCCGGAAGCTGCAGCGGCGCGAAGCCGTAGCCCGTGATGCCCAGGCGGCTCAGGGACTTGTTGTCCGTGCCTCCAGAGAGGGTGTAAGGCAGGACTTTGGCTCCCGGGTCTTCGGCATGCAGCGCGTCAATCATGGAATCCACCAGGTTGCCCGCGAAGGGAACCTCCAGGGAGACATCGTTGTGCACGTAGCTGACGTCCACCCCGGTTCCGGCGAGCTCACGGACTATTTCGAGCACGTGGTCCTGCTGGCCCGGCAGTGTGCGGCAGTCAACAAGGGCCTCGGCCGATTCCGGAATCACGTTGTGTTTGTAGCCGCCGTTCAGCAAGGTCGGGTTGGTGGTGTTTTGCAGTGTTGCCCCCACGAACCGGGCCACCGTGCCGAGTTGGTTCAGGAGGACGTCCGGGTTGTCCGGATCGAATTCCACTCCTGTGAGTTCTGTCACGCCGTCCAGGAACTGACGCGTGGTAGGGGTCAGCTCAATGGGCCATTTGTATTCCCCGATCCGGGTCACAGCGGCTGCCAGCCGTGTGATCGCGTTGTCAGTATTGATCTGGGAACCGTGGCCGGCGCGTCCGTGGGCAACGAGGCGGAGCCAGGAGATCCCCTTTTCCGCTGTCTGAAGGAGGTAGGTGCGCTGCCCCCCAATGGTTGCCGAGAACCCGCCTACCTCGGAGATGGCCTCCGTCGCACCTTCGAAAAGTTCCGGGCGCTTGTCCACCGCGTACCGGGCCCCGTATTCGCCCCCAGCCTCCTCGTCAGCGAAGAAGGCGAAGATGATGTCCCGCTTCGGTTTCCGTCCTGTCCTGGCGAACCCGCGCAGTACGGAGAGGATCATGGCGTCCATGTCCTTCATGTCCACTGCGCCGCGCCCCCAGATGAGGCCGTCCTTGAGCTCCGCGCCGAACGGATCTACCGACCACTGCTCCCTGATAGCGGGGACCACGTCAAGGTGGCCGTGGACCACGAGGGCACTTGCGCCCGGGTCCTCCCCAGTCATCCTGGAGACGACGCTTGCCCTGCCAGGGGCCGACTCGAAGATTTCGGCGGACAACCCGACTTCCTCGATCAGGCCGGCTGTGTACTCGGCTGCGGCGCGTTCCCCGGGTCCGGACCCGTCGCCGTAATTGGAGGTGTCAATCCGGATGAGTTCCTGGCAGATCCGGACGACTTCATCTTCGGGACGGATTTGGGTCATTGGGCACTCCTCATGAAGGTGGCGGCTGCTGGGAACCTGGGCGGATTTCCGTGCCTTCAGCCTACCCATCGGGCCCGATTTCATGTTCCAGGAAAGTTCATGTAGAGTCTTTCTCGCTGCTTCGGAGAAATGCGAAACGCTGAAAGGCGGAAACATTGTCCGAATTACCACCTGCGCGGGTGGCGGAATGGCAGACGCGCTAGCTTGAGGTGCTAGTCCTCGAAAGGGGGTGGGGGTTCAAGTCCCCCTCCGCGCACAGAAGGGAAAGCCCCTGGAATCCAAGGATTCCAGGGGCTTTTTCTATGGCGGCAAACTTCGATCCGGCTGCGGCCGCCGTCGGTCTTGTGCTGATTGCAGGTTCCATGCTTTAGTAGCCCGCAGCAATGCCGTTGGTCACATTCGGATCGAATATCGCCCGCCACACGTGTAGTGGAGCGTTAGCCCGTTGGGGAATACCAGCGCCATGCTGTACGTTGCATACGCGACAGACTGAACCAAAGAAAAGAGAAACACCTAAGTGGCAACCGATTACGATGAACTCCGCTCCGACGTCAAGGAGTCGCAGGACAACTCGCTCGAGGCGCTCCAGTCCGCGAACGCACCGGACGCCCGCAGCGTTGTGCTGGAACTCGATGAGGCAGATGGACTGGATGGCGCAGGCGTTCCGGGCGGCGAATTCGTTGCCGAGGAACTGATCGTCCAGGTGATCCCCCAGGCCGATGACGAGTTCACCTGCTACTCCTGCTTCCTTGTCCGGCACCGCTCGCAGATCGCGCGGCAGAAAGACGGACACAGCTACTGCACGGACTGCGAAGGCTGATAGCAGTACAAGGACACCCCCGGCGCCCGCTACCGCAGGCGCACCCGGAGACGATGAGGCGCGCCCACGGCAACCGTGGACGTGCCTTTCGTTTTAACCGAGCCGGCTGCGGACCATCTGGCTGACGGCTTTTCCGTCGAAGCGGCCAGCGACCTTCGCGGTGACCGGCTTCATCACCTCGCCCATCTGGCGCATGCCGGGCACCTGGCCCTGGGCGCTGATCTCGGCAATGACGCCATCAACGATGGCTTCCACTTCAGCTTCGGTCAGCTGCTTTGGCAAGTAAGCCTCGATGACCTCCGCCTCGGCGATTTCAGCGGCAGCACGGTCAGGTTCTCCTGCCTCCGTATAGATCCGCGCGGTGTCGCGGCGTTTGGCCGCTTCCTTCTGCAGCAGGGACGTCACCTGGGCGTCGTCCAGCACCACAGGCGTCTTCCCTGACTTTTCGCGGGTTTCGATCTCGCCCAGTACGTTGCGCACGGTCGTGAGCGCTATCTTGTTGCGCTCCTTCATGTGCATCACCACATCAGCGTGCAGTCGTTCCTTCAAAGTGGACACGGTATTCCTCGATTCATAGCGCGCCCCAGGCCGGGGCGCCGGCAGGTCCACCTGCCCTCTAGTACCGTAGAGGGCTATGGCGCACTCTGACTACCTCCCCGCGGGCAGGCGATGAACACCCTGCCCGGCCAACTGTGGCAGCGCCTCGTTGAAGCTTTCGGCCGGACCGCCCTCCCTGATGTTTCCCTCAGTGAATTGGCGGTGGTCCTTCTTGTGGCCACTGCCTTGTCGATTCCCCGGGCCACTTGGCGATACTTTGGCCTGTTGGCCACCGCTACCCATGAGCTGGGCCATGCTTTTGCCGCTCTTATGAGCGGACAAAGACTGGGCGGGATCAGGCTCAGCCTGGATCACTCGGGGACAACCACCAGCTACAGCAGGGGCCGGTTGGCTGCCGTGTGGTCCGGCTTCTGGGGATACCCGGTTCCGGCACTGACCGGGGCGGCGCTGGTCTGGTCCGGCTTCAACGGCTGGGGGCCGGCCGCGCTGACGGCAGGCTCACTGACCCTGCTCCTGTCGCTTCTTTTCGTTCGCAACGTGGCGGGGTTCCTCATCACTGTGTGCGCAGCAGCGGCGGGCGCCGCGCTGGTTTTTTTCGTTCCGCACGCCTTCACCGGCCATGTGGCGATCGCGCTCGGGCTGGCTCTGTTAGTGGCTGCAGTCCGCGACGTGATCAAGCTCATGCACGTGCATTTTCGGCGCAGGGACCGCTTGGCCAGCTCCGACGCCTATCTGCTTTATCGCTCCACGTCTGTGCCCTCGTTTATCTGGATTGCTTTGTTCGCGGCCGTCGTGGGGGCTTCGTGGGTGGTGGCCTGGCAGCCTATCTCGGCGATTCTCGTTGCAGGAGCATAGGGTGGTCGGATGAAACAGGAAAAGGGAGCAGCGCCGACGTCCGGCCCTACGGGTGGCGACGATCACAGCACGTTGGGCGCCTATGTTACCGGCGGTGCGGAGTTCACCCGCGATACCAATTACATCGAGGACCGGATCACCCGTGAAGGCACTCCCGGACCCAACGGGGAACGCGGCTGGCCCGTGGAGTCGGGACGGTACCGCCTGATCGCTGCAAGAGCCTGCCCGTGGGCCAACCGGACTGTCATCGTACGAAGGCTTCTGGGCCTCGAAGATGCCATTTCCCTTGGGCAGCCTGGACCCACCCATGACGCCCGTTCCTGGACTTTCGACCTGGACCCAGGCGGCGTTGATCCGGTCTTGGGCATCGAGCGTATCCAAACCGCGTATTTCCGGCGGTTTCCCAACTATCCGAGGGGCATCACTGTCCCTGTGATCGTGGATGTCGCCAGCGGTGAAGTTGTGACGAACAATTTCCCCCAGATCACCCTCGACTTCTCCACCGAATGGACGCAGTTCCACCGTGCGGGCGCGCCGCGACTGTACCCGGTAGAGCTGCGGGCAGAAATTGACGCAGTCAACAAACGCGTCTTTACAGAGGTCAACAACGGGGTCTACCGCTGCGGCTTTGCCGGGTCGCAGGAAGCCTACGACGCCGCCTTCGCCCGGCTTTGGACGGCTTTGGACTGGCTGGAGGAGCGGCTCTCCGGCCAGCGATACCTGGTCGGAGACACCATTACAGAGGCGGACGTCCGGCTCTTCACCACCCTGGCCCGGTTCGATGCCGTCTACCACGGCCACTTCAAGTGCAACCGCCAGAAGCTTTCCGAAATGCCGGCGTTGTGGGGCTATGCCCGTGATCTTTTCCAGACGCCCGGCTTTGGCGACACGATCGACTTCGTCCAGATCAAGCAGCACTATTACCTCGTGCACGAGGACATCAATCCCACGGGCATCGTGCCGCAGGGGCCGGAGTTGTCGGGCTGGTTGGATGCCCACGACCGGGAATCCCTGGGCGGACGCCCGTTCGGAATCGGTACTCCCCCGGGTCCGGTGCGGCCAGATGAAAAGGTGACGCCAGGGCATGGGGCCGGGTCAGCATCGGAAAGCGCTTTCTAAGCCGCTAAGCTAAGGCCATGCAGATTTCCCATGGCTTTGCCGCACCCGGTTTCGAGGGCGTTTTTGACCTGTTCGAATCTCTCCTTGCCCAGGATGAGCGCTACAGCGCGCAGCTGGCTGCCTACCAGCACGGTGCCAAGGTAGTTGAGCTCAGCGGCGGCCCTCTCATCTCGTCAGATTCCATCACGGGCGCCTACTCCTGTTCGAAGGGCGTGGCCGCGATGGTGATTGCCTTGCTGGTCCAGGACGGTCTGCTGGATCTGGACCGCACCATGGCACACTACTGGCCGGAATTCGGGCAGCACGGAAAGGACCGCCTCCTTGTCCGTCAGGCTTTGTCCCACCAAGCCGGGGTGTTGGGCGTCGAGGGCGGCTTCGCCCTCGGTGATTTCACTACGCCGGAAGCCGCCGCGCGGCTAGCGGCAACTGTGCCGGCGTGGCGCCCAGGCAGCTGCTTCGGATACCACGCGATCACCATCGGGATCATGATGGAGGAACTGTGCCGGCGAGTGGCCGGCAGCACGCTCCAGTCGCTGTACAACAGCCGCATCCGCGAGCCGTTCGGCGTCGACTTCTTCCTGGGGCTGCCGGTTGAGCTGGACAGCCGCTACCGGGATGTCCTCTACGACGCCGACCCGCAGCAGCCGTGGCTGGACCCACTGAGCCTTGAAGGAATCAATGGCAACGCTGCCGTGAGCACCATCATGGAGCTGCCCAACCAGCGGACGGTACGGGAGGCCGGCATGAGCGCGGCCGGCGGGGTCGGCTCGGCCGAAGGGCTTGCACGCCTGTACGCAGCGGCTTCCACCGGCGTCGAAGGCGGCCCGCCATTGCTCTCGCCTGGCACAGTGGCAGCGATGTCCCAGGAACAGGTGTGGGGCCTGGACCGTTCCTCGGGGCTCGACAACGCCTTTGCCGTGGTGTTCATGAAGCCCCATCCGTCACGGAATTTTGGCAGCCACCGCGCCTTTGGCCATGAAGGCGCCAACGCGGCCCTGGGCTTCGCGGACCCTTCCTACGGACTTGGTTTTGGCTACATTCCGCAGCGCGCAGAGGACGGCCGTACTCCCGGTAAGGCGCACCGCCTGGCCGCTGAGGTCAGGCGTGCGGCCGCTGCCTTGTCCTAGCGGGACCCTGCCCCTAAGGTGGGGCGGATGGGTGATACTCAACCGCCGCGGGCGGCCAGGCTGCCTAACGGGACCAGGCTCTTGCGCCGGGCGGTCAAAGGCATAGGTGTAGCGTTCGAAGTGCAGCGCCTTCAGCTGGCCGCAAAGGCTGCGCTGGCAGCCGGCCTGGCCTTTTTTGTTGCCCCGTACATGCCGGGAGCGGCGGCGGAGTATCCGTATTATGCCCCTCTGGGCGCCTTGGTCTCGATGTACCACAACGTTGCCGGTTCAGTACGCCAGGGCCTCCAGACTCTGGTGGGCCTGGCCATGGGAATTGGCCTTGCGTTCCTCCTGGTCAATGTCACGGATCCTTCTCCGGTAAGCGTTGCCATTTTCATGGGCATCGGCGTGCTGCTCGCGGGCCTGCCGCGGCTGGGATCGGGAAGGGACTGGATTCCGACGGCGGCACTGCTGGTCCTGTTGGTGGGCGGAAGCAACCCGGATGATTTTTCCTTCGGCTACCTCATCCAGATGGGTGTGGGCGTTGCTGTCGGCATCGCCGTGAACCTCCTGGTGTTTCCGCCCTTGCACTTCAATGCTGCGGCCGCCAGCCTGGACGAGCTCCGACTGGCACTTGGCACACAGCTGACCGACATGGGGGCAGCGCTCAAGGAGAAGTGGCCCCCGGAGCATGAGGACTGGTCCCGCCGTTCGGACGAGCTGGCAACGGCCGCCCGGTCCGTCAGGCACCTGGTCCAGGAAGCAGACGCCAGCCGGCGCGCGAACCCGCGCCGGCGGCTCCACCCCCGGGACGTGGACCTGGACTACCGCAACCTGCGCGAGCTGGAAAGGGTGACGTTCCACATCCAGGACATGACGGAGGTTCTCTCCGACGTCATCTGGCAGGAAGACGTACCGTATACGGTCCCCTTCAGGGACAGCGTGCCGCTGGCAGAAGCCATGACCGCCACCGGAGAGCTGTTGCGCTCATTCCATAGTGAAGACACCGCATCACAGCACCGGCTGTTCAGCTCTGCGGAAGCGGCTGTGGCAGCCTGCATGGCCGCCACAGCCAGCCCGGACCCGGCAGAGCCTGACCCGGACGAAAGGACCGTGACCGCTTCCGAATCGATCCTCCTGAGCCTGCACCGGATCCTGCGCGCCGTGAGGCCAGCACCCTAGAGTGCAGCCACGGTTCCGGCGAAATATTTGCGGCCGGACCTCGGGTTCCAGGCAACAAAAGCGGACTTTTGCCACGCCCCTGCTGGAAGCTGCTCGCTGCCGATGTCCAGGGCAACGCGTGCCGGCAGGAACACCGGCGCTTCGAAGTCAACGTCCCAGCTAAATGAATCCCCCTTGACCGCGCCAACGTCCGCCAGCGCCCTCGACGCCAAGTACATGCCATGGGCTATGGACCGGCGCATCCCGAGGGCTTTGGCTGACAACACGCTGAGGTGTATCGGGTTGAAGTCGCCTGAGACTGCTGCGTAAGCCCTGCCGGTATCAACGCCCAGGTGCCACAAGGCCGTTGGATCGGGGGCTTTGAAGTCAGCCCTGCTTTCAGCAGGCGAAGGTTTGTCGATCCCCGGCAGGAATACGCCTTTGGCGAGATACGTCGAGACTCCCCGCCACCGGAGGTCGGCCGTCCCGGCACTGCGCACCTCCACCACTACGTCCAGTTGCGTCCCTGAACGGTGGCCCCGCAGGTTCTCCACGTGAGCTGTGATGTCCAGCCGTTCCGAGAACAGGACTGGGGAGCGTTGTTCGACATGGTTGCTGAGATGGACCATGCCCAGCAGTGGCAATGGGAAGTCATCCCTGTTCATCACGCTGATGGCAAGCGGGAAGGCGAGGGCATGGATGAAGCCGGCCGGCAGGACATCGCTGGCCGTCTCGCCGATGAGGTGCTGATATGCAGTGAGGTTGCCGACGTCGGCAGTGACTCCCCTGACTTCGTGGCTGGCCTCTGGAAGCTCAGACGCATCGTGGGATCCCAGTATTCGGCGGTGTGCGGCCTGCGCGGCCGCATTGACATACAGCTTGGAGAGGGACGGCATCTCACCCAGGATGACCGGCTGGACTGTGGTCATGCCCCGACCATGTACTGTCCGCAGACCCGCAGGACGCCGCCGTTGATTCCTCCCGCGGCATCGCTGGCCAGGAAGGCGATGGCTTCGGCAACGTCGGTGGGCTGGCCGCCTTGCCGGAGCGAGTTG
The DNA here is from genome assembly GCF_051365025.1 of Arthrobacter sp. R4. NCBI lineage: Bacteria > Bacillati > Actinomycetota > Actinomycetes > Micrococcales > Micrococcaceae > Arthrobacter > Arthrobacter sp. R4. The sequence continues at coordinate 352,690 of NZ_JBLWIJ010000010.1, forward strand.
AGCCGGCGGCCCGCCTCCCTCAGGGCCAGCGGAACTTTGGCGGTCATGTCGGTTTCAATGAACCCGGGTGCCACGGCGTTGATCGTTCCCCCGCGCTCGGAAAGAAGCGGAGCGGAGGCTCGCACCATGCCCATCACTCCGCCTTTGGAAGCAGCGTAGTTTGTTTGGCCGCGGTTTCCGGCGATGCCGCTGGTGGAGGCCAGTGACACGATGCGGGGTGAATCACGAAAGTGTTCAGAAGCGAGGAGGGCCTCGTTGATTCGGAGCTGGGCGGCAATATTGACGTTGATGACGGCGGACCAGCGCCCGTGATCCATGTTGGCCAGGAGTTTGTCCCTGGTGATTCCGGCGTTGTGGATGAGGATGTCCAGGCGTCCGTGCCGCTGCACGGCATGTTCGATGATCCGCTGGCCCGCGTCCTCACGGCTGATGTCCAGCTGGAGGGCCGTGCCGTGGACTTCGTTGGCCACCGCGGCGAGATGGTCTCCTGCCGCCGGAATGTCCACGAGGACCACGGTCGCCCCGTCGCGGTGAAGGGTCCGGGCTATCGATGCGCCGATTCCGCGGGCGGCGCCGGTAACAACGGCAACCTTGCCCGCCAACGGTTTTTCGAAATCTGCCGGCAGGCTGCCTTCCGTCGAGGTGACAGTAAGGAACTGACCGTCCACGTATGCCGAGCGTCCAGAGAGGAGGAACCGCACGGCTGCCAAGGTGCTGGGGCTGGTAGTGGTGACGCCGTCACCGAGCAGGATGCCGTTGCCGGTCGCACCGGCACGGAGTTCCATGGCCAGCGACCGCAACAAGCCGTCCACGCCCTGCCTGGCCGCTGCCTGTGCGGGGGTCGCGCTGTTGGCTGCAGGCCGGGAGAGGGTGATGACGCGGCCACTGGGAGCGAGATCGCGGAGCGAGGCTGCCGCTGCCAGGACTGGGTGTTCAAGATCGTCGGGCCGGTCCAGCTCATCGAGGACCAGCACTATGGCGCCAAGTTTTTCGCGCGGTACGGCATGTCTGCGGACATCCAGGTCCCACGAGAGCAGGCTGGCCGCCAGAGCGTCAGCTCCCGAGGAGTTGCCTTGCACCAGGACCGGGCCGGTGATCAGTGGCTGCCCCGGCTCGTACCGCCGCAGGATCGCCGGCTGTGGGAGGCCCAGCTTCTTTGCGACGTTCCTGCCGAGTCCGTGGCTCACGAACTGCGTGTATTTGTCTGTCATCCGGTCCCCCTACAGTGCTTCGAGAATTGCGACAACGCCCTGGCCACCTGCGGCGCAGATGGAAATGAGTCCACGCGCCGGCCGCCCGTCAATGCTGCCCTTGGCATTCAGCATCTTCGCCAGCGAGGCAACGATGCGGCCACCAGTGGCGGCAAAGGGATGCCCTGCGGCGAGCGACGAGCCGTTGACGTTCAGTTTGGTGCGGTCGACAGTTCCGAACGCACCCTCAAGGCCCAGCCTTGTGCGCCCGAACTCTTCGTCCTCCCATGCTGCCAGGGTGCTGAGGACTGTGCCGGCGAAAGCTTCATGGATTTCAAAGAAGTCGAAGTCCGCCAGGGTGAGGCCGTTGCGGGCCAGGAGTCGCGGAACAGCAAACGCGGGGGCCATCAGCAGGCCGTCCTTGCCATGGACAAAGTCGACGGCGGCCGCCTCCCCGTCCACGACCGCTGCCAGTTTGGGAAGGTCATGGGCATCAGCCCACGCCTCAGCTGCGAGGAGGACTGTGGAGGCTCCGTCAGTCAGAGGGGTCGAATTACCCGCGGTCATGGTGGCTTCCGCCCCAAGGTTCCTGCCGAAAACCGGTTTCAGCGTGGCCAGCTTTTCCAGCGTGGTGTCAGCCCGCAGATTGGAGTCCCGCGCCAGGCCGCGGTAGGGGGTCAGGAGGTCGTCAAAAAAGCCGGCGTCATAAGCAGCCGCGAGATTGCGGTGGCTGGCGAACGCAAGCTGGTCCTGCGCCTCCCGCGTGATGTTCCACTGGGCGGTGGTCAGCGCTTGGTGTTCACCCATGGAGAGGCCGGTACGGGGCTCGCCCGTGTTGGGCGCATCGGGGGCGAGGTCCTTAGGCCTCAACCGGCTGAGCACCTGCAGCCGCTGCGGGAGGGTTTTGGCGCGGTTGAGGTCTAGCAGTACCTGCCGCAGCCCCTCGCTCACAGCGATGGGCGCATCGGATGCCGAATCCACGCCGCCGGCAATCGCGGAGTCGATTTGGCCGAGCTTGATCTTGTTGGCAAGGCCGAGGACAGTCTCCAGCCCTGTTGCGCATGCCTGCTGGACATCGTACGCGGGTGTCTCAGCAGACAGCGCTGAGCCCAGGACGGCCTCGCGCGTGAGGTTGAAATCCCGGGAATGTTTGAGGACGGCGCCGGCGGCGACCTCGCCGATCCGCTCCTCCTGAAGTCCGAACCTGGCAATGAGGCCATCCAGGGCGGCGGTCAGCATGTCCTGGTTCGAGGACTTGGTGTAGGCGCCCCCTGACCGTGCAAAGGGGATCCGGTTTCCGCCTACCACCACAGCCCTGCGGGGCGTTGGAACGGTTGCGGGGACAACCGGGCTGCTGGATTCCTGGGGTCCTGCGACGGACTGTCCTTCGACGGACATAGGTGTCTCCTCTGTTGTGGTCTGTTACCGATACCCAGCGTACCTGATACGCTGGGTATCGTGAACAACCCTCAGGCGAAGGCAGCACCGTCCCCGGTCATGGTCAGCGAAGACGGCCGCTCGTCCCGCTGGCAGAGCCACCGCGAAGAACGACGCCGGGAGCTGATCAAGTCAGCGCGCCGGGCAGTGCATGCCCTCGGCAGTGATGCTTCCATGGAGGAGATCGCCCACGCCGCCGGCACGTCGAAGTCTGTTTTCTACCGTTACTTCGGGGACAAGGCAGGGCTCCAGAAGGCAGTGGGCGAGGTTGTCCTCAGCCAGATGCAACGCCGTATCGGCGAAGCCGCCCAAAACGCCCAGACTCCCCGTGAGGGGCTGCTGGCCATGGTCTCTGCCTACCTGCAGATGGCCGAAACCAGCCCCAATGTGTACACGTTCGTGACACGGCAATCCGGTGGCGAGCCGGACAGTCTCCACGGTTCAGCAGCTATTTCCGGCGCCCTCGGTCATTTTTTCGACTCCATCGGGGAGATGATCGCCACGCCTATGCGCGCACATCTTGGCGAGGGCAAGGAAGCAGTGATCGGCTACTGGCCAACGGCTGCTATCGGCCTGGTCCGCAACGCCGGGGAGCAGTGGCTGAGCACCCCCGATTCTCCGGCAAAGCCCGGCCAGGAAGCCATGGCACGCCAGATCACGGCCTGGCTGTGCGTGGGGATAGCCCCTGAGCTGGACCCCGCCAAATCGCTATGAAATCCGCATTCAGCCCGGGATTCCCCTAACTGGCCGAGCTGAGAGCACCACCGTCAGAACACCACCTGTCAGAACCAACGAAGGACATTGACATGACTGAAGTAGTGGACCGCCCCACAGGCAAGGGGCCGCGGCCCGCCAAGCAGACCAGGGCGTCTGCGTTGCCCTCGAGCGGCCAGCACGGAAAGGCCCAGCCCGCCGTCGACGTCGCCGCCCTGGGTGAACAGCTCCTGGGTAGATGGGCCAGCATCCGCCGGCAGGCGCGCCAACTTGCCAAAAGCCCTGAGCTGCACAAGCAGGAGGGCCTGACGCACACCGACCACCGGAGCCGCACCTTCGGGCAGCTGAAGTTCCTCGTGGACAACGAAGCAGTGCACCGGGCCTTCCCGGCTGCCCTTGGTGGTTCGGATGATCATGGGGGCAATATCGCCGGATTTGAGGAGTTGGTCACGGCCGACCCGTCGCTCCAGATCAAGGCAGGCGTCCAGTGGGGGCTCTTCGGGTCGGCGGTGATGCACCTGGGCACCGAGGAGCACCACGCAAAGTGGCTGCCAGGCATCATGAACCTGGACATTCCCGGCTGCTTCGCCATGACGGAAACGGGCCACGGTTCGGATGTGGCGAGCATCGCCACGACCGCCACGTACGACGCCCAAACCCAGGAATTTGTGGTCCACACACCCTTCCGGGCGGCGTGGAAGGACTACATCGGCAATGCCGCCATCGATGGCCTCGGTGCTGTTGTCTTTGCCCAGCTGGTGACCAAGGGCGTCAATCATGGCGTCCATGCCTTCTACGTTGACCTGCGCGATCCGGCAACGAAGGAATTCCTGCCGGGAATCGGCGGCGAGGATGACGGCGTCAAGGGCGGCCTGAATGGAATAGACAACGGGCGCCTGCACTTCACCAATGTCCGCATTCCCCGCGCGAACCTGCTGAACCGCTACGGGAACGTGGACGAGGACGGAACCTACACATCAATGATCGCCAGCCCCGGCCGGCGGTTCTTCACCATGCTGGGCACCCTGGTCCAGGGCCGGGTTTCCCTGGACGGCGCCGCCGTCGCCGCCTCGAAGATTGCGCTTAAGGCGGCCATCCAGTACGCCACGGAACGCCGCCAGTTCAACGCCTCCTCCCACACCGACGAGGAAGTCCTCCTCGACTACCAGCGGCATCAGCGCCGCCTATTCACGAGGCTGGCAACCACGTACGCCGCCGGCTTTGCCCACGAGCAGCTTCTGCAGAAGTTCGATGACGTGTTTTCCGGCGCCCACGACACCGATGAGGACCGCCAGGACCTGGAAACCCTGGCAGCCGCCCTCAAGCCGCTCAGCACCTGGCACGCCCTGGATACGCTGCAGGAATGCCGTGAAGCCTGCGGCGGCGCCGGCTTCCTGATCGAAAACCGCTTTGCTTCCCTCCGCGCGGACCTCGATGTGTACGCGACCTTCGAAGGGGACAACACGGTGCTGCTCCAGCTCGTGGCCAAACGGTTGCTTGCCGATTATGCCAAGGAGTTCCGGAACGTCGATTTTGGCGTGTTGGCGCGCTACGTCGTAGGCCAGGCGACAGGTGCGGCCATTCACCGCACCGGCCTGCGGCAGGTTGCCCAATTTGTGGCCGACACCGGTTCTGTGCAGAAGGCGGCGCTGGCACTCCGTGACGAGGAAGGACAGCGCGCGCTCCTCACCGACAGGGTCCAGACCATGGTGGCGGACGTCGGATCCGCGCTCAAGGGCGCCGGGCGGCTGCCCCAGGACAAGGGTGCCGCCTTGTTCAACCAACACCAGAACGAACTCATCGATGCTGCCCAGGCACACGCGGAGCTGCTGCAATGGGAAGCTTTCACCGAAGCACTCCGTGACGTCGCAGATCCAGGCACCAAGACTGTGCTGACGTGGCTGCGGGACCTTTTCGGTCTGTCGCTGATCGAGAAGAACCTGTCCTGGTACCTCATGAACGGCAGGCTTTCCATGCAACGCGGTCGCACTGTGGGTGAGTACATCAACCGGCTGCTGACCAAGATCCGCCCGCATGCACTGGACCTGGTGGACGCCTTCGGCTACGGCCCGGAGCACGTCCGCGCCGCGATCGCCACAGGCGCCGAAAAGGCGCGGCAGGACGAGGCCCGGGAGTACATTCGGGCACAACGCGCAAGCGGCCAGTCCCCCGTTGAGGAAAAGGTCCTGTTGGCGCGCACCGCGGCCGACACGCGCACGCCGCGGAGTTGAGTCCCTTCCGTACGTCGTCCTCCGGCCACGGCTAAGCAGTGAAATAACGACGGCGCCACTCCCCTTGCGTGGGGAGCGGCGCCGTCGTTATTTATCACCCGCCTCAGGCGAGGACTGAGCGGTACACCTCGAGGGTGGTTTCGGTGATGGATTCCCAGGAGAAGTGCTTCTCGGCGCGCAGGCGGCCTGCCTGTCCCATGGCACGTGCGCGTTCAGGGTCGGATACGACTTCGGTCAGGGCAGCCGCGAACTCGGTGACGAACTTTTCCGGATCCAGGGGCGTCCCCGTGCCGTCAGTGACCTGTTCCAGTTCCACGAGCAGGCCCGTTTCGCCGTGCTGGACAACCTCCGGAATGCCGCCCGTGGCACTGGCAACCACGGCAGCGCCGCACGCCATGGCTTCGAGGTTCACAATGCCCAGCGGCTCATAGATTGACGGGCAGGCGAACGCGGTGGCGTGGCTGAGGACCTGGATAAGTTCGTTGCGGGGAAGCATACGCTCAATGAGTACTACGCCGGTGCGCTGACTCTGGAGTTCTTCAATGAGGCGGGCCGTCTCGGCCGCGAGCTCCGGTGTATCCGCGGCTCCCAGGCACAGGACCAGCTGCACGTCGGCCGGCAGTTTGGCGGCGGCGCGCAGCAGGTACGGAACGCCCTTCTGGCGTGTGTTGCGTCCGACAAAAACGACGCTGGGTTTCGTCGGATCGATCCCCAGCGCCCGGACTGCATCTTCGCCTTCATCGCGGTGCCACATCTCGACGTCGATGCCGTTGTGGACCACCCGGACCTTGGCCGGGTCCACGTCGGGGTAGCTGCGCAGGATGTCCTGGCGCATGCCTTCAGAGACGGCAATGATGGCCGCTGCTGCCTCATAGGCGGTCTTTTCCACCCAGGACGACAGGGCGTAGCCGCCGCCGAGCTGTTCGGCTTTCCACGGACGGAGAGGTTCAAGGCTGTGGGCGCTGAGAACGTGCGGGATGCCATGGAGCAGGGACGCCAGGTGCCCGGCCATGTTGGCATACCACGTGTGCGAATGGACAAGGTCGGCGCCCTCGATGTCCGGCACGATCCGAAGATCGACCCCTAGCGTCTGGACGGCCGCATTGGCTGAGCCCAGGTCTTCAGGCACGGAATACGACGTCACCCCAGCACCGTGGTAATCGGCGTCGCGGGGCGCCCCAAAGGCACGAACCTGCAGGTCAACGTGCTTACTAAGCACCCTGCTCAATTCGGCCACGTGGACCCCGGCGCCTCCATAGATCTCCGGCGGGAACTCTTTAGTCACAATGTCTATTCGCACGATACCCAAGGTAGTCCTTCCGGCTTAACTGTTCTAGTGTGAAGGGGTCCGGGCATGCCGGACTGTTTGGGGAGTTACGAAGGCGTACAGGAGCGACCAATAATGCCGTTGAACAAAAGAGTCCTGGCCATTGTCCTCGCAGGCGGCGAGGGAAACAGACTGATGCCACTGACGGCAGACCGCGCAAAACCTGGCGTGCCCTTTGCCGGCAGTTACCGCCTCATCGACTTTGCGCTGTCCAACCTGGTGAATTCGCGTTACCTCCAGATTGTGGTGCTGACGCAGTACAAGTCACACAGCCTTGACCGCCACATTTCCGAAACGTGGCGCATGTCCACCCAGCTCGGGAACTATGTGGCGTCAGTCCCCGCCCAGCAGCGCGTGGGCAAGAGCTGGTTCCTCGGCAGCGCCAACGCCATCTACCAGTCCCTTAACCTGATCCACGACGCCAACCCGGACATCGTGGTGGTGGTCGGCGCGGACCACGTGTACCGGATGGACTTTGCCCAGATGGTGGAGCAGCACGTCCTCAGCGGCGCCAAGGCCACAGTGGCGGCCGTCCGGCAGCCCTTGAGCATGGCCAACCAGTTCGGCGTGATCGAAGTGGACCAGAACGATGCACAGAAGATTGCAGCGTTTGTGGAGAAGCCGGCCAGCACGCCGGGCCTGGCAGCAGACCCTACCCAGTTCCTTGCATCAATGGGCAACTACGTGTTCGACGCCGACGCCCTGGTGGAGGCCCTCCAAGTAGACGCGGAGCGCCTGGACACCAAGCACGACATGGGCGGCGACATCATTCCCTACTTCGTCAACAAGGGCGAAGCGGGCGTGTACGACTTCACGCTTAACGACATTCCCGGCTCCACCGAGCGTGACCGCACCTACTGGCGCGACGTCGGGACCATCGACTCCTTCTATGACGCGCACATGGACCTCATTTCCCCGCTGCCCGTCTTCAACCTGTACAACTCCGAGTGGCCTATCTACACTCGCCAGAGCATTTCGCCGCCCGCCAAGTTCGTGCGCGGCGAGAAGGACACCGTAGGTACCGCGCTGGACTCGATTGTTTCCAACGGCGTGGTCATCTCCGGCGGTGTGGTGGAAGGCTCGGTTCTGTCCAACGACGTCTTTGTGGCGACCGGCAGCCGGGTCATCGACTCAGTCCTGATGGACAAGGTGAAGATCGGCGAAGGGGCCGTAGTGAACCGGGCCATCATCGACAAGAACGTCAAAGTACCCGCAGGAGCGGCGATCGGGCTTGACGCGGACCTGGACCGCGCCCGTGGCTTCAAGGTCACGGAGTCGGGGATCACGGTGCTGTCCAAGGGCCAGAATGTCCCGGAGCCGGGCGATGAGGAACGTGCACTCTCCGCCAAGAACCTTCACCTTGTACCCAACGCGGTGAAGGCGGCCACCGCCAACTACCCGGAGCTTCGCGAATCCGTGGAGCAAGTGGCAGAGGTGCACGCCGGTGTGGCCAATGCCTCCGGGGCAAACCGCAACTAGTAGCAGGACTTCATTCCGTCCGGGCAGGCCGGATCTCCACAGGCTGTAAAATCGGTACAATGAGCTCCCCCGATCTGACGCCTGAGGAAATCCAGGCCTGCCTCAAGGTTTTAAACACCATCCACGCGTATGACGAGGAGCACCCGGACTACGTCCAGGTTCGGCGTGCCACCGGGAAAATGTTCAAAGCGGTCAAGCGGCACCGCCGAGTGACAAAGCGGGATCTCATCTCCGAAGCGGACCGCGCGGTCATCGCCCAGACGGCCACCGCGGCTCCGGACCGTATCGACGACGAAACCCGGGGCAACAAGCTGGCGACGTCGGCCACTGGTGCCATCGCCGGGCACCTCATCCGTTCGCGTCCGTGCTACATCTGCAAGCAGCATTACACGCAGGTGGACGCCTTCTATCACCAGCTGTGTCCTGAGTGCGCCGCCTTCAACCACGGCAAGCGGGATGCCCGCACTGACCTCACAGGCCGCCGGGCGTTGCTCACGGGCGGACGTGCGAAGATCGGCATGTACATAGCCTTGCGGCTGCTGCGCGACGGCGCGCACACCACCATCACGACGCGGTTCCCCAAAGATGCTGCACGCCGCTTCGCGGCCATGGAGGACAGCGGGGACTGGCTGCACCGGCTTCAGATTGTGGGCATCGACCTCCGCGATCCGTCGCAGGTGATGGCACTGACGGATTCCCTCAATGCTGCCGGCCCGCTCGACATCATCATCAACAACGCAGCGCAGACAGTGCGCCGCTCGGGCAATGCCTACAAGCCGCTGGTCGACGCTGAAGATGAGCCCCTTCCCGCGGCCCTGGACGCTTCCAACGGCGGTCCCGTGCTGCTGACGTTCGGCCATGCCCACGACAAACATCCGCTCGCCCTCGCAAGCAGCGTCACCGACCATCCCGTGCTGGCCGGCGATGCCATTACGTCACTGGCCCTCTCCACCGGTTCTGCCTCCCTGGAGCGCATCGCGTCCGGGACGGCGATCGACGCCGGCGGGCTGGTTCCGGACCTGGCCACCATCAACAGCTGGACGCAGGTGGTTGACGAGGTGGATCCACTGGAAATGCTGGAGGTCCAGCTCTGCAACGTGACTGCTCCCTTCCTGCTGGTGAGCCGGCTGCGTGATGCCATGAAGCGCTCAACGGCGCACCGGAAGTACATCGTTAACGTCTCCGCCATGGAAGGACAGTTCTCCCGCGCCTACAAGGGCCCCGGGCATCCGCACACCAACATGGCGAAGGCGGCACTGAACATGATGACCCGGACCAGCGCCCAGGAAATGCTGGAGACCGACGGCATCCTGATGACTGCCGTGGACACCGGCTGGATCACTGATGAGCGCCCGCACTTCACAAAGGTCCGGCTCATGGAGGAAGGCTTCCACGCGCCCCTGGACCTGGTGGACGGAGCCGCACGCGTCTACGATCCCATCGTGATGGGTGAGAAGGGCGAGGACCAGTACGGCGTCTTCCTGAAGGACTACAAGCCGAGCCCCTGGTAGTCCCTGTCCCAGGGCCCGGCTCGGGCGTAAGCTCAGCGGCATGAGCAACGAGTCATCTTCAGAGGTCGAGAACCTGGAAAACCATGAATGCTGGGAACTGTTGCGGACAGTCTCCGTGGGAAGGCTGGCGGTCCTTGCGGACGGCCACCCGGACATCTTCCCGATCAACTACACGGTGGACGGCGGAACGCTGGTGTTCCGCACCGGCGAGGGAACCAAACTGGCTGGCGCCACTGAAGGCGCCCACGTGGCCCTCGAAGCGGACGGCGTGGATGCCACCACCGGCCTTGCCTGGAGCGTAGTGGTGAAGGGCGCCGCGGCTGCGGTGACAGGAACCGAACAGCTGTTGGACACGGCAGCCCTTTACCTGTTTCCATGGCAGGCCGGCAGGAAAGACACGTTCGTCCGCGTGACCCCCGGCAGCATCACAGGACGGCGCTTCAAGGTGACTGCGCCAATGACCTGGTGGACGCAGCTGAGCGGGGCGGTCAAAGCGTCCCCGGAATAAGGACAGCAGGCCATTAACGAAACCGCAGGCCGGGCCAGTCGGCCCGGCCTGCGGTCAGTCATGCGAGCCGGGTGATCTCCACGCTGACGCTCAGCGCCGATCCGCCGCCGCCGGACAGGATGCCCTTCAGCGGCGGCACATCGCGGTAGTCCCGGCCACGTGCCACCGTGACGTGGTAGTCGCCGGCTGGTTTGTGGTTCGTCGGATCCCAGCTCCGCCACTGGCCGTCCCACCATTCCAGCCACGCATGGGACTGGCCGGCAACGGTCTCCCCGATGTCCGCCGTCGAGCGCGGGTGGAGGTAGCCGGACACATAGCGGGCGGGGATCCCGCAGCTGCGGAGGGCGCCGATGGCCAAGTGCGCAAGGTCCTGGCAGACGCCCTGCCGCTGTCCCCAGGCTTCCTCGGCGTTGGTGGTCACCGCAGTGGACCCTGACATGTAGGTCATCTCGCCGCGCATCCAGCCAAAGATGGCCATGGCGGCTTCGTGTGGATTCTTACCTGCGACAACGCCGGGGATAATCCCGAGCACTTCCGCGCCGGGACCACTGAGCTGGGACTGTGGCAGCCAGTCACTGTAGGTGTTCAGGGTTTCGTCGGACGCCAGGACGTCCCAGCCCGCGATGTCCGTCTCCGAGGGGATCTTTTCGGCCCGATGGACCTCCACGGTGATGTTGGAGATGACCTCGAGGTGGTCGTGCGGCATCTGCATGTCAAAGGCCGTTACCCTGGTTCCCCAGTAGTCCCGGTAGCTGCTCACGGCCGCCTGCGACGGCGAGACCTTGAGGACGGACTCCAGGACCACCTGCTGGGGGTCCGTCAGCGGCGTCATGCGGGCCTCGTTGTAGGACAGTGTGACGCGCTTGTTGTACTTGTACGCGGTCTTGTGGATGATGCTCAGCCGGGTCATGAAACTTCTCCCACCCAGGCCAGTTCGTCCGCCTGATTGAAGTACTTACGGGAAATGGCGTCGGACGCCTGCGAAACGGCTTTCTGCACGCGCTCCATGTGTTCGGGGAGTTCGGACATGAGGTCGTCCGTGCGGTGGAACTCCAGGAACGTCCGCGCCTGGCCGACGATCCGCCGGGCGTCGTTGATGAAGCCCACCCGCTGGGCGGAAGGGTCCAGCTTGGCCAGGCACTCGTCGGCGTCGCGCAGGGCATACACGATGGAGCGCGGGAACAGCCTGTCCAGAAGCAGGAACTCGGCGGCGTGCTGGTCGCCGAACGCTGCCCTGCGGGTACGCAGGAAGGATTCGTAGGCTCCCGCGCACCGCAGCATGTTCACCCAGGACATGCCGGCGGAGAGGACATCCCGGGTGGAGAGCATGCGGGCGGTCATGTCTGCCCGTTCCAGGGAACGGCCCAGCACCAGGAACAGCCAGCTTTCGTCGTGGCTCACGGTGGTGTCCGCGAGGCCACTGACCATGGCGGTCCGTTCCAGCGTCCAGTTGCAGAAGCGGTAAGTGCCTACCACGTCCTTGCGGTGCTGGCTCAGCCCGTAGTACGTGGTGTTGAGGCTCTCCCAGAGGCCGGAGGATACGGTCTCGCGGGCACGCCTGGCGTTCTCCCGGGCAGCGCCAAGGGATCCCGCGATCGAGGTGGCACTGGTTTTGTCGTACGCCAGGGCGTGCAGCAGTTCGGGGAGACCGAAGTCCTCACTCTGCGGCCGGGCGCCCATGACTGCCAGGAGTTCCTGGGCGACGCTGCGGCGCTCTTCCATGGGCAGGTGGTTCAGTCGCTCAAGGTGAACGTCAAGGATGCGGGCCGTGCCGTCAGCACGCTCCACATACCTGCCGATCCAAAAAAGGGACTCAGCAATACGGCTAAGCATTCGTGGCTACCTCCTGCGCGTCCGGAATCCGATGGGAAATTACTGCCGGGGTCAAAGCCCGGCTCACTGCTGCTGCTCCGACTGGCGGTCGCGCCAGTTGCTCTCCACTGGCCAGACCGAGACCCGCTCGCGGATGGCAATCGATGGCCGCGGGATGGTCTCTACGGGTACCTGGGGCGAGTCGGCCAGTACCCAGGTGTCCTTGGAGCCGCCGCCTTGGCTGGAGTTCACAATCAGGGACCCCTCCTTGAGCGCCACCCGGGTAAGTCCGCCGGGGAGGACCCAGACGTCGTCGCCGTCGTTGACCGCGAACGGGCGCAGGTCAACGTGGCGGGGCCCAAATTTGTCGCCGCTGAGCGTGGGAACGGTGGAAAGCTGCAGCACCGGCTGCGCAATCCATCCGCGGGGATCCGCAATGACCCGCTTGCGGAGCGCGTCGAGTTCGTCGTTGGAGGCGTCGGGGCCGATGACAAGGCCCTTGCCGCCGGAGCCGTCCACGGGTTTCACCACGAGTTCGGCGAGGTTGTCCAGGACGTACTCCCGGGCGTCCTTCTCCTCCAGCCGGAACGTGTCCACGTTCGCGATAATCGGTTCCTCGCTCAAGTAATACCGGATCAGGTCCGGAACGTAGCTGTACACGAGTTTGTCGTCCGCAACACCGTTGCCCACCGCGTTGGCGATGGTCACGCCGCCGGCCCGTGCCGCGTTGACCAGGCCCGGGCAGCCGAGCATGGAGTCGGCGCGGAACTGCAGCGGGTCCAGGAATTCGTCGTCGATCCGTTTGTAGATCACGTCCACACGCTGTTCGCCGGCGGTGGTGCGCATGTAGACGCGGTTGCCGCGGCAAATCAGGTCGCGGCCTTCCACCAGCTCAACGCCCATCAGGCCGGCCAGCAGGGTGTGCTCGAAGTAGGCGCTGTTGAAGACGCCGGGGGTCAGCACCACAACAGTGGGATCATCGACACCGGACGGTGCAGTCTTGCGCAGCGCCGAGAGCAGCCTCCGCGGGTATTCTTCCACCGGACGGATGAGCTGCTGGCCGAACGCCTCAGGCAGGCCCTTGGCCATGGCCCGGCGGTTCTCCAGGACGTAGCTCACGCCGGACGGAACCCGGACGTTGTCTTCGAGGACGCGGAAGGTGCCTGCCGCATCGCGGACTACGTCGATGCCGGAAATGTGTACGCGGACCCCACCGGCGGGCTCGAAGCCCTGGACCTGGCGGTGGAAGTGGGCACTGGTAGTGACCAGCTGGCGCGGAATGACGCCATCGGATACAACGGTCATTTTGTCGTAAACGTCGTTGAGGAAGGCCTCCAGGGCCTTGACCCGCTGCGCCACCCCCCGTTCCAGAACGGTCCATTCATCCGCCGGGATGACCCGCGGAACAATATCGAGGGGGAAAGGCCGCTCTTCCCCTGCGAAGTCGAAGGTGACACCACGGTCCAGGAACGTCCGTGCCATCGAATCAGCCCTGGCGCTGACATCGGCCAGCGAGAGCTTGCTGAGGGCGTCGGCCACCTGCCCGTACGACTCGCGGGCTTCCTGGCCGGGGGCGAACATCTCGTCGTAGGCACCGGAACGCCCGGCGGCCTCGGAGTAATCCTGGAATAGGTCTGACATGTCCTTTAGCCAACCATCTTTTTGTTTCGAAATCATTACTGCCATCCATTGTGGCGTGTTGGACCGCCGCGGCCGGTTCGTGGAATCCGTGTCCTATCCGGCAAAGTAGGTGAGTGCCACTTGGAAAGGACCGTCTCCTGCCGGGCCTGCTGACCGCTGTCCTGGCACTGGCCGCTGCCTTCCTCGTCCACAGCCTGGTTCCCGTCCTGCCCGCCATGACCCTCGCTGTTGTCCTGGGCCTGCTGGCGGCGAACCTTCCGGGCACTGCCGTGTGGGTGGCCGGACGAGCCAGGCCGGGGCTCGATTTCGCCGGCAAGCACTTCATGCGTGCAGGGATCGTGGTTCTTGGGCTCAAGGTCAGCATCATGGATGTCATGGGCCTGGGCTGGCTTGCCTTGTTGCTGGTCGCTGGCGTGGTGCTTGTCAGTTTCGTCGGCACTTATGTGATCTCCAGGGTCTTCCGGCTGCCCGCGGAGACGTCCCTGCTGATCGCCACCGGATTCTCCATCTGCGGTGCCTCCGCCATTGGCGCGATGGCCGCGGTCCGCCGGATCCGACACGTGGACACGGTGCTGCCCGTGGCCCTTGTGACACTGTGCGGAACCTTGGCCATCGGGGTCCTTCCACTGCTGGTGCATCCGCTGCAGCTCACTCCCCTGGCGTTCGGTGCCTGGACGGGGGCATCAGTGCACGACGTCGGCCAGGTGGTGGCCACCGCACAGACTGCCGGGACGACGGCGCTGGGGATCGCCGTCGTCGTCAAACTCACCCGTGTGCTCCTGCTGGCACCTGTTGTAGCCGCGGCGGGGGTCCACCAACGGTTCAGTGCGGCGAAGGCCGCAGGCAAGGCAGCAGCTTCGTTGCCGCCGGGAACCTTGGCAGCTTCCTCCATGGAGCGCCTCCCGCCCGTGATCCCCCTCTTTGTGCTCGGCTTCATGGCCATGGTTGGCCTGCGGTCCAGCGGATGGCTTCCGCCGGCGGCCCTGGACGCCGGTGCCGGAGTCCAGGACATCCTGCTGGGCGCCGCGCTGTTCGGCCTGGGATCCGCGGTACGGATCCGCACGCTCCTGCACACCGGCGCCCGGGCGCTGTCCGCTGCTTTGGCAGCCTGGTTGCTGATTGCACTGCTGGGCCTTGCGGCTGCCTTGCTCATGACTGCCTAGGTCCGCGCGGGCCCGTTGCACAGCGATTCGGGCGGTGAACCGCCGTCGGAGTCCCGTGATTAGATAGCGGAGTGTCACATGAGAATCTGCAGCGCACCGAAGCCGCGCAACGCTCGGCCCTGATCACGACCCACAGCTACGACGTTTCCCTGGACGTGAGCCAGGCGGCCGATCCAGGCGTTGCCGGGTATTCAAGCCGTAGCGTCATCAACTTCTCGGCCGCGGAGCCTGGCGAGGGGCAGTCAGCCTCGACCTTCCTGGATTTTATCGCCAGCGAGGTGCATGGCGTGGTCCTCAACGGCAAGGAACTGAGCGTCGCCGACGTCGTGGACGGCTCCCGGATCCGGTTGGACAACCTGCAGGCTAAAAACCAGGTGACTGTGACGGGCACTGCCCTGTATAGCCGTTCCGGCGAGGGAATGCACCGCTTTGTGGATCCCGCGGACGGCCAGTGCTACCTGTATACGCAGTACGAGCCCGCTGACGCGAGGCGGGTGTTCGCCAACTTTGAACAGCCGGACCTCAAGGCCGAGTTCACGTTCCACGTCATTGCCCCGTCCGGCTGGGAAGTCGCTTCCAACGGAGTCGAGGCCACCCGCACGCAACTGACTTCGGATCCGGCCACCAGCCGCTGGGACTTCGCCACTACACGGCCCATGTCCACGTACATCACTACGGTGCTCGCTGGCCCCTACGTCAAGGCAGCGGACCACTGGAGCGCCACCTTGGATGACGGCACACCGCTGGAAGTGCCATTGGCTCTGTACTGCCGTGCTTCCATGGCGGAGTCGTTCGATGCCACTGAACTGTTCCGCCTCACCAAGGGCGGGCTGGACTTCTTCAACCGGCTTTTCGGCTACCCGTACCCGTGGGGAAAGTACGACCAGGCCTTTGTCCCCGAATACAACCTCGGCGCGATGGAGAACCCGGGCCTGGTCACCTTCACCGACAGCTATGTGTTCACGTCCCGCGCCACCGACTCGCAATACCAGGCGCGTGCGAACACCTTGCTGCACGAAATGGCCCACATGTGGTTTGGTGACCTCGTCACCATGCAGTGGTGGGATGACCTGTGGCTCAAAGAGTCGTTCGCCGACTACATGGGAACCCTCGGCGTGGACCGAGCGACGGACTGGGACACCGCGTGGGTCAACTTTGCCAACAAACGCAAGGCCTGGGCCTACGTCCAGGACCAGTTGCCTACCACACACCCCATCGTGGCCGACATCCCCGACCTCGAGGCCGCCAAACAGAACTTCGACGGCATCACCTATGCCAAGGGCGCGTCCGTACTCAAGCAGCTGGTGGCGTATGTGGGGTTCGAAGCGTTCATCGCCGGTTCAAGGCAGTATTTCCGTGACCATGCTTATGGCAACACCACCCTGGCGGACCTGCTGACGGCACTCAGTGCTTCCTCGGGCCGCGACCTTGCCGGCTGGGCAGCCCGCTGGCTGCAGACCTCCGGCATCTCCACGCTCTCGGTGCGGGCCGGGACGCACGACGCCGAGCCAGGCGCCGTGGCCATCGTCCAGGAGGCTGTGGACCCGGTTACCGGACGCGTCGAGCTGCGCCCCCACCGGCTGCGCGTGGGTTCCTACAATTTCGACGCCGATGGCGCACTGGTCCGGACTGGAACCGTCGAAACCGACGTAACGGGGGAACGAACGGACATTCCCGAACTTGCCGGCCTGCCCCGGCCCGCGCTCCTGCTGGTGAACGACGACGACCTCACCTACGCCAAGGTGCGGCTGGACCCATTCTCGGAAGCCACTGTGCTGGCCTCCCTGGACCGCATCACCGATCCCATGGCCCGCGCGCTCTGCTGGACTGCGCTATGGAACTCGGCCCGCGACGGCGAAAGCCCGGCCACCCGCTACGTCGACGCGGTTAAGGCATTCGGACCGTCCGAAACCGGGATCGGCGTGCTGGTGAACATCCTCGACAACGCCCAGACCGCCGTCGAACGCTATACACCGTCCGGTGCGCGCGACGCCGTCCGCAGGGCCTTCCTGACGGCCGCGGACACCCAGCTGCAGCTGGCTGGCCCTGGTTCCGACCACCAGCTCGCCTGGGCGCGCACTTTGGCCGCCGTCAGCCGCCACGACGCCATGCTGCTCCCCCGGCTTCGAAGCCTCCTGGACGGCACGGTTAACGTGGACGGACTTGCCGTCGACGCCGAGCTGCGCTGGAACATCTGGCACGCGCTGGCAGCCAACAACCAAGCCACTGTGGACGAACTGGACGCCGAGCTGGACCGCGACACCACTGCGTCAGGCCGGGCCGGGCACGCGACCGCCCTCGCCGCCCGCCCCGATCCTGAGGTCAAGGCGGCAGCATGGAAGGCGGCCGTTGAGGGCACGGAGCTCTCGAACCAGCTCCTCAGCGCCACTATCGCCGGCTTCACAACTGCACCCTCTGCCCTGCTGGAACCCTACGTGGAGCCCTACTTCGACTGCCTCCGCGGCGTCTGGGACAACCGGAGCATCGAAATCGCCAGCCGTATTGTCCGTGGGCTGTATCCGATGGCACAGGATCTCCCGGCCGGGACCTTGCCCGAGCAGCATTCCGTGGTGCTCCGCACGGGTGCCTGGCTGGAAGCGAACGCCGACGCCCCGCGCGCCCTGCGCAGGATCATTCTTGAGCAGCAAAGCCACCTGCTCCGGGCGCTTACCGCCCAGGCCGTAAACCCACCATCCATTGCTCCGTAAGGGCCCTTTTGTGCGCCCATAACGGCGTCTCCGGAGCAGTCGATGAAGGATCAGGGGACCCGGTTCAGCCATTCCTCGGTGCCGAATTTTGTAACCACCCGTTCACGCGCGGCGTCCAGTTCGGCGTCCGTGAGTTCTGACGGCGTGGCCGCGTACCGTTCACTGAACACTTCCATCATCGCGGCGATGATCTCCGTGCGGGCCAGCCCGGTCTGGCGGCGCAACGGGTCAACCCGCTTCTTGGCGCTGCGCGTTCCCTTGTCCGAGAGCTTTTCCTTGCCGATTCGCAGCACTTCCACCATCTTGTCGGCATCGATGTCATAGCTCATGGTGACGTGGTGCAGCATGCCGCCGTTGGCCAGCCGTTTCTGCGCGGCGCCGCCAATCTTGCCCTGCTCCGTGGCGATGTCGTTCAGGGGCACATAGAACGCCGTGACGCCGATCTTCTCCAGCGCGGCCATCACCCAGGCGTCCAGGAACGCGTACGAGTCGGCGAAGCTCACTCCGTCCACCAGGGACTGCGGCAGGTACAGGGAGTATGTGATGCAGTTGCCGGCCTCCATGAACATCGCTCCCCCGCCACTGATACGGCGGACCACGGTAATGCCGTGCCGGGTGACGCCGTCGGGATCCAGCTCATTGCGGACGGACTGGAAGCTGCCGATCACCACGGACGGTTCCTCCCAGTCCCAGAACCGCAGCGTGGGGTTGCGACGGCCGGCGCCCACCTCTTCGGTCAGCACCTCGTCCAGGGCGACGTTGACGTGGGTGGGGAGCACTGTGGGGGCAATGACGTTCCAGTGATGGTCTGACCACGACGTCGCCTTGGCCAGTGCACGGCGTACGGTGACGGCAACGGCGTCGGCTGAAAAGCCGAACAGGACGGCGCCGGGCGGCAGGGAGGCGGCCACGGCGGCCGAGAGTTCAGCCGCCGTCGTGGTTTCCGGGAGCCCGGTGAGGGCGCGGTTGATATCCAGGAGCGCCTCATCGGGTTCCAGGAAGAAATCGCCGCTGACTGACACCCCCGTGAGGAGTCCGTCCACGACATCGAGGTCTACCACCACGAGTTTGCCGCCCGGGACCTTGTACTCGCTGTGGAGGCGGCCGGGCTGGTCCTGGGCTGTGGGTGCAGTGTCAGTCATGGCTTCCATCCTGCACCACTACCCAGGATGCCGAAAACGCAAAAAGCCCGCACCGTTGCCGGTGCGGGCTTTCCAAAGAACCTTGGGGGTGAAGTGAATTACTTCTTGCCGCCGAAGCCCTTGAAGCGAGCGTTGAAGCGCTCGACGCGGCCTGCAGAGTCCATGATGCGCTGCTTGCCCGTGTAGAACGGGTGGGACTCGGAGGAGATTTCGACGTCGATGACCGGGTAGGTGTTTCCGTCTTCCCACTCGATGGTCTTCTTGGAAGACACGGTGGACTTGGTCAGGAACTTGACGCCGGAAGCCAGGTCGTTGAAAACAACAGCTTCGTACTTCGGGTGGATATCAGACTTCATAATGGGACCTTTGTTCGCACAACTGGATTTTGCCAGCTGCCAGGTATGAATGGGATGGCCGCTGCCTGCAACAGCAGAACATCATTGCGGCCAGCTACCAATAATAGCCGATCACAGGAGTCCTCGCGAACCACTTTGGCCGCAAGGGAGGGCTACCCCGCCTATGCTCGGGGCCTGAGCTCCCAGAACGCCACCGCTGACGCCGCGGCCACATTCAGCGAGTCCACGCCCGTCCGCATGGGGATCTTCACGGCCAGGTCGACGGCGGCGAGGGTCCCCGCGCTCATGCCCGCCCCCTCCGTGCCAAGCACCAGGGCCAGCCGGTCCGGGTTCCGGGCGGCGAGGTCATCGACGTCCACCGCGTCCTCGGTCAACTCCAGCGCCGCCACGGTGAAGCCGTGTTCCTTGAGGACCGCCAGATCCTGGGGCCACGACTCCAGCCGTGCCCACGGAACCTGGAACACCGTGCCCATGCTGACGCGGACACTTCGGCGGTAGAGCGGGTCGCCGCACCGCGGCGTTACCAGCACGGCGTCGATGTCCAGCGCAGCCGCAGACCTGAAGATTGCCCCCACGTTGGTGTGGTCCACGATGTCCTCGAGAACGGCCACCCGGCGGGCGCCCGAGAGGAGCTGGGCCAGCGGTACGGGGGCAGGCCGTTCCATGGCCGCCATCGCTCCGCGGTGCAGGTGGAAGCCGGTGATTTCCTCCAGCAATGACGCGTGTCCGATGAATGCCGGGACCTCTGGGTAGGCGTCGAGGACATCCTGGAGGTCTGCCAGCCATTTCTCGGCCAGGAAAAATGACCGGGGCCGGTGGCCGGCGGCCAGGGCGCGGCGGAGAACCCGCGAGGATTCGGCGATGTACATGCCCTCCGCAGGCTCGCGCAGCTTGCGCAAATGGACGTCCGTCAGCTGGGTGTAGTCGGACACGCGGGGATCCCGGGCCGATTCGAGGTAGTGGATTGGCACCGGCTGATTATTTCAGGAGATTGGCGATCATAAAGCCCAGGGCCACCAGCCCGAGGGCAAAGATGACACCCCGGAGGACGGTGGGCGAGAGCCGCCGTCCAACTTTGGAGCCAAGGAGTCCGCCGATCGTTGAACTGACCGCGATCAGGAGCACCACCAGCCAATTGATGCGGTCGAAGGCGAAGACCAGGTACGAAACGGCGGCCACCAGGTTTACACCGAGCACCAGGATGTTCTTCATGGCGTTGGCGTTCTGGATGGTGCCGGTCAGGAACACGCCCAGGATGCCCACCAGCAGGATGCCCTGGGCAGCAACGAAGTACCCGCCATAAACACCGGCAAGGTAGACAAGCACTACAAGGAGGACGCCGTGGCTCTTGTCACGTACAGCGTGTTCCGGGTTCTCTTCGCGGTTGCGCACCCAAGCCTGAAGGCGTGGCTGGAAGACCACCATGAGGAGGGCCAGGACAATGAGGACGGGGGCGACGTAGTGGAAGACTTCCTCAGGAAGGTGCAGAAGCAGCCAGGCGCCCGAAATGCCGCCCAGGAGCGACGCCGGCAGGAGCCTAAGGAGCTGCCGTCCCCTGCCTTTGAGCTCGCGGCGGTAGCCGAAGGCGCCTGCGGCGCCGCCTGCCACCAGTCCCATGGCGTTGCTCATGGATGCCACCACCGGGGTGACCCCCAAGGCGATCAGAACGGGGAAAGTGACCAGCGTCCCGGATCCTACAACGGCGTTGATGGTGCCCGCCCACAGGCCGGCAAAGAACACAAAGGTACTGCTGAGAAGATCCACGGTGGGCGGCGCCGCGGCCTAGCGGCGGGCGGTGGCGGTGTAGCGGCCGGCGTTCTCAGACACATCCAAGGCCAAGCCAAAAGTATTGGTGAGGTGCTCGTCTGTGAGGACCTCCGCGATGGGGCCGGCAGCTACTACGCCGCCGTCACGAAGCAGCATGGCGTGCGTGAAGCCTGGCGGGACCTCTTCAAGATGGTGGGTCACCAGGACCATTGCCGGTGCGGCTTCGTCCAGCGCAAGTTCACTGAGCTTGTGGACGAGTTCCTCGCGGCCGCCCAGGTCCAGGCCGGCGGCGGGTTCGTCCAGCAGCAGCAGCTCCGGATCCGTCATAAGGGCCCGGGCGATCTGGACGCGCTTGCGCTCACCTTCGGACAGCGTTGCGAAGGTCCTGTTGAGCAGCGGCCCCATCCCCCAGGCGTTCAGCAAACGGAAGGCACGGCGCTCATCATCGCGTTCGTAGCCCTCGCGCCAGCGGCCGGTCACGCCATAGGCGGCGGTGACCACCACGTTCAGGACGATCTCATTCTCAGGGATCTGGGTGGCAAGGGCGGCGGAGGAAAGGCCGATACGCGGACGGAGCTCAAACACGTCAACGCGGCCGAGGGTTTCGTCCAGAATCCCTGCCTTGCCGCTGCTCGGATGCAGGCGGGCTGCGGCTATCTGGAGAAGCGTTGTCTTGCCTGCGCCGTTGGGGCCAAGGATGACCCAGCGTTCGCCTTCGTTGACCTGCCAGTCAACCTTGTCCAGCAGGGTCTTCTTGCCTCGGACAACGCTGACGGAAGCCAATTCCAGAACATCACTCATAGGAGTAGACACTAGGACAAAACGGGGACCTACTGATAACTGATACGGCCGCTGCGACGCGGGTCACAGCCGCCGTCAGAGTACGGCCGTGGTTTAGGGCCTTCTCCCCCGCAATGAATTCGGGCCGAACCCCGCCGCTGGCTAAGATTGCAGCCATGACTCCGAACGTGACTGCGGTCAGCTATGGCCCGAAACTGAATGCCTCCGAGCTTGACCAGCTGCGCTCCGTCCTGGCTGGCAGCGGCGCTACATTCCAGTCCGAATCCCGCGCCGGGGACAGCCGTTTTGAGGTCCACACGGCCGAACTGGCCGTGGCCGACAGCACGGAGTCGGGCATTGCTGCCCTCCGCCACGCTGTGGCCGAGGCAGCGCAGGCGGGCCTGGACACGGCGATCGTTCCAGCCGGACTCCGCGACGCCCAGCGGAAATTCCTGATCATGGACGTCGATTCGACTCTGATCCAGCAGGAAGTCATTGAACTCCTGGCCGCCTACGCGGGCAAGCGCGAGGAGGTTGCCGCCGTCACCGAAGCCGCCATGCGCGGCGAACTGGACTTTGCGCAGAGCCTGCACGCACGGGTGGCCGTGCTCGCGGGACTGCCGGCCGCCGTCGTCGACTCCGTCCGTGCGGAAGTAAAGCTGAGCGAGGGTGCAGCCGAACTGGTGGCTGCATTCAAGGCTGCGGGACATGTGGTGGCGGTGGTCTCCGGCGGCTTCAACCAGATCCTGCGTCCAATCGCCCAGGACCTGGGCCTGGACTACTGGATCGCCAACGAGCTCGAAATCGTGGACGGCGCCCTGACCGGCAAGGTGCTCGGTGCCGTGATTGACCGTGCCGCAAAGGAAAAGTACCTGCGCGAATGGGCAGCCGCCGAAGGAATCGCGATGGAACACACCATTGCAGTGGGTGACGGGGCCAATGACCTCGACATGCTGGGAGCTGCCGGGATCGGGGTGGCGTTCAACGCCAAGCCTGCCGTCCGGGCGGTGGCCGACTCCGCGGTCAACATGCCCTACCTGGACGCGGTGAGGCACATCGCGGGAGTCTGAGGCCGGACTCCGCCCCGCCCGGCCTAGCCGGGTTCGCTCAGCCGGTGGGAGGCGTGAACTGGCTCGCTGTGAAGACGGCTCCGGCGGGATCCCGGATCAGGGCGGTGCGCGTCCACTCCGTATCGTCGTGCCCCAGGATGACGGCGCCGAGGCGCTCTGCATCCTCGGCCGTACGGTCCCGGTCTGCGACAGAAAACGTTACGTGCCACTGCGGACGCTCGCCAGGAGCCACCGGGGCCAGCCAGGCGACGGCGTCCTCGAAGCCGCGTGGGGCGAGGTCGCCGGACTGGCGGACCCTGATGTTGGGGTCCACAGTGGCTTCGAGATGATCCCCATATCCGGGACGGCGGATCATTACTCCGAAGTCGAGGTTGTCGAACTGCCAGCCGAAGGCCTTCGTGTAGAAGGCGATGGCTGCCTCGGGATCTGCCGTGTGGAGGTCACTGAAGTTCCATCCGCTGGGACCGTTGACCGCCTGGGCACCGGGTCGCTCCCGGGCCTGCCAGAGACGGAACTCGACGCCTTCGGGATCCGTCAACGCAGCCTGCACGCCTCCCAGGCCCGCGTCGGCAGGAGCCGACTTCAGTGTTGCTCCGGCCGTGAGCAAACGGCGCACCGCAGCATCCACTTCGTCCACGGAGACGTAAGTGTTCCACGCTGCGGCATCGGATCCGTCTGCACCGGGGCCAGGGCCGGCGATCGCGGCGGTTTCCTGCCCGTCCAGCGTGGCAATAACATACCTGCCAGTGCCAATACCAGTGCCAGTGCCGGTGCCGCCGGCCGGGACTGCATCCTCGAAATCCCACCCGAAGACTCCGCCATAGAAATGCATGGCTGCCAGCACGTCGGGCTGCCGGGTGTCTACCCAGCACGGAACGCCTTCCGGATAGGTACGGCGCGTCATCCCTGATTGTTGTGCCATGCATCTGACCCTAGGCGCCCTTGCTTCCGTAGACAACGGCGCTCCGTAGACAACGGCGGGTCAATACACAGGGTTGGTTTCAGGACAGACAAAAGCTCCGGGCAGGAGTACTGCCCGGAGCTCGTCGTGGTGATCGGTTTGCTGCGTGGCAAACCGGAGCGGTGAGAAGCCTGAAAAGCGCTAGTTGGCGCCCTTACCGAAGTAGTCGGCGCCGCCGGCGTACTCCGTGTGGCCGGATTCGACATCCGCGGTTGCCATGCTGGCCACTACCTCGGCGAACTCCTCCACAGAGTAGAGCTTGCCGGCCTCGGCGCGGCGGGCCTCGATAGCGCCCGGGTTCGAGCGGTCCAGCAGGGTTGCCGTCACGGTGCCTTCGATCATGTCGCCCGAAACAACCACCAACGAGATGCCCTTCTCGGCAAGGTTGGGCAGCAGGGCGCGGAGAGCGTCCTCGCCGGCACGCTTGCTGCGGGCTACGGGCTCGTACTCGGGCATGGTGGGCACGGTGTTGATGAAGTGCGCCTGGTGGCTGGTCACGAAGACCACGCGGGAGCCCTCCTTCATCAGCGGCACAGCGGCGTTGAGCATGTTGACCTGCGCGTCCCGGTTCAGCTTCAGGGCGTAGTCGTCCTCCATGCCGGATTCCATGCCACCGGAAGCATTCAGCACGAGGACGTCCAGCGAGCCGAAGTTCTCCATGGCTGCACTGGCCAGGGCCTGCACACCTTCCAGCGTGGTCAGGTCCGCACCCACGGCCGTTGCACGGCCGCCCGCGGCTTCAATCTCAGCGACCACTTTGTTGGCGCGCGGCGCCTTTTGACGGTAATTAACGACGACGGCGGCGCCCTCGCCAGCCAGGATCTTCGCCACTTCCGCGCCAATTCCGCGTGAGGATCCGGTCACGATGGCGGTTTTGTTGTCCAGCAGTCCCATATGAGCTCCCTTTTGTTCGAAACGTCTAAATCGCTTGAGGTCTGCAGTCCATCATGCCAGCGCAGGCCCCGTATTCGCTTGTGTGACCCCCACAAAGAAGGCCCTCTGAGCTAGTGTCGGCGTGTCTCCCGGACGCAGACTTTCCGGCGTACGCTCGCCCTATGAGGAACCGCCCGGAGCCTGGGAGGCGCCGCCCATGACCGGCCCCGCCGGCACGGCGTCCACCCCCGAAGAGGTCTTCGGCAACTCACCGGACGGCCTGCGGCTTTGCGAGCTTGTCCGCGAAATCATCCTGAACGCCGTTCCAGCCACCGTCCGCACCACCACCAGCCAAGTGGCCTTCCGGAACCGACGCGGCTTCGCCTATCTCTGGAACCCTCGGCGGCATCTGAACACAGATGTTCCGGCGGTTCTCTCCATTGCACTGCCCCGGCGAGTGGATTCGTCGCGGTTCAAGGAAGTGGTCCACCCGTCCGCCGGCGTGTGGATGCACCACCTGGAACTTTCCACCGCTGACGACGTCGACGAACAGGTGACGCAATGGCTAAAGGAGGCGTTCGGCGCCGCTGGCTGACGGACCTGGCCGCAGGATCAAACCCTGTTAGTGGCCCATGCCAAGTCCGCCGTCAACGGGGATGACTGCACCGGAAATATAAGCCGCCTCGTCGCTTGAAATCCAGCGGACCACGTTGGCCACCTCAGACGCCTCGGCAAAACGGCCTGCCGGAATGCTGGAGAGGTAGTCCTTCTGGGTGGCTTCGGGCAGTTCGGCCGTCATATCGGTGTTGATGAACCCCGGAGCTACAACATTGGCCGTGATGCCGCGGGATCCCAGTTCGCGCGTCAAGGAACGCGCTACACCCACGAGGCCGGCCTTGGAGGCAGAGTAGTTGATCTGGCCGGGCGCGCCGTAGAGGCCGGACACAGAGGAAATGAGGACGACGCGGCCCTTGCGCATCCGGATCATCCCCTTGGACGCGCGCTTGATGACGCGGAAGGCGCCCGTGAGGTTGGTGTCGATCACGGAGGTAAAGTCATCTTCGCTCATGCGCAGCAGGAGGGTGTCCTTGGTGATGCCCGCGTTTGCCACGAGGACCTCAACCGGCCCGTGGGCGGCTTCCACTTCCGTGAAGGCCGCATCCACAGAGGCCTCATCCGTCACATCGGCTTTGACGCCCAGTATCCCGGCCGGCAGTTCTGACGGGCTCCGGTAGGTCACGGCTACCTTGTCGCCGTTAGCCAGGAAGGCTTCGGCGATGGCCAGGCCGATGCCACGGTTTCCACCGGTGATCAGGACGCTTCGGGCCGCAGTAGCTGCTTCAGACATTAATTGCTCCGGGATTCTGCGGCACGCGGGGCCGCGGTAGGAAGGGGCGTGATTTTGCTGCCTCCGATCTTAGCCCGCGTTTGGGCGCCACTGCCGATGGTGAGAGAATTGAGGCAAGCCTTTGGAGCGTGATTAATCAACCGTGACCCTTGAAAACCATGCTGGACAGCCCGTGCCCGGAGACCCTGAGCGGTTCTCCGGCGATTCCGGAGTCCATAGCATCACGGACGCTGCGTCAGCCCACTCCGAGGACATGCGCCAGCGGATGATTAAGTACGCGCTTGCCATGGGAATCCGCATGGTCTGCCTCATCCTCATTTTTGTGGTGGACGGCTGGTTCAAGCTCGTGATGGTGGCGGGCGCCGTTTTCCTGCCCTGGATCGCGGTTGTCATCGCCAACGGAAGCGACAAAGCGGAGATCCACAGCGACTCGTTGCTCGACTCCGCGCCCCTCGCCGAACTGGAAGGGCCCAGCTGGCCAGCAGCTGAAGCCGGACCGGACAGCGACATCCTGCAAGGCGAACTCATTGATGATGACGACGAACCAAACCACGGCGAGGAACGGCGCGCTTCATGAACATTTTTGACTTGGCTGCGGGGACTCCCGGTCCCCCTCCGGCCGCCGTTGCCATGTGCTCCCGGAAGGCCTGCCGCTCCGAGGCTTCATGGCAGCTTCTCTGGAACAACCCGAAAATCCACACCCCAGAGCGCCGGAAGATCTGGCTCGCCTGCGGCGAACACCGCGAGTGGCTGGAGGACTACCTCCAGACCCGCGGACTGTGGAAGGAAACCGTGCCGCTGGGAACGGACGCCGGGACGGGCTCCGCGCCGCGGGGGCAGGAAGGCTGAATGTACCGCTTCCTCTTTTCCAGTAAGTGGCTGGGCTACCTCCTGCTTGCCGCAATCTTCGCCACGGCCTGTATTTTCCTGGGCCGCTGGCAGATGGACCGGCGGGCTGAAACGCTCGCCGAAATCAACAGGGTGGTCTCCAATTACTCGGCCACGCCGGTCCCCTTCACCGCGGTCAGGGATGAGTTCAGCCGGCTGGAGCCTGAGAAGGAATGGACCCAGGTTGAGCTGAAGGGCCAATACGACGCCCCAGGCCAGCGGATTGTCCGCAACAGGCCCTTGAACGGACAGCCCGGGTACGAAGTGGTGGTGCCTTTCAAGCTGGAGTCCGGTGAAACCGTGGTGATCGACCGCGGCTGGCTGCCCATCGGAAACAACAACCCTGGCCGCCCGGACTCCATCCCGGCGCCACCCACAGGTGAGGTGACCGCCGTCGTCCGCCTCAAGGCTGGCGAGCCGACGCTCCAGCGCAGCGCCCCGGATGGCCAGCTGGCGTCCATTGACCTGCCTGCCTACGCCGAGGAACTCGGTTACCCCCTGCTCACGGGAGCCTACGGCCAGCTCGCGTCTGAGACTCCGGCGCCGGCAGAGATGCCTTTCCCATTCCCTATGCCCTCCACGGAGGAAGGCACGCACTTGTCCTACTCCCTGCAGTGGTTTGCCTTCGGGGTGCTGATGTTTGTGGGCTTCGGCTACGCTGCCCGGCAGCAGGCGCGGAACGCGGCGATCGACGCCGAGGACGAAGCTGAACGTGAGGACGTAAGCCGCGACTCCGGAAGCCCGGTGCACTCGGCCGCCGCGGCAGCCCGCCGTCGTCCGCCCGTCCCACGCAAACGGAAGCGCCCAACCGCAGAGGAAGAGGAAGACGCCCTCCTCGACGCCCAAGGCTACTGACCGATGAGCATGGTGGAAGTCGCCGCTCGGGTGGCATTCGGGTGTGTGCGTCCGCTTCGGAACGCGAGTGATTTCCCGCGTGCTGGCTCGTTCCTCGCCTTTGACGCACGCTACATAAATCACCCACGCTCCTCCGCTAGTGCCTAAGGCGCCGGAGGTGAAAGCACGACGCCGGGCTCGGCGCTCACAGGTAGTTCGGCTTCCGGTCGCGGAGGGTTGGGAGCAGGAAAGATCCGCCGAGCCACCCCGCACTTCGTCCTGGAACACCGGCCAGGGGTAGCCCCAGGAGACCACAAGTCAATGTTCGGCATCACCTACAACGACCTGCAACGGATCACACAGGCACGGGAACTGACCGCACGCTGACGCAACGTGACAGGCCCCCAAGCGGAGCGGCGTTGGTGATTTATGTAGCGTGCGTCAGAGGCGAGGAACGAGCCAGCACGCGGGAAATCACCGGCGTCGCGCAGCGAACGCCAGCAAGGCCAACAAGATTAAGCCAGCGTAATCAGGTCCAAGTAGTCTTCGTTCCAGTGATCCTCAATACCATCAGGCAACAGCACAACCCGCTCCGGATTCAGTGCCTCGACTGCCCCTTCGTCGTGGCTCACCAGGACAACGGCGCCGGAGTAGTTCCGCAGGGCGCCGAGGATTTCGGCGCGGCTGGCGGGGTCCAGGTTGTTGGTGGGCTCGTCCAGGAGGAGTACGTTGGCGCTGGAGGCAACGATGGTGGCCAGAGCCAGCCGGGTCTTCTCGCCGCCGGAGAGCACGCCGGCAGGCTTGTCGACGTCGTCGCCGGAGAACAGGAATGAGCCGAGGATGCCGCGGACCTCGGCGTCCTTCATGTCTGGCGCAGAGGAGCGCATGTTCTCGAGGACAGTGCGGTCGACGTCGAGCGTTTCGTGTTCCTGGGCGTAATAGCCCACCTTCAGGCCGTGCCCGGCAATGACGTCGCCGGTATCCGGCTTGTCCACGCCGGCGAGCATCCGCAGGAGGGTGGTCTTGCCGGCGCCGTTGAGGCCAAGGATGACCACCTTGGAGCCGCGGTCGATGGCGAGGTCGACGTCCGTGAAGATTTCCAGCGAACCGTAGGACTTGCTGAGGCCCTCGGCGGTCAGCGGGGTCCTGCCGCAGGGCGAAGGGTCGGGGAATCGGAGGGCTGCCACGCGGTCGTTCTCGCGCACGGCCTCCAGTCCGCTGAGCAGGCGTTCGGCACGCTTGGCCATGTTCTGCGCGGCAACAGCCTTGGTGGCCTTGGCCCTCATCTTGTTGGCCTGGTCGAAAAGGACCTGGGCCTTCTTTTCGGCGTTGGCGCGTTCGCGCTTGCGGGCGCGTTCGTCTGTTTCGCGCTGGGTGAGGTAGCGCTTCCAGTCCATGTTGTAGAAGTCGATCTGGGCGCGGTTGGCGTCAAGCAGGAACACCTTGTTAACGGTGGCTTCAAGCAGCTCCGTGTCGTGGCTGATCACGATCAGGCCGCCCTGGTGGTTCTTGAGGAAGTCACGCAGCCAGGCGATGGAATCGGCATCGAGGTGGTTTGTGGGCTCATCGAGGAGCATGGTCTCGGCATCCGAGTAGAGGATGCGGGCCAGCTCCACACGGCGGCGCTGGCCACCGGAGAGTGTCTTAAGTGGCTGGTTAAGCAGGCGGTCCGGGAGGGCCAGGTTGGAGCAGATAGCAGCGGCCTCGGCTTCGGCAGCGTAGCCGCCGGCGGCCAGGAACTCGGATTCGAGCCGGTCATAGCGGTTCATTGCCTTGCGCTGGATGGTGGCGTCCTCGCTGGCCATCTCTTCGTGGGCGACGCGGAGCTTGCCTACGGCGATGTCCAGGCCACGGACGGACAGGATCCGGTCGCGGGCGAGCTGCTCCATGTCCGGGGTGCGCGGGTCCTGGGGCAGGTAGCCTATTTCGCCGGTGCGGGTCACCTTGCCCGCCGCGGGAAGCCCTTCGCCGGCAAGGACACGTGTGAGGGTGGTCTTGCCTGCACCGTTCCGGCCCACGAGGCCGATTTTGTCTCCCTTGTCGATGCGGAAGCTCACCTGGTCCATAAGGAGCCGGGCGCCGGCGCGCAGTTCAAGATCCTGGACAGTAATCACAGCAGGTAAGGCCTTTCACAACAGGGAACGCCGCAGCCCAACGGATGAAGTCTGGAAGGAACCGGGCAGAGAGGCCGGAGAACGGCCTATACAAGTCTACCGGCCGCAGCTTCACTGCATAACCGCGGCGATTGGCCCGAAAGTCTGGCCGTACGCGGCAGCCCTGGTGCGCGCCACACGGGCCTTTGTGCCCTGCCATCACATCAGGGCATCTTGTTTAGTGGATCCCCTACAAAATAGAGTCCGACGGCGGACGGTAACGTCAGGAACATCCCCTGCTTTGCTTGTACAACCCCGACAGGATTCCCATGAGCCAGACTGACACCGCCGTCGAAGGCACCTCTTCTCCCGTCCGACGCCGCTGGAACGCCACCGACCTTGGCCTGATCGCCGTCTTCGCCGCGCTGGTAGCGGGTTCCGCGTTGGTTCCCGGCATCGCGGCGAACGTCTTCGGCATCCCTATCACTTTCCAGACCCTCGCGGTGATGCTCACCGGCCTGATGCTGGGCCCAGCACGTGGCTTCGCCGCCGTCGGCCTTTACACGCTCCTGGGGCTGGCCGGGCTGCCGATTTTCAGCCAGGGACGCAGCGGCCTGGGCATTCTGGCCGGACCGTCAGCCGGCTACATTATCGCCTTCCCCATTGCCGCGGCACTGGTCGGTTGGCTGGCCACTGTGGTCATCCGGCGTACCATCCGCGCCCGGGCACTGTGGTTCTTCCTGGCGGCCACGGTGACCAGCGTCCTGGTGGTGCATTCCCTGGGGATCGCCGGCATCGTGATCAACACCAAGACCGGCTTGGGACAGGCCTTTATGGCGGACCTGATCTTCTACCCCGGAGACATCATCAAGAACATCCTCGCCGCCGTGATTGCAGTCGCCCTCCACCGCGCGTTCCCTGACGTACTGGTCCGCCGCGTGAAGCGGACCAACCGCTAAATCCCATGTCCACTATTTCCTTCCGGCAGGCCTGCGTGGCAGTAGCTGTCGATAGCCAGCCGGAGCCCAAGACCCTGCTCCACGGCGTCACCCTGGAGCTGGCAGAACGGCGCATCGGCGTGATCGGAGCCAACGGGTCCGGTAAATCGACCCTGCTGCGCCTGGTCAACGGCCTGGTCCAGCCCAGCTCCGGCACGGTGGCGGTGGATGGCGACGATACTGTCCGCGCCGTACGGGCAGTCCGGCGGAATGTCGGGTTCGTCTTCACAGATCCCCTGTCCCAATTGGTGATGCCCACGGGACGAGAAGATGTGGAACTGTCGCTCCGCCGTTCGGTCCGGAATGGAGCGGAGCGGCGGCGCCTCGCGGAGGCAGCGCTAAAACGGTTCGGGCTGCTGGGACTGGCTGACCAGAGCATTTATGAACTCTCGGGCGGGGAACGCCAGTTGATGGCGCTCGCCGCTGTCCTGGCCGTGAACCCCTCGGTGCTGGTGCTCGATGAGCCCTCCACCCTGCTGGACCTGCGGAACCGCGAACTCCTCCGCCGGACGCTGAACGGCCTGGATCAGCAGATCCTGATGTCCACGCACGATCTTGAGCTGGCCCTGGACATGGACCGCGTGCTGGTGATTGAGGCCGGACACGTGGTGTTCGACGGGGCGCCCGCCCAAGCCGTGGACAGGTACCGCGCCCTCTGCGCCGAAGGCCTGGCCGCGCCGTGAGGGGACACGGGTTCCTGCTGGCGAACTACGTGCCAGGAGATTCGGTCGTCCACCGCTGCCCGCTGGTCCTGAAGTTCCTGCTGGTGTTCGGCTGCGGTTTGGCCTCCTTCCTCATTATTGACTGGCTCGTGTCCGCTGCGGTCCTTGCCGCGATGAGCATGCTGTACTTGCTCACCGGGGCCGGTGCGCGCAGGCTGCTCGGTGCCATCCGACCGTTGCTGCTTGTCCTGCCCGTGATCGGGCTGTTTCAGTGGTGGCAGCTCGGCGGGCCCACAGCCGCCCGGATCGTCCTGAACATCCTGGTGTGCGTAGTGGCGGCATCGCTGCTGACGGCGACCACGCCCATGCAGCGCCTGCTGGACGGCGTGGTGTCATTGGCCACGCCGTTTCGGCGTTTCGGTGCCGACCCGGAACGCTTCGCGCTGACCATCGCAGTGATGTTGCGGAGTATCCCGTACATTGCGGGCGCGTTTGCGGACGTTCGGGATTCCGCCCGGGCACGGGGCCTGGAGCGGAACCCGAGGGCGCTGGTGCTGCCCGTTTTCATTACCACCGTGGCCTTTGCACGGCAGACTGGTGAGGCGCTGGCCGCCCGCGGCCTCGGCGAGGCTGACGACTGACAGCCCGCCGGGCCGGTTCGGCTGCTTCAGGCAGTGATTTTCTCGTACCGCAGCAGCGCGGCTGTCCCCATCCCGCCGGCGATACTGATAAGCGCCAGCGCCAGCAGGCCGGGCTCGCCGGTGGAACGGGCCTGTGCCAGCAGGCGTGTCACCAGGACAGCTCCGGACGCACCGTAGGCGTGGCCCAAAGCCAGGGCGCCGCCGTCGGCATTTGCCCGGTTCGGGTCAATGCCCAGATGATCCAGGCAGGCGAGAGCCTGGGCGGCGAACGCCTCGTTGAATTCCACGAGCCCCACACTGGCGGCTGTAAGGCGCTGGGTGGCCAGGAGCCTTTCGCCAGCCACCGCCGCGCCGATCCCCAGCAGTTCGGGGTCCACCCCGGCAGTGTCCGTGGCCAGCACCAGGAGTCCGTCCGTCACGCCCAGTCCACGGGCGCGTTGCAGGGAAGTGATGACGACGGCGGAGGCGGCGTCGGCGTCAAAGCATGAGTTTCCTGCGGTGACTGTTCCTCCGTCAACAAAAGCCGCCGGGAATCGCTTCAAAACAGCTGCATTGAGTCCGGGACGTGGCCCGTCGTCCCTGTTGACGGTTCCGCCCGCTGTTTCCAGCGGCGTGATCTCGCCGTCGAAGCGCCCGGCCCGGGCCGCTGAGACGGCGCGCTCGTGGCTGGCCAACGCAAAGGCGTCCTGCCGGTCCCGGCCGACGGCGAAGCGCGCGGCAACATTTTCGGCCGCCACCCCCATGTCCGGGTCGCCGAAGCTCAGCGGCACAAACTGGGCCCGGGAGAAAAAGTCCGGTTCGCCGTCGTCATCCCGGTATGCGCGCAGCGGCGCGGTGCTGATGCTCTCCACTCCCCCGGCGAGATACACAGGGTTCCCCCCGGAAGCCACCAGCCTGGCGGCCAGCACAATGGCGTCCAGGCCGGACCCGCACTGCCGGTCCACGGTCAGGCCCGGCACCGTGACCGGTAGCCCGGCCTCGAGCAGGGCCAGGCGGGCCACGTTGCCGCCTCCGCCCACGGCGTTGCCAACCACCACATCTGCCACGTCTTCCGGAGACACCCCGCATTCAGCAATGAGCTGCGCCAGGACGGGGGCCAGCAACTGGTGCGCCCGGAGGTCCTTCACCGCCCCGTTCGCCCGGCACACCGGCGTCCGCCGGGCGGCGATGATCACGGGTTGCCGGTCGGGAGGCAGCAGTTCAGGCGCCACAGTGTCAGCGTTCACGAGTCTCACTGCCCAAGGTGGCGGACCCTTTGGTCATGGGACGTGATCCACTCAAGGAGCATGTTCCGGCTCACCTTGCCGCGGTCGGTGGTGGGCAGTTCGGACAGGGCGAAGTACTGCAGGGGCCGTTTGTCGCGCGCCAGGACATTCTCCAGGCCGGCTTTGAGCTGGGTGGCGGTGATTCCGCCGTGGGCCGGGACCACGCCCGCCACGACGCGTTGGCCGCGGAGGTCATCGGGCATTCCGGCAGCCATGGCCGCCGCGACACCGGGAACGGACGCCAATGCCAATTCAACCTCATGCGGATAGACGTTCTTCCCGGACGTGAGGATCATGTCAGCGCGACGGCCAAGGATGTGGAGCTCCTCGCCGGCCAGGTAGCCCTGGTCCCCCACGGTGAACCAGTCGCCGAAGGACCGGAGGGCCTGGCCGTCGTCGCCCCACAGATAGCCGTTGCTCACCAGCCCGCTGCGGACGCAGATGTTACCGGCTTCACCATCGGGCAGCGGGAATCCGTCGTCGTCCAGGATCCGGACCTCCACCCCTGGAAACGCGTGCCCGATTCCGGTGCCGCCGGCGTCGAGTTCTCCGGCGGGCAGGCCGGCACCCGAGACGAAACTCAGTTCGGAGGCCCCGTAGTACTCGAAGATGGTGGCGTTGGGCGCCCACCGGCGTGCCGCTTCAAGGGTGCGCGCATCGAGTTTTGAGCCGGCGCAGATGATGGTCCGCACTCCTGCCGCGTCCACGCAGCCGGTGAGGCCGCGCTCACTGAGCAGCCGCAGCATGGTGGGCACCAGGACCAGGCGCGTCACGCCGTCGTGCGTGATGGCCGCGTGGACGTCACCGACATCGAAGTTCTCCAGCGTTTGGAATTCTGAGCCCGCATAAAGGCACTCCGCCAAGGCATAGAGGTTCAGGCTTGCCGCGAGGGGGCCGGGGGCAAGGGTAACGTCGTCCTGCCTGAGGCCAAAGAATTCAATGGACGCGTCGAAGGACTTCCGCCAGGACTGCCTGGACCGGGTGAAGGCCTTGGGCACTGACGTGGTGCCGGAAGTCAGTCCAATCAGGAACGTGGTTTCGGGTGGCCCGTCGGCCAAGGCGTCGTCCGGGGCCACGCTCCCTGGCCGGGCTGAGCCGTCCAGCCGGCCACGGATCTCCTGCTGCAACTGTTCCGGCCACGCCGGGTCCAGGACGGCGCACTGCCGTTCCCCGGCCACGGCCGCGGCGAACCGGACAGCGAAGTCAACGGAGTTTGCCTCCGCCAGGACAGTGACCGCTTTGGAGCCGGACACTTCAGTGGCCGCGGCGTCGCGGAGGGCACCCCACGTCAGGCGCCGGCCAGCCACTACGACGGCGGTGTCGAGGGGGCGGTCCGCGGCCCAACGCTGGATTCGATCAAGAAAAGGCATCAGCCCAACTTTACCGGCCGGCCACTGCCTGCTGGGTCTATTGTGACTCTATGAGCTTCAATGACAACGTCCAGCTGGATCCTTCCCAGGTGCAGGACCGCCGTGGCAGAGGCCGCGGCGGCCTTATTGGCGGTGGAATCGGGGGTGGGCTGATCCTGCTTATTGCCGCCCTCCTGGGCGTTAACCCCCAACTGCTCGAAGGACTGGCAGGCGGGGCGCAGGAGCCTCAAAGCCAGGGCACAGCGCCCGCCTGCGAGACGGGCGCCGATGCCGATGCCCGCCTCGACTGCCGTATCACGGGCACTGTCAACAGCCTCAATGCGTTCTGGCCGGCGTACCTCCAGGAATACAGTGTGCAGTATCCCCAGCCTGAGACGGTTATCTTCGACGACGCCGTCAGCACCGGCTGCGGTACGGCCTCCAGCGCGGTGGGACCCTTTTACTGCCCCACGGACACCACCGCCTACTTCGATCCAGGCTTCTTCCAGGACCTCGTGGACCGCTTCGGCTCCTCGGGTGGACCCCTGGCCCAGGAGTATGTGGTGGCACACGAATTCGGACACCACATCCAGAATGTCCTGGGATACCTTGAACGCGCGCAGCAGGATCCTCAGGGCCCTGAATCGGGGGCCGTCCGCGTGGAGCTCCAAGCCGACTGCTATGCAGGCCTTTGGGTCAAACACGCCTCAACCCAACCCGGCCCCGACGGCCAGCCTTTCCTTGAACCGATCACCCAGCAGGACCTGAATGACGCCCTGTCAGCGGCTTCGGCCGTGGGCGATGACCGGATCCAGGAGGCTGCCACTGGCCAAGTATCTCCGGAAGCGTGGACGCACGGTTCCAGCGAACAGCGGCAACGGTGGTTCTACCAGGGCTACCAGACCGGCGACATCAACCAGTGCGACACGTTCTCGGCACCCAGCCTCTGACCCTATCCATCGGCTGCTCCGTAACCGCCGTTTTGGGTGCTCAAAAAGGCGCTTACGGAGCACTCGATGGACTAACGACGACGGCCGGTTACCTTCGTGATGAAGGTAACCGGCCGTCGTCGTACTCTATGGCGGTGGGGATCTAGATGTTGAAGCCGAGGGCCCGCATCTGGTCCTTGCCGTCGTCAGTGATCCGTTCCGGCCCCCATGGCGGCATCCAGACCCAGTTCAGGCGCCAGTCATCAACGATGCCGTCCAGTGCCTTGCCAACCTGCTCCTCGATGACATCGGTGAGCGGGCAGGCGGCGGTGGTGAGCGTCATGTCGATCAGCAGCGCGCCGTCGTCATCGGAGTACTTCAGGCCGTACAGCAGCCCGAGGTCGACGATGTTCACGCCGAGCTCGGGGTCGATGACGTCCTTGAGTGCCTCTTCGACATCCTCAAGACCCGTACGGGCCGTATTGGTTTCGGTCATGGCTGGTCCTTACTAGGCCTGTGCGGCTGCGGCGGCGATGGTGGCTGCGCCGGCGCCCTTGGCGTAGCGGTCGTAGCCTTCTTCTTCGAGGCGGTCGGCCAGTTCCGGGCCGCCCTCTTCGACAACCTGGCCGTCAACGAACACGTGAACGAAGTCAGGCTTGATGTAGCGCAGGATACGCGTGTAGTGCGTGATGAGCAGCGTGCCCATGTTGCCCTCGGCGTGAGCGCGGTTGACGCCCTCGGAGACAACCTTCAGGGCGTCGACGTCCAGCCCGGAGTCGGTTTCGTCCAGGATGGCGAACTTCGGCTTGAAGAGTTCGAGCTGAAGGATCTCCACGCGCTTCTTCTCGCCGCCGGAGAAGCCTTCGTTGACGTTGCGCTGGGCGAAGTCAGCGTCGATGCGCAGCTTCTCCATGGCGTCCTTGACTTCCTTGGTCCAGGTGCGCAGCTTGGGCGCTTCGCCGTCAATGGCGGTCTTGGCGGTCCGCAGGAAGTTGGTCATGGAGACGCCCGGGACCTCGACGGGGTACTGCATGGCCAGGAAGACACCGGCACGGGCGCGCTCGTCGACGCTCATAGCGAGGACATCTTCGCCGTCGAGGGTGATCGAGCCACTGGTGACGTTGTAGCGCGGGTGCCCGGCGATGGTGGATGCCAGGGTGGATTTGCCGGAACCGTTGGGGCCCATGATGGCGTGGGTCTGGCCGGTCTTGATGGTCAGGCTGACGCCCTTCAGGATCTCCTTGGTGCCCTGCTCCGTGTCAATGCTGACGTGCAGGTCCTTGATCTCAAGAGTAGACATAGGTCTTGTTCTCCTTTGCACCGTGCCCTCCGGCGGCGGTGCGGTCTTTGTCTGGAAGTTTTAATTCTGTTGCTTCGTATTACTGCCGGCGGCGGATCTTGTCCGGCTGATGCTGCTAGCTGAAGTTCGGGGCTTCCGCTCCGTTGAGGACGTTGGTGAAGTCCACGTAGACCTCATCGCCAAGGACCTCGACGGCGAACACCGGGACGGGATCGTAGGCAGGCAGCTGCAGAGGTTCGCCGCTGCGGAGGTCGAACTGGGAGCCGTGGCCCCAGCACTCGATCATGCACCCTTCCACTTCGCCCTCCGACAGTGAGATGTCCGCGTGCGAGCAGGTGTCCCCGATGGCGTGGATTTCGCCCATGGAGTCCTTGACGATGGCTACGGGGTAGTCGTCGATCAGGATCCGCAGCGCCTGCTTGAGCTGGATTTCATCCACCTTGCAGACAAGCTCGCCCTTTGGCTGGTCAGTCATCTGTGTAGTACCGCGCCGTCTTTAGTTGTCCGTCAGCGCGAGTTCGCGCTCAACAGCGTCGGTGAGGCGCTCTTCGAGAGCCGGCACCTTGATCTGCTGGATGATTTCGTGCAGGAAGCCGCGGACCACCAGGCGGCGGGCAACATCCTCGGGGATGCCGCGGGCCATCAGGTAGAACAGGTGCTCGTCGTCCAGGCGGCCGGTGGCGCTGGCGTGGCCTGCACCCTCGATCAGTCCGGTTTCGATTTCCAGGTTCGGCACCGAGTCGGCCCGTGCGCCCTCGGTCAGGAGCAGGTTGCGGTTTGCCTCGTAAGTGTCGGTGCCTTCTGCTTCCTTGCGGATCAGGACGTCACCCACCCAGACAGCGTGGGCATTCCGGCCCTGCAGCGCGCCCTTGTACAGCACGTTGGACTTGCAGTTTGCCACGGCGTGGTCAACGAAGAGGCGCTGCTCAAGGTGCTGGCCGGCGTCGGCAAAGTAAAGGCCGAACATTTCGGCTTCCCCGCCCGGGGCGGTGAAACGGGCCGACGGCGTGACGCGCACCAGGTCCCCGCCGAAGCTGACCATCACGTGCTTGAACTTGGCGTCACGGCCGATTTTCGCCTGCTGGGAGGAGGCGTGCACGGCGTCGTCGTTCCATTCCTGGAGCGTAACGACCGTCAGGCTTGCGCCGTCTTCGACAACAATTTCGACGTTCTCGGACACCACGGCGGAGCCCTGGTGGTCCAGGATGACCAAGGACTTGGAGAACTTCTCGGCCACAATCACGATGTGCTGGGCAGCAGCTGCTGTGTCCTGGCCCGTGATGAGGACGTTGATGTCGGCGTCCGCCTCAAATTCAGACGGGATGGTGACAATCGTGGCTTCGCTGAAGTTCTCCCAGGCGTTGGCGGACACCCGGTCTTCCGGAATGCCGGCGGAGCCGATGCGCTTGTCGTCGCGGGCCACGGTTTCCACCGTCACCCGGTCCGGACCGGTGACAGTGACGGTGGGGGCTGCACCTGACAGGATCTCGTTGTGCAGGCCGCGCAGGCGCTTGAGCGGGGTGAACCGCCAGTCTTCCTCCAGGCCGGTGAGCGGCTTGAAGTCCGCCAGCTTGTAGGAAGTCAGGCGTCCGGCGCGTGAGCTGTCCGGGATGCCTACTCCGCCGCCGTGCGAGTGGCTCTTGACCGCTTCGCCGGCCAGCGGGGCCTTGGAGCCGGCCGCGTTGATCGGAGACAGGCTTTCGCCCTCTTCCGTGAAACCGTCGATAAACGGCTGGGATGAGGGCGCGCCGATGCGGGCCTTTTCAGTAGTGATTTCAGTCATCGTTATCCGACGGACCCTTCCATCTGCAGTTCAATCAGGCGGTTCAGCTCAAGTGCGTACTCCATCGGGAGTTCGCGGGCGATGGGCTCGATGAAGCCACGGACGATCATCGCCATGGCCTCGTCTTCGCGCATGCCGCGGGACATCAGGTAAAAGAGCTGCTCTTCGCTGACCCGGGAAACAGTTGCTTCATGGCCCATCACCACGTCATCCTCGCGGATGTCGATGTACGGGTAGGTATCCGAGCGGCTGATGGTGTCCACCAGCAGCGCGTCGCAGCGGACGGTATTGGCCGAGTGCTTGGCGCCTTCACGGACCTGGACCAGGCCGCGGTAGGCAGCACGTCCGCCGCCGCGGGCCACGGATTTGGAAATGATGGAGCTCTTGGTGTTCGGCGCGATGTGCACCATCTTGGATCCGGTGTCCTGGTGCTGGCCGGCGCCGGCGAAGGCGATGGACAGGGTCTCGCCCTTGGCGTGCTCGCCCACCAGGTAGACGGCCGGGTACTTCATGGTGACCTTGGAGCCGATGTTGCCGTCAACCCATTCCATCGTGGCGCCTTCTTCGCAGATGGCACGCTTGGTCACCAGGTTGTACACGTTGGTGGACCAGTTCTGGATAGTGGTGTAGCGGACGCGGGCGCCCTTCTTGACGATGATCTCCACCACGGCGGAGTGCAGCGAGTCCGAAGTGTAAATCGGCGCGGTGCAGCCTTCGATGTAGTGGACGTAGGAGTCCTCGTCGGCAATGATCAGGGTCCGCTCAAACTGGCCCATGTTTTCGGTGTTGATGCGGAAGTATGCCTGCAGGGGGATGTCTACGTGGACGCCCTTGGGGACGTACACGAAGGATCCACCGGACCAGACGGCAGTGTTCAGTGAGGCGAACTTGTTGTCGCCCACGGGAATGACGGTGCCGAAGTACTCCTGGAAGATCTCCGGGTGCTCGCGCAGGGCGGTATCGGTGTCCAGGAAGATGACGCCCTGGGCTTCGAGGTCCTCGCGGATCTGGTGGTACACCACCTCGGACTCGTACTGGGCGGCGACACCCGAGACGAGACGGCTGCGCTCAGCTTCCGGGATGCCCAGCTTCTCGTACGTGTTCCGGATGTCCTCGGGCAGGTCTTCCCATGTGGCGGCCTGCTTCTCAGTGGAGCGGACGAAGTACTTGATGTTGTCGAAGTCGATGCCGGAGAGGTCTGCACCCCAGGTGGGCATGGGCTTGCGGTCGAAGTACTTCAGGCCCTTGAGGCGAAGGTCCAGCATCCACTGCGGTTCGCTCTTTTTGTCCGAAATATCACGGACTACTTCGTCGTTGATACCGCGGCGGGCGTTGGCGCCGACATCGTTCTTGTCGGACCAGCCGTACTCGTACGTGCCGATGCCGTGGAGCTCGGGATTCTTTTCCAGAATCTCCGAGATCACAGTGTCTTCGGCTACCGCTTTCTCTGATAGTTGGTCCGTCATCACGGCCTTTCTTGCTGATGGTTGGTTACTTCATCCAGGCTGGCGGGGGCTGTCTGCGGGACACTGGGTCCCCCGGCAGCCAGCCGGCCTGTGGGTATGTGGGTTGTGCAGACATGTCCGCCGCGCGCGAGTGTTGAGAGCCGGCGGACGTCAACGCCTACCAGCCGGGAGAACACTTCGGTTTCCACGTCGCAGAAGACCGGAAATTGAGCGGCGAGTTGCTGGATCGGGCAATGGCCCTGGCACAATTGGACGCTGGACAAGGCGGCCGGCAGCGGGGCTTTGGCCTCGATCGAGGCGGCGGAGGCTACGAAGCCATCACGGCTGAGCGCCTCGGCCAGTACCCGGGCTCGGGCAGTGATGTCCGGTCCGGCCTGCTCGATCTCCGGTGTGTAACGACGCTCCATTTCGGCAAAGCGTTCGACGGCGAATTGGCGGACGGCTTCTTCACCCGCCATCGCCTGGAGCTGCTTGAGCGCCAGCGTGGCGATGTCAAGGTAGTCGTTGCCCAGCGATGACTGCCCCTGGGAACTCAGGACATAGCGCCGCGCAGGACGCCCGGCGCCGGAGCCCGCCTTCGCGACGCGCTTGACTTCAATGACGCCGCTGCGGGACAGATGGTCCAGGTGGCGGCGGACGGCTGCCGGGGTGAAGCCGAGGAGGTCGCCAAGTTCCGCTGCACTGACGGGGCCGTGTTCCAGGACTGCGCTGAGGACGCGGTCGCGGGTGCGCTCGTCTGCGTCCGCCACCGGCAAGGCAGCGACGTGGCCGCGGTCAGCGGGGGCACTTGGCGCCCGATGCCCGCCAAAAGGCACAGCAGTAGCATTGGTCATGGAATACACAACACAATCATGTCGTAATTTACTCCCCCGTTCCAGTAAGGTGAGGCTGGCCTGCGCTGCTGCCGGGATCGTCGCAACGAGTACTACATCCCGTAGAATGCTGGGGTGCGTTCCCCCAAATCCCCGGTTCTGTCCATCAGCGGGTTAATTAAGGATGTTGGTCCGCTGGCCACCCTGGACGGGAAGATGCTCCGGGTGGTGAGCGGCGTCTCCCTTGTCGCCGAACGGGGGGAGGTCACAGCCCTCCTCGGTGCCAACGGCGCCGGTAAAACCACCACCATTGAATGTGCCCAGGGCTTACAGGTCCGCAGTGGCGGAACGATCTCCCTGCTGGGCCACGATCCTGCCCAGGCAGGCGCAAACCTTCGCGCCCGCGTAGGCGTGATGCTCCAGGACGGCGGCCTCCCGCCGTCGGCCCGGCCCATCCCGCTCCTGCGGCACATCGCCGGGATGTATGCCCAGCCCCGCCCGGTGGACGATCTGGTAGAGCGGCTGGGCATCGACACGTTCAGCAGGACATCGGTCCGCCGGCTCTCCGGGGGACAAAGGCAGAGGCTGGCCCTGGCCGCGGCGCTGATCGGCAACCCTGAGGTCCTCTTCCTCGATGAGCCCAGCGCAGGCCTGGATCCACAATCACGGCAGTTGGTCTTTGAACTCATTGCCGAGCTGCGGGACGCCGGGATGGGCATCATCCTCACCACGCACCTCATGGATGACGCGCAGCGGCTGGCCGACTACGTCTATATCATCGACGCCGGCCGGAACGTTGCCGAAGGGACCGTGGCGCAGCTGCTGCAGCGGGACCCCGTTGTGGAGGCGGGCGCCGAGCACATCCGGACACTTTTCTTTGAGGCTCCTGCGGGATTGGACCTCGCCGGCGTGCTCCCGGAGGCCATTGCCGTCAGCGAGACCCGTGCTGGCAGCTATGTTGCCACCGGACCACTCACACCCGAAGACCTTGCGTCTCTTGCCTCATGGTGGGCAGCCCACGGCGTCATGCCCGGCTCACTCAGCCTCGAAGCACGCAGCCTCGAAGACGTCTTCCTGGACATCTCAGGAAAGGACATCCGATGACAGTTCCCTCCATGGCTCCCCCGGGCCAGGCACCTGCGCCGCTGCTTCAGCGCATCCTGTTGCAGGGCAAGTACGAATCGCTGGCCATGCTCCGGAACGGCGAGCAACTGATCCTGGCCGTCGTCCTGCCCCTGCTTGCCTTAGTGGGCCTGACGGTGACTCCCCTCCTGGACGGGCTGGGCGGGAGCCGCGTCAACGTTGCGGTCCCCGGAATCCTGGCGCTGTGCGCGATGTCTACGGCCTTCACCGGACAAGGCATCGCCACCGGCTTTGACCGCCGGTACGGCGTGCTGCGCTTCCTCTCCACCACCCCGTTGGGCCGCACCGGACTTATTGCCGGCAAGGTACTGGCCGTGCTGGCTGTACTTACCCTCCAGGTTGCGGTGATCACCGCCGTGGCACTTCCCCTCGGCTGGAGCCCGCCGGCAGCAGGCTGGCTTCCCGGCCTTGCGCTGCTGGTCCTGGGCGCCGCGGCTTTTACCGCCCTTGGCCTCCTGGTGGCGGGTACCGTTCGGCCGGAAGCCACTCTGGCGATCACTAACCTGCTGTGGATCCTGCTCGGCGCGTTGGGAGGCATCGTCATTCCCGCGGAACGGCTGCCCGCCCCCGCACAGGGGATAGTTCACTATCTGCCTTCGGGCGCACTTGGGGAGGCCTTGCGCGAGGCCTTCCTGCTCGGCACTGTAGATGGCGGTGCCGCCCTTATCCTGTTGGTCTGGACAGTTATTGCCGGAGCAGCAGCCATCCGTTGGTTCAAGTGGAATTGAGATATTCGTGAGCACGGCTTCACGCCTCCCCCAGTTCGCCGGACGCCTGGCGTCCCGGCTGCCCCGTACCGTTGATGCCCGGGTCCGGCGCCTGGCAGTGGCGTCCCTGATCGGACAGACGGCCTTGGTCGTCACAGGCGGCGCCGTTCGGCTGACGGCGTCGGGGCTCGGTTGCCCCACCTGGCCGCGCTGCACGGACACCTCCTTGGTCAACACACCGGAGATGGGAATCCACGGGTTCATCGAATTCGGCAACAGGCTGCTGACTTTCGCCCTCGCCGCCGTCGCAGTCCTGATGCTGGTGTACTTGTGGAACCTGCGCAAGGAACGCCGCGACCTCTTCCTGCTGGCGCTGGGCCTGCTGGCAAGCATTCCAGCGCAGGCTGTGATCGGCGGCATTACCGTGCTGACCAACCTCAACCCCTGGGTGGTGGGACTGCACTTCCTTGTGTCCATGGCGCTGGTGGTAGTTGCCACACTGCTCGTCAACCGGGCTTACGGGCGGACCGGCCGGTTTGCCACTCGCTCCCTGCCCGCATTGCCAGGCGTCTTACGCCCGGTGGGCGCCGCCGTCGCGCTTTTCTCTGCAATGGCCGTGATGCTTGGAGTAGTGGTCACGGGGGCCGGCCCCCACGCCGGTGATGCGGACGCGCCGCGAAACGGCCTCGACTGGGACTTGTTCTCCCACATCCACGCGGTTCCGGCCTACCTCATCACCGCCGGAACGCTTTTCGCTCTCGTCGTGGTCCTCATGCGCCGGATTCCCGGTCCCTTCCGGACATCGGTGATCCTGCTCCTGGCGGTGACGCTGCTGCAGGCCGTGATCGGTTTTACGCAGTACTACAACGGCATTCCGGCGCTGCTGGTGGGGACGCACATGCTCGGGGCGGCACTGCTGATGAGTGCGGCAACCAACGCCGCCGACATCGCCCGTTCCAGCCCTGTGACGTAGTCGGGCACCACGGCTAACCCGCTTTCCCAACCATGAGGCGCCCTGGTTCCTACGAGCCGGGGCGCCCTCGGTTAACGGAACGCTCTCTCACTTCCTGCGGGTTGCCCGCCGTTGCTCTATCAGCTGTGGTCCCTAAAAGGTAGTAATGGCAGCCACAGGTGATGGAGCATCGTTGGATTCGTGCCGGAAGCTCTGTCAGATCCTGCACAGACGCAAAACCCTCCCCCACCAGTGATGAGAGAGGGTGCTGGAAATTCCTGCAGGAAGAGGGAAAGGGTCCTGGTAGTTAGCCAGCCATCACTGCCGGGCCGACGAACGGGTCCACCGCCAGGGCGATGAAGAGCAGGGTCAGGTAGCTGATGGAACCGTGGAAGACCTTCATGGCGCGCTTGTCCGAGATGTCCTCCCGCTGCGCCCGGTTGTACAGGGAGTGTGACTCGTACAGGAACCAGGCACCGGCAAGGACCGCCGTAGCTGTGTAGACCCAGCCTGCGCCGCCGGCCGGAACCATCAGCAGGGAGCAGACAACCATGGCCCAGGCGTACAGGACCACCTGGACCGAAACCACCTTGGCGCCGGCGATGGCGCCGAGCATGGGCACGTTGGCGTTGCGGTAGTCCTCGCCGTAGCGCATGGACAGCGGCCAGTAGTGCGGCGGCGTCCAGAGGAAGATCACCATGAACAGGATGACGGCCGGCCACTCCACCGAGTTGGTCACGGCGGCCCAGGCGATCAGCACCGGGAAGCAGCCCGCTGCCCCGCCCCACACAATGTTCTGTGCCGTGCGCCGCTTGAGGATGATGGTGTAGA
Source organism: Arthrobacter sp. R4 (assembly GCF_051365025.1). Lineage (NCBI taxonomy): Bacteria > Bacillati > Actinomycetota > Actinomycetes > Micrococcales > Micrococcaceae > Arthrobacter > Arthrobacter sp. R4. The sequence goes on from NZ_JBLWIJ010000010.1 coordinate 397,361, forward strand.
TGACCACGTAGAAGAAGATGGCGCCCAGGCCAAGCCAGGCGGCCAGCGGGTTGGCGCCGAACCATAGGATCGCAATGGCGGCAGCCCCAAGGAGCCACGAGAAAATGAGGGCCTCACGGGGCGTGACCTCGCCCGTGACGAGCGGCCGGTTTTCGGTTCGGTGCATCAGCTTATCGATGTCGCGGTCGATGTAGCAGTTGAACGCCCCGGCGCTGCCGGCCGCGAATGCACCGCCGACCAGCGTGGCCAGGATCAGGCCTATGGAGGGGAAGCCGCGTTCGGCGTAGATCATGGTGGGCAGCGTGCTGACCAGCAGCAGTTCGATGACGCGAGGCTTGGTGAGCGCCAGATACGCCTTGGCTTTGCGGGCCAGCCCGGTTCCCCCTCGGGTGCGGGAAGCGTTCAGCGGCGTATCGGTTGTGCTCACGGTGGCGGTCACCCGTTCTGTTTGGCAAGTCTGTCTGGCGGTGCAGCTGTCGGTGCGGCCGTTATCCGGGCAGCCCGCCAATGGTCATCAGAAGAAAGTCCCGGCAACACCCTTTGGACCGCCGTGAACCCCTTAAGGAGCACGGCCACCCGGCGTCAGCCTCCAAATATCATACCGTGCGCATTTGTAACAGAAGCCCCTTCAATAGGCCCTGATGATCGCTCGCAGGCCGATTCGAGCAGATTAACTCAACCTCACGGAACGGTGATTCACATAAGGGGAAATTGCGTCCAAAACGTGAGATTTGGGCCTCCCGCAGGATGGAATAGAGCTAAGCTGTCACCAGATCAGCACGCAGAGAAGAAGCGGTGGAAACCGCATTCCCAGATTCGACATGTGGCTGAGTGATAGATCAACGTTTCGACGGTGAACGGCTGGTACACACCAAAGCGGGCACCCCAGCGTGCCCCCGTACGGACCCCGTGTACCGCCCGCCGTCAGCACTAGAGAGGGGCCCGGTTTTCGTGCCACATTTTGAAGAGCAAGAACTGTCTTGGACCAGCCTGGACCAGCGCGCGGTGGACACCGTCCGCGTTTTGGCCGCAGATGCCGTGGAGAAGGTTGGCAACGGCCACCCGGGCACGGCCATGAGCCTGGCGCCTGCCGCCTACCTTCTCTTCCAGAAGCTGATGCGCCACGATCCCCGGAACCCTGACTGGATCGGCCGCGACCGTTTCATCCTGTCCCCGGGCCACACGTCCCTGACGCTGTACATCCAGCTGTTCCTCTCCGGCTACGGCCTGGAGCTGAAGGACCTTGAGGCCCTCCGCACCTGGGGCTCCCTGACCCCGGGCCACCCGGAGTACAAGCACACCGCCGGTGTGGAAATCACCACCGGCCCGCTGGGTCAGGGCCTGGCGTCGTCCGTAGGCTTCGCCTACTCCCAGCGCCGCCAACGCGGCCTGTTCGACGCCGATGCTCCCGCCGGCGAAAGCCCGTTCGACCACACCATCTGGGTCATCGCGTCCGACGGCGACCTCCAGGAAGGCGTCACGGCCGAGGCTTCCTCGCTGGCCGGCCACCAGGAACTGGGCAACCTCGTTGTTGTCTACGATGAGAACCACATCTCCATCGAAGACGACACCGACATCTCCTTCACCGAAGATGTCCTCAAGCGCTACGAGGCCTACGGCTGGCACACCCAGCGCGTGGACTGGACCAAGACCGGCGAGTACGTCGAAGACGTGCAGGAGCTGTATTCGGCGCTGCTCGCCGCCAAGGCCGAAACCTCCAAGCCCTCCATCATTTCGCTGCGCACCATTATCGGGTACCCGGCACCGAAGAAGCAGAACACCGGCAAGATCCACGGCTCCGCACTGGGCGCCGAGGAAGTTGCGGCCCTGAAGGAAGTACTGGGCTTCGACCCCGCCAAGTCCTTCGATGTCGACCAGGAAGTCCTGGCCCACGCCCGTTCCGTGGTTGACCGCGGTGCAGCTGCCCGCAAGGAATGGGAAGAGTCCTTCAACGCCTGGCAGGCAGCCAACCCGGAGAACGCCGAACTGCTGCAGCGCATCGAAGCCCGCGAACTGCCCGAGGGCCTGGACGCCGCACTTCCGGTCTTCCCGGCCGGCAAGGACGTCTCCACCCGCGCCGCGTCCGGCAAGGTGCTCAACGCGCTGGGCCCGGTCCTGCCGGAACTTTGGGGCGGCTCCGCCGACCTCGCCGAGTCCAACAACACCACCATCGAAGGTTCGCCGTCGTTCGTGCCTGCCTCCAAGCAGACCGACGCCTGGTCCGGCAACCCCTACGGCCGTGTGCTGCACTTCGGTATCCGTGAGCACGCCGCCGCCTCGATCGTGAACGGCATCGCCCTGCACGGCAACACCCGCGCATTCTCCGGCACGTTCCTGATCTTCTCCGACTACCAGCGGCCCGCCATCCGGCTCGGCGCCCTCATGGGTGTCCCGTCGCTGTACGTATGGACCCACGACTCCATCGGCCTGGGCGAAGACGGCCCCACCCACCAGCCGGTGGAACAGCTGGCCTCCCTGCGCGCCATCGTGGGCCTGGACGTTGTCCGCCCCGGTGACGCCAACGAGGTCGCTGCGGCATGGAAGACCATGCTGGAGAACCACGAAAACCCGGCCGGCATCGTGTTGACCCGCCAGAACATCCCTACCTACGCCCGCGGTGAAAGCGAAGCCGACGGCGACACCTTCGGTTCCGTAGCCGGCGTCGCCAAGGGAGGGTACGTCCTTGCCGAAGCATCCAAGGACGGCGCCACCGTTCCTGCCGACGTCATCCTCATCGGCACCGGCTCCGAGGTCCAGCTGGCCGTACAGGCCCGCGAAGCGCTCCAGGCCGAAGGTATCGCCGCCCGCGTTGTCTCCATGCCGTGCGTCGAGTGGTTCAACAAGCAGGACGCCGCCTACCGCGAGTCCGTGCTCCCCGCCGCCGTCAAGGCCCGGGTATCCGTCGAAGCCGGTCTGGCCCTGGGCTGGAGGGAGTTCGTCGGCGACGCCGGCCGCTCCATCAGCCTCGAGCACTACGGCGCTTCCGCTGACTACAAGCGCCTTTTCCAGGAGTTCGGCATCACTGCGGAGGCTGTCGCCGCCGCCGCCAAGGACTCCCTCGCTGGCCTGCAGGCCTGAACCCTAATCCAGGAGATACAAAAAATGACTACCCCCACTCAGCAGCTCTCCGACGCCGGAGTCTCCATCTGGCTCGATGACCTTTCCCGCAGCCGCCTCGAAACCGGGACACTGCGCAAGCTCATCGAAGAGAAGAACGTTGTTGGTGTCACCACCAACCCGTCCATCTTCCACGCCGCCATCACTGCCGGCACGGACTACGACGCCACCATTGCGGCCCAGGCCGCTGCCGGCGCCAGCGTCGAAGACACCATCTTCGAGATCACCACCACCGACGTCGCCGACGCCTGCGACCTGTTCGCTCCGGTCGCCGCCGCTACCAAGGGCGTTGACGGCCGAGTGTCCATCGAAGTCGATCCGCGCCTTGCCTGGGACACCGCCGGCACCATCGCCGAAGCGAAGCACCTGTACAAGAAGGTCAACAAGGACAACGTCCTCATCAAGATCCCGGCAACGCTCGAGGGCCTGGAAGCCATCACCGCCACCCTCGCCGAAGGCATAAGCGTCAACGTGACCCTGATCTTCTCGCTGGAGCGCTACCGCGCCGTCATCAACGCCTTCCAGTCCGGCCTGGAGCAGGCCAAGGAAAACGGCCACGACCTCTCCAAGATCCACTCGGTCGCGTCGTTCTTCGTTTCCCGCGTGGACTCCGAAATTGACAAGCGCCTTGACGCCATCGGCACCGACGAAGCCAAGGCACTCAAGGGCAAGGCCGGCGTCGCCAACGCCCGCCTGGCCTACCAGGTCTACGAAGAGCTCTTCGCCACCGAGCGCTGGGCCCTGCTGGCCGAAGCCGGCGCCCTCCCCCAGCGCCCGCTCTGGGCCTCCACCGGCGTCAAGGACCCGGCGTACCCGGACACCCTCTACGTCACCGAGCTCGTTGCCCCCGGCGTTGTCAACACCATGCCGGAGAAGACCCTCGACGCCACGTTCGACCACGGCGTCGTCACCGGCGACACCGTTTCCGGGACGTACGCCGAGGCCAATGCCACGCTCGACGCACTGGACGCCCTGGGCATCTCCTACAACGACGTCGTCGCGATCCTCGAATCCGAAGGCCTTGACAAGTTCGTGGCCAGCTGGAAGGAACTGCTGGCCGACGTCGAGGGCGCCCTCGCCTCTGCACGGAAGGCTTCCTAACCCACCATGAGCACACTCAGCTACGACGCCACCGGTGCCGCACAACAGGCACTCGAGCAGCACCTCCCGACCCTCGTCGAGGACCGTATTGCCACCCGGATCTTCGCCAAGGACCACACGCTGTGGGGTCCCGACGCCGAAGCAGAGTCGGCTGTCCGCCTCGGCTGGGTTGAGGCGGCCACCGTCTCCCAGCCGCTGGTTGCGGACATTTTGGAACTCCGCGACGCCCTGAAGGCAGAGGGCGTGACCCGGATCGTGCTTTGCGGCATGGGCGGATCATCGCTCGCTCCGGAGGTCATAGCGGGCACCGCTGGCGTCGAGCTGACTGTGCTGGACAGCACGGACCCGGACCAGGTCCGTGTTGCGCTGGCGGACCGGCTGGCCGAGACCGCCATTGTGGTCTCGTCCAAGTCCGGTTCCACCCTGGAGACCGACTCCCAGCGCAGGATTTTCGAGCACGCCTTCACCGAGGCCGGGCTCGATGCGAAGAGCCGGATCATCATTGTTACCGATCCGGGTTCCCCGCTGGATAAGGCGTCCCGCGAGGCAGGTTACCGCGCTGTTTTCAACGCCGACCCCAACGTGGGCGGCCGCTACTCGGCCCTCACCGCCTTCGGCCTGGTCCCGTCCGGCCTGGCCGGCGTTGACATCCAGGCTTTCCTGGATGAGGCCGAGGAAGCCGCCGAGATCCTCAATGACGACGCCGCCGAGAACATCGGCCTGGCGCTCGGGACGGCCCTCGGCGGAACCAGCCCGCTGCGGAACAAGATTGTCATCGCAGAAGACGGATCCGGGATTGTGGGCTTTGCGGACTGGGCCGAACAGCTCATCGCGGAATCCACCGGAAAGCTGGGCACCGGCGTCCTGCCCGTAGTCGCCGGTCCCGCGTCACCGGAGGTCACCTCCGGTGCGGCCGACGTCCTCGTGGTGCGGCTGGTAGCCGCGGATGCCGACGTCGAACTCGGTGAAAACGAAGTGGCCATTGCAGGTGGCCTCGCCACCCAGATGATGGTGTGGGAGTTCGCGACTGCCGTGGCCGGGCGCCTTCTGGGCATCAACCCGTTCGACCAGCCCGACGTGGAAGCCGCCAAGGTCGCCGCGCGGGGTCTGCTGGATGCCCAGCCCGAACCCACGCCTGCGGCTTTTGTCGACGGCGCCATCGAGGTCCGCGGCCGAGACTGGCTCGGCTCCGCAGCAACCGCTGAAGAAGCCGTCCGTGCGCTGCTGGGTACGCTCGAGGCCGACAGCTACCTCAGTGTCCAGGCCTACTTCGACCGGCTCGCCTTTGCCCAGCTCGAGAGCGTGCGGGACGAGCTCGCCGCAGCCAGCGGCCGTCCGGTGACGTTTGGCTGGGGCCCGCGCTTCCTGCACTCCACGGGCCAGTTCCACAAGGGCGGCCCCGCCATCGGGGTCTTCCTCCAGGTCACCGCAGCTCCCACAGAGGACCTGTCCATCCCGGATCGTCCCTTCACATTCGGGGAACTGATTGCTGCGCAGGCCGCGGGCGATGCCCAGGTCCTGGGTGAGCACGGCCGGCCTGTGCTGCGCCTGCACCTGACTGATCGGGCCGCCGGTGTGGCGCAGCTGCAGGACATCGTCGCTGCGCTGTCCGCCCGGTCAGCCTCCGTTACCGAAAGCTAAGGTACAAAAGCAACCATGCCAGAAACTGAATACGGCAGGACCTCCGGGTCGCGTGCCGGAAAATCAGGGCGCAATCCGCTCCGGGATCCGCGTGATCGTCGTTTGAACAGGATTGCTGGTCCGTCGTCGTTGGTGCTTTTTGGGGTGACTGGTGATCTTGCGCGTAAGAAGCTGATGCCGGCTGTGTATGACCTGGCGAACCGGGGGTTGTTGCCGCCGAGTTTCGCGTTGGTGGGTTTCGGGCGGCGGGCGTGGAGTGATGGGGAGTTCGCTGCTGAGGTGAAGTCCTCGGTGCAGGCTTATGCGCGGACGCCGTTTGATGAGGCGGTGTGGAACCAGTTGTCCGAGGGTGTCCGGTTTGTCCAGGGCGAGTTTGATGATGATGACGCGTTTGAGCGTCTGGGTGACACGATTGCGTTGTTGGATGAGGAGCGCGGGACGCGGGGTAATCACGCGTTTTACCTCTCGATCCCGCCGAAGGCCTTTGAGCAGGTCTGCCGTCAGTTGTCCAAGCATGGCCTGGCGCAGGCTGATGGGGAGAAGTGGCGGCGGGTGGTGATCGAGAAGCCGTTCGGGCATGACCTGGAGTCGGCGCGGGCGTTGAATGACATTGTGGAGTCGGTGTTCCCGCCGGACGCGGTGTTCCGGATTGATCATTACCTGGGGAAGGAGACGGTGCAGAACATCCTGGCGTTGCGTTTCGCGAACCAGTTGTTCGAACCGTTGTGGAACGCGAATTATGTGGACCATGTCCAGATCACGATGGCCGAGGACATCGGCACCGGTGGCCGGGCGGGGTATTACGACGGTGTGGGTGCTGCGCGGGATGTGATCCAGAACCATCTGCTGCAGTTGTTGGCGCTGACCGCGATGGAGGAACCCATTTCGTTTAACGCCGATGATTTGCGGGCGGAGAAGGAAAAGGTCCTGGCCGCGGTCAAGCTCCCGGAGGATTTGTCCACGCATTCGGCGCGGGGCCAGTTCGCCGGCGGGTGGCAGGGCGGGGAGCAGGTCCAGGGTTATCTGGAGGAAGAGGGCATCCCGGCTGATTCGACCACCGAGACGTTCGCCGCGATCCGGGTGGATATCCATACCCGGCGCTGGGCCGGGGTGCCGTTCTACCTGCGCGCGGGCAAGCGGCTGGGCCGGCGGGTGACGGAGATCGCGGTGGTGTTCAAACGCGCGCCGAACCTGTTGTTCCGTGACCATGGCGAGGATGACTTCGGGCAGAACGCTGTGGTCATCCGGGTCCAGCCCGATGAGGGCGCGACGATCCGGTTCGGGTCCAAGGTCCCGGGCACGCAGATGGAAGTCCGGGACGTGACGATGGACTTCGGCTACGGGCACTCGTTCACCGAGTCCTCTCCGGAGGCGTATGAGCGTTTGATCCTGGACGTGCTTTTGGGTGAGCCGCCGTTGTTCCCGCGGCACGAGGAAGTGGAACTGTCCTGGAAGATCCTGGACCCGTTCGAGGACTACTGGGCCACCCTGAACGAACAGCCCGAACCCTACGCCCCGGGGTCCTGGGGCCCCGCCAGCGCTGATGAGCTGCTGGCCCGTGACGGACGAACCTGGAGAAGGCCATGATTGTAGACCTGCCGGACACCACTACCTCGAAGATCTCCAAGAAGATCATGTCGCTGCGTGAACAGGGCGGCGTGATCGCCCTGGGCCGGGTCCTGACCCTGGTGGTCGTGACCAAGTCCGGGCTCGAGGAAGAAGCGATCGAAGCCGCGAACGAGGCCAGCCGCGAACACCCCTGCCGGATCATCGTGCTCGCCGACGCCGGAGCGTCCGCCCCGGACCGGCTCGACGCGCAGATCCGGGTCGGCGGGGACGCCGGCGCGTCCGAAGTCATCGTGCTGCGCGGCTACGGCGAACTCGCGCACGAGTCCGAATCACTCGTCGCGGCCCTGCTGCTCCCGGATGCCCCGATCGTGGCCTGGTGGCCGCACGGGGCGCCGGAGAACGCCTGCGAAACCTCGATCGGCCGGATCGCGCACCGCCGGATCACGGACTCGGCCAACGAACCGGACCCCCAACTGGCGCTGGAAAACATCCGGTCCACGTACAAGGCCGGCGACACCGACCTCGCCTGGACCCGGCTGACCAACTGGCGGATCCAGCTCGCCGCCGTCCTGGACCAGGTCGACTCCTCCCCGGTGACCGCCGTCGCCGTCGAAGGAGCCTCCGACTCCCCCTCCACCATCCTGCTCGCAGCCTGGCTCACCCTGTCACTGGACGCCCCCGTCACCATCGTCGCGGACCCCGCCGGGACCGGCATCCGCCGCGTCCGCCTCACCCGCCCCGGCGGCGACGTCCAACTCTTCCGCCCCGGACTCTCCATCGCCGAACTCACCCAACCAGGCCAACCCGCCCAACGCATCTCCCTGCCACGCCGCAGCCTCCGCGACTGCCTCGCCGAAGAACTCCGCCGCCTCGACCCCGACGAGGTCTTCGGAGAAGTGATTACTATTGGACTGCCACGTACAAATCTAAGGAGCGTCCGACCCAGTGAGCGTTGACCCAAGAGTAAGCATTCATCCTGATTCGTCCGTCCTGATGGCTGCCATCGCAGCCCGCCTGATCACCAAACTCGTGGATGTACAGGACAAACACGGTGAAGCCACCGTGGTCCTGACCGGCGGCACGGTGGGCATCGGTACCTTGAAGGCTGTTGCTGACTCCCCGGCTGCGCCCGCGGTCGACTGGTCGAGGGTGAACTTCTGGTGGGGTGACGAGCGGTTTGTTGCCGCCGACGACGCCGACCGGAACACCAAGCAGGCGTTCGACGCACTGTTGTCCCACATCCCGGTGGATCCCGCGAGGATCAACCAGCCGGCGTCGTCCGACGATTTTGACACTCCCGAGGAGGCTGCAGAGGATTACGCGCGCAGGCTCCGGGAAGCAGCCCAGGCCGAGCACGCTGCAGACATGTCGGATGACCGTCCGGATGAGCCGGGCATTGTTCCGCGGCTGGATGTTGTCCTGCTGGGCGTTGGGCCCGACGCGCATGTGGCATCCCTGTTTCCGGAGCAGGGCGGTATCCGGGAGAAGTCGCTGACTGTCGTCGGCGTGCGCAACTCCCCCAAGCCGCCGCCGATGCGTATCTCACTGACGTTGCCTGCCATTAACACGGCAGCCGAAGTCTGGATGGTGGTCGCGGGTGAGGACAAGGCCGGTGCGGTGGGCCTGGCCCTGGCCGGTGCAAACCCGGTACAGGTCCCCGCAGCCGGCCCGAGGGGCACCGCCCGGACTCTATGGCTTATCGACGAGAACGCAGCCTCACGTGTCCCGCAGCAGCTCGTCCGCAAGGACGCCGCGGGCGCGTAGCCTTTCGAGCGCTCCGGCCAGGACGTCTTCCGCGTCCTGGTCGGAGCGTCTTTCTTTAACGTATTCGAGGTGGCTCTTGAAACCCTCCTCGGGGGTGTCCAGGCCTGCGGCTTCGCTGCCGTCCCTGGACGCCGGGGCGCCACACCTTCGGCAGTCCCACATCACCGGTATCTGGTCCTCCGGAAGTTTGATAAACACGGGGGTGGTCTCGTGTCCCTTGGCGCACCAGTAGGACACGCGGATACGAGGGAGACTTTCACCGTGAAGGTCTTCGGACTGGTGCCTGGGGCCGGCTCCCTCCGTGACACCCACACGGGTGCCGCGGAAGCCTGAAGCAGTATGTACCATTCGGGACTCCTGACCGCTTAAACGAAACTGTGGCTGTTGGGAGCCAACAGCCACAGTTTAGTTCGCAGTTTCCCCTGGCGGCAGTGCCGGAAGGGGATCAGTTGCTTCCGGACCTCAGGAGTCGCCGGAGCCGCTGAACCTCATGATGAGGCCGAGGGCGATGATGACAATGCCCCACGTGACGCCCAGGATGATCGTGAACCTGTTCAGGTTCCGTTCCGCAACACCGGAGGAACTCAGTCCGGAGCTCATGCCGCCACCGAACATGTCCGACAGGCCACCGCCCCGTCCTTTGTGCAGGAGGATGAGCAGCGTCAGCAGAAGGCTGGTGATGCCCAGGAGAATCTGCAGAATGACATGAAGAACGTCCACGACGGCCTTTCGGAAGATTGGGAATTACGGGAGCTTACGCTGCGTACTGGACTAATCCGTCAGCAGGTGACTCTCGAACCTGACAATATTAGCAAACTCAGCGGGGTCGAGGCTCGCGCCGCCCACCAACACGCCGTCGACGTCACGTTCCTTGAGGATCGCGGCAACGTTGCTGGCCTTGACCGAGCCGCCATAGAGGAGGCGAATCTTGGCAGCGACGTCGTCACCGAAAATCGTGGCCAGTTCGGCACGGATGGCGGCGCACATTTCCTGTGCATCTTCCGGGCCTGCCACTTCTCCGGTGCCGATGGCCCAGACGGGCTCATAGGCCACTACAAGCTCGCTGGCCTGTTCCGGTGTGAGGCCTGCGACGTCGGCGCGGAGCTGGGTCAGCGTGTGCTCGACGTGGGTACCGGCCTGGCGGATTTCGAGGCCTTCGCCGACGCAAAGCACGGGGACGATGCCGTGCTTGTACGCCGCCTTGACCTTGGCGTTGAGGACCTCGTCCGACTCCAGGTGGATGGTGCGGCGTTCACTGTGGCCCACGAGCACGTACTTGCAGCCGAGCTTGCCCAGGAACTGGCCTGAGATGTCCCCGGTGTAGGCTCCGGAATCGAACTGGGACAGGTCCTGTGCGCCGTAGGCAACGTCCAGTTCATCGCCCTGGACGAGCGTTTGCACGCCGCGAAGGTCCGTGAACGGCGGGAAGACAGCAACCTCAACGCGGTTGTAGTCGTGCTTGGCGTCCGACAGGGTCCAGGCCAGTTTCTGCAGGAGGGTGATGCCCTGGACATGGTCCATGTTCATCTTCCAGTTGCCTGCGATGAAGGGCGTACGGTCAAAAGAGCCATTCGTTGACGTAGTCACGTATTCTCCAAAAGTTCTGAGGATGTATTCGGCCGGCAGGGAACCCGCGGGCTCCCTGCCGGCCGGAGGACTTGGCAGTCCAAGTTGGCAGGCGTGATGACTTAGCGGTCCAGGACAGTCAGTCCGGGAAGGTCCTTGCCTTCAAGGTATTCCAGGCTGGCGCCGCCGCCGGTGGAAATGTGTCCGAACTGGTCATCGGAGAAACCGAGCGTCCGGACGGCGGCAGCGGAGTCCCCGCCGCCCACCACGGTGAACGCGTCGGCTTCGGTCAGGGCCTGTGCCACTGCCCGGGTGCCGCCGGAGAAGGCCTCGAATTCGAAGACACCCATGGGGCCGTTCCAGAACACCGTCTTGGCGCCCTTGATCCGGTCCGCAAAAGCTGCGGCGGAGTCGGGTCCGATGTCCAAGCCAATTCCCTGGGCACCAAAGCTGCTGCCCTCGATGCCGTCCGCCGGGACGGTCTCGTGATCGGCGTCTGCAGCGAACTTGCTGGCCACCACGATGTCAGTGGGAACAACAAACTCGGTGCCGGCGTCCGCTGCCCGCTTCAGGTAGTCCTGGACAACGGGGATCTGGTCCTCCTCCAGGAGGCTTCCAGCCACTTTGTGGCCTTCTGCGGCGAGGAAGGTGAACAGCATGCCGCCGCCCACCAGGATGGTGTCAGCCTTGCCAATGAGGTTGTCAATGACGGCGAGTTTGTCGGAGACCTTGGAACCGCCGAGCACCACCACGTAGGGACGCTGTGTGTCGGCCGTGAGCTTGCGCAGCACCTCCACTTCGGTGTGCACGAGGTCACCCTGGAACGATGGAAGCCGGGTGGCGACGTCATACACGCTGGCGTGCTTGCGGTGCACAGCGCCGAAAGCATCATCAACAAAGGCGCCGTTGTCCCCGGTGAGGGAGACCAGTTCATCCGCAAAGGCGGCCCGTTCGGCGTCGTCCTTGGAGGTTTCGCGGGCGTCAAAGCGGACGTTCTCCAGGACAAGCGCCTCACCGTCCTGCAGTGCAGCGGCTTGTTCCTTCGCGGAGCTGCCGACGGTGTCGTCGGCGAGGGAGACCTTGAACCCTGCGAGTTCGGCCAGCCGGGACGCGGCAGGCTTGAGGGAGTACTTCTCTTCCGGAGCGCCCTTGGGCCGTCCGAGGTGGGCTGTTACCAGCACGCGGGCACCGGCGTCCGTGAGCTTCGTCAGGACTGGAAGGGAGGCCTTGATCCGGCCGTCGTCAGTCACTGTAGAGCCGTCGAGCGGCACATTCAGGTCACTTCTGACAAGAATGTACCGCCCGCGGACACCTTCAGCGATCAGTTCGTTGAGGGTGTGAAATGTCATGTGTCTAACCCTAGCCCAGCTTGGATGCGACGAGCTCCGTCAGGTCCACGAGGCGGTTGGAGTAGCCCCATTCGTTGTCATACCAGGAAACAACCTTGACCTGGTTGCCGATGACCTTGGTCAGCCCTGAGTCGAAGATGGACGACGCGGGGTCACCTACGATGTCCGAGGAAACGATCGGAGCGTCCGTGTAGGTCAGGATGCCCTGGAACGCGTCGGACTCGGCAGCCTTCTTCAGCGCAGCGTTGACTTCCTCGACGGTGGTCTCGCGGCCAACGGTGACGGTGAGGTCGGTTGCGGAGCCGGTGGGGACCGGGACGCGGATGGCGTAGCCATCCAGCTTGCCCTTGAGCTCCGGGAGGACCAGGCCGATTGCCTTGGCCGCACCGGTGGAGGTGGGGACCATGTTGATGGCGGCAGCGCGGGCACGGCGGAGGTCGTTGTGCGGGCCGTCCTGCAGGTTCTGGTCGGCGGTGTAGGCGTGGACCGTGGTCATGAGGCCGCGCTCGATGCCGAACTCGTCGTTGATGACCTTGGCCAGCGGGCCGAGGCAGTTGGTGGTGCAGGACGCGTTGGAGATGATGTGGTGCGCAGCGGAGTCGTAGAGTTCGTGGTTGACGCCCATCACGATGGTGATGTCCTCGTCGGATGCCGGAGCGGAGATCAGGACCTTCTTGGCGCCTGCGTCAATGTGCTTCTGGGCGGCAGCGGCCTTGGTGAAGAAGCCGGTGGACTCGATGACGATGTCGACACCGAGCTCGCCCCACGGGAGGTTGGCCGGGTCGCGCTCGGCGAGGACCTTGATGATGTTGCCGTTGACAACGATGTTTCCGTCCTTGACCTCGACGGTTTCGGTCAGGCGGCCGCCGACGGAGTCGTACTTGAGCAGGTGGGCCAGGGCCTCGGGGCTGGTGAGGTCGTTGACTGCAACGATCTCGAGGTCCGCACCCTGTGCGAGTGCTGCGCGGAAGTAGTTGCGGCCGATACGGCCAAAGCCGTTGATACCAATACGGGTCGTCACTTTTTCAGTCTCCTTGGTGCTTGCTTAAGCACAACTAGTTGAGCGGGCGTTCAAGCCAACTAACAGATCCCGCACGCCATTGGGCAGAGATGATTAACAGATTGGAGGGCGACCAGCCACGTTGCTGAAGGCTAACCGCCTTCCGTGATCCATCTTACGTTTAAGTAGGTCCGCCCCCGCAAGTGCGGGGGCGGACCTTCCACATTCCGGCCCTAAAGCGCCGAAATGTGAAGTTTGTTACAGGCACATGTTGCGCCAGTCACTACGGGAGGGTGATCAGGCCCGTGGCGTTGGTGCGTGCTGCGTCGAACCGCTTGGCGACGTCGGCCCAGTTCACGATGTTCCAGAAAGCCTTGACGTAGTCAGCCTTGACGTTGACGTAGTCCAGGTAGAAAGCGTGCTCCCACATGTCAAGCATCAGCAGCGGGGTAGTGCCCAGTGCCACGTTGCCCTGCTGGTCGTAAAGCTGTTCGATGACCAGGTTTCCGCCGATGGGCTCGTAGGCCAGGAAACCCCAGCCGGAACCCTGCAGGCCGAGCGCCGCAGCGCTGAACTGGGCGCGGAATGCGTCAAAGGAGCCGAAGGCGTCGTCGATGGCCGCAGCCAGTTCGCCTTCGGGCTTGTCGCCACCGTCCGGAGACAGGTTGTTCCAGAACACCGAGTGGTTGATGTGGCCGCCGGTGTGGAACGCGAGGTCCTTGGAAAGGCGGTTGATGTTGGCGAAGTCGCCCTTGTCACGCGCCTCTGCCAGCTGGGCCAGGGCGTTGTTGGCCCCTGCAACGTAGGCAGCGTGGTGCTTGCTGTGGTGCAGCTCCATGATGCGCGCAGAGATGTGCGGCTCAAGGGCGGCGTAGTCGTAGCTGAGTTCAGGCAATACGTACTCGGTCACAAAATCCTCCAATGTCGTGGACTGACTGTCCGGTTGGTAACTCTCTCGGATTGTGCATCCGGATGGCGGGCATCCGGAAGATTGCTGCGGCGGAGTTGGCGGGCATTTCCGTCACATGGTCTTGATTCTAGGGGGCTGCTACTCGTCCAGCATTTCCGGCGTCACATTGGCGTCCGTCCCGGGGATGCCAAGGTCCAGGGCGCGTTTGTCGGCCATGGCCAGCAGCCGGCGGATCCGCCCGGCGATGGCGTCCTTGGTCATCACCGGATCCGCCAGGCGGCCAAGTTCATCCAGGCTGGCCTGCTTGTGGGCGACCCTGAGCTCGCCGGCATACTTGAGGTGGTCCGGAACGTCGTCCCCCAGGATCTCCAGCGCACGGTCGACCCGTGCGCCGGCAGCCACGGCGGCCTGTGCGGAGCGCCTGAGGTTGGCGTCGTCGAAGTTTGCCAGCCGGTTGGCCGTGGCGCGGACTTCCTTGCGCATCCGGCGTTCTTCCCAAACCATGAGTGCGTCGTGGGCACCCATGCGGGTCAGGAGGGCAGCGATGGTGTCGCCGTCGCGGATGACCACGCGGTCCACTCCCCGGACTTCCCTGGCCTTGGCCTGGATACCCAGGCGACGGGCGGCCCCCACGAGTGCCAATGCCGATTCCGGCCCGGGGCAGGTCACTTCCAGGGACGAGGAACGGCCAGGTTCGGTGAGGGATCCGTGGGAGAGGAAGGCGCCGCGCCACACGGCTTCGGCGTCCGCTGCCGATCCGTTAACGACGGCGGAAGGCAGCCCCCGTACGGGCCGGCCACGGCCGTCCAGGAGCCCGGTCTGCCGGGCCAGCGCTTCGCCGTCGCGCACAACCCGGACAACGTAGCGGCTGCCCTTGCGGAGCCCGCCACCGGAGACAACGATGATCTCGCTCTGGTGTCCGTAGACCTCCGCGATGGCGGCCCTGAGTCGCCGTGCCGTGGACGCCAGGTCCACTTCAGCCTCGATCACGATCCGGCCGGAGATGATGTGCAGTCCGCCGGCGAACCGGAGCATCGCGGAGACCTCGGCTTTGCGGACCGATGATTTCTTGATGTCCAGACGGGACAGTTCTTCTTTGACCGATGCTGTCAGTGCCATGGCACCTTCCTAACTGTTCCCAAAAATGTCGTGGTACGCCGTTGCCAGACGCAAGGGGTCATGGACGGGTCGGCGGCCCGACGCCCCTACTTTACCCAAGACGACCTCGGCACCGATCATCCCGGCTGCCTTTTCGAACTCCTGCCTGTCAGGAACGGAGGCCGGATCGGCGAGCACGACGTCGACGCTGAAGTCCGGGGCGTATTTGCGCAGCGCGTGGAGGTGGTCGGCGGCGGTCATACCGGACGTCTCCTTGGTGTCCGTGGCCAGGTTCATGGTCAGGCACCGTTTGGCGGCTGTCCCGCACAGCGCCTGCCGCATTTCCGGCAGCAGCAGGTGCGGCAGCACGGAGGTGTACCAGGACCCTGGGCCGAGGATCACCCAGTCGGCGAGCTCGATGGCGGTCAGAGCCTCAACGCAGGCGGGCGCTGCCTCGGGGAGCAGCCTGACCTGTTCCAGCGAACCGGCCACGGCACAGCGGGCCTGGCCGACAATGGTCTGCAGTGCCGTCGTGCCATCCGGGGACGCGAGGCGGATGTCGCCTTCAATCGTGAGCGGGACGGTGGACATCGGCAGTACCTGGCCGCGTGCTCCCAGCAGCGCGCCGGCCCATTTCAGTCCGGCGACGGCGTCGCCCAGCAGTTCCCAGAGTGTGACGATCAGCAGGTTGCCCATGGCGTGTTCGTCCAGTGAGCCGCCACGGCCCTCCCCCGGCCGGAAGCGGTGCTGCATCACGTCGCGCCAGGTTCGGCCCCAGTCGGTATCGTCACATAGCGCGGACAGTGCCATGCGCAAATCCCCGGGCGGCAGCACGCCGTACTCTTCGCGCAGACGCCCGGACGAGCCGCCGTCGTCCGCCACTGTGACGATCGCGGTGAGCTCGGAGGTGAGCAGCCGCAAGGCGGAGAGGGAAGCGAACAGGCCGTGGCCTCCCCCGAGTGCGACGACGGTGGGACCTTTGTCCTTCTGGCTGGATCCCGTTCCGCCAGAAGGCGGAACCAGAGGCAGCGGGCCGGTAATCATCCCCATTACTCGCGGCCCAGGTCCCGGTGGGTGGTTGTTACGGTGACCCTGGGATATTGGGCCAGTTTCTTGGAAAGTTCGACGGCGACGGCTACAGACCTGTGCTTGCCACCCGTGCAGCCGACGGCGATCGTGGCGTAGTGCTTGTTTTCCCGGCGGTAGCCGTCGAGGACAGGTTCCAATGCCAGCACATAGCGGTCCACGAAATTCTTAACCCCCTCGGCCTCCAGCACGTACTCGCTGACGTCCTTGTCCAGCCCCGTATGGGGGCGCAGCTGGGGCACCCAATGCGGGTTCGGAATAAAGCGGACGTCGGCCACGTAGTTGGAATCGACCGGAAGGCCGTATTTGAAGCCGAAGCTCATGACGTTGAGCCGCAGGGCCACCGGGCCGGTCTCGCTGAAGAGTTCGGTGATGGCCGTGGCCAGGCCGTGGACGTTGTAGTTGGACGTGTCCAGCACGACGTCGGCGCTGTCGCGCAGTTCCGTCAGCAGCTCACGTTCGGCTGCTATGCCGTCAAGGATCCGGCCGCCTTCCTGGAGGGGATGCGGCCGGCGGCCCTGTTCGAAGCGGCGGACCAGGACGTCGTCGTTCGCGTCCAGGAACAACACCCGGAAGGTGACACCGCTGGCGGCCAGCGCGCCGAGGGCAGCGCGGATATCGGCGAACAGACCCTTGCTGCGGACGTCCATCACAACGGCCAGCCGGGGAATGGACTGGGGCGCGTGCGAGACCAGTTCCGCGAGGGTCCCCAGCATCTGCGGCGGAAGGTTCTCCACGACGTACCAGCCATGGTCCTCCAGCGCGTCCGCCGCCGTGCTGCGTCCCGCTCCGGACATCCCGGTGACCACCAGCAGTTCCGCTTCAAGGGGCTTGACCGGCGTCAGCCCGTCCTGCTCCGTCCCGGATCCCGCCGTCGAGTCTGCCATTGATTCCGCCCCGTTCCTGTCCTCATGTTGGCGGGGAACCGCAAAGGCGGAATCCCCGACCTTTACCCTAGCTAAGTTTCGAGGATTTCGCCGGTGGCCATGTTCACTGCCGGGACCAGGTCGGCAGCCTCGGCGTCGGAGCCGAAGTGGGCAACAATGGCAGCAGCCAGCGCCGGGCCGATGCCCTTTGCCTCCGAAAGCTGCCCCGCAGAGGCCGCCTTGACCCCCTTGACCGAACCGAAATGGTCCAGTAATGCTTTGCGCTTGGACTCACCCAGCCCTGGCACGCCATCCAGTGCCGAGACCGTCATGGCCTTCCCGCGCTTCTGGCGGTGGAAGGTGATGGCGAAGCGGTGGGCCTCATCGCGGATTCGCTGCAGCAGGTACAGCCCCGCTGATGTCCTGGGGAGGATCACCGGGAAGTCGCTGTCCGGCAGCCAGACTTCCTCAAGGCGTTTCGCCAGGCCCACGACGTAGACGTCGTCGATGCCGAGGTCGGCGAGGGCGCGGGCGGCCGCGTTGACCTGGGGCTTGCCGCCGTCGACCACTACCAGGTTGGGCGGATAGGCGAACTTTGCCTTCGGAGCAGAGGTAGTGGTGTCCAGTACCGCCGCGTCCCCGGCGGCATTGAGCGCAGCTTGGTGCCCGGAAAGGGCAGAAGCTTCCAGCTGTGCCGTTTTGTCCGTGAGGTAGTGCCTGAAACGCCTGGTCAGGACGTCGTGCATGGCGGCGGTGTCATCGGTAGCTGCGTCGCCGGTAACGGAGAACTTTCGGTAATCGGACTTTTTGGGCAGGCCGTCCTCAACCACCACCATGGAAGCCACCACATTGGTGCCCTGGACGTGCGAGACGTCATAGCATTCGATGCGCAGCAGCGCCACGGGCAAGTCCAGTGCTTCCTGTAGCTCCTGGAGCGCCTGGGAGCGGACGGTGAGGTCACCGGCACGCCGGGTTTTGTGCAGTTTGAGGGCATGCTCGGCGTTCTCGCGGACCGTGGACATCAAGGCAGCCTTATCGCCGCGCTGGGGTACCC
This sequence comes from Arthrobacter sp. R4, assembly GCF_051365025.1. NCBI lineage: Bacteria > Bacillati > Actinomycetota > Actinomycetes > Micrococcales > Micrococcaceae > Arthrobacter > Arthrobacter sp. R4. The sequence goes on from NZ_JBLWIJ010000010.1 coordinate 415,482, forward strand.
GGATGTCGACTTTGGCGCCCCGCAGCCCGCCGAGCCATTGCGTCAGCTCGGTGTGGTTGCTGGGGACAACAGGGACCAGCACTTCCCTCGGGAGCCGGCCGTGGCTGTCGCCGTCCTCGCCGTAGACCTGCTGCAGCAAGTGCTCCACGAGATCCGGAAGGGTTGAATCCTCGACCTTTTCGACCACCCAGCCCCGCTGGCCGCGGACGCGGCCGCCCCGGACGTGGAACACCTGCACGGCGGCCTCGAGTTCGTCCTCGTGAAGTGCGAAGACGTCGGCATCAGTGTCCTCCGCCAGGACCACTGCATTCCGCTCGAAGACTTTGCGCAGTGCGGCGATGTCATCACGCAGCCGTGCGGCGCGCTCATAGTCGAGCTCCGCTACGGCGGCAGCCATTTCCTTTTCGAGCCGGGAGATAAAGCGCTTGGCCTCGCCGCCCATAAACGCGCAAAAGTCCTCAGCCAGGGCCCGGTGGTCCTCCGGGGAGATGCGGCCCACGCAGGGCGCCGAGCATTTGTCGATGTAACCAAGCAGGCACGGCCGGCCACTTGCCTGGGCCCTCTTAAGGACACCGGCTGAGCAGCTGCGCACCGGGAATACGCGCAGGAGGGTGTCCATGGTTTCCCTGATGGCACCGGCGGTGTAAGGGCCGAAGTACCGGGTGCCTTTTCGCCTGTCACCCCGCATGACCTGGACCCTGGGCAGCTTTTCGCTCATGGTGAGGGCCAGGTACGGGTAGGTCTTGTCGTCCCGGAAGACCACGTTGAACCGGGGCTTGAACTCCTTGATCCAGGTGTACTCGAGCTGCAGGGATTCCAGCTCGCTGCCCACAACGGTCCACTCCACGCTGGACGCCGCGTGCACCATGGCATAGGTCTTGGGCAGCAGGCCGGCCGGGTTCGCGAAGTAGGAATTCAGCCGTGACCGGAGGCTTTTGGCTTTGCCGACGTAGATGACCCTGCCGTGGGGGTCACGGAACCTGTAGACCCCCGGGTTGGTGGGAATTTCTCCCGTTTGGGGCCGGTAACTTGCTGGATTTGCCACCTATCCAGTCTACTGAGGCGGCGCGGTGGCTTGGGCCACCTGAAGCACGCGGCTCCTAATCCGTTGCTTTGCTCTGGTTGTAGCTGGTGGAGCGTTCCTGCCCGCTGAGTTCGGCGATCGCATCCATGATGCGGTCAGTCACCTGGCGGCGGGCGGGAAGGGAGTGGTCGGGGCCGGTCTTGTCGAAATAGAGCGGCTCACCCACCTTCATGGTGAAGTGATGCGGCTTGAAACCCTTTTCACCCGCCGGCTGCAGGTTCTCCGTGCCAATCAGGCCGACGGGGACCACCGGGGCTCCGGTTGCCAGCGCAAGCCAGCCCACGCCGGTGCGACCGCGGTAGAGGATGCCGTCCCGGGACCGTGTGCCTTCCGGGTAGATGCCGATGCCCTTGCCGTCCTCCAGGATGTCCATGAGGGTTTTGAGCGCCTGGACGCTGGCTGCCTGCTCGCCGCGCTCCACGGGGATGGACCCCACGGACTCGAAGAAAGATTTCATGACCTTTCCCTTGACGCCACCCGTGGTGAAGTACTCGGCTTTGGCGAAGAAGGCCACGGGCCGCGGCATCAGTGCCTGGACGATGACGCTGTCAAAAAACGAGAGGTGGTTCGGCGCCACAATGAAGGGCCCTTCTTTGGGGACGTTTTCAAGGCCGACGACGGTGGGCCGGCAGGTACCCGCGACGAGCCCGCGAAAGGTCCAGCGGACCGCCTCAAACAGTGCCATCGTTGTGCACCTCACTCATGGCTGCGGTGTGGATGGCTTCCAGCCGTTCGATGGCCGCCACCAGGTCCGGGGCGGTGTCCACGACGGCGACTGCGCCTGCGTTCTCCAGCTCGCCGTCGGGCGCGAATCCCCAGCTCACGCCGATGCAGTCAAGGCCGTTGGCGATAGCACCCGCCACGTCCTGGGCCCGGTCACCCACCATGACGGCGTGCTGGGTGGTGAGGTCGCCCAGCGCCGCGGCAATAATCCCTGCCTTGCCCACCGGACCCGCGGCGGCCGCGGACTCGTCATCGGCTGAACCCCTGATGAAGCTGAACTTGCCGGCAATACCGTGGTGCTGAAGGACAATTCGGGCCAGGCCCTCAGGCTTCTGGGTGGCCACAGCCACCGGACGGCCTGCGGCAGCGAAACTGTCCAGCACATCCAGGATTCCCGGGTAGAGCCGGCCCTGGGCAATGCCCTGCGCCAGGTAGTACTGCCGGTAGAGGCGGATGACGTCATCGAGCTTGTCCGCCGGAACCTGAGCCACGGTCAGGAGCGAGTCGCTCAGTTTGGGACCGATCATCGCGTCCAGGAGCTCCTGGCCGGGGACCGGGAGCCCCAGCTCCCGGAGGGCCGAAGCGATTCCGTCTGTTATCCCACCGGCCGGATCGACAAGAGTGCCGTCCAGGTCGAAGATCACGGGCACTGTTGTTTGAGTCACCGGCTTAGTTTCTCACGACACCTGTCCAGCCTGAAACTCGCATACCCGTCAGGGAATATTTCGGGAATGCTTCGGCCGGCGCCGACGCCGTTAGCCCAGAATTTCAGCGAGGAACGCTGCCGTGTGGCTCTCCGTCGATTTGGCTACCTGTTCCGGGGTTCCGGTGGCCACGATCTGGCCGCCGCCCGAGCCGCCGTTCGGGCCAAGGTCCACAATCCAGTCGGCGCTCTTGATGACGTCCAGGTTGTGCTCGATGGTGATGACGGTATTGCCCTTGTCTACGAGGCCCTGCAGAACCATCAGGAGCTTGCGGATGTCCTCGAAGTGCAGGCCCGTGGTGGGCTCGTCAAGGACGTAGACGCTGCGGCCGTTGGACCGCTTCTGCAGTTCCGCCGCCAGCTTGACCCGCTGGGCCTCGCCACCGGAGAGCGTTGTGGCAGGCTGTCCCAGGCGTACGTAGCCCAGGCCGACGTCCACCAGCGTGTTCAGGTGCCGTGCGATGGGCGAGAAGGCGGCAAAGAACTCCGCCCCTTCCTCGATGGGCATGTTCAGCACATCGGCGATGGTCTTGCCCTTGTAGTGGACTTCCAGGGTTTCCCGGTTGTACCGGGCACCATGGCAGACCTCGCAGGGCACATAAACGTCCGGGAGGAAGTTCATTTCGATTTTGAGCGTGCCGTCGCCCGAGCAGGCTTCGCAGCGTCCGCCCTTGACGTTGAAGGAGAACCGGCCCGGAAGGTAGCCGCGGACCTTCGCCTCGGTGGTCTCCGCGAACAGCTTGCGGATGTTGTCGAAGACGCCGGTGTAGGTGGCCGGGTTGGACCGCGGGGTGCGGCCGATGGGGCTCTGGTCCACATGCACCACCTTGTCAAGGTGCTCCAGGCCCTGGACCAGCTTGTGCCGGCCGGCCACCTGCTTGGCTCCGTTGAGTTTGTTGGCCAACACCTTGTAGAGGATTTCGTTGACGAGCGTGGACTTGCCTGACCCGCTGACGCCGGTCACGGCCGTGAACAGGCCCAACGGGAAGGCGGCATCCACGTTGACCAGGTTGTTTTCCCGGGCGCCCACAACTTTGAGCTCACGCTTTTTGTCGTACTTGCGGCGCTTTTTGGGCACCTCGATCTGCTTTCGGCCGGACAGGTAGTCGCCGGTCAGGGATTCCGTGTTCTTGAGCAGGTCCTGGTAGGACCCGGAGTGCACCACCTGGCCGCCGTGCTCGCCGGCGCCGGGTCCTATGTCCACGATCCAGTCCGCCACGTGGATGGTGTCTTCATCATGCTCAACCACGATGAGGGTGTTGCCCATGTCCCGCAGCCGGGTGAGGGTGTCGATCAACCGGCGGTTGTCCCGCTGGTGCAGCCCGATGGATGGCTCGTCGAGGACGTAGAGCACGCCCACGAGCCCCGATCCAATCTGCGTGGCCAGCCGGATTCGCTGCGCTTCGCCGCCGGACAGAGTTGCGGACGGGCGCTCCAAGTTCAGGTATTCCAGCCCCACGTCCAGCAGGAAGGTCAACCGGGCCTGGATTTCCTTGAGCACCTGATGTGCGATTTGTGCTTCGCGGCCGGTCAGTACCAGGTTGTTCAGGAAGTCCGCGCAGTCGCGCATCGGCAGGGCGGCGACGTCGGCGATGGACTTGCCGTTGATGAGGACCGAGAGGGAGGCAGGATTCAGCCGCGCCCCGTTGCAGGCGGGGCACGGAATCTGCCGCATGTATTCTTCGTAGCGGTCGCGGGCCCAATCGGAGTCCGTTTCGCCATGCTTGCGGTGGACGTACTGGATGGCGCCTTCGAAGCCGGTGCTGTATTTTCGCTCCCGCCCAAACCGGTTTTTGTACTGGACCACCACTTTGTGGTCCTTGCCGTGCAGGACCGTCTGGCGGACGTCGTTGCCCAGTTTCTCCCACGGTGTCTTCATGGAGAAGCCCAGTTCCTTCGCCAGGCCTTCCAACAGCCGGTTCCAATACTCAGTGGTAGCCGTGCCCAGGGACCATGGGGCGATGGCACCCTCGGAGAGGGAAAGCTCCGGGTTGGGGACAATCAGTTCCTCGTCCACTTCGAGCCGGGTGCCGATGCCACTGCAGGCGGCGCAGGCGCCAAAGGGATTGTTGAAGGAGAAGGAACGGGGTTCGATCTCGTCAATGGCAAGCGGGTGCTCGTTGGGGCAGGCCAGGTTCTCGGAGAACGCGCGCAGCCGGCCAGGATCATCGGCGTCGAGGTCCACGAATTCTGCCAGTACGCGTCCTTCGGCGAGGCCGAGGGCTGTCTCGATGGAATCTGTCAGGCGCTGGCTGATGCCTTCCTTGACCACCAGCCGGTCCACTACTACCTCGATGGTGTGCTTGAACTGCTTGCCCAGCTTCGGGGCGTCACTGAGCTGGACCAGTTCACCGTCCACGCGCGCCCGCGAGTAACCCTTCGCTGTGAGTTCCTTGAACAGCTCCACGAATTCGCCCTTGCGTCCGCGAACCACCGGGGCGAGGACCTGGAAGCGAGTTCCTTCCTCGAGCTCCAGCAACTGGTCCACGATCTGCTGCGGCGTCTGCTTGGCTACGGGCTCGCCACACACGGGGCAGTGCGGCCGGCCCACCCTGGCCCACAGCAGGCGCATGTAGTCGTAGATTTCGGTGATGGTCCCCACGGTGGACCGCGGGTTCTTACTGGTCGATTTCTGGTCGATGGAGACTGCCGGCGAGAGACCTTCGATGAAGTCGACGTCGGGTTTGTCCACCTGCCCCAGGAACTGCCGGGCGTAGGCTGACAGCGATTCGACGTAACGCCGTTGCCCCTCGGCGAAGATGGTGTCAAAGGCAAGGGAGGATTTCCCGGAGCCCGACAAGCCGGTGAAGACGATCATGGCATCGCGGGGAAGGTCCAGGTCCACGTTGCGCAGGTTGTGTTCGCGCGCACCCTTCACCACCAGGCGGGAGAGGTCCGGACGTACAGGCTTGACGATGGACTTTTCAATGGTGGCGGGAACGGACTCGACTGCTGTTTCTTCAGCTACGGCTTTAGGCACCCACTAATGCTAATCGAAAACTTCTTCGAATATCCATGCAGCGTGCTACTCAGCATCGTAGGCGGCCGCGAGGAGCTGTACGGCTTCTGCGAACGTAGCCCCCTGCGCCCGGGCAGCGGACGCGTACGTAGCCGCGGCGGCGGAGAGGGTTCCCCAGCGTTCGTCCCGCGCGCAGACCACCGTACCGTTCCTCCCCCTGGTGGCAACCACTCCAGCCGCCTCGAGTTCCTTGTAGGCGCGGGCGACGGTATGAGGGGCGACGTCGAGCTGACTTGCGAGGCTCCGCACCGCCGGAAGCCTGGTGCCCGGCGGCAACGCTCCGCTGTCCGCCAGCTTGATCACTTGCAGTCGGAGCTGTTCGAAGAGCGCCACCGTGCTGCCCTGGTTCGGTTTCCATTCCCCGGGAAAGGGCGACGCCGCGGTCAAATGCCCGCCTCCAATGCACCTGCACCCATGGCGTCAGCCTCCAGCGGCCGACTCTCCAAGGGAGGGAGGCCTGCGGCCCCTTCCTTGGCGCCACCGTTCTTGCGTCCATTGGGGTGGCCAGCGAACTGGGCAGCGTAAAGCCGGGCGTAATAGCTGTTGGCGGCCAGCAGGCTGTGATGCGTGCCTTGCTCCGCGATGCGTCCGTGGTCCATGACCAGAATTAGATCAGCGTCCCGGACTGTGGACAAACGGTGCGCGATCACAAAACTGGTTTTCCCGCGCCGGAGCCTCTGCATGGCCTGCCGGATCAGCACTTCGGTCCGGGAATCCACGGAACTGGTGGCTTCGTCGAGGATCAGCACGCTCCTGCCCGCCAACTGGGCGCGGGCAATCGTAATCAGCTGGCGCTGGCCCTGGCTCAGCGGGTCCCCGCCGTTGTGAAGCATGGTGTCGTAGCCAGCGGGCAAGGCCCGGACGAAGTGGTCCACGTGCGTCGATTCCGCGGCGGCAACGACCTGGTGCTCCGTGGCTCCGAGGCGTCCATAAGCGATGTTTTCCCGGATGGTTCCGGCGAAAAGCCAGGCATCCTGAAGTACCACGCCAAAGGCTGAGCGCAGAAGATCCCGGGGCATGGCCGCGATATCGGTTCCGCCCATGGTGATGCGCCCTGACCCTAACTCGTAGAACCGCATCAGGAGGTTGACCACTGTGGTCTTTCCAGCCCCGGTGTGGCCTACGATCGCAACCGTCTGGCCTGGTTCTACCGTGAAGGACAGCCCGCGCACGGCGTGGACCCGCTCGCGATAGCCGAACGTAACGTTATCGAAGACGATGCGGCCGGCCGGTTCTGTTGTGGACTGCTTCCCCCGGCGTTCCGAAGGCAGCTCCACGGCGTCGAGGAGGTCGAAAACCCGTCCTGCGGATGCCATGCAGGACTGGATGACGCTCAGCAGGCCGCCGATCTGGCCCACGGGCTGGGTAAAAAGCCTGCTGAACTGGATGAAAGCCTGGATTCCGCCGATAGTCATTGCTCCGGCAGTGACCTGCAGCGCTCCCACGACGGCAACTGCGATGTAATTGAGGTTGGCCACCAGGATCATCAGCGGCTGGACCAGGCCCGACGAGTATTGGGCCTTGGTCGCAGCCCTGGCCAGGCGGTCATTGCTGGCAGCAAACACAGCAGCTGCCTGCTCCTGGTAGCCAAAGGCCTTGATGACCTCATGCCCCGTGATGAATTCCTCAACGTGCGCGTTCAGTTCGCCTGTCTCGGTCCATTGCCGGGAGAAATGCGATTGGGACCGGCGCGCCACCAGCACGGTAATCACCGTGGAGAGCGGAACGGACAGCAGGGCTATGCAGGCGAGGACCGGTGAGATCCAGAGCATCATTGCCAGTGCGCCGCACAGCATCAGGACCGACATGATCAATTGGGTGAGTGCCTGGCTAAGGGCCTGGGCGATATTGTCGATGTCATTCGTGGCCCGGCTGAGGACGTCGCCCCGCGACTTTTCCTGGAAGTAGGTTGACGGCAACCGGTTCAGCTTGTCCTCCACCGCGGCCCGCAGGCGGTACATCACGCCCTGGACGGAGCTGGCCGTAAGTGAGCCCTGGATCCAGTTAAATAGCGAGGCGCCCACGTACATCAGTGAGACTGCCCCGAGCACGCTGCCCAGTGCACGCGAGTCCAGGGTGCCGGCCATCACTCCGTCCACCACGATGTCCGTGGCGTCGCCCAGGTACTTAGGGGCGGCAACATTCAGCCCGGCAAATATGCAGGTCGCGGCAATGGCGCCGGCCATGGCCCACCGGAAGGGGTGCAGCAGTCCGAGCAGCCTGCGGGCAGTGGGCCAGAAACGCAGCCCCGCCTCCCCACCCGGCAGCGGCGCGGTCATGGCATGTCCCCCAACGCCAACTGGGACCCTGCGATCTCACGGTACGTGGGGGAAGTTTCCAGCAGCTCGCCGTGCGTACCCCCGGCCACCAGGCGGCCGTCGTCGAGCACCAGTATTTGGCCCGCACCCGCGACAGTGGAAATCCGTTCGGCCACGATAATCACGACGGCGTGTCCCAGCGCCGTTTCAAGGCGGTCGCGCAACCGGGCTTCAGTATCAAAATCCAGCGCCGAGAAGCTGTCATCAAAGAGATAGAGGGGCGCGCGGCGAAGCACCGCCCTGGCAACGCACAAACGCTGGCGCTGGCCGCCGGAGAGCGTTGTTCCCCCCTGGCCCACCGGAGCCTGGAGCTGCAGTGGAAGTTCCCGCACGAATTCCGCCGCCTGGGCAGTCTCCAGCGCGTCCCAGAGCTCGGCTTCAGCGGCGTCCGGGGCCGCGACCCTCAGGTTGTCGGCAATGGTCCCGGTAAAAAGGTGGGACCGCTGCGGCGCCAAGGCGATGTTCTGGCGGAGGACATCCAGGGGCATGGACCGGATGTCCCGTCCCGCGAGGGTGATGTGGCCGGACGTGGCGTCAAGAAAACGAGGCAGCAGGTTGATCAGGGTAGATTTCCCGCTGCCCGTCGAACCCACAATTGCGGTGATACTGCCCTGCCGGGCCGTGAAGGAGACCGCTTCCAGCACCGGGGCCTCGGCGCCGGGGTAGGAGAAGGAGACGTCGCGGAAGGCGAGATCACCGCCGTCGAACGCTGGCCGGTCGGTGCCTGTGGGGACTTCCGGGCGACGGTCCGCGACCGAAGGGGAGGTGTCAAGAACGGCCCGCAGCCGCTCGGCACACACGGCAGCCCGGGGCCCGGTCATCAGGACATACATGGCCATCATGATGGCCAGCAAAATCTGCAGAATATACGCGATGAAAGCTGTCAGGGCGCCCAGCTTCATGTCACCGGCCTGGACCCGGTGTCCGCCGAACCAGATAACGGCGACCGAGGAAAGGTTCACGACGATCATGATCAGCGGCAGCATGCCTGCCACGAGCAGGGCAGACTGGAGGTTGTTCCGTGTCAGCCTGCCGTTCGCCTGCGCAAAGCGCTGGGTCTCGTGGTCCTGCCGGACGAAGGCCCTGATGATGTTCGCTCCGATGATCTGTTCCCGCAGCACTTCGCCGGTCCGGTCCAGGAGCTCCTGTCCATCACGGTACAGCGGAACCAAGCGGCGCACGATGACGTACATGATGGCCATCAGCACCGGCACCACCACAATGACGATCGAGGAAAGCACCACATCCTGCTGCAGTGCCAGGACGATCCCGCCCGCGCCCATGACCGGTGCCGCCACCAGCATGGTGAAGACGAGCACGGCGAACGATTGGATCTGCAGGGTGTCGTTGGTGGTCCGGGTCACCAGGCTCTGAGCGCCGAAGGACGCGATTTCCTGGGATGAGAGCGATTGGATTTTGCCGAAAACCTCCTGGCGCAACTGCGCACCGAGCCGCATTGCCACCACGGCCCCAAGATACCCGGCCGCCAGGGCTGCCGCCGCCTGAACAACTGCAATGGCGGCCATGACTGCGCCGAGCCTGAGAATGACATTGGTGTCTCCAGGGACGATGCCGTCGTCGATGATGGCGGCATTGACGGTGGGCAGCAGCAGGTTGCCGAGGGTTTGGACCAACTGCAGGAAGACGATGGCTGCGACAGCGACCTTGTGGGCGGCGAGCAGCCGGATCATCAAGCCGATAAGCACTGCACCTCCACAAGTCGTCTGGAGGCCAATCGGGAACAGGATGCCCCTCCCCCAACAGCCGCTCCGTCATTGTAAGCCACATCACATTCGTTCTGTTGTCACGCGGCGTGACGCGTGCCGTAAGCAATCTACAGCGAATGGAATTCCAGGCCTAGGCGTTCTTGCGGGCTACCGCGAAGATTCTTCGGAACGGGAGCGCTGTCCCTTGTTCCGTGGCTGGGTAGGCCTCCCATATCCGTATCCTCGGATGTCTCCATGGTCTGTTGTTCGCACCGGTACCGCGAGCCTGACCCGCCCTCGCCAGGATCTGCGGCGGCTCCCGGGCACTAAGCTGGAAAACAATGAAACTCGTTGACCAGCTGCCCGTCCTGCCCGCCTCAAACCCCACGGGCGCAGGCCTTGACCCGGACGCCCTGTACACACAATTCCTGGAATGGACCGAAAGCCGCGGGCTTGCCCTGTACGCTGCCCAGGACGAGGCCATCATGGAACTCGCCACGGGCGCCAACGTCATCCTCGCAACGCCCACCGGTTCCGGAAAGTCCCTCGTCGCCATCGCAGCGCACTTCCAGGCAATGGCCCGCGGACAGCGCAGCTACTACACAGCGCCCATCAAAGCACTTGTCTCAGAGAAGTTCTTTGCCCTGTGCGACATTTTCGGCGCCGAGAATGTTGGCATGATCACCGGTGATTCGGGCGTGAACCAGGACGCACCCATCATCTGCTGCACGGCCGAGATCCTGGCGAACATCGCCCTCCGCGAAGGGGCAGGTGCGGACCTTGGCGCCGTAATCATGGACGAGTTCCACTTCTACTCGGATCCGCAGCGCGGCTGGGCGTGGCAGGTGCCGCTGCTGGAGCTCCCCCAGGCCCAGTTCCTCCTGATGTCCGCGACGCTGGGCGACGTGAGCCGGTTCGAGGACGGCATCACCGAACTCACCGGACGGCCCACCACCACCGTCAGTTCCGCCGAGCGTCCCATCCCGCTGCACTACTACTACCACCAGACGCCGGTCCACGAGACCCTCGAGGAACTGCTCTCCACCAAGCAAGTTCCTGTGTATGTGGTGCACTTCAGCCAGATCGAGGCGATCGACCGCGCCCAGACCCTGATGAGCATCAACGTGTGCACCCGCGAGGAGAAGGACAAGATCGCGGAGCTGATCGCCAACTTCCGTTTTGCGGCAGGCTTTGGCAAGACCCTCAACAGGCTTGTCAGGCATGGCATCGGCGTCCACCATGCGGGCATGCTGCCGAAGTACCGGAGGCTCGTTGAACAGCTTGCCCAGGCAGGTCTGCTAAAGGTGATCTGCGGAACCGACACGCTGGGCGTGGGTATCAACGTGCCCATCCGCACCGTGCTGCTCACGGCTTTGAGCAAGTACGACGGCGTACGCACCCGGCTGCTCAACTCACGTGAGTTCCACCAGATTGCCGGCCGGGCAGGACGCGCAGGCTATGACACCGCCGGGACGGTGGTGGTTCAGGCGCCGGAGCACGTGACGGAAAACGTGAAGGCAATGGCCAAGGCCACGGCCAAGTTCGGCGATGACCAGAAGAAACTCCGCCAGGTGGTCAAGAAGAAGCCGCCGGAAGGTTTTGTGTCGTGGGGTGAGCCTACGTTCAAGCGCCTGGTCGAGTCCGTCCCCGATCCCTTGAACTCAAGCTTCAGTGTGACCCACGCGATGCTGATGAACCTGATGGAGCGTCCGGGCGACCCGTTCCAGGCCGCCCGGCGGCTCCTGACCGAGAACCACGAGTCCCGGTCCTCACAGCTCCAGCTCATGAAAAGGGCCCTGGGGATCTACCGGGAACTGCTTGCCGCCGAGGTGGTGGAGCAGATACCCGCCCCGGAGCAGGGCGCTGACGGCAGGACCGTCAGGCTCACTGTCCACCTGCAGGCCAACTTTGCGCTGAACCAACCGCTCTCGCCGTTCGCCCTCGCTGCACTGGAACTGCTGGACCCGGATTCGCCGTCGTACGCCCTGGACGTAGTGTCCGTGATTGAGGCGACGCTGGAGAAGCCCCGGCAGATCCTGTCCGCCCAGCAGAAGAAGGCACGCGGCGAAGCCATCGCCGCCATGAAGGCCGACGGCATTGAGTACGACCAGCGCATGGCCATGCTGGAGGAGGTCACGTATCCGCAGCCGCTCGCGGAGCTCCTGGGTGAAGCCTTCGAGGTCTATCGCAAGGCTGCGCCGTGGGTGGGCGACTTTGAGCTGGCACCGAAGTCCGTGGTCCGGGATATGTACGAGCGTGCCATGAACTTCGGCGAATTTGTCCAGTTCTACGGGCTGGCGCGCTCCGAAGGCATTGTCCTTCGCTACCTCGCCGACTGCTTCAAGGCGTTGCGCCAGACCGTACCGCAGGATCTCCTCCGCGAGGACCTCGAAGATCTCATCGCCTGGCTCGGCGAACTGGTCCGGCAAGTCGATTCGAGCCTGCTGGACGAATGGGAGGAACTGACGTCCGGGGCAGCGCCCACACCGCACGATGCACCGCCTCCCCCGCCGCCGTCGCTGACATCCAACATCCGGGCCTTCCGGGTGATGGTGCGCAACGAAATGTTCCGCAGGGTGGAACTGTTCGCCGATGAGGACGCCGCAGCGCTGGGCGAGCTCGACGGCGGTGCAGGCTGGGATGCCGAGCGTTGGGAGGACGTCCTGGACGACTACTTCGACGAGCACAACGACATCGGTACCGGGCCGGATGCCCGCGGCCCGGGCCTGCTGATCATCACCGAGGAACCGGGGCTGTGGAAGGTCCGGCAGATCTTTGATGACCCGGCACGTAACCACGACTGGGGAATTTCTGCGGAGGTGGACCTGGCCGCGTCCGACGAAACCGGCACGGCAATGGTCCGAGTGACAGACGTCAACCGGCTCTAGGTCCCTAGTAAACTCGGACCATGAGTGTAATCCGCCCGGCAACCCGGCACGACGTCCCCGCGATCCTGCAGATGATCCACGAACTGGCCATCTACGAGAAGGAACCGGACGCCGTCCGCAACACCCCGGAAAAGCTGGCCGAGGCCCTTTTCGGGGACAATCCCCGGGTGTTTGCCACCATGGCCGAAAACGCGGCGGGCGAGGTCCAGGGGTTTGCGCTGTGGTTCCTTAACTACTCCACGTGGGAAGGTGTGCACGGCATTTACCTTGAAGACCTCTATGTCAGCCCGCACGCCCGTGGTGAGGGGCACGGCAAGGCGCTCCTGCAGCACCTGGCCGCCACCGCCGTCGAAAACGGCTACGCCAGGGTGGAGTGGAGCGTCCTGGACTGGAACGAGCCCTCCATCAACTTCTATCGGGGCCTCGGGGCGCGTCCTATGGACGGCTGGTCCACGTTCCGGCTGACTGGTGACGCCCTGGAGCACTTCGGCAGCAGCACAGCAGCGGCCATCCATGGCTGAGCGGGCCGCCACGGCCGCGAGGACCAAAACGCCGGTCCGGCACACGGTACGGGCGCGCCATGAATTCCGTGGCATGCGCACCGCCGAGCACTACTTCACTGTCCCGCTGGATCATTTCGGGACGGGGAGAGGCACCGGGGAGCCGGCGCCCGCCACGGGCGGGACGGCTCCGGAGACCATCACGGTATTCGCCCGTGAGTACGTCTCGTCGGCCCACACCGAGGCTGAGGCGCAAGAACTGCCCTGGCTGCTGTTCCTCCAGGGCGGCCCCGGTGGCCGGGGCAACCGGCTCGCGTCACTGGGCGGCTGGAACAAGGCGGCGGCCAGGGATTTCCGGATCCTGATGCTGGACCAGCGCGGAACCGGGCTCTCCACCCCCCTTGACCGGAACACGCTGCCGTTGCACGGGACGGCTGAGGAGCAGGCGGGCTATCTTGAGCACTTCAGGGCGGATTCGATCGTGGCCGACGCGGAGCTCATCCGTGCTGCCCTCGGCTCTGGCCCCTGGAGCATTTATGGCCAAAGCTACGGCGGATTCTGCGCCCTCACCTATCTGTCGTTCGCGCCCGAGGGGCTCAAGGAAGCGCTGATCACTGGTGGGCTGGCCCCGCTGTCCGGCCACACGGACGACGTCTACAGGGCCACCTTCCGTCGCGTCGCCGAGCGCAACACCGAATATTTCAGCTGGTACCCGGAGGACCGCAGGACGGTGGAAAGAATTGCCGCCCACCTTCGCAAGAACAAGGAAATCCTGCCCGACGGCAGCCGCCTCACGGTGGAACGGTTCCAGATGGTGGGCGCCTTCCTGGGCGGCAACACCAGGGTGGATGGCCTGCACTACCTGCTGGAGGATGCGTTCACCGGGTCACCGAACGGAGCCAGGCTCTCCGATACGTTCCTTGAGCAGGTGCAGGGTATTGTGTCCCGCCTGGCCAACCCCCTCTATGCACTAATGCACGAATCCATCTACGGCCAGGGGCACGCCAGCGGCTGGGCCGCTTGGCGCGTGCTCGAGGAGTTCCCGGAGTTCGATCCTGATGCCCAGCCCCTGCTGCTGACGGGGGAAATGGTCTACCCGTGGTACTTCGAGCAGGATCCGGCGTTGCAGCCGCTGCGGCACGTCGCCCAACTGCTGGCTGCCAAGTCGGACTGGAAGCCGCTGTACGATAGCACCCAGCTGGCTGCCAACAGCGTCCCGGTTGCCGCCGCGGTCTACCGTGATGACATCTACGTGGATCGCAGCCTTTCCTTGGAAACGGCGGCCGCCGTCCGCGGCCTCCAGGTCTGGGAGACAGCCGACTTCCACCATGACGGCATAGCAGACGACGGCGAGGGCATCTTCGGCCGTTTGCTCGGTATGGTGCGTTCAGCCCGGCACTGACTTGCGTCGCTGCGCCAGGAGTGTCACGGAGGCAGCCGCCAGGACCGCCGCCCCTACTACGGCGCCCACCAGGTTCAACCCCAGGTAGCCTGCCCCGCTAAGGACCAGGCCAGAAGTTGCCCCGCCAACCGCCCCGGCGGCTCCCATCAGCATGTCGGACACGCCTTGGACCATCACGCGGGACTCCTGGCCGACGCTTTCGGCGAGGAGCGTGGAACCGGAAATAGTGGAAGCAGACCAGCCCACACCCAGCAGCACTAGCCCCACGGCAACTGCCGCCGTGGACGCTTGGCCGAACCCGGCCACTGCGACAGCCGCGATCAGTGTGGCGAAGCCGATCATGATCGTCTCCGTCCTGCCGGCCTTGTCTGTCAGCCACCCCATCACTGGCGATAGGGCAAACATCCCCGCGATGTGCAGGGAGATCGTGAACCCGATGATTACCAGCACATCGCCCGTGGCGGCGTGCCCGGCATGGCCCGGCCCTGCGACGAGTTCCTGCAAGTGCAGCGGCGTCATGGACATCACCCCCACCATGACCGCATGGGCACCGACGACGGCGGCCAGTGCCAGCCAGGCTGCCCTCGACTGGCGGATCGCACGCATGCCGCGGACGAGTGAACCGCCGCTTCGGGCCTGTGCAGGCGGAGCCTGGAGAGTCACCGGCGGCTGGCCGGCCTCCTGCTGTGCGACGAGCTCCCGGGCCAGGAGGAGGGGGTCAGGCCTGAGGCCGGCAAAAAGCAACACCGTAGCCACAAGGAGGCCAGCTGCAGAAATGACGAAAGGACCCGCAATGGGAGGCAGCCCGAGTGCCTGGCCCACCACTGCACCCGGCTGGACCAGGTTCGGCCCGGCGACAGCTCCGACGGTGACTGCCCACACTACGGCGGACAGCGCCCTGCCACGGTGCTCGGCATCAGCGAGGTCGACGGCGGCGAAGCGCGCCTGGAGGCTGGCCGCGGTGCCCACGCCAATGCCCGCGGCCCCCAGCACGAGAAGGATGAACTGCCCGGACACCACGGCAAGCACCATCAGGACCGTGCCCAGCAGTGCCGCGGACAGCCCCGTGACCTGGCCGATCCGGCGGCCCCGACGGTCTGCGAGGGAGGCGAGCGGCAGCGCGGCCAGCGCTGCGCCGAGCGTCATGACGGTGGCAACGGAGCCTGCCCAGGCCGTGGAGCCTGAGAGCTCCACGGCAAGGATGGAGCCGATGGAAACGGTGGCCCCCGTGCCGATGCCGGCGAAAACCTGGGCCACGCTCAGCAGCGTCACGGTGCGCCTCTGCACCTGGCGCACTCCACTTTCGGTCATCACAGTGCCAGCCATGGTCCGAGCATAGTCCTCGGCGGCCCGGTCCTACAGTGCCAGTTTTAAGCCAGTAATCCCGGCCGCGCTGCGGCCGGGATTACTGGACTGGACGGTGGAGAAGCGGAGCGCTATTCGGCGTCGGTGAGGTCGGCGTCCCTGAGGCTCTTCTTGGCGTCTTCCTCGAGGCGCGGGTCCAGGTGGGCTGTCTTTGCCTTGGAACTGACGAGGCTGGCAACCACGGCAACAATGATGGTGCCCACGATGACGGCCAGGGAGACGAACGTGGGGATCTCAGGCGCCCATTCGATGTGGTGGCCACCGTTGATGAACGGCAGTTCGTTCACGTGCATGGCGTGCAGGACCAGCTTCACGCCGATGAACGCCAGGATGAAGGACAGTGCGTGCTTCAGGTAGATGAGGCGGTTCATCAGGCCACCCAGCAGGAAGTACAGCTGGCGCAGGCCCATCAGGGCGAACAGGTTGGCCGTGAACACGATGAACGGGCTCTGCGTGAGGCCGAAGATTGCGGGGATGGAGTCAACAGCGAAGAGAAGGTCAGTCAGGCCGATGGTGATGAACACGATCAGCATCGGGGTAAACACCTTCTTGCCGTTAACCGTGGTGCGAAGCTTCCCGCCGTCGAACTTCTCCGACATCGGGATGACCTTGCGGATCCGGGCGATGAGCGGGTTTTCCTTGTCCTCTTCGTCCTCACCCTCATCCTGGGCCTGCTTCCACGCAGTCCAGAGCAGGAACGCGCCGAAGATGTAGAACACCCAGCTGAACTGCTCGATCACGATGGCGCCGAGGAGGATGAAGATCCCGCGCAGGATCAGCGCGATGATGATGCCCACCATCAGGACTTCCTGCTGGTATTTCCGGGGTACGGAGAAGCGGGCCATGATGATGATGAAGACAAACAGGTTGTCGATGCTCAGGCTGTATTCGGTGACCCAGCCGGCCACGAACTGGCCGCCGAACTCGGCTCCGGTAAAGGCGAACATGGCGCCGGCGAACACCAGGGCAAGCGTGACGTAGAACGCCACCCACAGGCCGGCTTCCTTCATGGAAGGTTCATGGGGCCGCCGGATAACCAGCAAGAGGTCGATGAGGAGGATCAGGCCGAGGGCGACTAGAGAGCCAACCTCGAACCACACGGGCAATTCGAGCACAGGGTAGCCTTTCGCAGGGTACAGAGAAGCGGTGTAAGTCTCTCCGGCCATCCTGCGCACTTGGTGCTGATGTGGTGGCCCGCTACGCCCGGCCAGGCAACCATGCCTGGCGTGTTGACGATCGTAGCGCTCGGGATACTCCCCTACGTGACGTTAACTGTACAGCAGGGGGCACCCCGGATTCGAACATGACCTGGCCGGCGGTGCGGCACCGGGCAGCCGCGTCAGGCGTGGCCGGCAGCCTGCATCTGGCGGAGCTCCTTCTTGAGTTCGCTCACTTCGTCGCGGATCCTGGCGGCTACCTCGAACTGAAGTTCGGCGGCGGCGCCGTGCATTTGTTCGGTCAGTTGCTCGATCAAACCCACGAGGTCCTCTGCCGGAGCCGCGGCGAGGCCATCTGCACGGACCTGGGCTGCGCCCTTCGCGGCGGACTTTCCGCGCTTGGCACCCTTGGCCAGCCTGTTGTTGTTGAGCAGCTCCTGGGTATCGGCGTCCTCCTTGGCCAGTTGGTCGGTGATGTCGGCGATCTTCTTCCGCAGGGGCTGCGGATCAATGCCCTTTTCCGTGTTGTAGGCCACCTGGATGGCGCGGCGCCGGTTGGTCTCGTCGATGGCGTGGGCCATGGAGTCGGTGATGCGGTCTGCGTACATATGAACCTGGCCGGACACGTTGCGGGCCGCACGCCCAATGGTCTGGATAAGGGAGGTGGAGGACCGCAGGAAACCTTCCTTGTCCGCGTCCAGGATGCTCACCAGCGAGACCTCTGGCAGGTCCAGTCCTTCGCGGAGCAGGTTGATGCCTACCAGGACGTCGAAGACGCCCATCCGGAGTTCCCTGAGCAGTTCAACCCGCCGCAGGGTGTCTACATCGGAGTGCAGGTATTCGACCTTGATGCCGTGGCCCAGCAGGTAGTCGGTGAGGTCCTCCGCCATCCGCTTGGTCAGCGTGGTGACCAGGACGCGTTCATTCTTCGCCGTCCGCGTCTTGATCTCGCCCAGGAGGTCGTCAATCTGGCCCTTGGTGGGCTTGACCACTACCTCGGGGTCGATCAGCCCGGTGGGCCGGATGATCTGTTGCACAAAGCCGTCAGCCTTGCCGAGCTCGTATTTGCCGGGCGTAGCGGACAGATAGACGGTCTGGCCCACGCGTTCGAGGAACTCATCCCACTTGAGCGGACGGTTGTCCATGGCCGATGGCAGCCGGAAGCCGAAGTCCACAAGGTTCCGCTTCCGGGACATGTCGCCTTCGTACATGGCACCGATCTGTGGCACGGTGACGTGGGATTCGTCGATCACCAGCAGGAAGTCGTCCGGGAAGTAGTCGATGAGGCAGTGCGGCGCGGTGCCTCGGGCTCGGCCGTCAATATGCGACGAGTAGTTCTCGATGCCGTTGCAGAAGCCCATCTGCTGCATCATTTCGAGGTCGTAGGTGGTGCGCATCCTGAGTCGCTGGGCTTCCACCAGCTTGTTCTGGCTTTCCAAGACCTCCAGCCGCTCGGCGAGTTCGTCCTCGATCCGCTTGATGGCCCGTGCCATCCGCTCGGGACCGGCCACATAATGTGAGGCCGGGAAGACGTACATCTCCTCTTCGTCCCGGATCATCTCGCCGGTCAGCGGGTGAAGCGTATGGATGTTTTCGATCTCGTCGCCGAAGAACTCGATCCGAATGGCCAGTTCCTCGTACATCGGGATGATTTCCACGGTGTCGCCGCGGACCCGGAAGGTGCCGCGGTGGAAGTCCATATCGTTGCGGGCATACTGCATGGAGACGAACTTCCGGAGGAGGTCATCGCGGTTCATCTGCGCACCCTTGCGGAGCGTGACCATGCCCGCGATGTACTCCTCCGGAGTGCCCAGGCCGTAGATGCAGGACACCGTGGCGACCACGATCACGTCCCGGCGGGTCAGCAGGGCGTTGGTGGCGGAGTGCCTAAGCCGCTCCACCTCCTCGTTGATGGAGGAATCCTTCTCAATGAAGGTGTCCGTCTGCGCTACGTACGCCTCAGGCTGGTAGTAGTCGTAATAGGAAACGAAGTACTCCACAGCATTGTTGGGCAACAGTTCGCGGAATTCGTTGGCGAGCTGGGCGGCCAAGGTCTTGTTTTGCACCATCACCAGGGTGGGCCGCTGGATCTGTTCGATGAGCCAGGCCGTAGTGGCGCTCTTGCCGGTACCGGTGGCGCCCAGCAGGACAACATCCTTTTCGCCGTTCTTGATCCGCTCCGTCAGTTCCGCGATCGCTGCCGGCTGGTCGCCGGCCGGCTTGAACTCGCTGATGACTTCGAACGGAGCGACGACGCGGTTGATCTCCTGGGCAAGGCTCATGCATCTAATCTACAACCGGGGACCGACAGAGGCAGCCGGATCAGTTACCGGCGAACAGGGTACGACGGCGGCGCCCACCCGGTGGCCGCGGCCCACCGTTCCATCGGGCCTTCCGCCGCGGCGAACCAAGCCTCTTTGGCGGCAGCGTAGGCGGCGGTGGTTGGGTCGCTGGCGTGCACCTCGGACAGGCGGCGCTTGAGGGCCAGATAGTCGGCCGCCGCATCCGGGACGGCCCGGAGCCAGTCACGGAAACACAGGGCGAACCGCCACCCGGGAGAGCCTGCAACCCTGACATGCAAGTTGACGGCCTGGCCGGGGTCGGCGCTGGCGTGGAAGCGCTTTGGCCACGCGGAGGGGTCCGGGTGGGTTGGTTTGGGCACGTCGGCGCTGATGGCCGGCACACGGGGATAACCGGCGGCCGCCAGGACCGGTTCCAGTTGCGCCGCCACGGCCAGGGCCGGGACGGTGAGCTGGAGGTCGAGCACGTCCTTGGCGTCCAGGCCGGGGACCGACGTGGAGCCGATATGGTCCAACCCCACTGGTGCGATACCGTCTGCTCCGGCATGTTTCCGGATTGCCGCGCGGATCCTGGCCATTAGCCGCTCGGCGTCCCGGGGCCACTCTGGGCGCGGACCGTGCAGTACCGGCCCGCCCGGGCGTTCGGCCGGCGTCGCCGTCATGATGTTCCGGGCAAACGGCGCGAGCCGCCCTTCCCAGAGCCCGTCCACCTGGGCCAACAGCGCGTCGACCGGGCCAGAGTTGTCCAAGACCACGTCGGCCGCAGCCAGCCGCTCATCCCGGGAGGCCTGCGCTGCCATCCGGGAACGTGCCTGCTCGGAGGTCATCCCCCGGTTTTCCTGCATCCGCCGGACACGGACATCGTCTGGCGCGTCCACCACAACGACCAAGTGGAAGTCGCTGCCCTGGCCGGTCTCGACAAGCAGCGGTATGTCCTGGACCACCACGGCATCCTCCGGGGCTGTCGCAAGGATGCCGGCGGCAGCTTCGCGGACCAGCGGATGGACAATGCCGTTCAGTACGGCCCGTTGCGCGTCGTTCCCGAACACCACGGCCCCAAGCCGGGCCCGGTCCAGCCGGCCGGTACCATCGAGCATGTCCTGCCCAAACGCCTCCACCACCCGTGCCAGGCCCGGTGTTCCCGGTTCGACGACGTCCCTGGCCAGTGCGTCGGCATCCACGAGCACGGCACCGAGCTCAGCCAGGCGAGAGGCCACCACTGACTTCCCCGAGGCGATGCCGCCCGTCAAACCGATCTTCAGCACCCCACCAGCCTACTAGTGGGCCCCACGCCGCCGGGGTTCCCTGGCCGGGCGTCACGGGGTGAAGGGGTGGTGGGGCCTAGACTCGGATGGTGCAAGAGCAAGACAGCCGGGCAACGTCCTACACCACCCTTGCCGCGGGAGAAGAGTTCCGGCACGAGCTTGAGGTCAAACGGTCCAGGTTCATCACGGTGCTCCGCCGTGCAGATACCGAGGAAGCGGCACGCGACCTGGTGAACGGGCTGCGGCGCGAATTCCACGATGCCCGCCACCACTGCTCTGCCTTCGTCCTCGGACCGGATCGCGGGATCCAGCGGTCCAATGACGACGGCGAACCGTCCGGCACAGCCGGCATCCCCATGCTGGAAGCACTCATCAAAAGGGAAAGCGCACCGGGCGCAACGGACCTCAGCGACGTCAGCGCCGTCGTCGTGCGTTATTTTGGCGGCATCCTCCTGGGGGCAGGCGGACTGGTACGTGCCTACTCAGAGTCCGTGTCCTCTGCTTTGGACGTGGCTCCGCTGGTCAGGCGCCGACGGCTGCGGATTTGCGAATCGTCCGTTCCGCACGCCGCCGCCGGCCGGCTGGAGAATGACCTGCGGGCGGCGGGATATGTGATGGCGGAAACCAGTTACGGCGCGCGGGACACCGTGCTTCGCCTGGCCATAGCCGACGAACCAGCCGAAATCGCGGCAGCCGCCGAACGTGTCCTGTCACTCACCGCCGGGAAGGCCGGGCTCACACCCACAGGAACGGAGTGGATCGATGTCCCGCTCCCCTGAGGTCCGACTGGCCGAAGTCGACGAACCCATGCTGGAGCAGCTCCTTGCACTGGCCACCTGCTACGCCACGGCTGATGAAGTCACTCCGCCCCTGGGCAACGCGACCGGGTGGACCACCGAACGGATCGAGTGGTTCCGTGCCTATCACCGTGCTGCCTACTCCGGCCTGGACGGGCCGGCCAGGGAAAAGAGCTGGGCTGTGCTGTGCGACGGCAGTCCCGCAGGCTCGATAAGGCTGAAACGCGCTGCAGAAGGTGTAGCCGAAACCGGCATCTGGCTGGGCCGCGGATTCCGCGGGCACGGGGTGGGGGCCGCCGCACTCGACCTGGTGCTGGCGGAAGCGCGCCGTGCCGGGCTGGAACAGGTCATTGCCCAGACAACGGCCGGCAACATTGGCGCCCAACGCCTACTCGCCGCGGCGGGCGCCCAGCTGACTTACGACGACGGCGGCGCGGTGAGGGCCGCCGTCGTACTTTAGCGGTAACCCCGACCGGATTGCGTCACTTTTGCCGCCCGGCCGATGCCCTCAGCCCGCAGCTGCAGGGCAAGCCGTGGCTGACGCCGCCAAAAGTTGCGCATTCCCGTCGATCGCACACGCATTAAACACCACGGGCCCCTGCTCAATGCAGGGGCCCATGGTGTTGGCCCGGGAAGGGGCCGGTGGCAATTAGTTGCCGGTCAGCTTCTCGCGCAGAGCGGCAAGAGCCTCGTCCGAAGCAAGCGTACCTGCACCGGTCTCGGCCGCAGCGGGCTCGGAGGAGTAGCTGGTGGTGCCGGAATCGCTGTCACCGGACGTTGCAGCTGCAGCGTCGTCGGCAGCGTGCTGGGCAACCTGCTTCTTGTGTGCTTCCCAGCGGGTCTGGGCGTCAGCGTACTGCTGCTCCCAGGCGGCGCGCTGGTTCTCGTAGCCTTCAAGCCACTCGTTGGACTCCGGGTCAAAGCCCTCCGGGTACTTGTAGTTGCCCTCTTCGTCGTACTCAGCGGCCATGCCGTAGAGAGCCGGATCGAATTCGGTGCTCTCGGCGTCAACGCCCTCGTTAGCCTGCTTGAGGGAGAGGGAGATGCGGCGGCGCTCGAGGTCGATGTCGATGACCTTGACGAACAGCTCGTCGCCAACGGAGACAACCTGCTCAGCAAGCTCAACGTGGCGGACAGCCAGCTCGGAGATGTGAACGAGGCCTTCGATGCCGTCTTCGACGCGAACGAACGCACCGAACGGAACGAGCTTGGTGACCTTACCCGGAACAACCTGGCCGAGGGCGTGGGTGCGGGCGAAGGTCTGCCACGGATCTTCCTGCGTAGCCTTGAGCGACAGTGAAACACGCTCGCGGTCCAGGTCGACCTCGAGAACCTCGACGGTGACTTCCTGGCCAACTTCGACAACCTCGGACGGGTGGTCGATGTGCTTCCAGGACAGCTCGGAAACGTGGACGAGGCCGTCTACGCCGCCCAGGTCCACGAAGGCACCGAAGTTGACGATGGAGGAAACGACGCCGGGACGGACCTGGCCCTTTTCCAGCTTGTTGAGGAACGTGGAGCGGACCTCGGACTGGGTCTGCTCGAGCCATGCACGGCGGGACAGGACAACGTTGTTGCGGTTCTTGTCCAGCTCGATGATCTTGGCTTCGATCTGCTGACCGATGTACGGAGCAAGGTCGCGCACACGGCGCATCTCGACGAGGGATGCGGGCAGGAAGCCGCGCAGACCGATGTCGAGGATAAGACCACCCTTGACAACCTCGATGACGGTACCGGTGACAACACCGTCTTCTTCCTTGACCTTCTCGATGTCGCCCCAGGCACGCTCGTACTGAGCGCGCTTCTTGGAGAGGATCAGGCGGCCTTCTTTGTCTTCCTTGGTGAGCACCAGGGCTTCGACCTGATCGCCAACGGAGACGACGTCTCCGGGATCAACATCGTGCTTGATGGAAAGCTCGCGGGAGGGGATGACACCTTCGGTCTTGTAACCGATGTCGAGCAGAACTTCATCGCGGTCGACTTTGACGACGGTACCTTCGACGAGGTCTCCGTCGTTGAAGTACTTGATGGTGGCGTCGACTGCTGCGAGGAAGTCCTCAGCGGTACCGATGTCGTTAATGGCGACTACGGGGGTACCGGGCTTCTCGGTGGAGGTGATGGTCATGTAGTAGGGGCTCCGTTGTGGATAGTTAGTCGGTCAGGCAAACCACCGCGCCCGCGTTATGGAACGCAGGCGCAGGTCTCGGCAAATCACAAGGATCCGCCGGGTCATCCTGATTTTGTGGATTCTAGAAACGTGCACGTAGTACACGCCCGTTTATTCTAGTCGTAGGGGCCAACACGGGTCAAAGCGCGGGCAGCACGTCGCCCAGGCAGCCAAACGCGGTACCCCCGTCCTGCAGCCGCGGCAGCGCCTGCCGGAAGCCGGCTGCGGTGCCGCTGCCTGGCTTGTTGAAGTGTGCAATGACGATGTCTCCGGGTCCTGCGGCAGACAGGGCCGAAGCGACTGCTGCCGGTGGCATGGTGGCGCCGGCGTCGGCGTTGATGCTGAAATTCACAGGCAGCATGCCCAGGCGGCGGGTCATCACGGCTGCCACGTCGTCGAAGTAGGCCGTACCTGCCCGGAAAAAGCGTGATGGCTGACCGGCGGCCTCGGTGAGCACGTCCTGGCAGCCTGTCAGTTCGTCGTAAGCGTCCGAGACGCTCGCGGTGCCGGGGATGCCGTAGGCGGTTCTGCCGTTGACGGACAGCGGCCGGTGAAGCCAGCCGTGGTTTGCCAGTTCAAACAGCGGGTCTGCGCCGAGTTCGGCGGCGAGCTGGCGGTTCGTGTGGATCCAGCGGGCGTTAACAAACAGGGTGGCCGGAATGTTCAGCCGCCGCAGGGTGGCAAGGAGCTCCTGGTCAACTCCGGAACCTCCCGGGCCGCCGCAGGCATCCAGGGTGATGACCGTTGTCTGCGTGGCGGACCTGGTCACCACGCCGGTCACCTCCAGTCCCCACTCGGTAGGACGCCTGCCGGCGAACTCCGCCACGACCTGGGCCTTGGACGGCGGTTGCACCACGACCGGCGGGCTTGGTGGTGCCTGGGTTGGCGGGCCCTCTGTCGGCACTGGCACGGGCTGTCCAGGCATAGTCGGCATCGGCGAGGCTGCCGCGGCCAGGTTCTGTGCTTGAACCGGACTGGCCGCTCCGCCGGTCACGGTTGCGGACGGCGCGGCACATGCCGAAACCGCCGCGAAAACGCCCGACGTAACGCCAAGCAAAAGTGCCCGGCGGCCTGTCAGCCCCGGCGCCCCAATATCCCCCATGAATTGTCCTTGAATCCGGCAGGAGCCCCTAGAAGTGGGTCAGGCAATGCGTGGACCGCTCAACCGCAAACATGCCACGAGCCTGGAGCGCCGCGCCCTGCTTGTGTTCGCGGATCCGCCCAGCCGCCGACAGCGTAACCGGGCAGACCCCGCCGAGGTAAATTGATGACAGGGCGGAGACATCCAGCGTCAGGTCTGCCTCTTCCTCCTCAAGGCGTACGACGGCGGCCTCGCCGCCTGTGACTTCCAAGGCGTACGTCCCAGCCGTGAGGCCAAGCGGATCAAGGACGTCCAGGACCAGCCTGCCGTCCACGGGATAATGCCGGGCTTCAAGTGCCGCAGGAACATTCAGGATACGGAGCCAGAGCATGTCCCGGCCGTCCGAGGACTCGATGCAGCGGGGATCGGCCAGCGCCCAGGCCAGCGGATCATCCATCGGCGCCTCCGCCCAGGTGACCCGTTCCACCAGGTCGATGGCGCCCAGGAACTGCCAGAGTTCGAGGTACGCCTCGTTGGTGGCGGCCACGAGGTCCACCACCTCGACGGTGTAGGGCGTTGTATCCCAGCCCAGGAATTTGTAGGAGACATAGCCGTCCACGGTGGAACCAGGACCGTAGTGCAACGCCACCTTGACAGCCGGATCCTCCTTTCCGTCGCGGCCAAGGGACCCCGAAGCCAGCTGGCGGTACCACTCCTGGCGGCCGATCGATCCCGGCGTCACGCGGTGGACACGGTCGAAGATTTGCGGTGCCACGTCCAGCAGCACTGTGGGTTCGGCGACTTCCACAGTGCCGGCAGCCTGGTGGTTCAGTTGAAACCGCACGGTTGTGTCCACTTTTACGGTGCGTTCGAAGCTGGCCACGCCGTAGCCGAACCGTCCGTAGATAGACCCTTCAGAGGCGGTCAGGGCGGCCATCGCGATGCCGTCGCGGCGGGCCAGGTCCAGGTCCTCGGACATCATCCTCCGCAGCAGGCCGCGGCGCCGATGCGAGGTGCGCACGGTCACGGCGGTCACCATCTGGGTTTCCAGCATCCGGCCGAAGCCGATGTTGAGGGTCTTGCGGAGCGTCCCGAAGGTGGCGACCGGGACATCCGCGGGGAGGGAACCGGGAGCCACCTCCCCCGTTTGGTATGCGCCGGTCAGGACACGGCGGTCAGCCTGGTAGGTCGCCAGGGACTTCGCCACGTGCTCCGGGCTCCGGGTGGACTCGTGGAAGCCAAAGGCCACTGCCCTGACCCACTTTTCCGCTTCGGCGTATCCGTGCTCATCTTTGGAGACGGCGTCGAAGCGCCGGATTTCGTAGTTTCCACTCAGTTCAGCCACATTGCCGAGCCTAACCAACCCATCGGGCCCCTGGCCAGCAACAACACACGGTCGCGAGGTGGGTCAGATCCTCCGCACGGGCTGGCGGAGGATAGTTTTGAGCTTTTCCGGCGCCACCCTCCGGGCGTCGCTGAGGTAGATCTCGTGGTGCGGCCCGGCGAACCCGAAGCCGTTGGCCAGCATGAACTCATGGTGCAGGCGGTGCAGGGTGGGAGCCTCGTCGTCGTAGCTGCCGATGTGCAGGATCTGCACCGAAAGCCCTTCGTCGAGCGTCTCAAGCCGGAGCCGGTCCAGCCGCGGCACCTTCTTCGCAGCGGCCTTTGCGATGCCGTCCTGGAGGTCGGCGGGTCCGATCCAGTCGGGCTGCGGGATCATCATGGTCCACTTCCAACTGTCCTTGTCGCCGCGGGTGAAGGCCCCGGGATCGTCGGCCATCCATAGACCCTCCAGCGGCCCGACGGCGTAGTCCCGGCCTGCGTGCTTGCTGGCAAACTTCACGGCATAGGAGACCGAGTACAGCGCTTCCAGGGCAGCGGCGTACTCGGGCGCAGTTCCGGGGTTACCTTGGCCGTCCAGCATCAGGTAGTTCAGCGGGGGTACGGTAACCACCGCGAAGTCCCGGGCGCGGGGCGCGTACAGTTCCTTGAACTATTTCCTGACGTCGTACTTGTCCATCGCGCCCCGCCCTTCGGTCCCCTGCCCCTGGCCTGTGCCGCTGGCGTTCCTAGTGCCCGGCGTCGTACCAGCTCGGACCCACGCCGATCTGTACGTCGAGTGGGACGCTGAGGTCCGCGGCGCCGGCCATCTGTTCGGTGACGAGTTTCTCCACCACTTCCCGCTCGCCGGTAGCCACTTCGAGCACCAGTTCGTCATGGACCTGGAGGAGCATACGGGACTTCAGGCCCTGGGCGGCCAGTTCCTCGTGCACACCCAGCATGGCGCGTTTGATGATGTCCGCCGCCGAGCCCTGGATGGGCGAGTTCAGCGCGATGCGTTCTGCGTTCTCGCGAAGCTGGCGATCCGTGCTGGTGAGGTCCGGGAGGTAGCGGCGGCGGCCCTCGATGGTGGCGGTGTAGCCGTCAATCCGGGCCTGGTCCACCACCCCGCGGAGGTAGTCGCGAACGGCGCCGAACCGGTCGAAGTAGTCCTTCATGAGTGTCCGGGCCTCGTCGACGGAAATTTCCAGCTGCTTGGAGAGGCCAAAGGACGTCAGGCCGTAGGCGAGGCCGTACGACATGGCCTTGACCTTCGAACGCATGGCGCTGGTGACTTGGTCGGTGGGGACGTGGAAGATGTTGGAGCCCACAAAGCGGTGGAGGTCCTCGCCGTCCTTGTAGGCCTGGATCAGGCCGGCGTCCCCCGAAAGGTGCGCCATGATGCGCATTTCGATCTGCGAGTAGTCGGCGGACAGCAGGCAGTCATAGCCTTCGCTGACCACAAAGATGCCGCGGACTCGCCGGCCTTCCTCGCTGCGGATGGGGATGTTCTGCAAGTTGGGGTTATTGGAAGAGATCCGGCCCGTGGCTGCGACGTTCTGCGCGTAGGTGGTGTGGATCCGGCCGTCTTCCGTGACGGACTTCTTCAGCGACTCCAGCATTTGGCGCAGCTTCGAGGACTCGCGGTGGGCCATGAGCTGGACCAGGAATTCATGCCCGGTTTTTTCCAACAGGTTCTTCAGCGACGCGGCATCGGTGGTGTAGCCCGATTTGATCTTCTTGGTCTTCGGCAACTGCAGTTCCTCGAACAGAACAGTCTGGAGCTGCTTGGGCGAACCGAGGTTGACCTCGTGGCCGATCGCCGCGAACGCGAGTTCCTGGGCGTTGTCAATTACCTTGGCGAGGTCAGCGAGCTGCTCATCCATGCGGTGCATATCGATGGCGATGCCGGCGAGCTCCATGTCGGCCAGCACCCTGCTGACAGGCAATTCCAGGGTGGCCAGCAAGTCCGCGGCCTGGCGTTCGGCAAGTTCCGATTCGAAGTATCGGCTCAGCGCCTGGACGACGGCGGCCACCTGGACCAGTGCGTCAGCGGCGGCGGCGTCATCGCCGTCGAACGACAGTTCAAGCTGGCCTGCCTTGGCAGTCTCGGAGGAGATGCTGACGTTCAGGTGGTGCTGGGCGAGCTCGGCCAGTTCATAGGTGCGGCGGTCCGGCTGGATGAGGTAGCCGGAGATGGACGTGTCATCCACCACCCCTTCCAGACCCAGGCCGCGGCTGGACAGCGCCTTCAGGGCAGCCTTGTAGCCGTGCATGACCTTGGGCGACGACGCGTCCCGCAGCCAGTCCGCAAGGACGTTTTCGGCTGCGGCGTCCTGGCCGGCGAGGTCGATGTATACAGCGGCATCGTCACGGACAATGGCAATGGCTGCGGCGTCTTCGCCGATCCGGCCGGGAACAAGGTCAACGGCGACGGCCGAGCGTTTCCCGGCACCGGCAGCGAGGAAAGCACCCAATTCTGCTGCGTTGGACGGGGTTTTATACTCCGGCACTTCGACGTTCTCGCGCTCCGCCGGTTCCAGGTCCTCGCTGCCGTACAGCGCGAAGAGCCGGGCACGGATGGTTTTGAACTCCAACTCGTCGAACAACTGCTCAAGTGCAGCTTCGTCCGGCCGCGGGTCCGCAAGGTCTTCCAGGGTCACCGGCAGTTCGAGGTCTGTGTGGAGCCGGTTCAGACGGCGATTGCGCTTAACGTCCTCGATGTTTTCCCGGAGGGCGTCGCCCACCTTGCCGCCAATCGCATCCACGTGCTCAAGGACACCTTCGAGTCCGCCGTAAAGGTTGATCCACTTCGCGGCGGTCTTGGGCCCGACACCCGGAACACCGGGCAGGTTATCGGAGGACTCCCCCACCAGTGCGGCGAGGTCGGAGTACTGCGGCGGCGTGACAAAGTACTTCTCCTGGATGGCCGCGGCGTCCAGCCGGGGGATGTCGCTGACACCCTTGCGGGGGTACAACACAAAAACGTTGTCGGTGATGAGCTGGAACGCATCGCGGTCGCCGGTGACCAGGAGGACTTCGTAGCCGGCCTTCTCCCCCATCACGGACAGCGTTGCCAGGATGTCGTCCGCTTCGTAGCCGGGCAGCTTGATGGTCTTGATGCCCCATGCCTGCATGACCTTGTCGATGAGGTCGATCTGGCCGCTCATCTCCCGGGGCGTTTCGTTGCGGCCACCTTTGTAGTCGCTGTACTCGGCTTTGCGGTGCGTGGTCTCGTCTGAGACATCGAAGGCGACGGCGATGTGCGTGGGCTGTTGTTCCTTGATCAGGTTGATCAGCATGGAGGTAAAGCCGTGGATCGCGTTGGTGTGCTGTCCGTTGGCGGTGGAAAACTTGTCGGCGGGCAGCGCGAAGAACGCCCGGAACGCCATCGAATGCCCGTCCAGCACCAGGAGGCGCGGCTGGCTGGTAATAGGAATGACAGGAGCCTCGGTAGCGGAAACCCGGCCCCCGGCCGGCGGGACCTTGATGTCCTGCAGGGCGGCGTCAGCCTCAAGGGCAACGGTTTCGGAAGGGAAGGGGGCCGGTTTGGTAGTTTCACTCACAGGTGCCAGCCTAGTTCCCATGATGGACAATTTCACGCCCGGCCCCTTTACTGAGGAGTTGGTCACAGCCGGCGTCCCTGAACAGCTGCATGAGTGGCTCAGCGGATATGGAATCGGTGCCCTGGTGCTCAAGATGGGCATCCACTTCCTGGAGATGAGTCCCGAGCGGACGGTGGCCACCATGCCGGTGGAAGGCAACACCCAGGTGGCAGGCATCCTGCATGGCGGAGCCCACGTTGTGCTGGCCGAAACACTGGGATCCTTTGCGGCGGGCATGCACGCCGGCGCCGGCAGGCATGCCGTGGGCATTGAGGTCAACGCCACCCACCACCGGTCCGTCGCGGCCGGCACCGTCACCGGTACGTGCACCGCAGTCCACCTCGGCGGGACGCTGACCACGCACGAGGTTGTCATGACCGATGACAAGGGCAGGCGGCTGTCAACGGCCCGCATCACAAACATGCTCAGGGACAAAGGGCCCGCGAAAAAGGGAGACTAGTCCGCCAGGGGATCCTAGCCAGCCGTGTCCTCAGGGTTGAGGTTGTAGCGCAGCTCAACTACCCCCCGCCCCATGGTGCGCGAAGCAGTCAGCTCCAGTGGCGCCGTCGGGCCTTCCAGCGGCAACAACCGCTTGCCGTCGCCCAGCACCACCGGGATGACCGAGAGGATGAGTTCATCCAGGTACCCCGCAGCGGCGAACTGGGCTGCCAGGTTGCCGCCGCCCACCACCCACACGTTCTTCCCGCCGGCGTCGTCCTTGAAATCCTGTACGAATTCCCGGACCGGGCCGCGGACAAATGTGACGTCTGAACCGGCCGGCGCCGTGTGCTCGTGCCGGGTGAAGACGTAGCAGGGCGTGGACGGGTAGGGCCATTTGCCGGGTTCGTGCTTCATCAGCCAGGCGTAGGTTTCCCCGCCCATGACGATGCAGCCCACGCCCTCCATGAAGGTGTCGTAGCTGTCCTGCCCGCCGTCGAAGCCGTCGAATTGCAGGAGCCAGGTGAGGTCGTCATGTGCGGTGGCGATGAAGCCGTCCAGGGACGCGGCCACGAAGTACTGGAAGCGGGACATGGCTCAAGCGTAGTCATTTCGACTCCGGGTTCCCATACTCCACCCGCAGTCCGGGCTCGTCGCAACAGTCTTAGCTATTCCCCCGCCGGAGCCTATCCGCCAGAAAAACTACTTGCTGAAGTACGGGATGATCAGGTACAGACCAAACAGCACGGCAACACCGCAGAGGCCGAAACAGATATACGCGAGGGAGCGTTTGGCGCGCGGCGAGGCCTGCTGGGCATCACCGGCGATGGCGGTCAGCCGGACGCCAAGCGAGTACAGGACTACTACGGTCACGGCAGCCACCAAGGTGGCGCCGCCTACGGTCAGGAGTTCCAACCACTTCATCGCTGCGTATCCTTCTGCTCAGACGCTTCGGCTGGGGCTTCAGCTGCGGTCTTGTCCTTGGTGCGGGCGCGGGCCCGCACGAGGGCTTTCTTCTTGGCGAAGCGGACGGCCTGCCCGGCTTCCTCGACCTCCACGGCGTTGTGGTGGCCAACGTGGGACTTACGGGAGTAGAAGAACATAAACAGCACGGCAGCCGTACCAGCTACGGCGGCAATCAGTACACCCACCACGCCGGTCTTGACGAGCAATGCCGTCAAGGCACCCACAATGCCCGCGGCCGGGAGTGTGAACAGCCAGCCCAGGGCGATCTTGCCCACCATGTTCCAGCGGACGGTGGTGCCCTTGCGTCCCATGCCGGAGCCGATGACCGATCCGGACGCAACCTGCGTTGTGGAAAGGGCGAAGCCCAGGTGGGAGGAGGCCAGGATGGCCGAAGCGGTGCTGGTCTCGGCCGCGAAACCCTGGGCGGGCTTAACCTCGGTGAGTCCGGAGCCCATGGTGCGGATGATGCGCCAGCCGCCTGCATAGGTGCCTACGGCAATCGCAATGGCGCATGCGGCGATGACCCAGAACTGCGGGCCGGAGCCTGGCGCCTGGGTTCCTGCGGCAATCAGGACCAGGGTGATGATGCCCATGGTCTTCTGCGCGTCATTGGTGCCGTGCGCCAGTGCCACCAGGCTGGAGGTAAAGATCTGGCCGGTGCGGAATCCGCCGCGCTTCTGCGTGAGCTTGCTGCCCGTTTCGGGGTCGTGGCGGGCGGTCAGGGCATAGGCGAGCCTGGTGCAGATGTAGGCCACAATCCCAGCGATGAGGGGGGCGAAGATGGCCGGCAGGATGACCTTCTGCAGGAGTGTCTCCAGATTGACGGAGTTGAACCCGATCCCCGCGATGGCCGCGCCGATCAGTCCGCCGAACAGTGCATGGGACGAACTGGACGGCAGGCCTTTGAGCCAGGTGATCATGTTCCACAGGATGGCGCCCATCAGGCCGGCGAAGATGATGTCCGGGGTGATCTGGACGCCGTCGGAGCCTTCCCTGATGATGCCGCCGGAAACTGTCTTGGCGACCTCCGTTGACAGGAATGCGCCCACGAGGTTCAGGACAGCGGCGAGTGTCACCGCCGTTTTTGGCTTGATGGCACCTGTGGCGATAGGCGTGGCCATCGCATTCGCGGTGTCATGGAAGCCGTTCGTGAAGTCGAAAAATAGTGCCAGTGCGATGACCAGCGCCACCATGAAGGTGATATCCACCTGTTGCCCAATCTGCAGAGTCGACGTTCAGCAGTTTCTTTCCCCCGGCTGCCTTGCACAGCATAATTCACCAGCTGTTCGCGTGGAATGACCTGTGGCGTTAACACAACCGGCGTGAAACCTTATCGATCGTACGCGTACCGGGCATCAGGTCAAAACAGCGGCGGTATCAAAAAGGAGCTGACGGATTCGAGTTCCGCGGGCGAAATTCCCAGCCGTGGATCGGGCGAGACCAGGAGGATCCGAGCGCCGAGGAACCGGGCCCATTGCTGTGCCTCTTTCTCGAACCGGAGCTGGTCGTCGATCCAGACAATGCGGTCCGGGCTACTACGTTCCAGGTCCGCCTGGAGAGCCGCAAGCTTCCACCACCGCTCCCCCGTATTGCCACCGTCAGCGGTCAGGTATGGCCATCGGCCGCCGTCCAGTCCAATGGCGGGGCACAGGTATTCCGGCGCCATCTCCTCCCAGCTGGTAAGCCAAATGCACGCAACGTCCGGCCTCGCGGCGAGGTCATTGAGCCCGTCCACCAGTTCCTGTGCATAGGCCACGGGCAGCAAACCGGCATCCGCCTGGCACCATTCGCTGCCCCATTCGCTCCTGCCGGCGGGGCCGAAAGGGCAGATGACTCCGTCCACATCCAAGTAGAGGGTGACGTTCCGCACAGCCGCACCGCAGCTCTAGCGTTGTGGGTAGTCCGGGGCGTGGCCGGAGTCCAGCATGGGCGCCACTTTCTCCTCGAGAGCTGTCACCGTGGCGTCGGGAAGGACAATCAGACCGTCCAGTTCGCGGCGAGCCCGCTTGTACGCTGCCTGACGCTCTGCCGGCGTGGCTGCGCTGTCTTCCGCGAGACGAAGCAGCTTCCTGGCTGTAGCCAGCCGTTCACGCTCAGGGCCTGAAAAGTTCGAATCCTTGATGCGCCTGGCCTCGCGTTCGGCTACGGAAAAAGCTACTTCATAGCCGTTGACGGCCGAGCGGTACGCCTCGAGCCGGGAGGGCATCGTGAGTTCTTTAGCCGCGGCAGGCCGAAGCCCGTCGGCTTCGCGTTTCGCCCGCAGGAACGCCACGGTCAGGGGTTCGCGGACATCAGTCATCAAGGGAAAATCGATCAGCTTGCCTACATCGAGCTCGTAGTCCAGCCAGCGTTTGTTCACGGCGTCGTGGCTGGCCATCAGCATGGCCACTTCGGTCTCGGCTACCTGCTCTGCCTGCAGCGTCAGATTCCTCAGCTTGTAGAGCTCCACCCGGCGCTGGTGCCTGCGCTCGGTGGAGTTCTGCCACGCCTTGGCCCAACCGCCCATGACACCACTGAGCGGAAAGACCAGCCACCAGTAATGGGCCATAAAATCCAGGATGGGCTGCACGCTTCTATCGTCGCACCGCGCGAGGCAGCTGCTCAAGGACTATGGCTTCGGGCCTGCCTAGGACGCGGGAGCCGCCAGGGGGTTATTGACGTTTACCAACCAGGCGGTACCGAATTTGTCCGTGCACATGCCGAAGATGTCGCCCCAAGGTGCCGGTTCCAGCGGAACGGTCACAGAGCCGCCGTCGCCGGACAGCTTGTCCCAGTAGCCGCGGAGCTCTGCTTCGTCATCGCCGCTGAGGGAAACCGAGATGGAGCTGCCCTGCGCGAGGTCCATGCCGTTGGGGGTGTCTGCCCCCATCAGTACCAGGCCCTTATCGGTGGTCAGCATGCCATGCATGATTTTGTCGGCCTCTGCCGGATCTTCGCTGGCCTGGAATTCGCCGAACGTGCTCAGGGCAAGGTCGCCGCCGAACACGGACTGGTAAAAGGTCATCGCCTCCCGGGCGTTGTCGCGGAATCCAAGGTAGGGGTTGAGCGTCGTTGGCATGGACAAATCTCCTTGCGGTACGGAACGGAATCGGAAAGGAACAGTCAACATACTGCCCCAATTCCACCCGGCTTCATAGGGTTCCCTGGCCGCCGGTTTCCCTGTTGGCCGACGGCGTGGCTCAAGGCACGAACCGGTACCCCACGCCGGGTTCGGTGAGCAGGTGGCGCGGGTTTCCGGGGTCGGTCTCCAGCTTCCGGCGAAGCTGCGCCATGTACACGCGCAGGTAGTTTGCTTCCTTCTGGTAAGCAGGCCCCCAGACGTCCAGCAGGAGCTGCTGCTGAGTTACCAGCCGGGCCGGGTTCCGGACCAGCAACTCCAGGATGCTCCATTCGGTGGGTGTCAGCCGCACAGCGTCGCCATCCCTGGTGACGCGCCGCTGGGCAAGGTCCACAGTGAAGGAAGAGGCCGCCACGGTGGGTGCCGATTCGGGCTCGGGGACACGGCGGAGCAGCGCGCGCAGCCGGGCGAGGAGTTCGTCCAGACCGAAGGGTTTGGTGATGTAGTCATCCGCGCCGGCGTCGAGGGCGTCCACTTTATCCGAAGAGCCATGGCGGGCGGACAGCACCAGCACCGGCAGGCTGCTCCAGCGGCGGAGTTCCCGGAGTACCTCCGCTCCGTCCAGGTCCGGCAGCCCGAGGTCCAAAACCATCAGGTCCGGCGGCCGGTGCGATGCGGCACGCAAGGCGCTGCCGCCGTCGGCCGCTGTATCCACGGCATAACCATGGGCCTGGAGCGTGATCCGGAGCGCCTTCAGCAGGTGGGGGTCGTCGTCCACCACGAGGACGCTGGTCCGTTGGCCCCGATGCGTGCCGGAAGAGTGTGTCTGGGCCGCGTTCACGTGGCATCCTGCCGCGGCTGGCCTGCAGCATGGCGCGCGCCCGCTTCGCCGGTGGAAAGAGCCAACGTGATGACCATAGTCAATCCCCCGCCGGCAGTCTCCTGTGCGCTCAGCGTGCCGCCCATGGCCTTGATGAATCCGTCCGCGACGGCCAGGCCCAGGCCCACGCCCGTGGATTGGGGAAGGTCGTGGAGCCGCTGGAACGGCCGGAACATATCCAGCACTTTTTGGGCGGGTATGCCGACGCCGTGGTCGATGATCCGCAACTCACCGGAGGGATAGCCATCCAGGGTGTCTGCACCCATTCCGTCAGAAGCGCCGGTGATGGTGATACCGGATCCGGGCGCGTACTTGACGGCGTTTTCGACGATGTTGGCGATGACGCGTTCCAGCAGCACCGGATCGGCTTCCACGGCAGGCATGTTGGCCGGCAGCTCAACCCGGACGGTTCCCTCCGGCAGCCCACGGAGGGCCGGGGAAACAACGTCGCTCCACCGAACCGGCCCAAGCGTGGGCATCACCGAATCGGCGGTAATCCTTGACATATCCAGCAAGTTATCAACTAGCTGGTCCAGCCGGTCGGTGCACTCATCGATGGTTTCCAGCAACTCCCTCTCCTCAGCAGCGGTATAAGTGACTGTCCGTTGCAGCAGTCCACCTGCGGCGAGCTTGATTCCGGCCAGGGGCGTCCGCAGATCGTGGGAAACAGCCCGCAGGATGGCAGTGCGCATGGTGTTCCCTTCGGCCAGGCGCATCACCTCGCGGCGACTTACGGCCAACTGGCGGCGCTCCAGCTGGGCTTTGACATGGACCGCAAAGGCACCCAGCAGCCTGCTTTCCGACGCCGGCACCTGCCGGCCGAAAAGCACGAGCCGGGTATCGGCGTCGACCGGCTCTGCAGTGCTGCCCGGCGCGCCGGCAACACCCGGCTCCCACCCGGCCGTGTCCCCGGCACCGGCCACCAACCGCCATACCCGGCCGTCAGCGTCCGGGCCCCCGCCCCTTGAAAGTTCCGACGCCGGTCCAGCGCCTTCCGCTTTCCCGGCGTGGCTGCTGAACACGCCGGCGCCGGTTGCACTGAAAACGTCCAGGGCTTCTGCCAGCAGGCCTTCCAGGGTGTCCTCCGAGCGGGAGGCGCCCAAGGCGAGATCACCCAGCGTGGCGGCCTCGGCCTGGGCCCGGGCGGCTTCCTTGGACCGGCGGGCGGATCTGTCCACCACACCGGCGACAGCCACGGACACGCCGACAAAGATGCCCAGGGAGAGGAAGTCCTGCGGATCACTGATGGCGAGATCCCCCATCGGCGGCGTCGAAAAATAGTTCACGAGCACGCTGCTCCACAGCGCGCCGACGACGGCGGGCCACAAACCGCCCACCAGCGCCACCGCGACGGCGCCCGCAAGCTGGATCAGGACGGCGGTGGCAACGCTGTGGTCAAACGCGGCCAGCAGCACCTGCAACAGGACCGGAAGGGCAGCTGCGAGCGCAAAGCCGGCGCCGGCCCTGGCCCGGCCAAGGGTGGGCGTCCTGCGCCGTGGGGCGTGCACGGGCGCGGAGCGGGGCACTACCTGGACGTCAATGTCCCCCGCGCCGCGGACCACCCTGGTTTCCACGCTGCCGCCGGACAGGAGCCCGGACAGCTGGCCGGCCAACGGCCTGCGGCGGGACTGGCCGACCACGATGTGGGTTGCATCGGACTTGCGGGCGTAGTCGAGCAGGGCCGATGCCGGGTCAGGTGCCGAGAGCGTGTGGTAGCTTCCGCCCAGTTCGACGACCAGCCGCCGCTGGGCCTCCAGCGCCTGCGGCGATTCTCCCGGCGCATCCTCTGCGGTGCGGACGTGGACGGCCACCAGTTCGCCGCCGTCGCTCCTTTCCAGGATCCTGGCGGCGCGGCGGACGAGCAGTTCTGCATCGTCGCTGCCGTTGAGGCCAATGACTATCCGTTCCCGTGCCATGCGGCCATTCTCCCACCAGGATCCTGCACGCCTTCACCGTCCGGCCGCACGCGCTGTGGTGTTGGTCATAGCGGTGTTAAGGATGCGTCAAGATGCTGGGGAATCCGGGTCCCGTGGCTCTGGCCGGTACTAGATTCGGCTGTGCCCGCGGCGCCGTGCTGCGGACTGAAAGGCTTACATGACCACCATGAGCAGGCCCCCGGCCGACCCGTCGGCCCTCCGCCCGACGCGGAAGGCGGCCCTTGGCAGCTGGCTGCTGTTCGGACTGCAGGACTCCAAGGGCGCACACCAGGGCCCAGGTGGCGTCGCGGCGGATGAGGAGAAGAAGCACCACTGGTGGCAGGTGATGTGCCTGACGGGCGTGGACTACTTCTCTACCCTCGGGTACCAGCCGGCCATCGCGGCACTGGCGGCCGGTGCCATCTCTCCCCTGGCCACGCTGGTCCTGGTTGCTGTGACCTTGCTGGGGGCCCTGCCGGTTTATCGGAGGGTGGCGGGAGAGAGCCCCCGCGGTGAGGGGTCCATCGCGATGCTGGAACGGCTGCTGCCCCGGTGGGGCGGAAAGCTGCTGGTGCTGGTGCTGCTCGGTTTTGCCGCGACGGACTTCATGATCACCATGACCCTCTCCGCTGCCGATGCCACCGCGCACCTGATCGAAAACCCGTTTGCTCCAGAGTTCCTGCACGGCCAGGAGGTGGCAGTGACGCTGGTGCTGCTTGCGTTGCTCGCCGCTGTCTTCCTTCGCGGGTTCAAGGAGGCCATCGGCGTCGCCGTCGTACTGGTGGTCCTGTACCTGGGGCTCAATGTGGTGGTCATCGCCACGTCCCTCCGCGAGGCGGCGGCCCATCCGGTTGCTGTCGGTGACTGGTGGCAGACCCTCAACACTTCGCACGGCAATCCGCTCATGGCTGTGGCCATGGCCTTGCTGGTCTTCCCCAAACTGGCCCTGGGACTGTCCGGCTTCGAAACAGGTGTGGCGGTGATGCCGCAGGTGCGCGGTGGCGCCGGTGATACCGACGGGAACCCGGCCGGACGGATCCAGGGGACACGGAAGATGCTGACCGCCGCCGCAATAATCATGAGTACCTTCCTGGTGGCGAGCAGTTTTACGACGGTGGTCCTGATCCCGGGGCATGAGTTCCAGCCTGGCGGGGAAGCGAACGGAAGGGCGTTGGCGTTCCTGGCGCACGAATACCTGGGAGACGGGTTCGGAACCGTGTATGACCTCAGCACCATCGCCATTCTCTGGTTCGCAGGGGCATCCGCAATGGCGGGGCTGCTGAACCTAGTTCCCCGATACTTGCCGCGGTACGGCATGGCCCCCGAATGGGCCAAGGCCGTCCGCCCACTGGTGCTCGTCTTCACTCTCACCGGGTTCCTCATCACCTGGCTGTTTGAGGCCGACGTCGATGCCCAGGGCGGTGCGTACGCCACCGGCGTCCTGGTGCTGATGACTTCGGCGGCGGTGGCCGTAACGCTCTCGGCGCGCCGCCTGCAGCAGCGAAAGCGGGCCATCGGGTTCGGTGTGATTGCCGTGCTTTTTGTCTACACCACGGTCACCAACATCTTTGAGCGGCCCGAGGGGATCAGGATTGCGGGGTTTTTCATCCTGGGGATCGTGAGCATTTCGCTGCTGTCCAGGGTGTTGCGTTCCTTCGAACTGCACGCCACTCATGTCCGGTTGGACACGCAGGCGCTGGAGTTCATGGCGGAGAACCTGTCGGGGCCCATCGGCATTATCGCCCACGAACCGCTCCGCCAGTCCGCGGAGGCCTACCGGCAGAAGCTCGCGTCCGCCACCGAAGCCAGCCACTTCCCTTCGGACTACCGGCCCCTGTTCCTGGAAGTCACCGTGGATGATTCCTCCGACTTCGAAACGGCGCTGGAAGTCCGGGGCGTAGTGCGGCATGGTTTCGCCGTGCTGGAGGTGCACGGACCGGTAGTACCCAACACCATCGCCTCGGTGCTCCTCCATATCCGGGACGTGACTGGCCTGATGCCGCACGTGTACTTCCGCTGGACCGAAGGCAACCCCGCCGTGAACCTCCTGCGCTTCCTGGTGCTGGGCGAGGGTGAGATCGCTCCCGTGACACGGGAGATCCTGCGGGAGGCCGAACCGGATGTCACCAAGCGGCCGTGGGTGCATGTGGGCTGAAGACGTCCGACGGCGGCCGGATCACTTGGTGCGGACATGGGGACTGTGCCGGGTATTCACAAACGGCGGGTCGACATCTCCGGGGTAGATTTCGTTCCCGACTTCATATAGATCGCCCGCCTCCGCTTCCCCGAGGTACTGTTCCGGGACTCCTCAGTTCGTGCCCTGGACGTGGCGGACGGGGGCCTGAGTGGCGTGCTCGCCTGGTATTCGCTGATTCACCTGGTTCCGGCGGAGCTACCGCACTCTTTAGACCAGATGAGCCGGCTACTGCAGGATGCCGCATGCAGCCATTGGTGCGATCCGCCGGTAAGGGATCGCTCTTCCCGAACCCGGTAAACAACCGGAACGGCACGACGTCGAATACTGTGAATCAGGTGACCGACGAGAAATTCCAGGCAAAAAGCGGCTGGGTGACCGTGCCCCATGCCGAAATCTACTGGGAAGCCACCGGAGATCCCGACGGGATTGCGGTCCTTTACCTTCATGGAGGCCCTGGCGGTTCCCTTGGTCGGGGCGGGTACCGTAAACGCCACGACCCCGGCGGGTTCCGCACTATCGGTCTTGACCAACGCGGTTGCGGCAAGAGCACTCCCGTCGTCCAGGACGACCTTGACCACCTGCCCGAGAACACGACGCAAGCCTTGATCGAAGACATCGAGGCTGTGAGAGAACACTTGGGTGTACAGAAATGGATCGTGACCGGCGTTTCCTGGGGTAGCACGCTTGCCCTCGCCTATGCCCTGGAGTACCCCGCGCGGGTTCTCGGCATCGCTTTGGTAGCGGTGACAACAAGCAGCAGGGACGAGATCCAGTGGATCACAGAAGACGTCGGACGCGTCTTCCCCGAAGCATGGGCTGAGTTCGCAGAAGCGGCCAACGCGGCCCCCGGCGAACGGATAGTGGATGCTTACGCTCGTCGGCTGGCGGGCCAGGATCGCGCAGACGCGCGGCTCGCTGCACTGTCTTGGGACCGGTGGGAATCAACGCACATTTCGCTGGATCCCAACTGGCTTCCTGGCCTGCTGTTCGAAGACGAGCGCCAACGGATGACCTTCGCGCTCCTGGTCACGCACTACTGGTCCAAGGACGGATTCCTCGTCGAAGGCCGGGAAATCATCCCGCGGATCCACGAGCTCAATGGCATCCCCGGCTACCTCATCCACGGCAGGCGGGACATCAGCGGCCCCGCCGTCACGGCATGGCAGTTGCACCGGCGCTGGGAGTCCAGCCGGCTTATCGTCATCGAGGACGAGGGCCATGGCGGAACTCGATGCATGGCAGCACTGACACGAGCAGTCGAAGAAATCGCTGCACTGGCCTGAGTTCACGGGCTGCGACGGCTTCGGAGCGCTCTAGGCCAGTTGAGTGAGAATAACGGGTCCGGATTCCGTGACGGCAACCGTGTGCTCGGAATGCGCCGTTCGACGGCCATTGGAGCTGCACAGGGTCCACCCGTCGGGAGCTGTCACCAGCTTGCTGGTGCCGTCCATAACCCAAGGCTCTATTGCCAAGAGCAGACCAGGCCGCAACACGTATCCACGGCCAGGCGTACCGATATTCGGAATATGCGGATCCTGGTGCATGGTGCTTCCAACACCATGTCCGCCAAATTCGGTATTGACCTCAAAATGCGCTGATTCGAGCACTGCGCCAATTGCGTGGGAGATATCTCCGATACGGGCTCCGGACTCGGCCGCCCGGATGCCAGCCAGAAGCGCTTTTTCCGTGGTTTCAATCATCTTCAGGTCCCCGGGCGCGGTAGAACTCCCTACAACGAAGCTGATGGCGGAATCAGTGACCCAACCATCGACACTTGCCGCGAAATCAAGCGTGAGCAGGTCCCCGTCCACTAAAACGTAGTCATGAGGGAGTCCATGCAGGACGGCATCGTTGACGGACGTGCAGATGACTTTTCCGAATGGCCCGCGCCCAAACGCCGGGGCATAATCGACATAACACGAACGGGCTCCTGCGCTCCGGATCATCGAAGCTGCCCATTCGTTGATGTCCAGGAGATTGGTCCCCGGCTCGATTCTCTGCCGCAAGTCCGACAAGGTTTTTGCCACGAATTGGCCCGAGTGACGTGCTTGGTCAATTTCCCGGGGTGTGAGTAGCTCAATCAACGAATCCTCCAATATAGAACCGGTATTATTATAACGGTACTATGCTGGGAGGATGGTCAGAGTTCCTCTTAGCCCCGAAGATGTCCGCGCCGGGAGGCTGCTCGGAGAGATGCTCCGTCATGCACGCGGAGAACGGACCCTTGTCCAGGTGGCTCTGGGAGCAGGAATATCCCCCGAGACGCTCAGGAAAATCGAGACGGGTCGAATCGCGACGCCTTCTTTCGTGATCGTGGCTTCCCTGGCCGAGGAACTGGGCCTCTCGTTGGATGCTATCCAGCGAACGCTGCGAAGGTCGTCCGGCGAAAAGCTCGATGTAGCTTCCTAGAGCACGTAGGGTTCGAACCATGGACGCACGTGGGGGAACCGTTTTTCGTGGGGTGCGCAGGAGAATATTGCTGTCGACGGCGGGCCTCACCATCGGCGTCGTCGCAGCAGCCTGTGGGTCCGCGCCTCCGCAGGGCGCAGCATCCCACAACCACACCGCCGCCAGGCCGTCTATTGCTCAAGCACCCTCGACGGGCGCGGAGTTGTCGCCGGGCATGACTCCCGCACGAGTTCCGCCGGCGCCTCCTGCGGCTTTAAGTCAGGGTGCTGACGACTGCTTGGAACAAAGCCCGGAAGAAGCCCTTGCTAATGGAGTGCTGCACTGCCAGTACTTCACTTCCGGCTCCCTGATGCCGGACTCAGTCCCGTCTGGCCCGGGCATAAGCTCCGGCGACTACGCCGTACGGTTCTCCAACGTTGGGGGAAGCACAGTGATGACCGTCCGGATCCCCTGTGCTTCGTATGCGCTGAGGGTTAGCATTGTCGGCCAGACAATCACGCCGGAGCCTGGGTCCATGGACAGCTCCATTGGCACCTGCAACTTCCCGTGGGATGAGGAGCAGAAGCGGATGGCAAGGTACCTCCAAGGGCCGCTGGTGTTCGCTCCAAGGGAAGCTGGCATCGTGCTCCACAACCCTGAATGGGGAGTCACGCTGTTCCGCACTCCCTACGCTTGACGGCGGCCGTGTCGTTGCCGAACGACGTCCACCGGTTTATCCGGCCCGGCTCTCCCCCGCCCGGCGCACCATTTCGTTGATCCAGATGGGCGCGAACGGAGAAGTGCAGTTGGGCGGCGTCGGGTAATCCTTGAGCACTTCGAGCCGCTCACCGATGTCCAGGGCGCGGGCGCGGAGCTCGGCGTGCTCAATCCCGATCTGAGCCAGGCAATGGTTCATCGCCCACTGCAGACGATCAGGTGCCTCTCGCATTTCGGACTCAATGACGTCGAGGAGGCCGGGGAGGTCCAGACCTTCAGGACTCTTCGCCACGCGTTCAGTAGTCAGCGCCCAGCCGGCACTGGCGACCACCGGATCCGGATCCGCGAACCACGACTGACGCAGGCCTTCGGAGTGGGGGCTCTTCTTTACTACGTAGTTCACGAGCCAGTCGTGCACCTTGGGCGTACCCGCCTCGCGCAACATGGCGTCCAGCTCATCGCGCTCGAACGCCTTGGGCCGGCAGACCAATAGCGCCAGGAGCCTCGCCGCAGTGTCGTTCGTTTCCCAGAGCTGGCGCGCCAATTCCTGCTGGGTCTTCAGCCGCTTCGCCACAGCGCGCAGCTTGCTGAGGTTCACGCCGTGATCGTCGCCGCGTTTCTCGTTCACCTCGCGTGCCCTTGGGTCCTCGAGTGCGGCAAGCTCGGCCATCACCTGGTCCACTGTCGTTTCGGCCACCGTCGTATCAGCCACGTCTGCCTCCCTGTCGATCATGTGTGCGATTCAGCCTACGACCGAAAACTGGAAGCATCGAACACTTAGGCACGAACCCATTCACGTACGAGCCTTACGAAATCCTCCTGCCGTGCTGCCGCTACTTCCGCGCTGGGAAAAATCACTTGGCCGCGGTCTTGCGCGATAATTTCCAACAGCCCTCTCCACTTCGACGCATCAAAATGGAAGACGTCCTCGTTCGTCTTTGCACCCCGGTGGAAAATGAGCTGAATGTGATTCAGCGGGCGCAGGTTGAATGTAACCCGGTCCACGGAGTTGAAGCAGAAGCTCGGTGCTTTCCACTTGATGTGCTCCGTTATTGCGTCATCGCCGTTGAGGACTGCCAGCCGGAGCGACTCAATTGCCGGCTTGAAGGGGTGATCCAGCGACTCCAGGAACGAATCAACCACCGGGTTTCGATTTAGTGTCATGAGACAGTCAAGCACTTTCGCTGTCCGCTACGTTCTCACCGCCGAGATACCTGACGATAAGCTTTGAAGTGTCCGAATCAGGTCAACATAGCTTCTTGGGGGAAGAACGCATGGACGCCAATCCGCTGAATTTTCTGGTGCTGTGCGCAGTGGGCGCAGCCGTTTTCTTTTATGTCCTGTACGGCGTG
Source organism: Arthrobacter sp. R4 (assembly GCF_051365025.1). Classification (NCBI taxonomy): domain Bacteria; kingdom Bacillati; phylum Actinomycetota; class Actinomycetes; order Micrococcales; family Micrococcaceae; genus Arthrobacter; species Arthrobacter sp. R4. Next base: position 458,794 of record NZ_JBLWIJ010000010.1, read on the forward strand.
GTTCGCGCTGCGACCCGTGATGGAATCATCGACGCGACACGCCAAGCCGAAAAGGCGAAGGCATCCGGGGATGAATCGGAACTCCGCGGCTAGCTGAACGGCAGCAGGCCAACTACAGCGGCTGCATCGACAGGCGAGGACGTATCCACCCTGACAACGGTGCCGATGCTCAATGGCGCGCCGTATGCCGACCACTCGGCCCACTCCCGCGCCGCACTGATCCCGACTGGATGAATCCTGTGGCGCCGCGGATCCAGGGAGGCCATTTACCAGGATTACTGATTCAGCCACAGTTCGTTGTTCTCATTCAGCCGGGGCTTCCGAGTATTTCAGAAGTCGGCCAGGATTTGCCTGATTGAGAGGGCAAGTCGCGAGTGCGCTATTCCCACCCGGGCCGTAGGCTCATGGGCATGGCCAGATACTTCGACGTTCATCCCCAGGATCCCCAGCCGCGCGCCATCACGCAGGCCGTCCGCATAGTGCTCGACGGCGGCCTGATCGCCTACCCCACGGACTCCTGCTACGCGTTAGGCGCACAGTTGGGCAACAAGGACGCGTTGGACCGGATCCGGACCATCCGCAAGCTCGACGACAAGCACCACTTCACCCTTGTCTGCAAGGACTTCGCCCAGCTGGGCCAGTTCGTGAACATCGGCAACGACGTCTTTCGCAGCATCAAGTCCGTTACCCCTGGCAGCTATACCTTTATCCTGCCGGCCACCAAGGAAGTCCCGCGCCGGCTGCTGCACCCCAAGAAGAAGACTGTGGGCGTGCGGATCCCGGATAACCGCGTGGTGCAGGCACTGCTGGCGGAGCTGGGCGAGCCGCTCCTTTCCAGCACATTGCTCCTTCCCGACGAAGAGGACCCGCTGACCCAAGGCTGGGAGATCAAGGAACGCCTGGACCACGAAGTGGACGCAGTCATCGATTCCGGCGACTGCGGGTCCGAGCCCACCACGGTGGTGGATTTCTCCAGCGGCGTTGCCGAGGTGGTACGCCGCGGCACCGGAGACCCCTCCCGATTCGAATAGGTTCCCTTCCGCGAGATGACGTTTAACGGCAGTGTTCGACGGCGGGGCTGCCGTTAAGTGCCACCTCGCGGGAACGAACGTGGCCCCTGATCCCAGAGAATCCCGCCTTAGTCCTGCTTGCGCGCCCGGCTGGGCTGCACACGCGGAGGCTCGCCAGGCATCTTGGGATAGTCGGGCGGGAACGGCATCTCACCGAGTCCTGCCTTCACATCACGGTCCCACCAGTCCAAAAGGGTGTCGATGGTCCCCGGATTAGCGTTAATGTCCGCCCAAGGATCGCCAACGGTTTTCAGCCGGTCCGGGACAGTGAGGATGGTGAAGTCCTTCGGATTGATGCTTTCCAGTTCCTCCCACGTGATGGGGCAGGAAACCGACGCGTGGGCCAGGGCGCGGGGACTATAGGCACCGGCGATGGTCCGGTCGCGGTTCGCCTGGTTGAAGTCCAGGAAGACCTTCTCGCCGCGCTCCTCCTTCCACCAGGACGTAGTGACCTTGTCGGGCATGCGCCGTTCCAGCTCGCGGGCGGCAGCGATGACCGCGTGCCGGACATCCAGGAACTCATGCGTGGGCTTGATCGGTGCGTAAACGTGGAGCCCACGGTTTCCCGATGTCTTGATGAAACAGTCCAGGCCTGCCTCCGCCAGCACCTCCTTCAGCGCCAGCGCGGCCGGAACTGCGTCGTCGAAGTCAGTTCCCGGCTGGGGATCCAAGTCGATCCGGAGCTGGTCGGGGTTGTCCGTATTCCCGGTCCGCGACGGCCAGGGGTGGAACACCACGGTGTTCATCTGCACGGCCCAGACCGCGGCCGCGGGCTCGTCGAGCACCAGCATGGGATGCGAGCGCGCGCTCGGAAAAACCACCTTCACCGACCGGATGAATTCCGGCGTACCCTTGGGCGGGTTCTTCGAGAAGAACTGCTCGCCGTCGACGTTGTCTGAGTACCTTTGCAGTGCCACCGGCCGGTCGCCGTTAGCGGCAATGAAGGCCTCCCCAACGTCCACCATGTAGCGCGCCAGGTCTAGCTTGGTCAGCCCCAGCCCGGGCCAGAGGACCCTGCTGGGGCTGGAAATCCGCATCTCACGCTCGCCGTTGGGCCCGGGGACGGTAAGGGTAGTCTGTTCGCTCGCCATGGGGACAAGCTACACCCCGCCTTTCCGCTGGCAAACCACATTGCATCGGGCCCGGCGTCGGAACCAGCGGACTTCCGGCATGATGGATCCATGACCGTCTCAGAGTCCCCCATGACCATCGCCGTGGGCGACGTCGGGGTTTCTGCTTCCTATGCCCGTCCCGAGCAGCCGTTTGCAACGCTGGTATTGGCCCACGGAGCGGGCGCGGGCATGGAGCATCCGTTCATGCGCGGGTTCACCGACGCCCTCAACGACGAAGGCGTGGCCACCTTGCGGTTCAACTTTCCGTACCGGGAGGCGGGACGGAAGTTCCCGGACCGGCCCCCGGTCGCGATCGCGGCCTGGCGTGCGGCAATGGACGAGGCAGCGCGGCAGGGCGCGGAGCACGGGGAGAGCGGACCCATCTGGGCGGCCGGCAAGTCGTTCGGCGGGCGGATGGCGTCGATGGCCGTCGCGGAAGGCATGGACACCGCCGGGCTGGTTTACCTCGGCTATCCGCTGCACCCGCCGGGCAAGCCGGAGAAAATCCGCGACGAACACCTTTACGGGCTGACGCTTCCCATGTTGTTCCTGCAGGGTTCCCGCGACACCTTTGCCACTCCGGACCTATTGGAGGGCGTGGTGTCCCGGATCGGCGCATCCGCCGTAGTGGAGTGGATCGAGGGTGGAGACCACTCCTTTGCCATCGCCGGGAGGAAGCGGAGCGCCGAAGACATCGGAGCGTCATTGGCCCCGACGGTTGCGGACTTCATGCGCGCCCGCAGCTGACCCTCCCGCTATGCGGCGTCCTCGTGCCACCAGCCTTCCCAGGCGGTGGAGCTCAACTGTCCATTGGGGAACCCGGCCTTGCCGTTTCCGCTGCCATACGGACGGTTCTCGTCACTCCGGCGGGCGTCCAGCAGGAGGTTAAGGCTACTCAAAAGCAACATTGTTGTGTCCTTTCATGTCGTGGTGTGGACCACGCTGTCCACGTACCGATGAGCCTAACGGCGTGATGTTTCATCACGTCGACGCCACGTTTCCGGTATGTATCGTTCCTCTCACCCTGTCTTCCGGGGACGATGAATCCGCCCGCTGATATGGTCACATCCGGGATTTGGTCCGTGCGGTTGGCTGCGCCGTCCATGGATCCTCGGGCCAAGGGTGCTTCGGATAGCGGCCCCTCATCTCGGCCCTCACCTGCGCGTACGGCCCGGACCAGAAGGACGCGAGATCGTCCGTTACGGCCAGCGGACGCCGGGCCGGTGACAGGAGGTGAAACAGGACGGGCACGCGTCCTCCCACCAGCCTCGGCGTCTCCGCCCAGCCGAAGCATTCCTGCAGTTTGACCGCCACTACCGGCCTGCCGCCGGCGCCAGGTTCCGCAGGTTCAGGCCGTCCAGGAGCCGCCGCGGCACCAGTCGCCGTTGCGCGGTCCGGAACGTCCGGGTAGTCGATGCGCACCCGCGATCCACTGGGAACTTCCAGGGTTTCCGGCGCGAGCTCCGGCAGCTTCGCAGCTTCGGGCCAGGGCAGGAGCCGCCGCAGAGGGTCGGTGAGGTCGATGCTGCCGGTGGCCGCTCCGCTGGCCAGTTTCTCAAGCTCCGGGCCCAGCCAGTCGTCCAGGCGCGCGAGCAGGGCGGATTCGGAGACATCGGGCCAGGGCTCGCCCAGTTCGCGGCGGAGCAGGGCGAGCCGACGGCGCAATGTGTCCGCCGCCGTCGACCATCCGATCGTTTCCAGCCCGTCTATGGCCAGGGCGCGTGCCACCGCGGCGCGCCCTTCGTCCGGGGAGGGGCGGACCGGAGTGGAGGACAGCACGATCGCTCCGAGCCGGCGCTCCCGCCGTGCTGTGACGCGGGCCCTGCTGAAGTTTGCTTCGATAGTGTCGGTGAGGAGGTGGCGGGCCGCCGCTTCCGCGGTGTCAGCCGTGATCGGTGCAGCGGAACGGATCACGGCACCCGTGCCGGCAGCGTCCCGGCCCTCTGCGCGCGACACCTCCGCAACGGCCAGCCACTCATGCCCGGCCAGGGAACTTCCCGCCGGTAACCCGGCCCGGGTGCCTGACGACAGCAGGTAACGCTCCGGCCCCTGGCTTGGAACGCGCCGCGCCACCCGGTCTGGAAATGCGAGGGCGACGACGGCGCCCACCGCTTCCACCTTGGCAGACGTCGAGTTCGGGGCAGCGCTCAGGACTGGGGGCACGACGCCGGCGCCCTCCTTCCGAGCGATGGTTTCCATCCGCCTCACATCCTCCGCCCAGCGCCGGGATCCAGGCTCCTTGCCCGTGCGGAGGGCCGCGATGAGCCGCGTAAGGTCGGCACCCGGGGCGCGTTGGTCCCCCGCTACCAGGGCCACCGCCTCGGCGGCTGTCCGTACGCCAACGGAGGCGGCGCCGTCCAGGAGCGCGCGGGCCAGCCTCGGATCGGCGGGGATCCTCGCCAGGGTCCTGCCCAGCGCTGTGGCGTGGCCGTCCTGCGCCACCGCGCCGAGTTCCCGGAGCACCTCAACGGCTTCCTGCATCGCTGCCGGCGGGGGCGCATCCGGAAGCGCCAGTCCCGCTCCGGCGGGCGAACCCCAGCAGGCCAGGACCAGGGCAGCGGCGGTGAGGTCGGCGACGGCGATCTCCGGCGTGACGTGGGCAGGTGCCGCGCCGAAGGCCTTCTGGTCGTAGCAGCGGACCACCAGGCCCGGACCTTGCCGGGCGGCCCGGCCGGCGCGCTGCTCCGCAGAGGCACGGGAGCACGAGACAGTCACCAGGCCGGACATGCCCCGGCTTGCGTCTCGCCGCGGCTCGCGGGTCAGGCCCGAGTCAACGACGACGCGGACGCCCGGGACGGTCAGTGAGGATTCGGCGAGGTCTGTGGAGACGATGATCCGGGACAGCGCTTCGTCGGTGCGACCGGACACGGCACGGTCCTGCTCGGCCGGGCTGACCTGGCCATGCAGCTCCAGGATTTCCGTTCCTGGGCCGGTCCTGGCCCGCAGGCGCCCTGCAACGTGGGAGACTTCCCGGGCGCCGGGGACGAACACCAGCGTGTCCGTATCGGGAGTGGCCCTAGCGTGCGCCCCTGCGGCGGTGTCCGCAACATGGTCCAGGAAGCCGCGGGTCACGCCGCGGCTGTCCAGCCTGGCAACCCCGGCGGGCATCCATTCAACGGCCAGGGGGTACAGGGCCGATGGGCAGTCGATCACGGGAGCCAGCCCGCCGCCGTCGTGATCTTCTGTTCCTGCGGTGGAGGCACCAATCAGGGCCGCAAACCGTGGCGCGTCCAGGGTGGCGGACATGGCCACCAGGGTGAGGTCCCCGCGGAGCTGGCGCACTTCGGTGAGCATGCCCAGCAACAGGTCCGTCTCGAGGCCGCGTTCGTGGACCTCGTCCAGGATCACCGCGCCTGCCGTCTCCAGTCCCGGGTCATCAAGCAGCCGGCGGAGCAGAATCCCCGGAGTGACGAACTCGATGACGGTGCCGGAGCCCGTTTGGCGCTCGCCGCGGACGGTGTAGCCCACCCGGTCGCCGAGGCGGCTGCCGTCCAGTGCGGCCAGGCGCCGGGCTGCTGCGCGGGCAGCCACGCGCCGCGGCTGCGTGACCACCACACGTCGCTGCCCGTCAGGGGTACCGGCCAGCAGGTTGGCGAGCAGAGGCGGAACCAGCGTGGTCTTGCCCGTTCCCGGCGGCGCCTGCACCACCGCAGTCCCGGCCTCTGCGTCCCGCCTGAGCGCCGCAGTGAGGTCGCCGAGGGAATCGGCAAAGGCCAGGCCGGCACCAATGGCAGCCAGGTCAAACGTCGCGGCAGAGTTCGGAGAAGTCACCCGTCCATTCTCCCCGTACGACGAGTGCCCGGCTGTCTGTGCCGTCAGGAGCCTGCGTAGGAGAGACTGGAGGCTGCCACACACGAAAGCGGGACCAAGCATGATCAACCTCCAGCAGGACGCAGAAGGCTTCATCCGGATGAAGCGCCATTTTCCCGGCAGTGCCGAGGTGACTGTCACGTTCGCTGACGGCACCCAGGAAGTGTTCAGCGGCCTCCGGCTGAACCGTATCTACGACGAAGCCAAGGCTGAATACCGAGCACAGAACCAGCTCGACGCCAAGGGATTTTCCAGGGGTCCGAAGAAGAAGGTCCAGGAAGGCATCGAATTCGTGGCCATCCACCCTGGCATGGGGAAGACGGAGAACGGGCGGCAGAAGCAGTAGCCCACCCCATGGCCTAGGAAGGAGGGAGCTGGGTCAGCCCTTGTCTTCCTTGCCAATATTGTGCAGGCTGTCCGGACCTCCGGGGCCGGCGTTGGTCCTTCTGCTGATCAGCCATGTGAGGACCCAGAGCACCACACCGATGGCCATCAGGCCGCCGGCGATCTGGTACTGGATGACGTTCCGGCCCACCCACGGGCCGGCCAGGAAGGCGCATAGGAGCGCGGCTACCAGCGGCAGTTGCCCCGGCGAGGTGAAGAACACCTTGCGGTTGGGATCCCGCTTACGGCGCAGGACCAGGCAGGCCACGTTGACCACGGTGAAGACGCACAGCAGCAGGAACGCGGTGGTCCCGGAGAGGTTTGCCACGATGTTGCTCTCAGGGTCGGACGTGACGTACCAGATGAGGCCGAGCGCCAGGACGGTGGAGAACAGGATGCCGGCCCACGGTGTCCGGCGTACCGGGAGCACCTTCCCGAGCGGCCGGGGCAAGACGTGCTGGCGGGCCATGCCGTAGATCAGGCGGCTGGCCATCAGCATATTTATCAAGGCTGTGTTGGCGACGGCGAAGACGGCAAGGAACGGGAAGATCCTGTCGATCGGGAAGTCCGGCGAACCCTTATGCACCACTTCAAGGAGGGCCGCGCCCTCGGCTTCCCTGATGTTCTCCAGCTCCGTGGGCGAGAGCACGCTGACCACGGAGATGGCTACCAGCATGTAGAGGATTACCGCCACGCCAAGACCGGTGAGCATGGTCCGGGGGAAGATCTTCTCCGGGTGATGGGTCTCCTCCACCATGTTCACGGAGTCCTCGAAACCAACCATCGCGAAGAACGCGATGGATGTCGCCGCCGTGACTGCCAGGAACAACCCTTTGTCCTGATAGTCGTTGAAGACGAATATTTCTCCAGCGTTCCCCGTCCCCTGGGCCATGACGAAGAAGCCGACACCGATCACGATGCACAGCGCGATCATCTCCACGAGGGTCAGCACCACGTTGAATTTCACGCTCTCGCCCACACCGCGGAGGTTGATGACCGCCAGCAGCAGCATAAAAGCCATCGCCACCAGGGTGATGACCTCCCGTCCAGGCACTTCCATCCAGCCGTTGATGTCCAGGCCGCCGAAGAAGTTCTGGGCGAGGACGTTCGCGGAGGTGGAAGCGCTGGTGATGCCGGAGCAGACCACGGCGAATGCCACCAGGAACGTGACGAAGTGGATTCCGAAGGCCTTGTGCGTGTACAGCGCCGCACCGGCGGCCTGCGGGTACTGGGTAACCAGCTCCAGGTACGAGAACGCCGTCAGGGTGGCGACCACGAAGGCCAGCAGGAACGGCAACCACACGATGCCGCCCACGGTGCCGGCCATGGTGCCAGTCACGGCGTAGACGCCGGCACCAAGGATGTCGCCGACGATAAAGAGGAGCAGGAGCTTGGGGCCGAGGACCCGCTTGAGTTTGGGTCCGTCCCCCTCGGGGGTCACGTCGTACACTTCTTCAGACGTCTGGCTCATGGCTGACCTCCACAGCGGGTAGACGGCTCCCGGTGGAACCGCAGCAGGATTCCCGGCCCTTTTGTGACCTACTTCACTTTGAACCTCTCAGGTCACTTTGGCAACACCCCAGCGACGCAGCGGTATAGCCTAGCCCGATGGAGCGAACATGACAGTCCGGAGCGCAGGCATCCTGCTGTACCGAGGGGATCCGGCATCGGGCCTCCAGTTTTGGATCGCCCACATGGGTGGACCGTTCTGGGCGCGCAAGGACGCCGGGGCCTGGTCCGTTCCCAAAGGCGAGTACGCCGAGGACGAGGACCCATGGGCGGCTGCGCAACGGGAGTTTACTGAGGAAATGGGCGTGCCCGCACCTGCCGGCGACTACCGGCTGCTGGGTTCGTTCCGGCAGCCCTCGGGGAAGGTCATCACAGTCTTCGCGGCGGAGTCGGATTTCATGCCGGAGCGGATCGTCAGCAACACCTTTCCGCTGGAATGGCCGAAGGGCTCGGGCGTCATCACGGACTTCCCCGAGATCGACCGTGCCGAGTGGGCCACCGAGGCCGAAGCCCGGACCAGGCTGGTGCGGGGCCAACTGCCCATCCTCGACGCGTTGACCGAGCAACTCAAACAAGGTGGCACTTAAGGGCAGTCCCGGCGTCGAAGACTGCCTTTAAGTGCCACCTCTAAGTGCCACCTCGCAAAAGGGAGCCCTCCTACAGCGGCACGCTGTCCGCGTAGACGAGGCGCGGAACGCGGGCGCTGCGCTCGCCCGGCGCCGGGTCGGCGTCAAGCAGTTCGTGCTCCTCAACCAACACCCGCCACAGTGAGTCGGGGTTTCCCGGCTGGCGCAGTCCCGGGACGCCGGCCGCGTCCCCGGCCGGCGTCCCGGCGTTCGGCGGCAGGCTGATGGCCCCGGACCACGTGGCCCGGAATCCCCCGGATTCTTCGACGCTGACGGCAAGCAGCAGCCAACTGGATACCGTCTGCCATTCCAGGTCTCCCGCACCCGCGGACCGGCTCTGCACCGAGGCGCGCACCGTCCTGGACTGCTGCAGGCGGGAAGCCCGGGTGGCGGCGTCACCTGTGGGGCTGTCGGCGGTGAGCTGCTCGCCCGGCAGGCCCGGCGCACCGTGGGGATCCCAGCGCAGCCAGCTGACCACGCCCGTCAACGTCACCTGGACGTGCTGGAGGTCCGGCCGGCTCACCGTCAGGGTTCGGGCAGGCAGCGGCTGGACCCAGTTGGTCAACGCCACCGGTGAGAGTTCACAGCCAGCGATGGAATGCGGCTGGTAACGGGCCACCGCCAGCCGCACGAAGGGCCACAGGGCGGAGGTCTCCTGGAGGGCGACGTCGACGAACCAGCGGCCCGACGCCTCGTCGTACTCCGGCCGGTAGCCCAGGACACGCACGGCCGGACGGCCCCGAACATCCCGTAACGGCAGGGACGCGGCGACCGCTACCGGGTTTCCAGGCGCATCCGGCCACCCACGGTCCCGCCCGCCCGGCGGCCTGCCCCCGAGCGGCGGGCGAATGCCTGCTCCTTCGGCAGCGCCCGTTTCCACGAGGTCAAGCACCAACTGGTCGAGGGTGAGCAGGGGCGGCACGGTGGCTGGCGAAACGCCGCCGCCCTGGTGGATGATCGGGTCCGCTGCCCACAGGCTGGTGGCGCCATCCGGGGCCTGCCTCGCCTTTGGCCGGCGGGCCCAGGAACCGTCCGGCTGCTGCACCCATTCGTCGGGGTCGAAGACGAGCACTCCCAGCAGTTCCCCGTCACCGGACGAGAACCACGGGCGGGCCAGCCAGATGCGTACGCCGGAACGCCGCACCTGCCGCCAGGCGAACGGGTCCGCTGGTTCAGGCACAGCCTCCCAGCGCAGCAGTGGCACCGCATCCAGCACCAGGGGCGCAGCCGGCCGCGCGGACGAGGGAATATCGAGCTCCACCGGCTCGCCGGCCAGGGCCGGGTCCTCCGGATCCGGCACATGCGGGAAGTACTCGGAGTACCGTGTGGCGCCGGAGGGCACGTACGTCACCCGCCGGTAGTGGGTGTCTTCAAAGCTCTGCAGTGCCCGGTGGAAGCCGATGTTCCCGAGCGCCTGCGCCAGCGGGCCTGTGGGCAGGAAGTCGTACAGGAAAAGCACCCCCGTCCGTTCTGTTTCCGCGACGGCGGAGCGGACCACGACGTCGGACTTGGACACCGTCTGCGGCCCCGGGGCCGCGGGGTCATCGACGGTCTCGGTCCAACGCGCGCGCACGAGCAGCGTGTCGGTGCTGGGGCCGTGCATGTCCACCAGTCCGGTGAGCGCCACGACCGCACGGCCCGGCGGCCGCAGGAATACCTCCAGTGCCCTGAGCCCGGGCGGCCGCACCGGCGCCGGCACGGCGTGCACGAGCCGCAGATCGGTCGAAGGGGTCAGCCACCACGTCCAGCCCGAGGACGCCGCACGCATGAGCGCGGCCGCGGCCACCACCTCGTCCGGAGTGTAGCCGTCCTCCGGATCTGCGACGCTGGCCAGGTGCGACCGCCACAGGCCGAATTTGTCCAGCGATGCCTGCTCCAAAGTGCTGGAGAGCGCCACCCGCACCTGCTCACCCGGCGGGACAGACACGTACACTTCGTGGCCGGAAACACGGGCGCCCAGCTTGTCGCCGGGCTCCAGGACGAGCCTCAGCGGCTGCAGCGCAGGCCACGAGCCCGGGTAGGCGACGGTCACGGATTGCAGCGCCCGCGGCTCCCGCAAGCCATGTGGCGCTCCCGCCTCGTAGAACACCAGCGAAACGCCGGTGGCGAACGGGTCCGGCAGATACGGCAGCCTCAGGGCGTCAGTGTTGTGCACCACATACTGGCCCTCACCGATGGGCCGGCCACGGTCGGCGGCGATGTCCGGCAAAGTGGCCCGGTGGCTCGAACCGGTGTCCGCGCCCGGCCGGTCAACGAGCGCGATTCCGGTCTGTTCCTCCGTGGCCCTGGCGTCGGTGTGGCTGGGTACGGACTGGTCCAGCAATGTTCCGCGCTCGGCCAGGGCAACCGCGTAGAGCCTGCGGATCTCGGTGGCGTTGCCAGTGCCGATCGCGGCGTCGAAGTATCCGGCGGTCTCGGCCTCCAACTGGGTGGACTTCGGCGGGGCAATGTGGCGCTCGGCCGCGGACCGCGAATCAGGACCCTCGTCCGGAACACCGTCACCCGGGGCACCGTCTGCCGGCAGTCCGCTGCGAACCACCAGGTGGGCTGGCTGCTCCCCTGTTCCCAGCTCTTGCCGGGCGACCAGTGCCGGGGCCGGGACCGGTTCCCACCGCAGGTAGGGCCGCGGGGCGGTGACGGCGGGCCGGCCGGGCCTCCGAGCGTCCTCTGGCAGGTGCAGGTCATCGTTTCGCGCCAGCCGGGCGAAGTCGCCGGGATCGATGCGCAGCTGCGGCCGCACGCGCAATGTTTCGCGGGATTGCGCCAGGACCCTCGATGCCGCCACCACGTCATCGAACGCACGTTGGGCAGGTGCCGCCGCCGCGGGAGCTGACGCCTGGGCCACCAGGGCCTCCAACGTCGCGTCGATGCCTGGATCACCGGACAGCAGCTCCCCAGGGAGCGGGACGCCAGCAACCCCGCGCCCGGCGGTCCGCAAATGTTCGACGACGGCGTCGCGGCGGTCCGCCGCCACTCCGGCGCGGTCGCGCTCGCGGTAGGACGTCCGCAGCCGGTCGAGGTGGGCCCGGGCAGCCTCGACTGCTGCTTCGTCAGGAGCATGGGGCGAACGGTGCCGCGGTACGACCTGCGGCACCGAATTGCCGGCCAGGTCCACGGCGAGTACCCGGAAACTGTAGGACATGCCATACCGCAGCCGCGGCAGTGACCCCGGTTCCACCCTGGAGGTGATGTGTGCACCGTCGATCGGCTCATCCGGCGGGGTTTCGACGACGACCTCCGTGGCGCCGTCGGGCCCCGGCGGCTCGACGTGCACAATGGTCAGCCCGGGCCGCGGGGCGGACAGGCTCCATCCGTCCCAGCCAGCCACTACCTCGTGCAGGTAGTACCCGTTGGTGGTGTCGCCCGGGGCCCGGTTAAGCGCCGACAACTGCAGGAAACCCACGTCGGCCGCATCTTCCAGGACAGGTACGTTCCCCGGCTGCCCGGTCACCGTGACGAGGCGGCGGTGCAGGCTGTGCCACTGCCTCGTGACATCGTCCCAGACCTCAACCCTGATGCCGCGCACCAGATCATCCAACAAGAGCTCGCGGCTGCCGTCGTCGGCGGCCAGCTGCTCAGCCTGGTGGACTCGTGCCCGCACCTGGGCGGCCCTGTTCCGGCGGGCGAGGGCGAACCCTGTGGCGCGCAGGGTGCCGGGCGCGGACGTGGCAGGATCGCCGTTGGCCTCGCTCGCGTATTGGCGGGCGAGGTTCCGGGCGTGCTGGTCGAGCTTGAGGCCCGACGCATCCGGGTCGGCGTCGAGCACCACCCAGTCGTCCTCACCCAACGGCAGGGCTCCGCCCACCCACGCCTCGCCCGACCTGGCCGCGAACACGGGACCCTCCACTACCACCGAAGTGCGCCGCGGCGGCAGCACCTCAACGTCCGCGTCCGGGGACGAGATCGCGACACTCACCCAAGTGGCACCTGCCAGTGCTGCCCTTGCACCAGCGGCATCAACGCCGTCGAGCACCACATCGATGGCGAGGCCGAGCCGGCGGAGCAACGCCGGCGTGGACCCGAAGGACGCGGCCTTGGCATGGAAGTCATGCTCAGGCCGGTCCGGACGCGGCGTGGGCGGGGCGTCCGGATCAGGTTCTGTCCGGGGCTCCTGCTGCGGCTGCTCGGGACGCTCGTAGTAACGCCGCATCGCGTGGGCGTCCACCATCAGCTGCAACTGCGGGTTGGCCGACAGGTCCTGGCCGACGAGCCGGTCAAGGCGCTTCGTGACCCGCAGGTCGGCCTCGGGGTCGTCCAGCAGTACCTGCAAAGGGGAAGGGTTGTCCTTGATCTCCGACTGGTATGGCGGCAGTGGCGGGAGTTCCCGGCCGTGGCCCCGCTCGGGGTCCGCGTCCTCGGGGTCGGTGAGGGGGCCAAGGGTGGCCAGGGTGTCCCGCAGCCGCTGCGCCGGAACCTGCAGCGCGCGGCGGGCCCGGGCCGGGGCGTCCCGAAGGAGCCGCCGCAAGGCGCCGCGTTCGTCGAGGTTGGCCAGCGTCTCAAGCAGTCCGCCCGCCACTGGGTCGGTTGCCAACCCCGGCTTGACTGCCGGCGCGGCGGTGATGGCGGCAAGGTGCAGGTCAACGGCGTGGTCGCTCATCCGGCTGGCAGGATTGGTCCGCCAGGTCTTACCGGACAGGGCGGGGGTGGGAAACGGGGCCACCGGCGTACCGGGTGGCAGGACGGCGGCCCAGGATGCGCCGTCGGCGGTAGAGACGACACGCAGCGGCAACGCGGTACCCGGGTCAAGCGAGGTAGCGAGCGTCAGCGTACAACCAGACAATGTGCCCACCCAGTCCACCGCCGCGGGATAGCCGGAGAGCAGGGCTCCACCGCCGGTCAGCTTGTGCGTGATGAACACCGTGAGGTGGAACGGTGCGTCGTCGGCAAGCGAGTAGGGCAGTGCTGTGGCCAGGACGGTGGTGGGCATAGTCTCTCCTGTCTTAGGCCGGCACCGGGGCGAAGGCACCGCAGTACTCTGCCCAGTCCGAGTTCATGCCGTCCGCATCGGGCGGCATCACCTGGTACATCGTGGGGTCGCCCTTGGAGCCGGCGAGTTTGCGTTCCACGGAGATCTCCACGGAGGCGGAAAAGAACAGCACTTCCACCTCAACCACCAGCGAAGCACGACCGACCAGCTTGCCGGTCTCGAAGTGGTAGATCAGCGACAGCTCAAGAGTGATCGATGCGCTGATCAGGCCCAGGACGTCCACCTCACCGCGGATGCGGAAGTAGGCGGCGAGCAGGCCCTTGTCGGCTTCGAGGCGGAGGTAGACGCCGACGGCGATGGAAACCGAGCCGGACGCCACTCCCAGGTCCACCGACAGGCACGCACACGCCTCGAGCCCCAGCTCCAGCAGTACCAGGCCCTTGGGGGACGCCCGCAGTACCAGCCACCCGCCACCGCCGATGCACATCACCGTGAGCCGGAACGGCGCGTCCTTTGAGCAGAAGTTGAACCCCACCGTGAGCGCATCACCGAGGAACGGCACGCGTGCGTCGGCGCCGAGTGAGATGTTCTCGAGGCTGAACACGCCGACGGACACGTTGGGCAGCGTCAGGTCGAAGCCGGCTGTCACACCGGATGGGGCCACGTCAACGTAGGGCGGGTCCGAGAATCCATCGAACGGGATGAGTTCGCGCAGCCGGTCCACGAATGACAGCGGTCCCAGGAAGCCGATGCCGCCGAACACCACGTCCACCTCGGGCTTGCCGGCGGATCCGGCGTGGAACCCGATCCGCCGGAACATCAGCCTCATCAAGGCTGCGGAGCCGTCGCCGATCAGGTTCAGGTCGAAGTCGACGATCTCGGCAACGATGTCCACCGCGGGCGGCGCGGTGGCGGACGCGCGCACCTCGACGTCAACATGCAGGGCGTGCTCGTCCTTGGGCTTGAAGATGTTGGGAACCCCCGGCAGGCCCCACGGCTTGATTGCCGGACGCCAGCGCAGCTGCGCGGTGACCTGTCCGCCCGCCGCACCCTGCAGCAGTTGCGCCAGGCCGGCCGCGTCCTTGGCTAGATCGGTGAGGGTCTTCAGCGCCTGGACCGGTTTTACCAGCGCAGACCGGACGGCGGCGGGAACGCCCGGGGCACCGATAGCGTCCAGCAGGGGCTGCAGCTCAAAAGCGAGGGCGACGGCGGCGGAGCTGACGGCGTCAGGGCTCCCCGGCAGTGCATGGACGGCAGCAATCACTGCGTCGAGGCGGGCTTCCAAGGCTGCGGTCCGCGCGTCGAGCTGGTCTTTCGCGTGCTGCGCGACCGCCCGCGCGCCGTCGTGGGCTGCATCGGTGACCTCGTTGGCAAGGCGCGTGCCGGCGTCGTCCAGCGCGTTCCGGAGCCGTTGGGCCTCTGTCAGGAGCCTGGCGACAGCGTCCAGGGCGTCGGACACGAACGCCGGGGCCTCATCGAGCGCGGCCTCTTTGAGCAGATCCACCAGGCTGAACAGGCCGAACAGTTTGGGCATGGCCCCGGACAGGAACGACGCCGGATCGAACGTGCCGGCGTCGAAGGGCGAGGGCGCGTTGCCGCTTTCGCCGATCGCGCCGAGAGCCCGGGAGATCCCCTTGACTGACAGGTTGGGGGCGATGAAACCGCCTGCCCGGTCGGAACCGCTGGTGAAGTCGACGGCGGCGGGCGGGCTTTTCAAGGCCAGGACCAGTTCACCGGCGTTGGGCGTACCGGGCACTGGCTTGTCGTCCGGGCCCCGTGCGGGCAGGCCGTCGGCGAGGTAGGGCTTGGCGAAGACAAGGTCGACGGCGGGCGCCTGCGGGGCCAGGTGCCTCATAGAGGGCACCACGGCCCGGGCCTCGGTCAGGAACGGCCGCGACGTGACGTTTGTTTGGTCAATCTCCCCGTCGAAGACCAGGTGTACGACATCCACCGACGTGTCCCCGGCTTTCACCGGTGCGGCAACCGCGAGCGCCTGTCCGCGGCCCTGGATCTGCCGGACCGTGAAGTAGCGCGGCGACGCGTCCTCGGCGTGGAAGATGAAGGCCTGTGGCCCGTCCTTGCCGGCCTGGACGAACACCAGCGGTGCGGACCAGCTGCGGGTGCCGCCGCCGCGGTCCACGGTGGTCAGGGTGAACGGGAACGGAACTCCGTTGCGGGTGGGGACAAACGGCTGCTGGTTCTCCGGCGGCTTGTCGATGTCCGGGGTGACCAGCGGGCTGACCGTGACCTGGCCGAAGGGGTTGTCCCGCTCAGCCGGCGGATAGGTGCGTGTTGGCTGGCGCACGATGATGAACCATCGCTGCCACAGGTAAGCGACCGGCTTGTCACGGTGCTTGACCTCGCGCTCGGTGATCTTCACCAGGAAGCACCTGTGGCCGAACGGGAAGAGGATCCCGGGATAGGCCACCCGGACGTAGCCGTCACGGCCCATAAAGGCCTGATGCCGGTAGTCGACGATATTGGACGGGAACTCCCACGATTGCTTCCAGTCGAACCAGGCGCCCAGGCTGGAGAGCGAGAGGTTACTGACCAGCAGCGGCGTGTCGGCGTTGGCGGGGTCTCCGCTGCTGGTCTGGTCCACGATGGCGGTGCGGTCGAACGGAATGAGTGGCTGGTCGAAGCCCGGCGGCGGCAACTCACTGTCGCGGGTCCAGAGCGCGCGGACGATGCGCTGGTCCGTGTCGCCGTCGTCCGTTCCTGTGTCAGTGCGGACCGTGAGGTGCGTGCGCCAGAGCTCGGCCCGGCCGGGCGGTCCCAGTGGCGTTGTGGAGTGCCGGAAGGCGCCCAGCCTGCTGGGCGAGACAACCAGGCGGTAAGGAGCCTCGATGGCCGTCTCCAGGTCGCCCGGCTTGTGGATGCCGCGGTACCCGGCCTCGCCGGCGGGCGTCGCGTTCGGTGAGACCCGCAGAGTGAGGCTCCGGAGGGCTTCCAACACTTTCTCGAGCGTGAACGTGATGCGCATGCCTTCGGGAACCTCATAGACGAGGCGGCTGGGCCCTGCTGCCAGATGCATCGACGGTCGCGGGGGCTGCGCGGGAGGGGGCGGCGGCGCACCCGCCTGCCAGACTTCCTCTCCCACGTGCTGCGGCGGGAAGTGGACTACCAGCGATGCGTCCGGACCGGCAACCAGTTCCGCGCCGCCGTCGGTGGGCTCTATCGCGCAGCCGGGGGCTTCGAGCCGCAGGTCAATGAGGTCGTGGGGGCGCAGGAGGCGGACATCAACGGGTGGCTCCTCATCCCGTGGCGGCATCAGATGGACACTTTCCGCGGCGTGACGGTCAGCCGGATGCCGGCGTTGGCGCCGAGCAGTTCCTTGGAGAACTCGGGGACGTCGATGCGCCCGCGCCAGAACTCGGGGGTGTCCACGGTATCAGCGAGGAAGTCCTTCTCTTCTGGGTTCCAGTCCCGGACGGCGGTGGAGACGGTGCTTGTCCAGGCAGCCCAGGCCCGCGGCAGGTCGCCTGGGCCCGGTGGTTCGATGTCCACTAGCAAAGCGTCCATCCAGTCCTCCGTCTGCTCCATATGGTCATCGAAGAAGAACCTGCCTTGCCGTTCCTTGATGGACATCAGCCGCAGCTTGAGCGCGTGCCGCAGCCTGGGCACCTCCCTGCCGGCAACCCGCGGGCGGGGGGCGTGGGAGGACAGGAACGTGGTCAGCAACGGGACCGGAGTGTCAATCGGATTTCCTTCCTTCCAGTGCTCGATCTGGACGGGGCAGAAGTGGGCGGCGCTCTGCTCGTGTACCAGGACCGGAAGCCCTCGGATAGCCAGGCCCACATCGAGCTGGAACTCGATGTCGCTTGGGGCGTCGCGGCCCACGGTGAAGCCCACCAGCTCGACCTCGACCTTCAGGTCGCCGAAGAGGAACCGCTGCAGGTTCTGGTAGCCCTCCTCCGAATTGACGATGCCGTAACGGCCGCTGTGGCTCCGATGGACCACCGCCAGGGGAGCGCCCCTGACGGCTGCGTTTTCGATTTGGACCAGGCCGTCGCTGCGGGCGCCCACGGCCTTCGAGGACAGGCCGAAGGCCACGTCATAGTCCTCGGGGTTGGATCCCACCAGGCAGAACACCTCATCCACCGGAAACCCGTCGTCCGGCATCGTGGTCCCGCTGAATTCCTCCCGTGTGCGCCGGTTCCGCAGCGCCGGGGCCGTGAGGTAGTCATACATCCGGTCCGGCCCGAAGATGTCGGCGCCCTGGAAGCCGGTGGCGTCGCGGATACGCTCCAGGAGGCCAAAGCCGACGGCGAAGCTGATCCCGCCGTGTGGCGTGGCATAGGTGAACACCCGGGCCACGTATTTAGCTCCGGCCGCCGGGTCGATCTCGCCGTCGTCTCCTGCCAGCTGTTCAGGGATCACGCGCTGCAGGAGTGACCGGCAGATCAGGCCGCCCATTGAATGGGCCACGAGGAAGACCTTGGGCGCGCCGGTCTTGTCCAGGACCAGCTTGATGAGCTCGAACAGGTCCGCCGCCGCCCGTTCGAAGGAGAAGTTCTCCGGGTCCTCCGAAAACGTGGCAGCGGCGTCGTCATAGAAGCGGTGGATCCACACGGACGCTGGAGTTACCGTACCGGCGTCGACGCTCTGGAGGTAGGCCCACTGGTCGCCGTGGACAGGAACTTCGTATTTGTGGTCGGTAATCAGGCGAAGCATCGGAGACTCGAACTGGTGGAACTTTGCCCTGCCGCTGCTGTCGGCACGGACGTGGACGGATCCCTGGCTGAAGCCATAGAACGGATCATCCACCGCACTGTTGATCGCTGAGCCGTTGCCCGCGAACCCTCGGACGTAGATGACCGGGAGCCTGCCGTCGTCGCCGGGATTACCCATCTCGCAGCCCTCTTTCAGAAAATAGGCGCCCCGCTCCGGCAAGGGACAAGGGCACATTCGTGCGGGCAGTAGAGCATCCAAGGCGTTACTGCGGTGTTACCGCAGTTGCGCTCGGGATGGTTGGACCCCGGCCGGGGCAGGGCACCCGCTGATAACGCGGCAGTAACGGGCCCGCCGCTCTACTGGATCAGGAGCCGCTGTATTGAAGGAGCAAGTCATGGCTAAGACCGCACCCCAGCCGCATTGTGATGTCAGGCCGCAAACCAGGCCGCTGCTCCGGCCGGACCTTTCCCCCGCCAGGGACCGCCTCATACGCCTTTTGCGGCTGAAATGGGTCAACGGTACTGTGCTGCACTACTGGTTCCTTGAGGGCCCTGCGCCGCAGAAGGAAGCGGTGCGCAAAGCCTTCAAGGAATGGAAGGACCTGGGCATCGGCCTGGAGTTCACGGAGGTGGCGGACCGCAGCGAATCCGAGGTCCGGATCGCCTTTGACCAGGCGGACGGCTCGTGGTCCTACGTTGGCCGGGATGTCCTGAGCATCAGTAGTAATGAACCCACCATGAACTTCGGCTGGGACCTGACCGATGACTACGGCCGGACTACGGCCCTGCACGAGATCGGGCACACCCTGGGCATGCCGCACGAGCACCAGAACCCGTTTGCCGGCATCGTCTGGGATGAACCGAAGGTGTACGCCTATTTCACCGGTGCACCCAACCACTGGACGCCGGAACAAACGCTGCACAATGTGCTGCGCAAGATCGAAACCACCGAAGTGGAGGGGTCCCCTTGGGATCCGGATTCGGTCATGGAGTACTGGTTCCCCGCAGGACTGATCAAGGAGCCTGCGCGGTTCAAAACCGGCCTCAATCCCCCGGGCGGGTTGTCCAACGCGGACAAGGAGTGGGTGCGTAAGTTCTTCCCGGCCCTGGAGCCCACGGTTCCCGTGCTCCAGCCCTTCCAATCGGTTCCCCTCTCGCTCTCCCCGGGGGGCCAGGCGGATTTCTCCATCCAGCCGCAGGCCTCACGGAAGTACGAAATTGCGACGTTCGGGACCTCAGATACCGTAGTGGTCCTCTTCGAAGAAATCGATGGCGAGTTCCGCTTCGTGGCGGGCGACGACGACAGCGGCGAGGACCGGAACTCCCGGGTCAGCGCAAAGCTGTTCCAAGGCCGCAACTACGTGGTGCGCGTGCGGCTGTACTGGGCGGGTGAATCGGGACAGACCGCGGTGATGTACTGGTAGCAGGCACCGGGCCGCAGGTAGCAGGTAGCAGGCTCCAGGCAGCGAGCGACAGGCTCCGGGGCCCAATCTTGAGCAAACCTTATGAATAACCACGCTGATTCCTGATTCTCGTACTGGACCATCAAGGCAGCCGGGGGTGCAAGCCAGCAGAGGCAACCGGCTGGGATAAAGGTGGAATGCCATGGCACACGGGGACGGCCAGTCAGGAATCGCCGACGACGGCACAGATTCCGCCGCGCCGTCCCAGTCCCGTCCCGAAGCCCCTACCCAGGACCCTACCCAGGCCCAGGGCACCCTGGTCATCCGTACCTGGTGGGAGCCGGACCACGTGCACGGTTTCCGCGCCAGGGTCACCTCGACTCCGCCTGTTGAAGCCGGACTGACCATA
This sequence comes from Arthrobacter sp. R4, assembly GCF_051365025.1. Lineage (NCBI taxonomy): Bacteria > Bacillati > Actinomycetota > Actinomycetes > Micrococcales > Micrococcaceae > Arthrobacter > Arthrobacter sp. R4. The sequence goes on from NZ_JBLWIJ010000010.1 coordinate 478,717, forward strand.
GTGACTACCGCAGATCCCGAAGAGGTCCTGGCAGTTGTCCGTCGGTGGCTGATCGCCAGGCCTGGAGCAGTCAATTAGTAGGTTTCCCCCTGCCGTGACGTCTGGCTTTCCCGGACCTCACTCACGAGCCGGAAGATAGTGTCCGAAGGAGTCAGCCCCAGTTCCTCCTTCAACTTGGCCCTGTATTTCTCGAAGGCACGCAGGGCAGCAACGGCGTTTCCCTGCCTGCTTTCGGCCTGGATCAGCAGGCCAACAGCGCTTTCGTACAGTGGCTCTACCGCCAGCGCAGCTTCTGCCGCTTCCGAGGCGGTTTCGTAGTCCCCGTGGGCCAGGGATTCCCGGGCAATGATGTTGTACGCGTGGAGGCGCTCCTGGCTCAGCCTTCCCTGTTCAAACAGCACCCAGTCCTCGTACCAGCCCGGGAGGAGTTCGGCGTCCCGGAGCAGGGGCAGGCAGGCGGCCATGTTTCCGTTGAGCCCGGGCTGGCCCAGGGCCCGGATCCCTGCCCGGACTCGGTGCAGGTCTACCTCCACCTGGCTGTTCAGCGACAGCACGGCACCGTCGTTGACCAGCAGGCCCGGCAACTGCCGCGATACCAGGTGCACGCTGACGCGCAGGCTCTCCAGCGCCCTCGCCTCAGCCTTGTCCGGCCATAGGAGGCCCACAAGGTAGCTTCGGGGCCGGGGACCGGTAATCGCCAGGGCAGTAATGAGCCGCTGTTGCCGGGCCGCGACATGCACGACGTCGGTATCGCGGCGGAGTTGCCAGGATTGAAGCAGGCGCAACTGAAAATGGCCATAGCCGTCGTCGCCCATGCGTTCCCCCCATTTCAGTCTGGGTCTGATGAGCTGGAACTTATGTAGCAATGACGATCCGCAGTTTGACGCGGGATGTCAATGACATTCCGTCCGTGTCGCGCCCGGAGCCGCAACGCCAGATCCGCCGTGCGGCGCCGTAACGCCGTGATAACGGCCCCCTGCTAGTGTCCGCAGCATGGCTCAAATCCAGGATTTCCAGGGCGGCGGATACTCTGCCGGTTTCCTCGGTGAAACTCTCGAACCCCCTGTGCTCGATGCAACGCTGGAGGACGATGCCGTCCAGCTCGAGGGGTCCGGGATCATTCCCTACACCCACTTCTCGCTCGCGCTCAGCAAGTCCCGCCGGTTCGCCCGGTGGGTGGCCTGGAATATCGACGGCGGCCGCCTCAAACGGGTCAGCCGGAAAGGCAGCTCCTTCATCAAGGACCCCAGGATTCCCGCTGCATTCCAGAACGGTGATGAGCTTTACAGTGGTAACCGCCTGGACCGGGGCCACCTGGCCCGCCGCGCAGACTTGGTATGGGGCGAGCTGCCCGAGGCGCAGAGCGCAAACGACGACTCCTTTTTCTTCACGAACATCGCACCCCACATGGACGATTTCAACCAAAGCAGCAAGGCCGGCGTTTGGGGACGGCTGGAAGAGGCGGTCTTCGCCGATGTCGACGTCCAGGATTTGAAAGTGAGTGTGTTCGGCGGGCCGGTCTTCCAGGACAATGACCGCGAGTACCGGGGAGTCCGGCTGCCGCGGGAGTACTGGAAGATCCTTGCCTACGTGGAGCAGGGCGTGTTCAAGAGCAACGCCTTCTTGCTGACGCAGAACCTGAACCCTTTTGAGGCACTGGACCTGGATGAATTCCGGGCGTTCCAGGTCAGCACGGCCGAACTGGAAGATCGGACGCAGCTTCGGTTTGCCGACGCGCTGCGGGGCGCAGACGCCTTTGCTTCTTTGCCCCCGGCGGGCGACCGGGAGCCGCTTAACGGCCCATCCGACATCCAATGGTGAGCGTTGACAGCTTTTAGTCTTCCACCCCCTCAGGAGGAAGTGCTGTTCCACCTCGGCAACCGCTGAACGTGGCGTTCGGGCAGGAGGCATCGAAGCCCATCCCAAATTTGGCGAAAGCCTCCCACGCAGCGCCCCGGACTGCAGTGTACTCACCGTCCGCGAGCCGGCCGGTGCCCTTCATCGACTTGAAGGCACGCAGGACGGCGTCACGGGCCGTCAGGAAGGAAGGGTTCTTGGGCGTCAGTTTCAGCCCGTCAACCACAGCCTGCCATGTCACCCGGTACCCGCGCTCCTTGCTGCCAAGCGCGGCCCCGACCTCACGCGTCACCTGCATCAGGGCTGCGCACCAGATCTCTCCGACGTCGTGCACCTCCTGGTAGGAAAGATCCGCATTGCCGGCGCCGCCAACTTCTCCCGCACCCTTGCCGATGTCGCCAAAAGTCCCCGGGTACCGCGAATCATAGGGCCGCTGCCGGATTCCGGACTCCCGGGCCGTCACCCAACTGCCCGTGACCACACGCTCAAGGGTGCCTGGAAAGTTGTTGATGGTCAGTGCGAAGAAGTCGCTCCAGCCCTCCCCCATGGCCACCGACTGGTCTTCGTTCAGGCCTTCTGCATCCAGCATCCCGCCCACCAGCCGGTTGCTCACGCCGTGAACATACTCGTGAAAAACGACGTCGGAGTCGTTGGCCGTGTGCCGGCCGGTGGAGGTCACCAGGCCCATGTTCATCAGGCCGGCCACGCCGTCGGCGCGGGTGCTCATGTTGGCGGTGCCCACTACCCGGCCAGGGTGTGCGAGGGCATCGACAGGGTCCGCGCCCCGGCCCAGTCCCCCGGGATTGATGGCCTGGAAATTTCCTGATTCCTCATTGAATCCAAGCATCAGGAAGAAATCGTGCATGTAGTTGCAGAAGAAGAAGATGTTGGTGACGAACTGTTCCGGGCTGTCGGCGTTGGCAGCGAAGACCCCGCCGCTGGGTGACGCGCTAATCTCGAAGGGCTTCCGGGTGGTCCCGTTGAGGGCCCGCACGTTGTTGCCCACCGTGGCCAGCTTCCCGTTTACCGGGTCCGTCCACGATCCGAAGGCAGGGAAGCCAACCGGCGGCTCAACCGGATACTCACTGACGGGCAGGGGGAACGGGACGTCGCGGAAGTCGGTCTGGCCGGGGTTCCTGGTGATGACGCGGCCGCCCACAGCGTGGCTGGCGGAGTCATAGAAGTACAGGATCTCCGGCGCTTCCGGGTCCCTGGTCTGTTCATCGGCTTCCACAAAGGCCTTGTATTGGACTATCAGGTCCTCGCGGGAGAGCGTAAAGAACCAAGTAAGCCTGAAGCTGCCGCCCATGTCCAAGTACACCAGCCGGGCCGGGATGTCCTCCGCGAAAGCTCCGCGGCTGAACGTCATGGGCCGGGCCGGCAACGACTGGAACGACAACCGGCTGAAGTCTCCCTCCGAGATCTCGAGCTGCGGCAGCTCGTCATCGCCGAAATTGCTCCTTACGGTCCGTGCCTTCGCCGCTTCCCGGACTGCAGCCAGCAGGGCCGCCTCTGCGGCGACGACAGGTTTGGCGGGGAGATCCGGTGGGACGCTCACTGTGTCGCCCACCAGCCGGTCCACAGCCCCGTCGCTGTGAAGCCACACTTTGGGAGCCATGGACCAAACCTCAATGCCGTTCGACATCTGTTGCAGGCTGACCACCCGCATTCCTTCCGATGTGGTGGTGACTGTTGGATCGGCCTCAAATTCCGGTGCAACGCCCGCCTCGAATCCGACGGCGTCCGCCACGGAGACGGCATACGACTTCGCTTTGGCAATGAACTCTGACTCGCTGCGCTCCTCCCCGGCGTCGAAGCCGGGTACCTGGTCTGCCCTTAGTTCGGAACGGTGCCCTGTGAAGCGGTTCACGTTCTCGCGTACGTTGCCCGCTTCGCTACCGGATTCCGGACCGGCCCCGGGCGCAGCCCTGCCGGCACTTTCCCGCGGGGGCCGTTCGCCGCCGCGCTCAGCGAGGCGGTCGTAGTCCAGATTCCGTTGATCAATGATGCTGCTCATGGCGTATCCCTTCGGCGGTTGTTCAGAGTCCGGCAAGCGTCAGCGCCGCCACAGTGACGGCGCGCGCGATCGTAGCGGCGTACTCGGTGTTGTGGTCGGCGTCGTCAAGCGTGTCTCCCGGTAGGTGATACTGCCGGGTGCCAGTGGCGGGTGAGGTGTCGGCGAAGAAGTTCTCGGAGATGGCAACTGCCGCCCAGCCTCGTTCGTGGAAGCTCGCGTGGTCGCTGCGCCCCGCGGCCGGATCCGCGCTCCCGGTGAGCCGTTGGACTTCCAGCCCGGGCTCCACCGCGGCCGCCGCCTCCGCAACCCGGTCACCCAGTGCGTTCGAAGCAGCCACCGCTGGCCCCGGCACTGACGAACCCGCGTGAATCTCCACCCTGCGGGCGCCGTCCTGCAGGCCGGCGATCATATCCATCTGCAGCACGGCGGTGATGCTGTCGCCCATCGCGGCAGCTGCGCGCGCGTACAGCTTGCTGCCGATGAGGCCCTGTTCCTCGGCATTGAACAGGACAAAGCGGACGTTCCGCGCCGGCGTCGCGCCGCGGGCCAGCATGTCGCTGAGGCACTCTGCCGCCGCCAGGACGCCCGCGGTGCCGCTCCCGTCGTCGTCTGCTCCCGGCGCCGGGTCGGTACGCGGATCGTAGGGACGGGGACTGCCGTCCGGATCCAGGAAGGCGCCGTAGGCCGCCGTTGAATCGAGGTGCGCGGTAACCAGGACGGCCCCGTCCGATCCCTCGACCCGGTGTTCGGCCGCCAGGTTGGCGAGCCGGTGGCCCCGCCATGTGAAGGGCTGCAGGGTGACGGCAAGGCCCAAGCCGCGGAACTGTGCCGCCAAAGCATCCACCACCACCATGTTGTCGGGATGCGAGGCTTCGCGGCTCCTGACCGTCCGCTCGCCACCGTCAACCAGCTGGGCCCTACCAGAGATCCTCGCGATGTGCCGGCGGATTGCCGAGGACGTGACCGCAGCACGGACGGCGTCGAGCATTTCCGGCGACGGCACAGCCGCCGCGAAGCCGGCACGGGCGAACCCGGACACCAGCGCGCCGGCGTCGCGTTCTCCCGGACGGCCGAGGAGGCCTGGGTCAGGCAGCAGCCGTTCGGTGTGGCCATGGCGGGCGCCGGGGATGTGCAGTTCCTCCACCGGTGTGCCGGCGGCCGCCGCGATGTAGACGCCGCCGGGTGCCGGACCCAGGGAAGTCACCGTCTGCGTCAGCCCGGTCAGCCCACCGGTCATATACGCAAAGGCGGCGGAGGCGCGGGCCAGGCCCATCGACGGCCCTCCCGCGTTAGTCTCGGCCGCTTCTGCCGCGGCTTCAACGCCCGACGGAGGCTGGACAGGTCTGTCGTCCCGCACCAGGAACGCAACGGTGTCGTCCACAGGCGCCTGCTGGTCCACGGAGAAGCCTGCCTGCTCCAGCTGCTCGGCGCCGGACGCAGTGGCCATGGCAAGGACAAGCAGTGCCGACGGCACGTGAACGGGGACAACTTCGGCAGCATTTGCCACGGCCCCGAGATCCTGGAGGTTTTGGTCCGCCGTCAGGTCAATGCGGATCCAGAAGACAGGCCGCCCGTCGATGGCAGCGGTGGCAAACACGGGATGGGGAGCTGTCCGGAGTCCCGCGTCGCGGGCAAAAGCGCGCTCGTCCGGGTCCTCGCCGACAAAAACGCAGTCTCCCGCGTCGATTCCCGCCCCGGCCACGGCGTCGTCAAAAATGGCGCGTGAATCCTTCGGTCCCCAGTGGATCAGCGCATCGTCGGAAAAACGCCCGGGGAACCCAACCTCCAGTGCCGCGGCGGCGTTGGACGGTGCCCGCTCGCCGGGGCCAGGATTCGAAATGATCCCCAGAGGTATGTCGGCGAGCGCGTCGAGGACTTCGAGGACGCGGGGACGCGGCCGAAAGGTCAGCGAACCGTCCGGGGCAGCGCTCGCATCCGCGAGCGTCGCGCCGATGTCGAAGAAGACGGTGGCCATCTTCGTGCCTCCAGTGCCAGGCGCCGAGGTAGCTAGGCCCGGGCCACGTAGACCCCGGCTTCGCCGAAGCCGACGATGTCAGCTTTCCCGCCCCCGGTCACATCCACCACAAAGCGGGGATGCCGTTCGATCCGCCAGCCGCCAGCCGTGTTCGCATACCCAAAATGCGTGTCCACCAAGCCGGGGGCCTCGAAAGCGCCGCCGCCCAGGTTCCGGGAAACGTACACTCCGGCGTCGCCGAACCCCACGATGTCCGGCAAGCCATCGCCGGTGGTGTCGGCCAGGAACCGGGGATGCCGCTCCACGCGCCAGCCGCCGCCAACGTACCCGAAGTTGGCCACGGCCAGGGTCACCGGGCCGTAGCTGCCGTCGGCCTGGGCAAGGGAAACATAAGCCCCGGCATCCCCGAAGCCCAGGATGTCCGCCCGCCCGTCACCTGTCAGGTCAACCACGAAGCGAGGGTGTTTCTCCACGCGCCAGCCGCCTGCCACGTAGCCAAAGTTGGCGACAGCCAGCGTCACGGGGCCGTAGCTGCCGTCTGCCTGGGCACGGGAGATATACACGCCGGCGTCCCCGAAGCCGACGATGTCGGCACGGCCGTCCGCCGTGGTGTCGGCCAAGAACCGCGGATGGTTCTCCACCCGCCAGCCGCCGGCCACATACCCGAAGTTGTTCACCACCAGCCGCAAGGCGTCGTAACTGCCGTCCGCCTGGGCCCGGGAGACGTACACGCCGGCGTTGCCGAAGCCGACGATGTCGGCCCGGCCGTCCGCGGTGGTGTCGGCCAGGAACCGCGGATGGTTCTCCACCCGCCAGCCGCCGGCCACATACCCGAAGTTGTCCACTACACGGCGCAGGGCATCAAACGTGCCGTCCGCCTGGGCCCGGGACACGTACACGCCCGCGTCGCCGAACCCCACAATGTCGGCCCGGCCGTCACCCGTAGTGTCGGCCAGGAACCGCGGGTGCTTCTCCACCCGCCAGCCGCCAGCCACATACCCGAAGTCGTTCACGGCAAGATGGGGCACCTCGAACCGTCCGTCCCCCTGGGCACGGGACAGGTAGGCGCCGGCGTCGCCGAAGCCCACAATGTCCGCCCGGCCATCCGCCGTGGTGTCGGCCAGGATCCGCGGGTGGCGGCCCTCCTGCCAGCCGCCGGCGGAAGCCCCGTAGTTGCGGACCAGGAGTTGCGGCGACCAGCCCAGATGGGCGGGGGTGTAGCCGCACAGCGTGAAGGTATTGCCCTTCATCAGGCACGGGACACCGCCGCTGGCAGCACAGTTCTCACAGTTGCCGTTGGTTGTCCCGTACCGGCCCCAGCTTCCGCCGCAGTTGCAGCCGCTGGCCGCGTACTCGTCGGGGCAGCCGAAGATGTGCCCGGTTTCGTGGGCGAAGACCCTGTCGATGTTGTCCGGCCCCCAGCCGTCGTTGTTGTAGTCCATCACGATCCGCGGTCCGCCGATCGACGCGTACGCAAAATGCCCGAGCGGGTACTTGGTGAAGAAGCCGCAGAAGGTCCAGCGTGTGCCAAAGCGTGTCCGGAGGTCCTCCACGTAGGCACCCACGCCGCTCCAGTCGGCGCTGTATCCGATGGCGCCCATGGCCGGATTCCGCCACAGCCCTTCCAGATCGGGGTTTGCCGGATCCGCCGGGGTAGCCAGGGTGACGTTCTGGATGTCATAGGCAAAGCTGATGCCGGCGATCGGGTTGGTCGTGGCAAAGTAGCCCAGCCCGTTCTGGACCTCAGCCACCACCTTCAGGACCTCTGCGTCCGAAAACCGCAGGGCCGCCGTCGGGCCCTGGACTATCACTATGCCCACAGCAACGGTGCCCTCGAGGTAACTGCTGGTGGGTGCGGCAGCGAAGGCCAGGCTGTCAGCGCCTACGTCCGCCTCCCCCACGGGCGCGACGTCCGTGCAGCCGGTCATGTCCCAGGGCTCCCCCTGCCGCGGACGGTTCTCCTTGGCGGTCCGGAACTCCTGCGAATCGCGCAGGCGGAGCGCATCCAGGCCGAGCCGCTCGGTGTCCGTGAGATCCTCCGGCACCGCGTCAGGCGCCAGGCCGTTCCGCAGCGGACCGCCGCCTTGCGGCACAACGGTGATCCGGATCCGCCCGTACTGGTGGATCGGCGGGTTCGGATCCGCCCCGCTCCGCAGCCCCGGAAAATCGTCCAGGACGGCCTGCTCCCTGACATTCAAATCTCCAGACATTGCCCTCTCCTTACACCGGCGTACAGCAAGGACTATGCGACGGCGGGCGTTACTGGAGTGTTATTGCTGCTGCGGAGGCTCCTCCGGCCAGTCAGGGGCTTCCCTTCCGGGCGCGTCCCACGGCAGGCCTTCCCCCGGGCGGGTCTTGGCTTCGCGGCGGGACAGCCACGCCTCGGCAAACAGCCGCTCCGCCGGCGTGAAATCCGCTGTCACTTCCGCCGGGACGCTCCCAGCGAACCAGCGCGTCCCCGGGACTGCCTCGGGCAGCGGATGGGTTGCCGGCACTCGCACAATGGCAATCCGCGGCGGCAGCCATTGAAGCACGACGGCGTGCTGGCGCAACTCCGCGAGCCGCCCACCGGCGGCGGCCTCCACGTCCAGTACTACCAGCGCCTCCACGAATTCCTCTGCCATGCGTTCCTCCGGAGTGCCCATCGGAGCGCTAGGTCCGGGCTCCGTGCGGTTTCCCGCCGACGCCGTCCAGGACGCCCCTCGCTTGCCGGTCCACAAGGCCGGTTAACAACTGCTGGGACGCCCCGAAGAGGATGGCCCAGGCCAGGATCTGGGGCGCCGAATCCAGTGCGCTCAGTCCGGGCACAAACCCGCCGCCCATGAGGACCAGGCCCAGCACGGCGGTAAGTGCCCCGGTGGGGAGCTTGAGGACCGTGAGGGCAATCGGGAGGCTGAACGGAACCGGGGTTGCCTCCATGCGGTGCAGGGACGTTGCCCCGGACACGGCAGCGGCCACCAGCCCAACGAACTGGATCAGGAAGATGTCCCCCGGCATCGCTGTCCTCAAGACCACCAGATCCTTGTCGTCACCGGCGTCCGGGCGGTACAGCGACTCCGCAGCAGGGCAGACGATCTTGTCATCGGGGTTGAAGCACAGCGGGATGGACTGCGGCGCGCTCAGTCCCCAGATCCCCAATGCCACGGCCACCGAGAACAGCACCACGGTGGCCACGACCACCGCGTTCCGGAAGTTCCGGACCTTGATGTACTGCTGCCGTGAATGCGACCGGGCCGCCGTGAGGGCTATGCCAAGGCTCTCTCGGGTGTCGATGCTGACCGGCGAGTCAAGGCTCTGTTTGGACAGCGCTTCGATCCGCCGCCTCCGTGGGTCTTCGGCTTCAAGGTACCGGCGGACGTCCGAGTGGATGCCGGGGAAATGCCCCTGGATGTAATCGTCCGGCGCGCGTAGCAGCAGCAGGGATTCTGCGGCATCCAGGTTGCTGACGGCGCATTCGATGGCTGATCCGCCGAAGTCGGTGAATCCGCGGTGGTTCCTGCCCCCGGCGGAGGTCTCGGCGATATCCAGGTGCCGGCTGATGCCCTCGTCGAGGACTGCAAGGAATTCGTCGTTGCTGCGGGACTGCATCCACACGGACAGGGCCCTGAGCCGGGTTGCGCGGGTCAGGACCTGCTCCGCCCAGATCCTGTTCTTGTGGCGTAACCGGTCTTGCTGGACCGTCCCGTTCTCGGTTGGATCACTCATCCCGGTCGCCTTCCGCCCGTGCGGCTGAATCTGTCATCCCCCCACGAGCACCCAGTATGGACAGGCGGCGTTACACCGGCGTTACGGAACCATCCTTTGCACCGCTCATTTGGCTGGCCGGACCACCATCGCTGAACCACCCCCGCGCCTGAGGGGCTCGGCCACTGCGGTCATGCTCCCGCCCGGGCCAAACTCAATGGCTGTTGCGGCGCCGATCTCTGCAGCGGACGTGAAGGCGTCCCCTGCGGGTACCAGGTTGTGCCCGTACGGTGCCAGCTGGGATCCATAGAGCGTGATGAAGTCCGGCTCGGCCGTGACGTTCACCGTGTTGCGCTGGGCTGCACGGGGCGCGGCGAGCGCGTCGAAAATGCCCATGCCCAGATCCACCCGGTTAAGGATGGTTTGCAGAACCGTGGTGATGATGGTCGAACCGCCGGGCGAACCGAGCGCCAGGAACGGTTCTCCTTCGTGAAGGATGATGGTGGGCGACATTGACGAGCGCGGACGCTTCCCGGGTTCAATCCGGTTCGGGTCGTCCGGATTTGTGGAGGTATAGGAGAAGTCGGTCAGCTCGTTGTTGAGCAGGAATCCGCGGCCGGGCACCACAATGCCCGAGCCGCCGGTCTGCTCGATGGTGAGGGTGTATTCCACGACGTTGCCCCACTTGTCAGCCACGGTCAGGTTGGTGGTTGAGATGTTTTCGGTGTCCGTTTCGTCAGCGGCCGCAGCGGGTGGAACCGGGCATACGCCGTCGTAGGATGTCACGTTCCCGGCAGGTACCGGTTTGATGGCCGCAGTGTCCGGATCGATCTGGCAGGACCGTTCCTTGCCGAATACCGGGTCCGTCAGTACCTCGGTGGGGACGTCGAAGAACGCGGGGTCACCCACGTACGCGCCACGGTCCGCGAAGGCAAGCGCGCTCGCCTCGAGGTAGTGGTGCAGGGCACCGGCGTCGGACATTCCGGCGAGGTCGAACGGCTCGAGGATGTTCAGTGCCTCGCCGACTGTTGTGCCGCCGCTGCTGGACGGCGCCATGCCGTAGACGTCGTAGCCGCGGTAGTTGACGTGCGTGGGCTCCTGGTCAATCGTCCGGTACGCAGCCAGATCCGCCGTCGTGAGGTATCCGGGCACAGCGGGAATGGAGACGGGCGTCGTCGCAGGTGGCACGGGGGCAGGAGCCACCCAGGTGGGATCCTTCGGCGGAACCTGCACCGTGGCGGCGATCTCCGCCGCGAGCGGGCCGCCGTAGAAGGCATCCGTCCCCTCCTTCGCGAGGAGCCGGTAGGTCTTTGCGAGGTCCTGGTTGTGGAAGACACTGCCGACGGCGGGGGCGTCGCCACCGGGAAGGAAAAGCTCACTGGTGGGCGTGAATGCGGAGAAACGGACTTTGTTGTCAAGGGTCTGCTGGCGGAACGTTTCGTCCACCACAAACCCGCGGTTGGCCACCTTGATGGCAGGCTCGAGGGCCTCATCGAGGTCCAGCGTGCCCCATCGTTCCAAGGCGCGTTCCCATGTGGCCGGCGTGCCCGGTACACCAACCGAGACGCCGCTGGAGACGAGCTCCGCAAACGTGTAGAAGGTCCCTGTCGCCGGGTTCACGAACGCCGTTGGCGGCATGGTTGCCGGGGCGGTTTCACGGCCGTCGATAGTGCCCACCTTGCCGGTCTTCGCGTCGTAGAACACAAAGTAGCCGCCTCCGCCAATCCCGGCACTATAAGGCTCTGTGACGCCCAACGTAGCGGCGGCGGCAACAGCGGCGTCCACGGCATTACCGCCGTCCCGGAGGACCTCAATGGCCGCAGCCGATGCCTCCGGGTCAACGGTGCTCACCGCCCCGCCGTACCCGGTGGCAACCGCCTCCTTCGTCGTCTCGCGAGGATCGGCGGAGGCTGGATTCATCACCGCCCCGCCCATAACGCTCAAAGCCAAAACCGCCGTAGAGGCAGCAAGTCGACGTCGTAAACCTGGCATAGTCGCTCCCTGGTGAGGGTGGTGCGGGTTGAGGTGGGCGTCAGCCTACTCCGCGGCAGTTCGACATTCAACGGTGGTTCGAAAGCCCGCGCCCTGGTAACGCGCCAGCCCGCGGCCCTGCCGTTCAGGCGACAGGAACCGTGTTGCCGGGCACAGGGTCGTGCCTCAGGTACCGGCGCCGGAACCGTCCTGTGCCAGCCGTAAGGGCCCGCAGTTCCACGGCGTACTTCAGGAGTTCCTGGTCGGGGACCTCAGCACTGATTTCGGTCAGATCCGAGCCGGAGGACGTTGTCCCGGTCAGGCGTCCGCGGCGGGCGGAAAGATCACTCATCACCGCCCCCACATGCTCATCCGAGACGCTGATGACAACCGAAGAAACGGGTTCCAGCAACTGGATACGCCCCGCTGCCGCAGCTTCCCGCAGCGCCAGGGCACCGGCTGCCTGGAAGGCGGCGTCCGAAGAGTCCACGCTGTGAGCTTTTCCGCCCACCAGGGTTACGCGCAGGTCCACCACCGGGAAACCAGCGGAGACACCTTTCTGCATCTGCGACCGGACACCTTTCTCGACGGACGAGATGAACGTTCCCGGGATCACTCCACCCACAGTCCGGTCTACGAATTCGAAGCCACCACCCCGGCTGAGGGGTTCGACTTCAATGTCGCAAATCGCGTACTGCCCGTGGCCGCCGGACTGTTTGACGTGCCGGCCGTGGCCGGCAGCAGGAGCGGCGAAGGTTTCCCGGAGGGGCGTCACGACGCTGACGGTGTGCAGTTTCACGCCCTGGTCGCGCAGCCTGTCCAGCACTACCTCGGCATGGGCTTCTCCCATGCACCACAGGATCTGCTGGTGGGTTTCGGCGTTTCGTTCCACCCTCAGGGTAGGGTCCCCCGCTGCCACCTTTCCAAGGCTGCGGGCCAGTACGTCTTCGTCGCTGTGGGAGTCAGCCTCGATGGCCACGGGCATCAGGGGCTCGGGGATCTCCCAGGTGGCCAGGAGCAGGGGTTGCTCGCGGCCGGAAATCGTATCCCCGGTCTCGGCGCTGCCGAGCTTGGCCACAGCGCAGATGTCCCCGGCAATGCAGCTGGACACAGGACGCAGGTTGGCTCCCAACGGGGAATACAGGTGGGTGACGCGTTCGTCGGTGTCGTGGTCCTGGTGGCCGCGGTCCGCCAGGCCGTGGCCGGCCACATGCACCGGGGTATCCGCCCGCAGCTCCCCGGAGAACACCCTGACCAGGCAAACGCGGCCCAGGAACGGATCAATGCTGGTCCTGACAACCTCCGCGGCCAGCGGCCCGGCAGGGTCGCACGCCAAGGCACCCAGCGGGGTTCCGGCCAGATCGGTCACGTCAGGCAGGGAGCGCTCCAGCGGTGATGGAAACGCCTGTGTCAGGACCTCCAGCAGTTCGGCCGCGCCCACCCCTGTCACGGCCGATGTGGAGAGAACCGGGAAGAAGGAACCGCGGGCGACGGCGGTTTCCAGGTCCTCGACCAGCACAGCGGTATCGATGTCCTCACCGCCCAAATAGCGGTCCATCAGCGTCTCGTCTTCGCTTTCGGCGATGATTCCTTCAATGAGTTCCGCCCGGGCAGATTCTGCTTCCTCCAGTTCCCGGGCACTGCCGGGGCGCCCTGTGGGTCGAAGCTCCCCCGTCCCGTATTCAGAGACAGTCCCCGACAACAGGCCGAGGAGGCCGGTGACTTCACCGCCGGTCCGGACCGGGACATAGAGCGGCAGCACTGAATCCCCGAACGCCGCACGGCAGGCGGCTAGGACGCCGTCGTAATCGGCGCGGGGATGGTCCAGACGGGTGATGGCCACGGCGCGGGGCATCCCCAAGTGTTCGCACTCACCCCACAGGGCCGTGGTGGTCGCGTCGATGCCGTCAACGGCCGACACCACAAAAAGGACGGCGTCCGCAGCCCGCAGCCCTGCCCGGAGCTCCCCGATGAAGTCCGGATATCCGGGCGTGTCCAGGAGGTTCACTTTGGTGTCGCCAAGCAACAGCGGAACTACTGACAGCGTGACCGAGCGCTGCTGATGGACGGCAGAAGGATCCGAGTCGCTGACCGTTGTGCCGTCCGCGATACTGCCCTTGCGGGTAATCATGCCGTTCGCGGCCAGCAGCGCTTCAATGAGCATGGTCTTGCCCGCTCCGGAGTGGCCCACCAGCGCCACATTCCGGACCTGCGCAGGGTCCTGGGCGGGGATGCCGGCCGAGGCATCGGACCGGCGTGCCTCCGGTCCGCCGCGGCCGGCCGTCCTCGCTGCGTCCTTGGTACCTTTCACCGACATTGGAACCTCCTGGCGTCTTTGCCATACCACCCGGGCTGAACGTGTTACTTGATTCGACACCCTGGCGGGCGGAACGGCAAGGGCACCGCCGGGCGATTCATGGACCGGGGGATAATTGCAACCAAGCCGAACAGTCAGCGCTGGCGTGAGGGGGTCCGGATGCAGCCATTTCCGCGCATCACGGTGGAGGTACCTGTGCTGGGTGTGGGATCGGGGCCGGCAGACTATGAGGGCCTTGCCCAGCGCGTCGATAGCCTGCGCCGGGTGGGGGGACTGCACATGACGCTGCTGCACATCGGCATCCTGGAGGAGTTCTCCCGAGATGTCACCGAGTGGACCAAAGGCATCACCAGCGCCGACGCTGCAGCCCGGGAAACGGTCCATTGGCTGCGGTCCCTTCCGGTGCTCGGCGCCTTCTCGGGAATGTCAGACCGGCTCATTGTGCTGGGCGGAGGTGGCATCGCCGGACTGGAAGTGGATGTGCCGCAACAGGTGCATGATTTCCAGGTGTCGCTGGTGGAGGGACTGCGAGTGCTGCTCGACGGCCTGCTCGTGGACAACGTGGACGACTTCATCCTCAGTTCGCCCGCCCTGGGGTTCCGATACCCGCACTGGGTGCCGCACGTGGCGGTGGGCCGGCCGAAGTCACGGTCCCGCGGACCGGTGGAGATCCCGCCCATGACCGTGGCGTTCGGTGAATCGCGGATCAGGAACGGGAGGTTCCTGCCGGCAGTTGACTGAGGTCACCGGATCCGGCGTCGTTCGCTCCTGGCGGGGCGATTCTTGCGCAGCATTGCCCCGGAGTGTCGTTGCCGAGCACCCTGTCCTCGGAATCACCGCATCCGGACGCCGCACCGCGGAGGAATGCGCCGTTCATCGCACATACCGTGTCCGGATGCCTGTCCGCCAGCCGATGGAAAGGGCAATTCAGCAGCGTCAGGCCGCCGGCGCCGTCCGGTACAGGCTGGTAGCCCTCGGCCATGAGGAAGCCTTCCAGTGTCCCGTTTCCCGCAGCCGCGGTGCGGCCGGCTTCACGTGAAGTGACAAGGAGCGCTTCCCGGATGGGTGTCCCGCCGGACGACGAATGCTCAATGGCTGCCGCGAGCAGCTCGCCGGCGAGGTCGTAGTTCCGGTCCGGAACGAAGGCCCCGATCTCAGGCTCGGCGGTCCTGTACATCTTGGCTGGGCGTCCCGAACCCGGGCCGGTTTTTCCCGCCGGTTTGTGGAACTCCACGGCCAACAGGCCGTCCTTCACCAGCCGGTCCAGGTGGAAGGACGCGGTGCTTCGAGGTAAGTCCACGGCCGCTGCCGCTTCGTCGCGGCCAACGGCACCGTCCGACGCTGAGACAAACTCGAACAGCTGGCGGCGCTTTTCATCCCCCAACGATGCGACGGCGGCCAGCCGGCCGGCCCACGGAAGTCTGCGCATGAGGGAGCCTCCTTCTAAAAACAAGAACTGTTGATTAATCATAGCTTCGCTTCTAAAATGACAATACCTACTTTTAGAAGGAGTCATCATGAAATCCACTGCTGCGGAGCGGACGAACGGCCGGAGCCTGGTCACGGAACCGGGACATCAGGCGTTCCTCCTGCTTCGCACCGTATTTACCGTTGCCCCCATCCTTTTCGGGCTGGACAAGTTCACGAACCTTCTTGCCGACTGGACCATCTATCTGGCCCCCGTGGCGACCAGTGTGGTGCCCCTTCCAGCGCAGACCATCATGTATGCCGTTGGAGTGGTGGAGATCATCGCCGGCATCGTGGTGGCAGTTCGACCGCGCTTCGGATCCCTGCTTGTGGCTGCCTGGCTGCTGGGAATCATCATCAACCTCCTAGTGCTGGGCAGTTTCTTTGATATTGCCTTGCGCGACTTCGGCCTCCTGGTTGGTGCCCTGGCGCTGAACCGGCTCGCCACGGCGGAGTCGCATTAGGCGGACCCCAGGCTCCAGGGCCGTAGCGCCCGTGTCCACTCAGGCCTGAAGGAGGGCTGGGCGGTGGAGCACAAGCTTGGTGGCATGTTCGGCGTACGCGCTGGGGGCGTCGTCGAAGTCCGCGAGGTGGCTCGTGACCTTCTCCGCGGGGAAGTTGTTGGTATGGACCCAGTCCAGGAGTTCGGGCAGGACCGCGCGGGGGTGGGAAACCCCCAGATGCAAGGTGATGTCGTTGGCGTACATGTGCATCAAAGGGATTCCGGTATTGGTGCCAGGATAGTAGCCAATGGCCGTGCAGATCCCTCCTGGGGCCGTGGCGCGGATGGCCTTGCGGACCCCGGAAGCAGTGCTGGAAGCCTCGACCACAATGTCGTACCCGGCCCTTGGACTGGCAGACTTCCCGGTGCGCTGGTGGGCATCGGCTCCAAGCGAATGGGCAACATCAAGGCGACGGTGACTGGTGTCCACATAATCGACCCTCGAGGCGCCGTGTGCGACGGCGAGGCCGGCGGCGTATAGGCCGATGGACTTGCCCCCGCCGCCAAGGACCAAGACTTTCGCGCCAGGCCTGGCCCGGAGCTGCGGCACCACGGTCCGCCATCCATCCGCGAGGTTGTCGCTGGCGGCCGCGACGCGCAGTGGGTCGAGCCCGTGAGGCAGCGGGACGAGCATGTGCTCTGCAAACGGCACCCGGATCAGGTCTGCCACCATCCCGCCGTAGGGTCCGCAGGCCGGGCCAAACCCGTATGCGGCGATCGCGCGTCCGTCCCGGGCAACGGTGCATTTGGAGGTCAGGCCCCGCTTGCACATCCCACACCGTCCGCAAGAAACGGACCATGGCACAACCACTTTGTCGCCCACATTGAGATTCTTGACGTACGGCCCGGCTTCGACCACCTCCGCGATCGCTTCGTGCCCAATTGCGAACGGTCCTTGGAAGGGGACCGGCCCACAGATGTTTCCGACGACGGGGTCGATCACCCCGGCCTTCAAACCTGCCTGCAACCCCCGCGAAACACGGTGGTGGATCGGCAAAGTGTCACCGTCGCAGCGGCCCACAACAATCGGGCGCACGATCGCATCATCACCTGTGATCAGCCTCGGGTCGATGCGTTCAATCCACTCCAGCTTGCCGGTGCTGATGAAATTCAGTTCACGCATGGGTGGATCCGTTCTGTGGGGAGCCCTGTGCTGATGATCTTCTCCCCCTGCAGCTCATTATGCTGGGGACGCCCACCACGATACGGGCAGCAGCGGCTTCCGAGAAGACCAATTGGAAGCGCTTACTGACGCCGTGTCCTTCGTTGCCGCAGCGATGGTCCGGCACGGATGGGGATGACACCGCCGACGGAAAAAAATTTCGCTCTCGGGTCCGGTTTTCCCGGCAGCCTCGGCCGGAGGGCTTCAACTTGCTGCCCTGCACGCGGGGACGAAACCGCCCCAAGGCAATTCCAGAGGGTCCTGGAGGTTATCCACATAGGGCATGTGCTGGGCTGTTTTTGTTGGCGGGTCGCTGGATGATGGGGGTATGGGGATCCCGGGTGTTGAGGAGGCGGTGGAGGCTTTCGAGGCTGCTGCGGCGGAGTTTGCTGCCTGTATGCGCCGGGGGCTGGGTGGCCGGGGTTCCCAGACGGGTTTCCAGACGGGTTCCGGGACGGGGTCCGGGGGTGATGATCCTTTGCGGGGGCAGGCGGATGCTTGCTTGGACGGGCTCGCCGGTTCGGTCCGCGTGGACGCGATGGTTGCGGCGTTCAGGGTTCGCCTGGCCGCCGCGTACGCCGGGAAGGCTGCGGCCCTGGACGGCCCGGTCAGGAGCCCTGGGGAACACACGGCCCAGGAGATGGGTGTGGTGTCCGAGGTCGCGTGCGCGCTGACGGTGAGTGAACGCTCGGCTTCTGCGCTGTTGGCGCAGGCCCATGAGCTGACCACTGCCTTGCCGCTGACGCTGGCTGCGCTGCAGTCCGGGGATCTGTCGTGGCAGCACGCGAAGGTCATGGTCGATGAAACGACCGGCCTGGATGCTGCCGGCGCGGCGGCGTTGGAGGCCCGTTTCCTGGGCCCTGACGTGCCGGACCGGGCCCGGGAGTGCCCGGCCGGTGAGCTGGTCCCGTCCCGGTTCCGGGCAAAGGCCAGGACCTGGCGGGAACGCCACCATCCGGTGAGTATCGAAAAGCGCCACGCCAGGAGCGTGCTGGACCGGCGGCTGGAGTACGTCCCGGACCGGGACGGCATGGCCTGGCTTTCGGCCTACCTGCCCGCAGACCGGGCAGCCGGGATCTGGAACGGCATCACCGCCACCGCCCGCACCCTCCAGGGCCCGGCCGAGACCCGCACCATGACCCAGCTCCGCGCCGACATCGCCGCCCAACTGCTCCTCAGCGGCGCCGCGGGCGATGAAACAACGGCTGACGGCGTCTCCGCCGATGAGTCGACGGGGCGGGTCCCGATACCGGCGGCGCAGGTCCTCGTGACCGTGCCGGTGTTCGCCCTGATGGGCCTCACCGACGAACCAGCCACCCTCGACGGTTACGGGCCGATCCCGGCATCGATGGCCCGGAGCCTGGTCGCCGACGGCGCCGGCTCATTCCACCGCGTCCTGACCGACCCCCGGAACGGGGCGCCGCTGGAGATCGGCCGTAACAGTTACCGGATCCCCGCCGCGATGCGCCAATGGCTGAGGATGCGGGACGGCAAGTGTCCGTTCCCCGGCTGCAACAACCAGTCCCTGGACAATGAAGCCGACCACCTCCTGGCCTGGGCAGACGGCGGCACCACCGGCATCAGCAACCTCGGCCAGCCCTGCCCCAAACACCACCGGCTGAAACACACCACCGCCTGGACACCCACCGCCGCCAGCATCGACAAACCACCCGGCTGGACCTCACCCACCGGACGCCACTACCAAAGCGAACACCAAGACTGGGAACCACCCCACTGGCCAGCTCAAGTACAGAGCGAACTGGTTCCCGACCAGCACCTTTAGCGCTGGCCCAAGGCTACCGCTGGTCCAAGGCGGCCAGCAGCCGTTTAACAGAGCTGCCGAGATTCCAGTCGACAGCAAGACGCTCCAGTTCGGCGCGCGAGTCGGGGCCGACGGGATGAAGCTGTGCTCCGGCTTCCTCGAGGGTGGGCAACTTGAGGTCGCGTACCACTTTTACTACCGTGGGCGCGACCATGAGGTAATCGGCAGCGGCTTCGAGTCTTGCCCGCACCGATGCGGAAACGCCGCCTCCCCCGTCCGCTGCCGCCGCGAGCAGATCGTCCAGCGTGCCGAACTGCCCGAGCAGCGACGCGGCGGTCTTCTCACCGACACCGGCGACGCCTGGCAGCCCGTCCGATGCGTCGCCGCGGAGCGTGGCATAGTCGGCATACTGTTGGGGCAGCACGAGGTACTTGCCGACGACGACCACCTCCGTCAACACTTCGAGGTTCCTCATCCCCCGCGCCGTGTAGATCACGCGCACTTGGCGGGCGTCGTCGATCACCTGGAATAAATCGCGGTCTCCCGTGACGACGTCGACCGGAAACTCGGCGTGGCTGGCGTACGTGCCCACGACGTCGTCCGCCTCGTGCTCGTCAGCCCCGACGACGGCTATGCCAGCGAGGTCAAGCACGTGGCGGATCATCGGAATCTGGGCCTCCAGCGCATCCGGAACAACCTCGATATCGGCTGCATCCGTCATGACCTCCGCGACCCGGTGGGCCTTATAGGTCGGAATGAGATCCACCCGCCACTGCGGGCGCCAGTCGTTGTCCCAGCAAGCGATCAGGTGCGTCGCACCATAATCGGTGGTGAGCCTGGCAATCATGTCCAGAAGGCCGCGGACAGCGTTCACTGGTGTCCCGTCGGGACGACGGATGCTATCCGGCAGGCCGTAGAAGGCGCGAAAGTACAGTGACGCGGTGTCGAGCAGCATCAGGCGGTGTGGCATACCTGATCCTGACACGGATGCGCCGGCAGCGTTAGACCGCTCCCGCCCACCGTGGCCCGGCGGGCTGACGGATCGGCCTGATACGGCCATGAAGGTCAGCGGCCGGAATACGCCGGACCTCATGGGGCTGGACAACCGGGAGGTCGTAATTATCCGGCCGCGCCTCCTTCATGGCTTTCGGGCAGAGATCGGTAATGTGTCCCATGCCGGCATACTCACGCACCTCGGCAATGCCGGCAACCGCTGCGGTCTTGGTGTCAAAGGCTTTGGAAATGGCCATCACCGTTCCATCCGGTGCTGTGAGACGAAACCTGAAACAGGATTCGGGGTCCACGTAAAGTTCAAACATGCCGGCCATGGCTCTCCTCAAGTCTGCGCGATCAAACCCCGCGACGGCTTTGCCGCTGAGCTGAGGGACGCGACGCTGCGTCCCTTACCGCTGGTTTTGTTGTGCAATCCCATTGATCTGTGCATCAAGTTCCTAAAGAGTCTCGCTTAGCCGCGGGAGGGTGCGCAAGAGTGTTCAGTTAAGCTCTCCGCGTTCCCGAGGGCCTTGCACGCGGGCTTTCCGCAGGATAACTGGCAGGCCTACGCTGGCGGCAGGCCTCAACCCAGCGTCGACGGCGTCGAGCTCTACTACGGCGAAAACGGCAACGCGGTCCTCGTCCTGGGCCTCCACGGAACGCCCGTTTAAGCCGCGCTATGGGAGGACGCAGGCAAGGAACCGGGCCTGCACGGCGGCTCTGACTCCCGCGCCTAGCCGTACGTCAAGGCCCCTGGCCATCTTGTTCAGATCTTGAGGGCCACGCCGCGCTGCTCACCTTGGCGCTTCCTGTGACATCGGGCACAATGTGCTTCATGGGGCGATGGAGCGAGCAGCAGGTGATAAGCGCCGCTCCCGACGCGGCGTCCCTCGCGGCCGCGCAGAAGCTGGCACGGCCGGGGCCCTGGTCCGATACGGGCAGCAACGACGACCTGGTCTGGGGCAAATGCCAAGGCAGTGGAAAGACGCCCTATCAGGTGAGCGTGGACACCGTGGCCCCCGCCTACCGGTGCTCCTGCCCCAGCCGGAAATTCCCCTGCAAGCACGCCCTGGCTTTGCTGCTTATGTGGTCCCGGGGCGAAGCGGCCGACGCCGGCACAGAGACCGCCGGTTTCGCCCAGGAATGGGCGGCCCAGCGGGCGGAACGGTCCGCTGCGCGGGAAAAACGCCCTACTGATCAGCCGACGGATCCTGCAGCACAGGCCAAGCGGCTGGCCGACCGAATGGCACTGATGGATGCGGGGATCGAGGACTTCGCCCGGTGGCTGACGGATCTGGTCAGGACCGGGCTGGCGTCCGCACGCACCCAGCCGTACTCCTGGTGGGACGGCGTGGCAGCCCGCCTAGTTGACGCCCAGCTTCCGGGTTTGGCTGAACAGGTGAGGGCCATGGGTTCGGACGTACACGCCCGGGCCGACTGGGCCGACCATCTGCTGTTCCGGGCAGGCCGCTGGTGGGCCGTGACCAAGGCCTGGCGCATGAGAGAAATCCTGACGCCGGAGGAGCTCGCCGATCTCCGGGTGGCCGTCGGCTGGGCAGTTCCGACGGCGGACGTCCACGGCACCGAGGCCCTGCACGGTCCCTGGCTGGTCCTGGGCGCCCACCGCAGCGACGACGGCAGGCTCAAGCAGCAACGGACCTGGCTCCGAGCACCCGACGGAACGATCGTCGTCGTCCTCGATTTCGCTGCCCAGAGTGAGTCCCTGGCGACGCCCCAGCTCGTCGGCGCTGTCCTGGACGCCACGCTCGCACGGTACCCCGGCTCCGCACCGAGGCGGGCCATGTTCACCAGCCCCGCCGCACCCTTGGGAACGGCAACCAGCCTGGGCGACGGTGGCAGTATCGCCCAAGCGATGGAAGCCGAATCGGCCGCGGTAGCCCTCTCCCCCTGGCGTGAGCGCCACCCCGTCCTGCTGGGCGGAGTGCGCGTCTGTCCTGGTGACCACGGCTGGCTGCGGGACGGAGCAGGAGACGCCCTCCCCCTGGTCGACGCACCATTGGACGCCTTGCTGGCCCTGACCGGCGGTCATCCCGTGGACGTGTTCGGCGAACTGGATGAGGGCCACCTACGGCCACTGTCCGCCGTCGTTGGTGGAACGGTGGTGACGCCATGACCTGGTTGGCCGAGCTCAGGACGGCGGCGCTCGTCGGGACCGCCCGGCATCCGGCACCGCCGCCGCCCAGTGAACTGGGCGTCCGCCCCCCGGACGGCCTGTCCAGCGAGGAATTGGTGCTTGACCAGGCGGCCCTGGCCGACGCCGTCAGCCGTTCCTCCCGGGAATCCACCACTTTGGATGCAGCTGACCTGCCCGAGCCAGCCCCACCGGATGATGCCCCCATAGCCTCCGATACGGCCGCCCGACTGCTGGAACTGCTGCTTACCCAGCCGCCGGTCGGACAGGAGCTTCGGGACCTGCTGGTGGCCGATTGGCTTCAGCTGGCCCAAGCCTTCGGCCGACGAGTTCCGCACAGACTGCTGCCTGTGCTGCTGGCTTTGGCGGACACGAAGCCCGGCGTCGCAGCGCTTCTGCAGCCGGCGATCGGTGCCCGGGGCCGCTGGCTTCAGGACCTCAAAGCGCGGGGGTCCGACCTGCCGGCAGCCAGTGCGACGGATTGGGAGGAGCTGAAAAGCGCGGACGCCACCAAAGAACTGGAACGCCTCCGCAAGAGTAGCCCCGCCGCCGCCCGCGAATACCTTTCCGCCCACTGGGAGACGCTCGGAGCCCGGGAGCGGGCCGCCCACCTGGGCACCTTGGCGACGAACCTGGGGGACGACGACGAGGACCTGCTCGAGCGGGCGCTCGATGACAAAGCCAAGGTGGTCCGCGAGGCTGCCGCCGGCCTGCTCGACCAACTCCCGGCCAGCGCCCGCGCCCGCCGTATGGCCACCCGGCTTCTCCCTCTGCTGCGCGTCAAGGGCGTGCTGCGCAAGCAATTCGAGATCGACCTCCCTTCGGAACCGGACGCGGCCGCCCTGCGGGACGGGATCGCGCCGGACCCACGCAGCGGTGAGCCCGACCTGCTGAGCCGGCTCGACACCGTCGTCCGCGGCGCCCCGCTCGACGTCTGGACAAAGGCCTCTGGCCGCAGCCCCGCGGCAATTGTGGCACTGCTTAAGAGCGAAAAGCGCGTCCTCGAAACGATCCGGGACATTGCCGCACTGCGGGGTGACGGTGACTGGGCTCGTGCGCTCCTGGAGCTCCGCTTGGACTTGCGGCTGCTCAATTGCCTGCCTCAGGATGAGCGGGAAGAGACACTGATCCGGCACATCCGCGCCAGCACCGCAAACCCCTTCGCACTGGCCACACCGCTGCGTGACATGCCACGTCCCTGGGGAACTGCCCTGGCTGAAGCCGTGCTTGAGCAGATTTCGGCCAAGAACGGCGGACAGCTGGCAAGCATGCTGGCCGACGTCCTGCCCGCGGCACTGCCGCCGCAGGCGGCCGAGCAGGCCCGGCGATTGCTAGAGCGTTCAGACGACGACGCCGCGCGGCGCCGCGTGCTCCGTGAGGCCCTGCAGTACCAATCATTCCGACAATCCCTGACGGAGGCTTTTCCATGACCAATGCCCCTAACGGCACCGATGTCCTTCGCGCCCACGCCGAGCACGCGTACGCCGACGAGCTCAGCGCGCTGGCCACCGTCGACGACCGGCCCCGTCCGCCGAGCTGGCGGCTGTCACCCTGGGCGGTTACCACCTACATCCTCGGCGGCACCCTGCCAAACGGAGTGCAAGTCACGCCCAAATACCTGGGCTCGGAACGGCTGGTGGAAATCGCCGTGGCATCCCTGGCAACGGACCGGGCCCTGCTCTTGCTTGGTGTGCCGGGCACCGCTAAGACCTGGCTGGGAGAGCATCTCGCCGCAGCCGTTTCCGGATCCTCAAAGCTCGTGGTCCAGGGCACCGCCGGAACTCCGGAGGAGGCACTGAGGTATGGCTGGAACTATGCCCGGCTGCTCGCCGACGGCCCCTCCCGGGCTGCCATGGTCCCCGGGCCGGTGATGCGCGCGATGGAGACCGGAAGCCTGGTGCGGGTGGAGGAACTCACCCGGATCCCGTCCGACGTGCAGGATTCCCTCATCACGATTCTCAGCGAGAAGACGCTGCCGATCCCCGAACTGAACGAAGAAGTACAGGCACGCAAGGGCTTCAACATCATCGCGACGGCCAACAACCGGGACAAAGGCGTCAACGATCTCTCCTCAGCACTGCGCCGCCGCTTCAACACCGTGGTGTTGCCGCTACCGGACAGCATCGACCAGGAGGTGGAGATTGTCACCACCCGGGTCCGCAGCCTGGGCGAGGCCCTTGAGCTTCCGGCTGACCTGGCCGCGCTCTCCGAGATCCGAAGGGTGGTCACCGTCATGCGGGAACTGCGCGCAGGCGTAACCCAGGACCAGCGAACCACCCTTAAATCGCCCTCCGCGACTCTGTCGACAGCAGAAGCCATCTCGGTCATGACTAACGGGCTCTCCCTCGCCGCCCATTTCGGTGACGGAACCGTCCGGGCCCAGGACGTAGCGGCCAGCCTGGTGGGCGCGGTGGTCAAGGACCCTGTCCAGGACCGGGTGATCTGGCAGGAATACCTGGAAACCGTCGTGCGGAACCGGCCGGAGTGGAAGGACCTTTACCGGGCCTGCCGCGACCTCGAATCGACCAACTGACTGTGGCTTCTGACCGCTGGGCCCTGACCGATGAGCCTGACCGATGACTGAAGTCCACATCCTGGGGATCCGGCACCATGGCCCCGGCTCAGCACACTCCGTCGCTGAAGCACTGGCCAGCCTCAAACCGGATTTGGTGCTGGTCGAGGGACCTCCGGAACTGGACCAGGTCATCCCCTTACTGTCCGATCCCGAGATGGTGCCGCCAGTCGCCGGCCTCATCTACGTAGCAGACGAGCCACGGCTGGCTTCCTTCTATCCGATGGCCAGTTTCTCGCCGGAATGGGTGGCGATCCGCTGGGCCCTCTCCACCGGCACCCAGGTGCGGGCGATCGACCTGCCGGCGGCGCACACTTTCGCGCTGCAGATGGCCCCTGCGCCCTCTGTGCCTCCCGTGCCGCCGTCGGACGTGCCAACTGTGCCTCCCGTGCCGCCATCGGACAGTGAGCGGGAGGACGACGACGGTCCCTCCGCAGACGGTACGGAACCACCTGCCCCTCCACAGCAGCCTTACCGGCCCGACGCGATCGGGATGCTCGCCGCGGCCGCCGGCTACAGCGACGCCGAGCGGTGGTGGGAGGATGCCATCGAGCACCGCAACACCGACCCCGTCGACCGGTTCGCGGCACTGACCGAGGCCATTGCAGAGATCCGCGCGGCCGACGACCGGCCGGGCGACCACCCCGACGTAATGGAGAACAACCGGCGGGAAGCCGCGATGCGGCGCCTGATCAGGGCTGCCATGCGCGAAGGGCACGCACGGATCGCCGTCGTGTGCGGTGCCTATCATGCCCCGGCGCTGGTACCCGCCGACTTTCCCTCGGCGTCTGCAGACAATAAAGTGCTCGCCGGCCTGCCTAAAGCAAAGGTCGCCGTCACCTGGGTGCCATGGACCTCGGGCCGGCTCAGCCTGCGCAGCGGATACGGTGCCGGGGTCACCGCACCGGGCTGGTACCAGCATCTCTTTTCGCACTGGATGGCCCGGGGCTCCGGCCCGGACGTGTCCACCACCTGGCTGGTCCGGGTAGCCCATGCCCTGCGCCGGGAAAACCTGGACGCATCAACGGCCTCGGTGGTGGAAGCGAGCAGGATGGCGACTGCCCTGGCCGCCGTCCGGGGCCGGCCGAGCCCGGGACTGGCGGAACTGGACGACGCCGCCCAGGCCGTGCTGTGCGACGGTTCGCACCTGCCGCTGGCCCTGGTCCATCGCGAACTCACCGTTGGACTCGAACTCGGGAGCGTGCCGGACTCCGCGCCGACCCTCCCCCTGGCCGCCGATCTGGCAGCCACACAACGCAGGCTCCGGTGGAAGCCCAGCGCCATGGAAGAGGTCCTGACCCTGGACCTGCGCAAGCCTAACCAGCTGGCCCGCTCGGTCCTGCTGCACCGGCTGGCGCTGCTCGGAGTGCATTGGGGCGCGCAGAGCGAAACCGGCCGGACCACGGGCACTTTCAAGGAGGTCTGGACGCTCCATTGGCAGCCGGAGCTCGCGGTTGCAGTGGTTGAAGCCAGCCGCTACGGCACGACGGTCGCCTCGGCTGCCTCGGCCTGTGTGTCCGAACGTGCGCAGGATGCAGGCAGCCTGGCCGAGCTTAGCGAACTCCTCGCAAGCTGCCTGCTCGCTGACCTGCCCGACGGCATAGGTGGCGTCGTCACGGTACTTGCCGAGCGCACGGCCCTGCAGCAGGACGTCGCGCCGCTGCTGGAAACCATCGCCCCGCTGGCCCGGACCTGTAGGTATGGAAACGTCCGCGGAGTTGACGTCACGGGTGTACGGAAAATCCTGGACACAACGGTGGTGCGTGCCTGCGTGGGACTGCCCACAGCCTGCGCAGGCCTGGACGATGAAGCTGCGGACGCGATGCGGCGCGCCATCGACTCAGCCCAGCAAGGTCTGTCCTTGATGCCCGACCTGCCGCTGGGCGACTGGCACCGGGCGCTCGCCGCCGTCGCAGGCTCGGACCGGATCCACGGTTCTGTGGCGGGACGGGCCACCAGGCTGCTGCTGGACGCGGGCCTTGTGGACGGAAACGACGTGGCCGCCAGGCTCAGTCGCCGGCTCTCAGTGGCCACTCCGGCGCGGGAAGCCGCTGCCTGGCTGGAGGGCCTGCTCTCCGGCGACGCGACGCTGCTGGTTTATGACCGGCGCCTCCTCAAGATCGTGGACGACTGGGTGGCCGGCGTTGACGACGACGTCTTCGACGACGTCCTCCCGCTGCTGCGCAGGACCTTTTCGGCATTCAGCCAGCCGGAGAGGCGGGAGATCGGCGAGCAGGTGAGCCGCATTGACGACGCCGGGAAAACGGACAACCAGGCAACCCTGGACCTGGCGTCGGCTGGCCCTGCGATCCGGACCATGGCCAGGTATCTCGGATGGGAGGTGGTCGCGTGACGGACGCGAACCCTGATGTCATCGGCCCGCGCGGCCGGCTGGACCGCTGGCGCCTGGTTCTTGGCGGGCAGGCTGCGGACGGCATCAGCACGGCGGACGGCGATGGCGTGGTGCTTTCAACCGCTGACGCGCGCCGGGACCAGGCCCTGGAGGCTTTGTACGGGGCGGAAAAGAACGGCCGTGGTGGCCTCGGCGCCTCCAGCCCTCGGGTGGCCCGCTGGCTGGGTGACATACGGAGCTATTTCCCGTCCAGCGTCGTGCAGGTGATGCAGGCCGATGCGATGGACCGGCTCGGGCTGCGCCAGTTGCTCCTCGAGCCGGAGATGCTGCGAACGGTACAGCCCGACGTCGGCCTCGTCAGTACGCTGGTAGGCCTCGGCCGGGTGATCCCCGAGCATTCCCGCGAGACTGCCAGGACAGTCATCCGGCACGTGACGAATGAGCTTGAGGACCGCCTGCGCGCCAAGACCGTCCAGGCGGTCTCCGGGGCACTGAACCGGGCGGCACGGTCCCGGCGGCCCCGCCATCGGGACATTGATTGGGCCAGGACGATCGCGGCCAACCTCAAGCACTACCAGCCCGAATACCGGACGATCGTGCCCGAGCGGCTGGTCGGCCATGCCCGACGCAGCACCGAGATCCAGCGTGAAATCATCCTGTGCATCGACCAGTCCGGGTCCATGGCCGAGTCCGTGGTGTACTCCAGCGTGTTCGGAGCTGTGCTCAGCTCGCTGCGGTCCGTGCGCACCCGGCTCGTGGTCTTCGACACCGAAGTCGTGGACCTGACCGACGAACTGGACGATCCCGTTGATGTGCTCTTTGGCGTGCAACTTGGCGGCGGCACTGACATCAACCGAGCCCTGGCTTACTGCCAGGAGCAGATCACCCAGCCCACCGAAACGATCCTGGTGCTGATCAGCGACCTCTACGAAGGAGGGATAGCGGAGGAAATGCTGCGGCGCGCGGCCACGATCGTGGGTTCGGGGACCACCATGATCGCGCTGCTGGCGCTGAGCGACAGCGGCCACCCGTCTTTCGACTCAAGCCATGCCTCGGCCCTCGCCGGAATCGGCGTCCCTGCCTTCGCCTGCACGCCCGACCTGTTCCCTGACTTGATGGCGGCGGCCATTGAACGCCGCGATGTGGGCGAATGGGCGGCGTCCCAAGACATTCCGACGGCCCACGAAGCGTAGGGGGATGCTGAGGTTTCGCCGGTGCTCTGGCACACCACGTTGAACGGGGCGAGAATAGCCTCGTGTTCCTAACTCGCCGCGGCGGGGACGGCGAAACGATGAACGCTGCCGCCCGAAAGATTCAGCGCATCTATCTGACGTTGACGCTGGGCAATACCCTTGCGGCCTCCTTCATCTGGGGCGTCAACACGCTATTCCTGCTTGACGCGGGGCTGACAAACTTCGAAGCTTTCGCCGCGAACGCCTTCTTCACGGCCGGAATGGTAATTTTCGAGGTTCCCACGGGAGTGATCGCCGACGGTTGGGGCCGTCGGGTTTCGTTCCTGCTGGGCACCGTAACCTTGGCCGGTTCGACCTACCTTTACTACCTGCTGTGGCTGCTGTCTGCGCCGTTCCCCTGGTGGGCCGCGGTGTCGATACTGCTGGGCCTGGGTTTCACGTTCTTCTCGGGGGCGGTTGAGGCCTGGCTGGTGGACGCCCTGCATTTCTCGGGGTACGAAGGCGGGCTCGAGTCGGTCTTCGGGCGCGGGCAGATGGTGTCCGGGGTGGCGATGCTCGTTGGCTCGGTGGCCGGCGGCGTCATTGCCCAGGCCACGGACCTCGGCGTGCCGTTCCTTGTGCGGGTGGGCGTGCTGTTGGCCATGTTCGCGTTGGCGTTTTGGCTCATGCACGACGTCGGATTCACCCCTGAGCGGTCAGCGCACCCCTTGCGTGCGACGCGGGCTGTGCTGTCCGCTTCGATCGACAACGGCCTGAAAATCCCGCCCGTGCGGTACGTGATGCTGGCTGCCCCCTTCAGTACCGGCGTCGGGTTCTACGTCTTCTATGCCCTGCAGCCGTACCTGTTGGAGCTCTTCGGGGACCCGCGGGCGTACTCAGTGGCCGGCTTGGCGGCGGCAATCGTGGCCGGCGCGGAAGTAGTGGGCGGCTGGCTCGCCCCTCATATCCGGGGCCTGTTCCGCAAACGCACGTCCGTGTTGATCCTTAGCGCCTGTATCAGCGCGCTGCTTCTCCTGGTGCTCGGGTTTACCCAGGTGTTCTGGGTTGCGCTTGCCCTGCTGACGCTGTGGGCTGTGGTCGACTCCGCGGCAATGCCCGTGCGGCAGGCCTACGTCAACGACATGATCCCGTCCAAGCAGCGGGCCACAGTACTCAGCTTTGCTTCACTGATGGGATCGAGCGGTGGCGTAGTGGTCCAGCCGGCGCTCGGCCGGGGTGCCGACGTATTCGGCTACCCCGCATCCCTTGCCATGGCCGGTGTGATCCAGCTCTTTGTGGTCCCGTTCGTGCTGGCGAGCCGCCGGCAGGGCTCCCCCGCCGATGTGGCCAAAGCTTCGACGACGCCATCGACCGAGGAGACCAGCCCCTAGGTGCCGTAGCGCTTGTCGAACCGTACGCGTCCTATGCGGCCAAGCCTTTCCACCGTGTGCCAGCTGATCACCGCCACGAGCAGGGTCAGCACGATGGCCAGCACTGCCACGAGCGGCGGAAGGTTGGCCGTTGATCCGTGGTTGAGCCACAGAATAACCGGATAGTTCCAGAGGTACGCCGCATAGGACACCGTGCCCAGCAACTGCAATGGCCGGGACCATTGAGGCATTTGGCGCTGAGTGGAAGAGGCCAGGACCACCAAGACGGCGGCGGCAACCATGGCCAGGGGGCCGCCGGCGAAAAAGAACGCCGGGGACTCGTTGGCCTTGGGAAAGAACATCAGCGCACCCAGGACGGCGGCCGCACCAAGAAGGGCCGCCCGCCGGGTGCTGCGCCCAGAGAACCACCCGGACAACCGCACACGATACAGGCGCAGTGCGGCACCGATGATCAGCCCGAGGCCCCACGTCGTCGGAAGCGCGTAGACCAGGGAGTGCAGGTGCGGGGCCAGGATCAGCATCCCCAAAACGCTCGCGGCCATTAATGCATAGACGACGGCGGCCGACCAGCTAATCAGGCGCGCCTGCCGGTTCGTCCGCAGGGCAAGCACCAGGAGGGCCGGCCAGATGAGATAGAACTGTTCCTCCACCGCAAGTGTCCAAAGCGGCCCGATGGCCATGCTGACATCGAACGGCAGCGGCAGGTCTTTGAGGTACCCGAAACCGGCCAGGAGTGTGTAACCGATGATTCCCTTCGACCGGTCCCCGAGGACGTCGGCCATGAGTTCCACGATGGCGTATACGCCCAGGAAGGCGGTCAATGCCGGCAGCAGCCGGAAGGCCCGGTGCGCGTAGAAGCGTCCGTAACGGACCTTTCGGTGCCGCTCGACATCCCTCATCAGGACGCCCGTGATCAGGTAACCGCTCAGCACGAAGAACACAATGACACCGACGATGCCGGCGCCCTGGAAGACTCCGGGCCACGAATGCCCCAGCAGGACGGCGCCAACAGCGGCGCCGCGTAGAACATCCAGTCCGCCCAGCCTCTGGCGAACCGTAGTTTGCGGGGCGGCCGTCTTCACGGGTCCACCAATGAGTAACGTCACATAACCTCCGGGGCTTTCGTCCGGCCAGTGCCCGCCTTGGCTGGTCCAAGGCAGGAACTGGACCCTCGATGCTCGACTGAATTTCGCGGGCGCAAGGCCCGCAGCCTTCCACTCTTCCGGAGTTTTCTGGATGAAACCTGACTGCCGAGCCCCCTCCGGCACGCGTGGGCGGCTGACTGAAGAGGAATGCAGAAGGGCCCGTTCGTCCGAACGGGCCCTTCTGCATATGGTGGGTCAGCTTCGTGGGCTAACCGAGTTGGGAGCTAGACGCCCGCCGGCCTGTCGTACTTCTGGCCTTCCGGTTTGGACGGCAGGATCGTCAGGACCAGCACCGCCAGGGCGCCGATGAAAGGCACCAGCAGGAGGAGGGCCAGCAGGCCGCTGAAGCCGCCGTCGTGGAGACGACGTACAACCAGCGCCAGGGACGGGACAATCGTGGCCAGCCCCCAGATGAGGGCCAGAATGCTTCCGACGCCAAAGTTTGGAGTGCCGTCGGCCGTCGTCGCCGGGCCGCTGATGATGTTAAGGACAATGCTCACAGCAAATGACACAAGAGCCCACCACCAGAACTCGCTCCGGCTGGCCCGGCCGGAGAAGGTGGCGTACTTCTTGAAGAACCGCTTGACGGCAACCGGGAACGGCGCTCCGTAGTACGGTGCCCAGAGCGGCGGCTCGCCGCCCTGGAAGGTCTGCGGCTGTGCCTGCTGCTGCGGGTATTGCGGATAGCTCATGGTGATTTCCCCCAAATTTGAGTGATAGGACGAGGCCATCGTACGACTCCGCCCGGGGAAGTTTGGCATTTCAATGGACAAAATTTACCTGAACTTACGAAGGGCAGTGGCAATGGCCCCAAGGTGTTCGGGCTTCTCCTTCATGTCCTGCGTCAAAAATTCCTGTCGGCTGGACTGCATCCCCTATGCCGTCACGCCACGGGGCAACCGTCAGGCAAGGAGCGGGATGCGGAAGACTTGGCCGGGAAAAATCAGGTTCGGATTGCTGATCCGGTCCCTGTTGGCTTGGAAAATGTCGTCGGCCGTGGTGTTTTGTCCCTGATCCCGGGCGATCTTTGTCAGGTTGTCACCGCTAACTACTTCGTAGAGCCTGAAGCCCTCCAGCCCCGTGAATACCGTAACCGGGACGACGTTCAGATCGGTCCCGGGCGGATTCATACCGGAGGCGTCCTCGCCGAAAACCTGAAGCATCATGTGGGTGGCCCGGGCCGTGAATCCGCCGAGTGAAACCTGATGCCCAAAGTCACGGATCACCCCCATGCTCCCCGCGCCCTGGATGTTGCCGGTGGCGACGATGTGCCCGGCAGCGTCGAGCACCCGCCACAGCACAGTGGCTTCAAATCCCGTGCCGAAGCCGGCGATCGTAAAGTCCCGGCCAACGACATCGTTTGATTTGGGCTGGCGGACTTCGATGAGTCGCGGCGCCATGGCTTACCTCCCACTGATCGGTTCGGTCCACCTTGAACTTACGGAAGTGCCGTTACTGAGGCGTTATTGCTGAACCTTCCGGGCTCACCCCAACGACGAGGCGTCAGTGGGGGCGGCCCGGTGGTCGATTCTCCCCGTCAAGCCGTCGATGCGGTCCAGGGCGGCATTGAAGCGCTCCACAGTGGCCCACAAGACAGGATGCTCTTCCCGGATCTGTTCGAGCGCGGCACCGGCGGCGGTCAGTTGTGCCAGGTCAAAACTGACGTTGGTGCGTGCCCCTGTCACCGCGGCGCGCAGGGCACCGAACGCGACGACGACATCGGAAATGAGCGCCGGGTTTCCGTTGGATGCCAGCCACCCCAGGTCATCGATGGCGTCGATGGCGCGTTCGCCGAGCACCGCCGATGCCTTGGCGGCTTCGATGGAGGCACGGTGTATCGCCTCCTCACGTTGCGGCCCCGGTTCAAGCCTGAAGGCAGCCCCGAAAGCAGCAGACGCCGACGCATCGTCGTCGGCCAGCCGAAGAGCGGCTTCCCGCAGGGAATGCGCCCGCGCGTGGAGAGCGTTGAGCGCCGCGTGTTGGGCCGCCCCAGGTTCCGTGTATCCGGCAACCATGGACGTCAGTGATGCGGCGATGGCCAGCATCACTCCCGTGCCGGCCCCACCGCCCGGCGAACCGTTGGACTCCGCTAAAGCCCGCGTCCAGTCTTCAACTGTCGAACGTTGCGTTGTAACCGCTTCAGAATCAGCCATGACTCTAAGTCTGCTCTACGGTTGAGGCTCTATGCGTGGTACGCCTTCCAATGAAAGGTCCGCCGGTGGGGCCGTGACGACGGCCGTTATCTCCTCGGACCGGAGCTCTGAAACGAGGATACCCAGCATTCCCTCCCCCATCCCTTTTGTCAGTTCGCCCTTGGTGTCAGCCCAAATCATCGGCCCAAGATGGGTCAGGTAAACGTCGGAAACGTAGTTGGGCGTGTACTCGGTGTCGTTCCCTTCGATCTCGGCAAGGGTAAGTTCCCTGCCGCTGTCACCCACATACGAAAAACGAATGGCTGCCCTTCCCAGCGCTTTAGCCGCCTTATCCCGGTCGTCAGTCATCACTAGGAAAGCCGGTGAGATGGACCAACCGTAGCCCCAGCCCTCTTCGTATTTTTCGCCCTGCAGATCGTAAATGTCAGGTGCGACGGTCACACGGGCCGCGCTCGTCACTGTGATCGTAGGGGCGTGTGAGGGACTTGGTTGAGGAAGCGGAGATCCAACTGCCCGGGTCACTGTGGGCCGCGCGTCGGGGCCCGGAGCCGGCAGGCCTGATCCGGCACATCCTGCCAACGTGAGCGAGAGGATCGCCCATGGTAGCCACTTGGAGCGCTGATCAAGTAAGACCTTGCGTGCTTTCACCGGCTAAACGCTTGCGTCCGGCCATTGATCCGGGTCGTAGCCGTGCAGGCCTGGAATGCGGCGCGGCCTTTGTGCGTGGTCAGGACGGTCCTCATGAACTTTCTCACCGCTGTCTGCCGATTCAGAAGCTTCGTCTCCGGCCTGCCCCTCGGCTTCCTGACGTTCTCCATCGTTGTGCTTGCTGTCAGCCATTCGGTGCTCCAACCACTCAGAGTGGGGGTCCATCTGCCTGAACCACTACGGAAACAGTAGCTTCAGGAGTACTTGCGGACACGCCGGATCGGCTCAAGATCCGGGCAATATTGCCTAAACTCCAAGGAGCGGAACGCACAGGGGAAGATCCCTAGCCGCGGTGGCGAGTGAGGATTTCTCCGCTGCGGGCGAGGTGGTCGGCGACGTCCCTGAGTTTGATATTGGATTCGGAACTGGCCCTCGTCAGGATTTGGAACGCCTGTTGGGAGCTGATTTTGAACCTTTCCATCAGGATTCCCTTGGCCTGTCCGATGAGGTCGCGTGTGTCCAGGGCCTGGTTGAGCTGGCTGATTTCCTGTGCGTCGGAAAAGGCGACCGCCGCGTGGGCGGCTACCAGCAGGCCGACCTGTTCTGATTCCTGATCGAAAACGTCAACGTCGTCGCCGTACAGGTTGAGGGCGCCCAGGTTGTCCCCCTCAACGAAAAGCTGGAACGCCAGCATGCTCCGGGCACCGGCGTCGTAGGCTGCCCGCGCGAAATCCGGCCAACGTTCCTCACGGCCCATATTCGGGACCCGGACAATCCGTTCCTCGTAGGCGGCGTCAATGCAGGGTCCCTGACCCGTGGCGCTCTGCAATGCATCCACCTTCCGGGGGAGATCTCCTGAGGCTGCCCGGGACTGGACGGTCCTCCTGCCCATGACGAGACTGACGGAGGCATCGGCAACGTGCGGGATCAGGTCCAGGGCAGCGTGAACAATGTCCACCAGCAGCGCTTCAGTGTCCTCCTCCTGCTGAAGCTCCCGGGCGAGATCGCTGAGCTGGCCGGCGAGATCGCCACCCACCCGCGGTTCAGGTGCAGCGGCGGCCCGGGCTTCTCCCGTCCTGAAGGTCATGTCCTTCATCTCTGCTACGGTCCTTGCTCCTGTTCGCCTGCCTGGGATGCCTGCTTGTCCTCCGGTTCGGGGACGACCTGATTGGCAATCAGGTCCACGCGGTCGGCGGCGGTCAGCCGCTCATCGTTCTGTATGGCGGCTACATCCCCACCGTTGACCTCCGGAGCACCGGAACTCCCCGTTTCCGTACCCGGCTTGGCCGTCTCCTCGTGGTGTTCGGCCTTATGGCGTGCCTCATCGAGGTGATGCTCCAGCTTCTCCTCCGCGTCCCGCCGGCGCTGTCCGACAGTCCGTATCTGCTGCGTGGTTGGAGCCGCATGCGCGTGCTGGTGCGGGCCAAGATCATGCGGCTGTTCTGGGTATTTATCACTCATAAAGGCATCGTCCCACCGGACGCGCGCTGCGGGAAGAGGCCCTCTGGGCCCGGGCGGATCAATCGTCCGGACTGTCATTCGTTAACACCTCGACAGCGACGACGTGCAATTCCGACAGCCCCTGCGCCGGAGCCGGCTTCTCCAGCAGGACCGGCTGGTGATGGTTGTGGGCCCATTCCCGGGCGTCGGACCCCAGCACGTCATCGATCCACACCACGGCGTCCCAGTCTGCTTCGCCGAGGAGTTCCTTTGTGGCCAACCACCGGCGCACCGACCGGAGCTTCGGCGTCGGCTCTTCGATGTCCTCGGCACGCATGGACACCGTTACCCGCAAGGGTTCCTCGTCCAGCTGCAGCCGCGACTCCAAGCTGGCCGTTGCGTCAGCCGGCCACGTTGAAACCCACGCGATCCGTCCGCACCGGGCAAGCCTTCTGACGAGGGAAACGGTGCCATCCGACAGCACCAACTCCGTCGGATCCCCTTCCCTGCCAGGGCGGGCCACAGGGTTGAGCACGCCATCAACGTCGAGGAGGATAATCGGCTTCACAGTCGCGGCCACGAACTAATCGCAGCGGTTTCCGCAACTAGCCGGCGGGCGCAACGACGTCCTCCAGCATCGACCTGTCAAAGAAACGGATCTCGCCCGTCGCCTCGAAGAAGACCGGGACTACTGATGTGCTGGGGTCCTTGGACGTTTCGTAGATATCAGGCGCACTTCCATGCTTCCGGGCAATTGTTCCAACCAGGTCGGTACCGCGAACCCGGACGGTTCGGTATTTGTAGCTCATGGTGACCCCTTCGTCGACTAGGGCAAACCCTACTCCTGGAGTTGTACTCCTGGGACCTTGCAGCCCAGCCGGGACCCCGGTGTTGCCGCCCGAAAGGAGTCTTCACCCGTGCCCATGTTGTGCAACGCTTGGTGCATGGATCTGGAGGTGTCGCCCGCGCTCACGATACCCGCCTCGGAACTCGGCTGGCGGTTTTCGAGGTCGTCCGGACCTGGCGGACAACACGTCAACACCTCGGACAGCCGCGTGGAGCTTTTCTGGAACGTCTGCACCTCGTCGGCGCTGTCGGACGTCCAACGAGTGAGGCTGCTGACGCGTCTCGAACCGCGTCTAGTCGCCGGGGTGATTACTTTGGCCGTCTCCGAGCAGCGCTCCCAACTCCGCAATCGCGAGATCGCCCTGGCCAAGCTCGCTGGCCTGGTGGCAGAGGGTATTGCTCCCGAAGCGGCCCGCCGCCGGGCGACCAAACCTACGCGGGGCTCGAACCGCCGTCGCCTTGCCGCAAAGCAACAGCGTGCGGCGACGAAACAGCAAAGGAAGCGTCCACCAGCCGAGTAGCTCAGCCGCCACGGGTGTCCATTCGGATAGTCAGCTCGCCTCGGATTGCAGGTTTTGCGCTACCACTGCCAGCGTACGGGCGAGCTCGTCGCTCGGGCTGAACTCCACCAATTCTGTACCTGGAGCAAGCTCATCAGTATGGCCGGGAGCCGTGTAGTAGGCCTCACCCGCTTCGACGATCTCGTCCCCCGCGGGCGTGTGCATGATGAGCCTGCCCTTGACGACATATCCCCAGTGGTGGCTCTGGCACAGGTCATCGGGCAAGCCTTGGTAGAACGGCGTGAAATCGCCTCCCTCCTCGAATTTTTCGAATGCGATCGTGTATCCGTCGGCTTCCCGATAGCGGCCCTCATAGCCGGTCATGCGCTCCACCCGTGCGGTCTCGTCGTCTTTTGATAGCTTTGCCATCGTCTTGTTCCTTTTCTTGTCTTCTGCGCGGGTCACGCCCGTGCTGTGGTTTCCGCGGCCGCGATCAGCCGCTGCAGCCCTGCCCTGCTTGCCCGCGCCCACTCACGCGCGGCGAGTGACCGCAAGACGGGAGTTCCAAACATCGCCAGCATGCCGGGCAGGGCGGTCGCCCGGACCAGGCGGCAGGTGTAGGTCACGTTGCTCTGGTTTCCGTCCGGCCGTATTTCATACCGGTGCACCAGGAGCCAGTCCGCCGGCGTCCCGTTTTTCTTGGACTCCAATGCCGACTCCGTGACCCGCTCGAACGTTGATGGTCGAATGGCTTCCGTGACGACTGAGGAGTCCCGCATCCGGCATATGGAGTCCTCGGCCGTGGACGTGAACTCCGTCCCGGCCAAGGCCTGCCCCGGTGGGGCATCCATGGACAAAAGCGTTGAAGCCTCGGCGCCTCCCCACCCGGGATGGCCGGCCAAATCAGCGAGGACATCGAAAACCGTATGTGCTGGGACGGCGCTGTGCTCACGGACGGTCACGGCAACCTCGCGATTAAGGACGTTGGCTGCAGTTCTTTGCTGCTTCATTTCCGCACCTCCTAGGGAAATATTCTGCGGACACCCCAAGAATGCGCTGCCGCCGGATGAAAAGGATGGGGGGCATCCCCCATTTGCGGTCCTATTCCACGAGGGAGTGCCGCAGCGCGAAGGCGGCCGCTTCGCCACGGCTGCGCAGCTGCAGTTTGGCCAGGATGCTGCTCACGTGGTGCTCGGCTGTTTTGGCGCTGATAAAAAGGCGCTCCGCGATTTCAGCGTTGGTCATGGCCTCTGCGAGCAGGGCGAGTACTTCACGTTCCCGCCGCGACAGCAGGCCCAGTGCCTTAGGACCCGTGCGGGCAGGGCCGCCCAGGGATCGAAGGAGCGCAGCCGCCTTGTCGGCCAAACCGTTAGCGCCGGCGCCGTCGAACACTGCAAGCGCCACCCCGGCCTCGTGCACAGCCACTTCACGGTCCGACTCGCGCAAAGCTTCGGCCAATGCGAGCCGTGCCCGCGCAGCCTCAAGCGGCATGGTCAACTCGCCGAAAATCGCGATCGCTGAGTCGAGCCGTTCGTGCGCCAAGTCGGTGTTACCGACGGCGGCCGCGACGCGACCACCTGTCAGGAGGGACGACGCGATGGCGCGGGGCCAGCGTGTCGCGGAAGCAATCCTGTCCAGGCGTTCTGCGGTCGCCACGGCCTGGCTCGGGACGTGTTGAGCAAGTTCCACCTCCGCAAGCAGCGCGAGCAGTGGAACGGTAAGCAAGCCCTCGCCGACCTGATGGATCCGGCGGTGCAGCAGCGCCGCAGCCACAGCTGTGTCACCAGCCGCGAGACGCACCGCCGCCGTCGCCCGCAACGCGTCGGTGCGGTCTTCAAAGCCCGCGAGCAAGCGGCTTGCTTCCTCCACGCGGCCCTGCAGCAGCCGCAGCTCCGCAAGCTTTGCTGCCGGGTGCACGCATCGGGCACGGTGACCGCCCAGTTCCAGCTCGCGGAGCGTTTTGCTGAGCCAGTCCTCGGCACTGGCGATGTCGCCGGAGGCGAGGAAGATCTCCGCGCAGCACGTGCCACAAAATTCCAGGAGCGCGGGGTGCCCCGTACTTTGCATGAAGCGCAGGAGGATCTTGTTCCACTGGCCCAGGCGGGAAGTGTCGCAGGCCTCTTCGCTGGCCCGTGTAACCATGCAGCAGATATCGCCGAAAACTATCTTGTCGCGAAGTTCGCCCGCCGTAACCACCACCATCGCCTCATCAACCAGCGTCATCCCCTCCGGTACGTCGCCAGCGGCAATGGTCCCGAGGCCCAGGAGCGCCAGGGCCGTTGCTTCAAGATCCGGATCATTGCAGCTCCGCGCAACTTCCAGCGAGGTTCGGGCGTCGTCACGCGCCGTTGCCGGGTCAGTGCGCAACAGCCCGCGAGTCACAGCCAGCCACCCGCGGTCGACGCCGTCCGGGAGGCCGGCTGCGATGCCCTCGGCACGCGCAAGCCAGCCGCGGCTGACCGGCTCGTTGCCCAGCGACTCTGCATATTCCCGCGCCAACCACAGTGCTGAGCGGAATGCCCTCGCGTCCTGGCCGAAACGACGAAAGCCGGCGTAAGCCGCCGTGCGCGCGGCCACAGCCTGGTCCACGTTCCGAAGCCACCACAGCGCGGTTGCCAGGCCGTCGTGGGCCTCTGGCTGGTCACGGATCGCCAGCACGGAGTCGAATACGGCTGCGGCCGCTGCCCAGTCGGCAGACGCAAGGAGGCTTTCGCCTTCCGCAAGGCGTTCAGACACCGCGGCGTCGACCATGAATCCATTCTGCTCCCGCGAGTGCCCCCCTCATAGCGTCCGGGTCCCTGTCGCCCGTGTTAGCCGGCGATAAACTGGCTTCGAAGTCGTCGGTGCCGTGCAGTCCTTTGACGGCGCGGGCGTCCAGCTTGAGCGCGGTACCCCGGTGGAACCTGACGCCGTCATCTGCGCCGCCGCTCCGTCTGCCCAGGGGCTTCCTGCCCTTGAGGGACCTGCGCTGTGGACGGACGTTGCCACCCGCGAAGGGCTAACGCAATGGCGAGTCTAGGAGGACACTCCGCAGGCGCGAGTCGCGCCCTCCTGAGTAAAGCAGCACGCGGTCCGTCCAACGTCGGCTTCAGCACCTTGTCGAAACCCAACAAAATCCCGCCTGCAACCGGGAACTACCGTCAGATCACAAGAAATATCCGCACCTAAGCACCCTAGGACGATCAATGACGATGCAGCCAGACCTCCAGGCCAAGCCCGGCACCATCCTCGAAACCGCCCGCACACAGGTCCTTGACCAGGGTATCGGCCTCTCCGAAAGCCAGCTCCTGGAAATCCTCCGGCTGCCGGACAGCGACTTGCCCGCCGCCCTGCAACTGGCGCACGAAGTCCGGCTCAAACACTGCGGCGAAAACGTCGAAGTCGAAGGCATCATCTCCATCAAGACCGGCGGCTGCCCCGAGGACTGCCACTTCTGCAGCCAGTCCGGCCTCTTCGACTCCCCCGTCCGCGGCGTCTGGCTCGACATCCCCGAACTGGTGAAGGCCGCAAAGGAAACCGCTGCCACGGGAGCCACCGAATTCTGCATCGTCGCGGCTGTCCGCGGACCCGACATCAAGCTCATGAACCAGATCAAGTTCGCCATCGACCGCATCAACGAAGCAGTGGATATCAACATCGCCTGCTCCCTCGGCATGCTCACCCAGCGGCAGGTGGACCAGCTCGCCAGCTGGGGCGTGCACCGCTACAACCACAACCTCGAGACCGCCCGCAGCTACTTCCCGGAGGTCGTCACCACCCACAGCTACGAGGAACGCCTGGACACCTGCAACATGGTCAAGGACGCCGGCATGGAGCTCTGCTGCGGAGCGCTGATCGGCATGGGCGAAACAGTGGAGCAGCGGGCAGAACTCGCAGTCCAACTGGCGGCACTGGAACCCCACGAGGTGCCACTGAACTTCCTCAACCCCCGGCCCGGCACTCCCTTGGAAAACCAGGGCATCATGGACGGCAAGGACGCCCTCCGCGCCATCGCCGCCTTCCGCCTCGCCATGCCCCGCACCGTGCTCCGCTACGCCGGTGGCCGGGAACTGACCCTCGGCGACCTCGGAACCCGCGAAGGCCTCATGGGCGGCATCAACGCCGTCATCGTGGGCAACTACCTCACCACCCTGGGCCGGCCGGCTACCGCGGACCTGAACCTCCTGGTCGAGCTGAACATGCCCATCAAGGAACTCCAGAAGACGCTATGAACCGGGTTTCGCTCCCCAACGCTTCAACCGCCGGCGACGCAGCGGGCCCAACCACGGCTGCGTTTTGCGGTCTCTGCGGCGAGCCGAACGACGGCGGCACCGGCCCGGCGTCGGACGTTCACCACCGTTGCCGCGAACGGCTCGCCATGGAGCCGCCGCGGTACTGTGCCGCCTGCCGGCGCCGCATGAAGGTCCAGGTCACTCCGCTGGGCTGGTCCGCCGAGTGCTCGCGCCACGGCGTGCTCGCACCATGATCGATGAGGCGCAGCCGGGTCTGATCCAGCGGGACCGTGCGCGGTTGTGGCATCCCTACGCGCCCGCCTCGCAGGGCCTTCCGCTGTGGGAAGTGGAGGCGGCCGACGGCGTGCGGCTGCGGCTTCGGGGCGAGGACGGCACTCGCCACGAGGTGGTGGATGCGATGTCTTCGTGGTGGTCGGTCGTCCATGGTTACCGCAATCCGGTGCTGGACGCGGCGGCAAAGCGGCAGTTGGACAGCTTCAGCCATGTGATGTTCGGTGGCCTCACGCACGCCCCGGCGGTTGAACTGGCCGAGCGGCTGGTGGAGATGGCGCCGTCCGCACCTGGACGGGCGCGGCTGGAGCGGGTATTCCTGGCCGACTCGGGTTCGGTGGCCGTGGAGGTTGCGCTGAAGGTGGCAGTACAGTTCCAGACCGCCTCCGGGCACCCCCTGAGGCAGCGTTTCCTCAGCATCCGTGGCGGGTACCACGGCGATACCTTCGCGGCGATGGGTGTCTGCGATCCCGTTGACGGCATGCACTCCGCCTTCCCGGGCCTGCTGGCCGCCAACGTCTTTGCACCCCGACCGCCGGCGGCTTCTTCCGCGACACCGGAGACCGTGCGGGTTTGGGCGTCCGAACTCGCGGACATTGCGGCCGCGCATGCCGGGGAGTTGGCCGCGATTATCGTCGAACCGGTCCTCCAGGGTGCCGGCGGGATGCACGCGTACCCGGCCGAATGCCTGACGGTGCTGCGACAGGTGGCGGACCGGCATGGGCTGCTGCTCATCTTCGACGAGATCGCCACCGGTTTTGGCCGTACCGGCGAACTGTTCGCGGCTGATCATGGTGGCGTTGTGCCGGACATCATGTGCGTGGGCAAAGCCCTCACCGGCGGGTACCTGACCCTGGCCGCCATGCTCTGCACAGGGGAAATTGCGTCGACGGTATCCGGCGGCAAGGTCGGGGCGCTGCTTCACGGCCCCACGTTCATGGGCAACCCGCTGGCGTGCGCAGTGGCCAACGCCAGCCTCGGCATCATCGACGGCGGCGGCTGGCGGGCCGACGTCGCACGGATCCGTGCAGGCTTGGAAGCGGGGCTCGCCCCTGCAGTTGACCTTGAATCCGTCCGTGATGTCCGCACCATCGGCGCCGTCGGCGTCATCGAACTGCACGACGCCGTCGACGTCACGGCGGTCACTGCCGCAGCCATCCGGCACGGGGTCTGGCTCCGGCCGTTCCGCAACCTCGTCTACACGATGCCACCGTATATCAGCACCGCGGCCGATATTGGGCAGATTACCGCGGGGATGAGGGCCGCCATCGCCGAAGTCCATGAGCGCGTCCCGGAACGGAAGTACGTCCCTGCAGGATCGGGTGGTCCGGCATGAGCAACTCCATGACCCAGTGGCTTGGGCGGCAGGCCGCAGTCCGGGACCGCCGGGGCCTTGTCCGCCGCACACTCGCCCGTGACGCGGACGAACGGTTCACCGACCTGGCCAGCAACGACTATCTGGGCCTCTCGGCCGACCCTCGGGTGGCTGCTGCTGCGGCGGCGGCCGCATCCCTGTGGGGCGCTGGGGCCACGTCCTCACGCCTCGTCGCCGGCACCACCCGGCTGCACCTGGACCTGGAGCAGGAACTGGCCGGGCTGGCGGGAATGGAGACGGCGCTGGTGTTCTCCTCCGGCTATCTGGCCAACATCGGGGTCATCACTGCGCTCGGCGGCCCCGGGACCCTGATCGTCGCCGATGAACACTGTCACGCCTCGATGATCGACGGCTTCCGGCTTAGCCGCTCCCGCACCGAAACGTTCGCCCACAACAGCGTGGAGGAAGCCGGGCGCCTGCTGGCCGACCGGAATGAACCGCGCGCTCTCCTCGCCGTCGAATCCGTCTACAGTGTCCTCGGCGACGAAGCCCCGCTTCCTGCCCTGCTGGCCCTGGCAGAACAGTACGACGCCATGCTGCTTATCGACGAGGCGCACAGCCTCGGCGTCACCGGTACCGGTAACTTCCAGGGCCACGGCTCTGTGGCCGGAACTTTCCTGGCCGGACATCCGAACGTGGTGGTGACGGCGACGCTGTCCAAAGCCTTGGGGAGCCAGGGCGGGGCTGTCCTGGGATCCAGACTGCTGCGCGAGCACCTCGTCAACAGGGCCCGGAGCTTCATCTTCGACACTGGCCTGGCGCCCGCCTCCGCGGCGGCGGCCCTCGCCGCCGTACGGATCATTCGGGACGAGCCCTGGCGGGCCGGAGCCGTTCACCGCAACGCAGCGGCGCTGGCCGCCGGCCTCGCCCCGGCCCTCGCGGCCCGCGGCACGGCTGACGTCGTGCCCGTCGTCAGCCGTCCCGTCGTCGAACAAACAGCAGGGGCGGTCCAATCTGTCGCCATGCCGTCCGCCGAATCGGCCTTGGCGGCTGCCGCTGCCGCGCGCACCGCCGGCGTCCGGATCGGCTGCTTCCGTCCGCCATCTGTCCCGGATGGGATTTCACGGCTGCGGCTCACTGCCCGCGCCACCCTTACCCTCGAGGAAATCGAAGACGGCTGCGCAGTGCTGCGCGGCATTTTGGAGGAGCATCAATGAACCTGCCGGGCATCATCCTGGTCACCGGAACCGACACCGGCGTTGGAAAAACCATCACGACGGCGGCCCTCGCCGCCCTCCTCCGCGGAGCAGGGCGCAGCGTCGCGGTGTACAAACCGTGCCAATCAGGCGCCGCCGAGGGCGATTCCGACGCCGCCGAGATCGTCCGGCTCGCCGGCCCCGTGACTGCTGAAACCGGAGTGGTACTGCAGCCACCGCTGGCACCCGTGGCCGCAGCCGCCGTCGACGGGACGCCGCTCCCACGAGTGGCTGCGCACGCCGAGCGGGTCCGCGAGCTGGCAACGTCTCACCACCACGTCCTGGTTGAGGGGGCGGGCGGCCTGCTGGTGGAGCTGGATTCCGACGGCGGCACCCTGGCGGAGCTCGGGTCAATCCTGGCCGCGGCATTCGTACTGGTCGCCCGGCCGTCCCTCGGCACGCTGAACCACACTGCCCTGACCCTCGAGGCGCTGGCAGCGCGGGACCTTCTGGTCCTGGGCGTGGTACTCGGAAGCTGGCCACACACGCCGGACGTTGTGCACTTCAGCAACCGGCAGGTGTTCGGATCGCTGCGTGTACCCTTGCTTGGTGCCCTCCCGGAGCACGCCTCTGACCTGACCCCTGCGGATTTCCGTACCGGGGCAGCTGCCTGGCTGAACGGACTGCCCGGATGAACCCCGCGTTGACGGGCCAGAAACCCGCGGAGGGTCTGGTAGACAGCCCGGGACCGCAGGGCGTCCCAGGAGTGGTTGACGGCGTTGCCGGGGCCTGCTGCCCATACCTCGTAGTGCGTGACCCGGACGCGG
This sequence comes from Arthrobacter sp. R4, assembly GCF_051365025.1. Taxonomy (NCBI): domain Bacteria; kingdom Bacillati; phylum Actinomycetota; class Actinomycetes; order Micrococcales; family Micrococcaceae; genus Arthrobacter; species Arthrobacter sp. R4. Next base: position 522,636 of record NZ_JBLWIJ010000010.1, read on the forward strand.
TCCGTGACGTGCTGCACCGACCGGGCGACTTCAGCCCAGGGAACGCACTCGTCGCGGTCACGCCCCTCGCAGGGCCTGCCCTGCGCGTGCTGCAAGGGGTGCGCTTTGCGCTGCCTCCCATTTTGGCCAGCAACGATACCGACACGCATGCCGGAATCCGCAAGGTCGTGGCGGGATTCTTTACTCCAGCTACAGTTGCGGCCTTCGAGCCGCGGATCCGGGAACTGGCCCGCGAAGCTGCACGGAACGCCGCGGACGGGCTCGAATCTTCCGGCCACGTGGACCTCGTGCAGGCAGTGGCGGCGTTTCCGCCTGCCGTCGTGATGCTCGAACTTCTCGGGCTTCCCGTTCGGGATCTTGTTGACCTCAAGCGCTGGGGCCTGGACTCCATGGAGCTTTTCTGGGGCTGGCCCGATGAGGACCGGCAACTGGAACTGGCCCGCAGCGCCGCGGATTTCTACGTCTGGCTTCGGCAGCTCGCAGCGGAATCCAAGAAGGCCCCCGGGCGGAACCTGTTCAAATCCCTGGCCGAACACGGCCTGTCCACACCTGAAATCTGCTCGCTGGGCTACTTCCTGCTGATCGCCGGACAGGAAACAACCACGCAGCTGATCAGCACCACGCTGTTCCGCCTCCTGGAGGGGTCCGCGCCCGTGGCCTGGAAAGACGCTGCCACCGAAGCGGGTTCCCGGACCATGGTCCAGCACGTGCTGGCCACCGAGTCGTCCGTGCCGACCTGGCGCCGCGTGGCAGCCCACGATACACAGCTTGGTGGCGGCCTGATCCCTGCCGGTGCGGAAATTCTCCTCGAACTCAGTGGAAATCACATCACCGCTCCGGGCGGAGCCGAGCGTCTGTCCATGTCTTCGAAGGAGGCCATGTCTTCGAAGGAGGCCCAGCGCGGTCGAACTACAGGCCCTGGCCTGGTCTTCGGCTCCGGCATCCACCGCTGCCTCGGGGCCAAGCTGGCGGAACTGGAAGCTGCTGTCATTGTTCAGGAGGCCGCCACTGCACTGCCGGAAGTGCAGTTGCGGGTGGACCAGCCCGACTGGATCAGGCTCCTGTCCTTTCAGGCTCCCCGGACTGTCACCGTTGCAAACCGCGGGTGAGCCCTTGCAGCGGGCGGGCTGGACAACAAACTGAGCCGCTGCCCACGGTTTGACTCAGGCCGGACTGCTGCCAGGTGGGCCGCTGAGCACCGTAGGGATGTATTCGAGCAACTGGAGCCTGCCATCGAAGATCCTGCTATCCACCATCTCGAGCGATACGTCCGGATAGCCGTCGTAGATCCGCTCCTGCCCGGTGCGGCCTGTGATGACCGGAAAGATGACGAGCCGGAATCTGTCCACCAGGCCAGCCGTCAGCAGTGAACGACAGAGGCTGAGGCTGCCTAGGGTGCTCAGGGATCCAGTTCTGGTCCTTTTCATCTCCCGCACAGCCTCCACCGCGTCCCCGGTGACCAGCTCCGAGTTCGGCCACGTCAGGGGCGCCTGCAGCGTGGAGGAGAAGACGATCTTGGGGACGGCGGCAAGGCCCGTGAGGCTGGCACCCTCATTCTCGGAGAATCCCGAGCCCTCAGCCGCGGCTTCCTCAGACATGCTGGACATGAGCCGGTACGTGTTCGCCCCGAGAAGGAAGGTGTAATCCTTCTCCCCTTCCTTCTCCAGCCAAGCCAGGTATTCCGGCCCCTCCAAACCCCACCAACCGGGCCATCCCTCGGCTGAGGCATACCCGTCCAGGGAGATGATGAGGTCAATCATCAATGTCGCTGATGACGTTTCCGCAGTTTGCTCGCCCATGGCCGTCTCCTGAATCTGGTCGACGTCGCTGTCTGCCCGGGACGCTCAGTCCATGACCGGCACCACGCTGCAGAGGTGCGCCGTCGGCGCCCGTGCCGGCAATGCTAGCTCTGGGGCGAACAGGAGTTCAAGGGGGCAGGACTGAGGGAAAGTGGCGCCTTTGATCTTAGTGGCGTTCACCATCGCAGGCCATCGCCAAAAGCACGGGCGTGCCCTCAATCTGAAGTCAGTGGGAACATACAGGCATGGCATCCATACAGCGCATCCGTCCCCAGGGGCTCGTCTCGAGCCCGGCCTTCAGCCACGTCGCCATCGTGCCGCCCGGCGCGACCACCATCTACGTCGGCGGTCAGAACGCGGTCGACGTCGACGGCTCGCTCGTCGGCAGGGGCGACGTAGCGGCGCAGTCCGCCCGCGCCCTCGAGAACGCGAGAACCGCCCTCGCCGCGGCCGGCGCGACCCTCGCCGACGTTGTGCACTGGACAGTGCTCTTCGTCGACGGCGCCGACCTCGCGGCGGGGTATGGGGCGATCGCGGCGGAACTGGCGTCCGATGAACCGGCCCTGGTCACAGCGGCACGAGTGGCCGGGCTGGGTGTGCCCGGCGCCCTCGTCGAGATCAGTGCGGTGGCCGCCGTGCTGCGATGAAGCTCCGGCGTGCTTGAGATGGTTGAGCTCAGCCGCTGAAGGCCATCATCCGAGGTCAGGAACCAGCGTTACGCCGGAGTGCTGGCTCAACATCACGTGCTTCCTGATAGTTCTCGTCGTATTTTTCTTCACGCGGCTCGTCGAACGGGGATCCACCAGGAAGGCCTCCTTCCGCCAGGCCTCGAATAAGCACATGCCGCAGCGATGGCTGGCTGTCAGCACCGGCAGCGAAGGCGGTGACTGAGGCGGTGTTCGTCACCATGGTGTTTGCGATCTGGTCCACCCCTGCAGCACCAGCCGCCGCCAACAGAACGACCGCCCCGGCCGCCAGTGCAGGAACAACGGTCTTCTTCCAAAGCCTCATAACCCGATCATGATGCCGCAGGTTGAGAACAGATCCAGAAACATCTTTGGAGACGCTATGAAGTTCCTCCGCACAAACGTTCGCCCATAACCGAATGGCATGCCGCAGGCCCGCTACCTTTTGTTCACCCGGTCCGCGAAAGATTCATCATGCTTTATGTTGCGCCCAGGGCCACTGATCATTCAGACTGACTAGAGATCCGCAGGAGTTCTTCCGCCGATCCACACAGCCGGCCCTCGCCGACCACCGCCCCATCAGAGCATGCCGGGCACCCCTTTCGAATCACAGCCCTTCAGCCTCCCGGGGGCGTTCCCGCCCCGAAACAAGCCCGAGGCACCGGCATCTCTCCCCTGAGAAAGAGACCACAATGATCCAGCGCCACTCTGACCTCGTCCTGGAAATCACCGGCTACGATCCCCACACCATAGAAAATGACCTCAATACCGCCGTAGAGATCGCGCGCGAGCACGCCATGCAGCAAGGACTTTACGGAATACTGGTCACCCAGCACGGCTACACCAGATACACAGTGGCAGTCAGCCGCGACGTCCCCTTCGGTCAAACACTCGAATACCGCGAATAACGCCTCCGACGATGTTCCCCACCTCATCCGGCGGCCCGAAACGCCTTCACGAAGAGTTGGGCTACTCCGGTGTCTGCATAGAGCTGGGGGCCGGGCAGAGGCCATTGACCGCGTCCCGAAGTTCACCAGGATGGAAAGGTTTGATGAGGTACGCGGAAGCTCCCGCAGCCATGCCGTTGAATTGGTCGGCTGCTGAGGCCCGTGCCGTGATCATCAGCAGTGGGGCGGCGCTCAGTTCCCGGACGTTTTTGGCTATTTGAAGCCCGTCCAGGTCAGGCAGGCCCAGATCCAGGGTAATGAGTGCCGGGTCAAGGCCCCGAAGCTGATGCAGGGCGGCAGAAGCTGTTCGCACGGCGCGGACTTCAAACCCGACACGTTTGAGGACGACGCCGATCAGGCCGGCGATATCCTCGTCATCCTCGATGACAAGGCAGATTCCCCTCGACATGGCGCCCCCCGGCTCGTGTATGGCATCAGCATAGCGATCCTGGGCCTACTCCACCTAGGACGGCCAGCTATTTAACCGTGCGACCCCGGCCAACGGATGCAATCCGGGTACGGCAGAGGCGCACGCGCGGCAGTTGACTGTCCTGCCTGTCGGGCCGAAACTTTGGGATGACCAACGAACCCGAAGTCCGGGACTACGTTCCACTTCTTGTCGAACGGGCCGCGAGACTTCGCCTGTCCCGTCCCGGCCGGCTTCGTTAGCGCGTACCCACGTTCAGGTGTGCGTCCCTCATACCAGGGGGTGTCATGCCCTGCGAGACCCAGCGGTTGCCGTCCGGGTCACCGAAGTAGGCAAATTGCACTCCGCCCATGTCGTGGATTTCACTGATGTCTGCGCCCGCCCCAGGAGCTCCGCGCGAACTGAGCCGATGTCGGGGACAACGAGCTGTAGCCCCTCCAGGCTGCCAGGCTCCATACTCGTCATTCCGGTACCTATGACGATCGATGTAGCGGATCCTGGAGGTGTCAGCTGAACGACCCTCATCCCAGGGATGTGCTCAACATCGTGGTCGAGGACAAATCCCAGCTTTTCCGTGTAGAAGGACTTGGACGCGTCAACATCCGCGACCGGTACTTGCACAACCTCAAGGCGCATCTCCATCTGCCCCACAGTACCTCCATGGCCTCGGGTCACCTCGTCATACCTCAGCACTCCGTGGTTCCACAAAATAAAGTAAGTTGCCTTATGATTTGGAGTGTAGTGTGCCGTGGGGCGCCGGGAGGAACGAATATGGTGGCGGAATCGCCCAGCTCCATCAGGACTGAAGTCGTCGGCGGCCGTTACCGCCTCGGTGATGTGATCGGCCGTGGCGGGATGTCGTCCGTGTACTGCGCGCGGGACGAGAACCTGGGCCGCGACGTTGCACTGAAACTCTTCGCGCCGCAGGCCCCGGATGCAGACGAACTCAAACGTCAGGAAGCCGAAATCAGGCTGCTGGCCACCCTGAACCATCCCAGCCTCGTAACGCTGTTCGATGCCGGCATCGACACGCGCATCCCGGATGAGCCCCGGCCGTTCCTGACCATGGAACTCGTCGAAGGGCAGGACCTGCGCAGCCGCATCAGGCACAGCCCTGTTCCCCTGGATGAGCTCGCCGTTATTGGAGCCGGCATCGCTGACGCCCTGGCCTACGTCCACGGCCTCGGCATCATCCACCGGGACATCAAGCCAGGAAACATCCTCCTGGTGCAGACCCGGCCAGGCGAGCCACTCAGGGCAAAGGTCACCGACTTCGGCATAGCAAGAATTGCCGACAGCACGCGCCTGACTGCCACCGGAGCCATGGTGGGCACCGCAGCCTACCTCAGCCCTGAACAGGCCATGGGATCGCCGCTCAGCCCGGCCACCGACGTGTACTCGCTGGGACTGGTCCTGCTCGAATGCGTCAAGCAGACAATGGAGTACCCGGGCAGCGCGGTGGAATCCGCCGTGGCCAGGCTGCACCGCCCGCCAGGCATTCCCGAGGATCTGCCGGCCGAGTGGACCGACCTGATCCGTTCAATGACCGCGATCGAGCCTCTGGACCGCCCCACAGCAGCTGACATCGAGACCGCGCTCCGGCAGGCCCTCGTCTCCCCGACGTCCACTCCCGGCCAGCTTGCACCGGAAACCACTCGAGTGCTGCCCGCCATGCCATTCAGGGCACCCGCCATCACTCCGGAGCCACGCTCGCCAAATCCACCACCGGCCGATTCCGGCGCCGACGATACTGGCCAGGTGGGTCCACTTTCCGCCGGCGCCGGGTGGTCGGGGTTGGTGCCTCGTGAAGATCAGCCCGGCGGCCCGTTAAGGACGCGAAGCGCTGCGCGCTCCACCCGCCCCACCCGCTCCATGCGCAAAGGCCGGCTCTGGGCGGCGGCCAGCCTGGTCGTTATTGCACTGGCGGGCGGCGCCGCGGCACTCACGGCGGCCCAGACCCCGGACGCAACGTCCGGCGTCGTTCCTTACCCCGCGGTTACTGGCACGCTGGGTGACCACCTTCTGGAACTGCAAAAGAGTGTGGAACCGTGACCCGGTTTCATGCCGCCATTCGTCGGCCCGGTACACGGGGAGCCGGTCCACGAAGAGCAGGCACACGGGGAGCCGGCTTCGCCGCGGCCCTGATGCTGACGGCGTCCATGGCAGGCTGCGCCCCGGCCGATACCGGCCTGCAGCCGGACACGGCCCGGCACTTTCAGGAACTGGTGCTGGGCGTAAGCCAGGCAGCGGCAGCGAACGATCACCCGGCTGCGCTCACAGCCTTGGAGAGCCTGGAAGCGGACGTAGCGTCGGCGGCGGGCAGCGGTCAGGTTTCGGAGGAACGGCGCCGCGCCATCATGACCAGTATCACCGCTGTCAGGACCGACCTCACCACCGCCATCCAAGCGGCCGCCGAAGCTGCCGCGAAAGCACGCGAGCAAGAAGCAGCCGCTGCTGCTGCAGCAGAAGCGGAGAAGGCAAGGGCCGAAGCTGAAGCGGCGGCGAAGGCAGCCCAGGAACAGGTATCGGTGGTCCCGCCGCCGGCCCCTGTACCTGCTCCCGCGCCTGAACCGGCAAAAGGCAGCGAGGGTAAAGGCAAAAATAAGAACGGCTAGCCCGGAGGAGCAAGCAAGCGTGGCACCGTTCGAAAGGCCGTGCGGGGTGCAGACCAAGTGCAGAACCGTAGTCGCTAAGTGTACTTACGGAATCGGATCTAGACTTGATCATGGACACGATCCCGGCGGTTTTCCTCGTTTTTGGGGCAGCATTCGTCTGGCTGGGCCTGACGGCGATCGCGATGCTCCGGCTTCGGCGGCGTAGAAGTGGCTCGACGCTGGTACGTTCCGCTACCGCCCCCAGAGACCAAGCCCCGGGCCGCCCCGACCGGCCAATGCGCCGGCGCCATGCGATCCCGGATCGGAACGCCGGAGTTCCCGTGGGACGGCGCAGGCTGAAGGTCAGGAAGGTCCGTCGGGAAAGGCCCTCGTCCGGCAAACGGCCGTCGTCGCTGTAAGAGAGTCACCGGGTCGCGGAAGAGCAGCAAGCGCCCACAGCCTCGGCCATACCCGCTACTCGCCATGATCGGGGGCGCATTTCTGACCCTTCACGCAAAGCTCGGCTGGCTCCACAAGATGTAATCCACCGCGACGGGACCGGTCATGCCCGGGCCAGGCCTGATATGCCGGCCGGCCTCGAGTCGACGCTGATGGTGCGGAACAGGCTCCATCTGCATGTCAGCCCTGTCCCGTACTCACCGTCGGGGGAATGTATCAAAATTTGATCATCATGCTTACTATTGACTGGCATTAGGCACATCGGTGTAGGAACTGCTCACTGGGGGCAGCGGCGACCGTGCCGGAACTGGAGTTTCGTATGAGCACTGAACAGGGAATGACTCCGCTGACCAACGAAGAATTGCAGGCACAGGGCGGCACCCCGCTCCCCGACAAGGAAGTAGCCTCCGTGCTGGACCTCAACGCCGATCTTGACTTGGGCATCAATGCTGCGGCCCCCATCGACCTCGCCGTCGCGGCCAACGCCAACGTAGCAGCCCCGATCGACGCGGCAGCGTCCGCGAACATCCTCTCCTACGGATCCGAGGCCCAGGCCCTTGCGGACCAGGGAGTGATCATCGAACAGGGCATCACCGCCGATGCCACAGCAGACTCCACGCAGGACAGCAGCATTGACCAGGGCGCAGATGCAGAGGACGGTGACGCCGGAACTGCGGACACCGGGACCACCCCGGACGGAACCGCCGGCGGTGACCTTCTCCCCGACGTCGGTGCCTTGCCGGTGGATCCGTCTGCCGCGCTGGACGGGGACCTGCTGAACGTCAACGTTGACCTGGCGGCGCAGGCAGACATTGCGGCCCCGATCAACGGCGCCGTGGCTGCCAACGCGAATGTCGCCGCGCCGATCGACGCCGCCGTTGCCGCCAACATCGGTTCCATCGACAGCGACGCTTTCGCAGTGGCCCAGCAGGACGCCATCATCAGCCAGCACATCGACGGTGAAGCAACCGCCTCCGCCGATCAGCAGTCAGACCTGAGGCAGTAGGGTCCGCACACTACCTCCGAGAATGGGCACTGCTTCATGAGCACAGTAAACGGCGGGCCGTCCCGGCCGGACGGCCCGCTGACTTCTCCCGCGTCCGCCGGTACCGACACTGTCAGTCCTCCCCACGTCCTGTTGCCTGACGTTCCTGTGCTGGCCGACGGCGTGGAACTGATGGGTGAAACAAAGGGATCGGGGTACCGGGAACCGCCGTCGCTGGTCCGCCGGGCAGACGGCCAGGCCATCCAATTGACCCGCCTGCTGTACCTGGTACTTGAAGCAGTGGACGGCCAGCGCACTACCGAACAGATTGCCGCCCACGCCAGCACACGCTTCGGAAGATTAGTCAGCGAAGACAACGTCCGCACACTGGTCACCTCGCAGCTGCTGCCGCTGGGACTGCTGCGGCTGGGTGACGGTTCACAGCCAGAGATGCGGAAAGCTGACCCCCTGCTGGGCATGCGCTTCCGCTACACCGTCACGGATCCGGAACGTACCCGAAAGCTCACGGCGCCGTTCACGTTGCTCTTCAACCCGATCATCGTGGCGGCCGTCTGCGCAGCCTTCATCGCCGCGTCCTGGTGGGTTCTCGGGGTCAAGGGACTCGCCTCCGCGACCCACGACGCCTTCGCCAACCCGGCCCTGGTCCTGCTGGTCCTGGCCGTAACAGTGCTTTCCGCCGGCTTTCACGAGTTCGGTCACGCCGCGGCCGCACGCCGGGGCGGCGCCACGCCCGGTGCCATGGGGGCAGGCCTCTACCTCATCTGGCCTGCATTCTTCACGGACGTCACAGACTCGTACCGGCTGGGCCGCGGAGGCCGGATCCGGACCGACTTGGGCGGGCTGTACTTCAACGCGATCGTTGCCGTAGCCATGATGGGTCTCTGGTGGGCCACCGACTTTGACGCCCTGTTGTTGGTTGTGGTCACCCAAATTCTCCAAATGGTCCGGCAGCTCCTGCCCCTGGTCCGATTCGACGGGTACCACATCCTGGCCGATGCCACCGGGGTCCCGGACCTTTTCCAACGTATCAAACCGACGCTGCTGGGGCTGCTCCCCTGGCGCCGCACGAGTCCCGAAGCACAGGCGCTCAAACCATGGGCCCGGGCTGTAGTCACTGTCTGGGTGCTGGTCACTGTGCCGCTGCTCGTCGTCAGCATGGCCGTGATGGTACTCTCGCTCCCTCGGCTCCTCGGGACGGCATGGGCCAGCGTCCTGGATCAGCAGGCGCAGCTTGCCGGAAGCCTCGCCGACGGCGACCTTGGCGGCGCCGCGCTGCGCGCCCTGGCGATCGCCGCCGTCGCCCTTCCCATTCTTGGCATCCTTTACATCCTGCTCCGACTGGCCCGGCAACTGGCCCTCGGGCTCTGGCACAAAACGCGCGGAAAGGCATTGCAGCGAGCCGCCGCGATGGCCACTATCGCAGCGGTGACCGCCGGGCTGGCCTGGGCCTGGTGGCCCGCGGCAGACACCTACCGGCCCGTCCAGCCGTACGAACGCGGAACCCTGGCAGACGTAACCACCGCCGTTTTCCCCGCTGCGCCACACTCTCCCTTGCAGGAAGGGCAGACCGGGAAGACCGTAGCGTTATGGCCCGCAGGGGCGGCCACGCCGACACGCGAGAACCCCCAACTCAGCACCGTCCTGGTACCGCACACTGGTCCCGCCAGCGCAGGGACACTGGCCGACAGCGCCCCAGGGGCCAGCCCGGCGCCCTCGTGGGTGTTCCCGTTCAACCAGCCTGCCGCACCAGAGGAGGACGGAAACCAGGCCCTCGCCGTGAACACGAGCGACGGCTCTGTGACCTACGACGTCGCCTTCGCGCTGGTCTGGGCAGAAGACGGCAAACCCGTCGATACCACCAACGAGGCCTACGCCTTCGCCAGCTGCACAGACTGCACCGCAGTCGCCGTCGGCTTCCAGGTAGTGCTGATCGTGGGTCAGGCCGACGTGATAGTTCCGGAGAATTTGTCAGCCGCCGCCAACTACAACTGCCTTCGGTGCCTCACCTACGCGCTGGCCAGCCAATTGGTCCTCACCTTGGACGGACCCCTCAGCGAGGACAGCACAGCCCGGCTCAACACGCTGTGGGCCGAGATCGCCGAGTACGGCCGGGAGCTCCACAACGTCCCCTTCTCTGAGATCCAGGGACGCCTCAACGCATTCAAGGAACAAATCATGGAAATTGTCCGCAGCGACCCCGGCGCCACGAACGGTACTCCCCCGGCCTCGGCCCCCTCTGCCGGCACAACGGCCCCCTCTCCTCGAACCACTGAACCGGCATCCGTGACGTCCAAGGCCACGACGGCGGCACCCACTCCCGCCGCGCCTGCCACCGGTGGTGCGGCTAGCGACGGCAGCCCCACGCAGGCAGGTCCCACCCAGGAAGGTCCCACGCAGGAACCAAGCATCGCGCCCACTGAACCAGCTGTTGTCACCCCGATGCCCGATCCCACCCCGACCGCCGCTGAGGCACCAAGCAGCTAGGCTCGCGCCGCCGGGGGCAACCCTTCGCGTTTCTTATCTTTTGTCCGCCCACTGTTGACGGGTTTCCGAGGCGCTGCAGTTCCCAAGCGAAGCACGCGGCCCATGATCCTCATGGACACTGCCCAGTACGCCACTCCAACGGCCAGGGATAGGGCCACTGCCAGCACGGGGGTGTGCTCCTTGAAATCGGGAAAAATCACCCAGTGCGTCACATACGCGTAGAGGGAGGCGCTGGCCAGCGTGCCGAACAGTCCATGAAGGACTGCAGGCAGGGGAAGGGCAGGAATCCAGGCGAGCAGGAGGATCCCGGCGAGGATTGTGGCTTCGCGCCAGGGGTTGTCAAAGTAGCCCGGAAGGGCCAAAGCCGCGATGACGGAGAGGATGAGCCGTTGGGGAACCGTGCGGGCCCGCGCCAAGGCCCACCCGAGCGCGAACAGCCACAGGACGGGCCTGGTGTGCAGGATGTCGATCGGCACGAGGTTGTAGCGGGCCAGCAACCCCACCCCGATAAGCGCCACGGGAAAGGCCAACGGGAACCGCTTTTCTGCCCGGTCCGCCCACGGGATGGCCAGGAGTGCCATCATGGCCACCAGCACATAGACCAGGACTTCCACGAACCAGAAATGCCAGGCATCGGTCCAGCCGCTGGGCCCGATCACGGTGTTGAGCATCAACAGGTTGGCCGGTGTGTAGTTGAATTTGTCCGTCAGGAGCATCACAGCACCGATGAACGCGACAGTGGGCACCACTACCCGGGCCAGGCTCCGTGCCTGGCGTTTCAACCGGGGAAGCCGGTCTCCGCCCAGTTGGAACCGCGCGAAGTTGTAGCCGGCCAGGGCCATCAGGATGTGTGCGGTGCCCGGCCAGGCAATGAGGTCCATATGGGTGCTGATGATCACCACGATGGCAACGGCGCGGAGCACAATGCTTGTCTCCAGCGGCGCAAAGAGCCTCCGGCGCTTGCGAGCTGGCCGCGCCTTGGCAACCAGGTTCCCGACCGGGGTTACGTGCCAGTCGGCAGGCAGGTGCCCGAGGGCTTTCTCGAGCCGGACCGAGGCCGCCACATATGACAGCGAGTCCCCTCCGAGGGATACGAAGGTGTCGCCGTCGTCGATGTCCGTGACCTCAAGCGCTTCGGCGAAGATTCGGCGGATGTCCTCGGGGGCCGCTGTCGCTTCGGCGCCGGGGGGCGCCGTCGTCCGCCCCGGCCCTTCGGGCGGAGCCGCCAGCCCAAGAATGGCGGGATAGTCGGTTTTGCCTGTGGCCAGGCGCGGGAGGCGCTCGACGGCGCGCACCTCCACCGCGGCCCGCGGCAGGCCCAGGCTCTGGGCCAGGGTTTTGGCGAGCAGGCGCTCGTCGTGGTTGCCCTCGACGGCGGCCACGAGCCTCTGGTCTGTTCCTGCGCAGGCGGCCTGGAGGCCAAGGTTGTGGAGCGTCTTCTCCACCTGGCCGAGGTCGATGCGCAGCCCGACGATCTTGACGAACCGGCTCCTTCGGCCCACTACCTCATAGAGACCGGAATCATGCTTACGGGCGAGATCGCCCGTGCGTAGTTCGTGGACGGCGCGGCCGGCCGCGAGGTCGGCCGGACTTTCCGCGTAGCCGAGCATCACGTTGGGTCCGGTGTAGACGAGTTCTCCGTCGTCCAGGCCAGGGACGGGTTCGATGCGGAAGTTCCCGCCCGGCACCGGGATCCCGATGCTGCCGGGAAAGGTGGTGGCCAGGTGCGGTGGAAGATAGGCCATCCGTGCCGTGGCCTCCGTCTGCCCATACATAACGAACAGCTCCCAGCCGTTCCGCTGGCCCTCCTTGGAGTACCGGACGATCGTTTCCGGTTCCAGGCGGCCCCCGGCCTGGGTGATGTAGCGCAGGCTGGGCAGCTCCATGTCGGTGAACCGGACCCGGTCCAGCAATTCGAAGGTGTACGGCACGGCTGCAAAGGAAGTGGCACGCCGGTTGCGGAACAGTTCCCAGAAGCAAGGATCCACCACAGACAGCTCAGTGAGGACGATCCCCGCCCCGCGGAGAAGGTGGCTGTTGATCACTGACAGCCCGTAACAGTAGTACATGGGGAGCGTTGTCATGGCCCGGTCGCCGCCATCGATGTTGAGATACTCGGCAATCGACTCGGCGTTGGACTGCACGTTGTGGTGCGACAGGCGCACGAGCTTCGGGGATCCTGTGGAACCGGACGTGCTGAGCATGAGCGCGAGGTCCGGGTGCAGCTCATGCCGGGTACCGGGCCGGAGTTCTTCCAGGAGCGGCCCCGCCTGATGGCCCGGCACCGTACTCGGCAGGGAGGCGCCCGGCCGGATGATGACGTCGGGATCATAGGAGGTGATGAGCGATTCCAGAGCGGCGTCGTTGCCGGCGGGAGCGAGGATGAGGGGGTGTCCGGATGCCAAGGCCGCGAGGTAGGCAACGAGGGACTCAATGCTGTTGTCGGCGGCAAGCACCACAAGGCGGCGCACGGTACCGAGGCGCGCTGCGAAAGCTTCCACGCGTTGGGCGAGGTCGCTGTAGCTGAGGACGCGGCCGCCGGTCAGGACGGCGGGCCGGTCACCGTGGCTTGCCAGATTGGCGGCAAGGGCGACCCCTGTGAGTTCGAGGGGTAAGGTCACGGCGTAACCATAAAGTAAGCCTTGCCTAACTACAACTGGATAAATGGCAACCCAAGCAACGGCGCGAATTACGTTATGCAACAGTTCCGTAATTGATGTGATCTCCATCACTTTAAGCGCTTTCCTTGTTGGGACTTAGGTTGGGCTAACCTAAAGTTCCTTTGTGGGCAATCTCAGCCCGTCGGCCCCAGGGTCCACCAGACTTGTTCCCAGAAAGCAGCCTCCATGAAGATCCGCACCCACGCGCTGGCCGGCATCGCCATCGCCGCCACCGCAGCCCTTGGGCTGACCGCCTGCGGCGGCAGCACTGCCCCCGCAGCCTCCGGTTCCGCTTCCGCCGAAGCCGGAGACATCACGGTGTACAACGCCCAGCACGAGAGCCTGACCAAAGAGTGGATCGAGGCCTTCACGGCCGAGACAGGCATCACGGTGACCATGCGGCAGGGCTCGGACACGGAACTGTCCAATCAGATCGTCCAGGAAGGCTCTGCCTCGCCGGCCGATGTTTTCCTCACCGAAAACTCCCCCGCCATGGCCCAGGTGGAAAACGCGGGACTTTTTGCGGATGTTGATGCGGCCACCATCGCACAGGTCCCCGAAGAGTTCCGCCCTTCCACCGGCAAGTGGACCGGCATTGCCGCCCGCTCCACCGTCCTGGTCTATGACAAAGCCAAGGTGGCCGAGGATAAGCTGCCCAAGTCCATGCTTGATCTGGCCAAGCCGGAGTGGAAGGGCAAGTGGGCCGCATCCCCGTCCGGCGCCGACTTCCAGGCCATTGTCTCCGCACTGCTTGAGCTCAAGGGCGAGGCCGCAACGGAGGAATGGCTCAAGGGCATGAAGGAAAACTTCAAGGCCTACAAGGGCAATAGCACCGCCATGAAGGCCGTCAACGCCGGCGAAGTTGATGCCGCGCTGATCTATCACTACTACTACTACGGCGACCAGGCCAAGACCGGCGAGAACTCCAAGAACGTCACGCCGTACTACTTCAAGAACCAGGATCCGGGCGCGTTCGTGTCCGTCTCCGGCGGCGGAGTCCTGAAGACCACTAAGAATGCAGAAGCTGCCCAGGCGTTCCTGAAGTTCATTACCGGCAAGAAGGGCCAGGAAGTCCTGCAGAAGGGCACGTCCTTCGAATACGCCATCGCCTCTGACGTCCCCGCCAACGAGAAGCTGGTTCCGCTGGCGGAACTGCAGGCTCCCACCGTGGATCCCGCCAAGCTGAACTCCGAGAAGGTCACCGAGCTGATGACCAAGGCAGGACTCCTGTAATTCAGTGACAACCGACCTATCGGCTTCCCCGTCAACGGGGAGCACGACGACGGCGGGCCGGGGCAGCAGCCCCCGCCCGCCTTTCGGCGTCTCAGCGGTGTCCGTCCTCGCGGTGCTGATCGCACTCTTTTCGCTTATTCCCCTGGGCTACGTCGTGTTCATGACCGCAGTCACCGGCTGGGACACCGCCGTCGAACTGATCTTCCGCCCCCGCGTGGGCGAGCTGCTCCTCAACACCGTCCTGCTGATGTTGGTGACAGTGCCCCTTTGCCTCGTCCTGGGAATCGGCGGGGCTTGGCTGGTGGAACGCACCAAACTGCACGGCCACAAAATCTGGGCTGTCCTGCTGGCCGCTCCCCTGGCCATCCCGGCTTTTGTGAACAGCTACGCGTGGGTATCCGCTGTTCCATCCCTGGAGGGCCTGGGATCCGGCGTCCTGATCGCCACGCTGTCCTACTTCCCCTTGGTCTATATCCCAGCCGCAGCGACTCTAAGCCGGCTGGACCCGGCCATTGAACAGTCCGCCGCAGCTCTGGGGCTCGGGGCCTGGCGGGTGTTCTTCCGCGTGGTACTCCCGCAGCTCCGGCTTGCCATCACCGGCGGCGCACTGTTGGTGGCCCTGCACCTGCTGGCCGAATATGGCGCTTTTGCCATGATCCGTTTTGATACGTTCACCACCGCGATCATGGTCCAGTTCCAATCCACGTTCAACGGCACCGCCGGCAACATGCTGGCCAGCGTGCTCGTGTTCTTCTGCCTGATCTTGCTGCTCCTCGAAGCCCGCGGCCGCGGATCGGCCCGGTATGCGCGAATCGGTTCCGGAGCCCAAGGAAAGGCCCTGCGCCTGCCGCTGCACGGCTACCACGTTCCTGCCCAGCTCTTCCTCCTGACGCTCACCGCCCTGGCCTTTGGGCTGCCGCTGGTGCTGGTCCTGCGCTGGATCTTCGCCGGTGGTCCCGTCATTTGGGTTGCAAACGAATTCGTGCCCGCCCTTCTGGCGACCCTCGGCTACGGCCTGGCCGGGGCGGCGGTGACTACCGTGGTCGCCTTCCCCATGGCCTACCTGGCAGTGAGGCACCCAGGCTGGTTCAGCAAGGCCCTAGAGCTCTCCAACTACGTCACCAGTTCCCTGCCCGGCATCGTGGTGGGCCTGGCGTTCGTCACCGTCAGCATCAGGGTGGTTCCCGGCGTTTACCAGAGCAGTGCGGTCCTGGTTGCCGCCTACGTCCTGCTGTTCCTGCCGCGGGCGCTGGTGAACCTGCGTGCCGGCCTGGCCCAGGCCCCCAAGGAACTCGACGAAGCCGCGCGGGCACTGGGTAAACCTCCGCTCCTTGCCTTCATCAGGGTAACCCTCCGGCTCACTGCGCCCGCCGCGGCGGGCGGCGCCGCCTTGGTGTTCCTTGCCATCGCCAACGAGTTGACCGCAACACTGCTGCTGGCCCCCAACGGCACACGGACGCTTGCCACCGAATTCTGGAGCAAGAGCAGTGAAATCGACTACACAGGTGCGGCACCCTACGCCCTGCTGATGATCCTGCTCTCCGCCCCTATGACCTACCTCCTCTTCCAGCAGTCCAAGAAAGTGGCCGGACAGTGACCGAACAACCCCCCTCGCGACTCCCGGAGCCGCGGATTGCGGCGTCGGTGGCCCCCAGCACCAACAGCCATCTGCAGATCACCGACGTCACCAAGAATTTCTCATCCCAGGCGGTCCTCAAAGGCGTAAATCTCTCTGTCGCCAAGGGTGGGACTACCGCCATCGTTGGTCCCTCCGGGTCCGGCAAAACTACTCTGCTGCGGCTCATCGCCGGTTTCGAGCACCCCGCCACCGGCAGCATCTCTCTGAACGGTACCAAGGTGGCGGGCGACGGCGTCTGGTTGCCGGCGCACAAGCGCCACGTGGGATATGTGGCACAGGATGGTGCCCTCTTTCCCCACCTCACCGTGGGGCAGAACGTCGCCTTCGGCCTGGACGCCGGAAAGCTCGACGGCGGGCGGCGCGCCGTGGCGGGCCGGATCAGTGAACTGCTGGAGATGGTCTCCTTGGACCCGGCAATGGCCAGGCGGCGGCCGCATCAGCTTTCGGGCGGGCAGCAGCAGCGGGTCGCCCTGGCCCGCGCCCTGGCCCGCGAACCCGAACTCATGCTCCTGGACGAGCCGTTCTCGGCCCTTGACGCGGGCCTGCGCGTTGCCACCCGGCGTGCGGTAGCCAAAGTCCTCAACCAGGCCGGCGTCACCACCATCCTGGTAACCCACGACCAAGCCGAAGCACTCTCCTTCGCGGACCAGGTAGCCGTGATGCGCGGTGGCAAGCTGGCCCAGATCGGCAATCCCTTCGTCGTCTATACCCGTCCCGCTGACCGTGCCACAGCGGAATTCCTGGGCGACGCGGTCATCCTCGACGCCTGGCTGGAAGGCTCACTGGCCACCTGTTCGCTGGGCGGAATCCCGGTCCGCCGGCCGCCAGCCCAAGGCCGTGTGCAGCTGATGCTGCGGCCCGAACAGATCCGGATTGCCGAGGACGGCCCGATCCGTGGCGTGGTGGTGGATACCGACTACTTCGGCCCTGAGACGACGGTGCGCCTCAAGCTGGCAGTTCCCCCGGAGCTGGCGTCCGGCGCCGACCACCGCTACCCCGGTGGCGGCGAAGTCATCACCATCCGCCACTGGAATGCGTCCATCGCGCGGCCAGGCATGGAACTGTGTCTTCGGGTTGTGGGCGAGGCAGTCGCATTTCCGCTGGACGACTAGGAAATACGGCGTGGAAAGGGCCGCCGCCGCGCGGTCACGCAGGTGTTCGATCACGTACGGTATCCGGTGTTGTTCACTGGCCTTATGGCGCCATCGCTATGGTGGCGGTAGCTTTGGATTACTTTTCGTCGAAGCAGCGAGGTGCCGGAGGTACCACCGATGCAGGGCTTGTCCACGTCACTGGTTCTGATCGCCCTGCTGGCTATCGCAGCGCCCCTTGCGGCCCGCTTCCTTGACCGCGTGGTCAAGGTACCGATTGTGGTCTTCGAAATTATCCTCGGAATCATGCTCGGCCCCAGCCTGCTGGGCTGGATCCATCCGGCAGAGTTTACGGATACGCTGGCCCAGTTCGGGCTCGCCATGCTGTTTTTTGTTGCAGGCAACGAGATCGATTTCGCCGTCATTAGCGGCCGGCCGGCTAACCGTGCAGCTGCTGGCTGGGTGATCTCGTTGGCGGCAGGCATTGGCGCAGGCCTCGTCCTGGCCCCGGCACCGGAGGCTGCCGTGATTGTCGGCGTCGCCCTGTGCTCCACTGCACTGGGCGCGCTGCTGCCCATCCTTCGCGACGCCGGCGAATCAAAGTCCGCGCTCGGCATCGCGGTCACCGCACTGGGTGCCGCCGGGGAGTTTGGCCCTCTCGTAGCGATCTCGCTGTTCTTCAGTGGCAGGGAGCTCGGTCCGGCAACAGGTGTACTTCTCGGGTTTGTCCTCCTGACTGGCCTGGCGATTTACCTCGCCTCGCGCGCACGGCACTCACTTCTCCACTCGCAGGTCACCATGACCCTGCACACCAGCGGCCAGTTCGCCGTACGGTCCATCATGTTCATCCTCACTGTGCTCGTTGTGCTCAGCATGGTCCTGGGACTGGACATGCTGCTGGGTGCGTTCGCCGCCGGAGTCCTCTGGAAGGTGGCTATCGCGCGGGCTCCCGAACTGGACCGGAAGATCATCGAGACAAAAATCGACGCCGTCGCGTTCGGTTTCCTGGTGCCGATCTTCTTTATTGACACCGGCATAGATTTCGACCTGCGTGCGCTCACCGCCAGCCCGGCCGCCCTAGCCCTGGTCCCGCTCTTCCTGGTCCTCCTGCTCATCATCCGCGGTCTGCCGTCGCTGCTCGCTGCTCCCCCTCACTCCAGCGGTGCAGAGAAACGGGCCATCATGCTGTTTGGGGCAACGGGATTGCCGATTATCGTGGCGGTGACAGCCATTGGCCGGGACGAGGGGCTGATCTCGGGCGGAATCGCATCCGCCCTCGTTGGAGCAGGAATGCTCTCGGTACTCCTGTTTCCGCTCCTGGCACTCCGCCAGCATCAGCGCGGATTATCGGCGAAGCCAACGCGGCACCAGGAAATCCCGTAGCAGACGGACCACGCGCCCCGGCGGTGCACCAAAATGCGATTCGCAGGAATGCTTGCCATTCCCTGCCCAAGAATTTCCCTGGAGCTAGGGAAAACCAAAGGAACTCTTGATCCAGCGGCGGCATGGTTAACCCATGAAGCGGAGATCAGCGCCCCGGGCCCTCGGCGGTCCTTCACGCACTGGGATAGAGGTTAACGCCTCGAACGGAGTCACCCCCACCACGGGGTTGGCGGCTTCATCCGCAATTCCGCAGAAATGGACTTCGAGCAACTTCGTTCAAGACGGAGAACTCTGGCCCGACTGCCGGGACTGAGACCTCATCCAATGACCTTTGCACAGCGCGCAGCTTGGCGCGCCACCACGACAATCGTAGTCTCCTCAATTCTGCTTGGCGGGTGCTCCCTGTTAGGGAGCGACGACCCTATACCCAACCCATCGGACACCGACGGGATCAATGTGTCCCGCCCAATGAGTGCAGAAGGTCCATTCCCTGTGACCTCAGTCACCGACGGGGACACTATCAGGGTTACCATCGAGGGCCAGTCAACCCGCGTCCGCCTCATCGGTATCGACACCCCTGAGATCAACGATCCACGAAAACCCGTCCAGTGCTTCGGTCGCGAAGCATCCCGGCGGGCCCATGAACTTATGGACGGCACGCAGGTGTGGCTGGAATACGATCCCAGCCAGAGCCGCCGCGACCGTTATGGCCGCACCCTTGCCTACGTCTGGCTGACTGACGCCATACTCGTCAATGAGGAAATGGTCAACGAGGGTTTCGCGCACGAATACACCTACGAGGTCCCTTATAAATATCGGGACATTTTCCGCGACGCCGAAGAGGCGGCCCGCACCGCCGGGCGCGGGCTATGGAGCCCAGCCACATGTGGAGGTGAAGCACCTTGATCGTGTCCGGTTCCGCAAGGGTGAGGCCGGTCCGATCCTCCCCGACTGGCTGGACCGGCTGCACGGCAATGGCGACCCGGCCTACACTGCTTGGATGAAAATCACGGTCAGTGGCGTGCCCATGCATTACGCCGAGTACGGCAGTGGCATCCCGATTCTCGCGCTGCACGGGGCTGGTGTGGACCATCGCGAGATCGTCGGCGTACTGGAACCGATATTCTCCGGCATTCCCGGCTTTCGGCGCCTGTATCCGGACCTGCCAGGGATGGGCCGCACGCCGGCCCCGGAGACGATCAATAGCAACGATGACGTGCTGGACGTTCTGCTCGGCCTCATCGACGGCACCATCGGCGCCGAACCGTTCCTTGTTGTTGGCCACTCCTACGGCGCGTACTTGGCCCGTGCGATTGCAGGTCGGAGACCTGACCAGGCCATCGGGCTAGCGTTATTCTGCCCGGTCGGCGCGCACACGCCTGAGGTGCCCAGGCACGAGGTCCTTGTTTCCTCTGCCGCACTGACTGGCGTACTCGACCCGGAAGCTGAGGCGGCGTTCCGCGACTACTTCGTGGTGCAGACCGCTGAAACCCTGCGCCGGTTCCAGACGGATGTGGCTCCCGCCGCCTCCCTCGTTGACGAGCCGGGGCTGACGCGGATCTTTTCCCGCTGGAAGCTGCGGAACGGGCCAGAAGCCGCGAAAACCTACCCGCATCCGGTGCTGGTCCTTGCAGGGCGCCAGGATGCAACGGCCGGGTGCACAGCCCCATGGGAACTGAGTGAACATTATCCTCGCGCTACCTTTGCCACGCTTGATCGCGCCGGCCATGCATTGCTGCACGAGCAACCAGGCTTGGTGCAAGCACTCATGGCCGAATGGCTGGCGCGTGTGCGTGAGCACTCAACCATGAGCCCCCTATCGGGCCCGCACCGGCGTGAAAGCACCCATAATTCCCTTCACGACGGCGCGGACCACGAAACCAGCTAGCCTGCGAAGCGCAGCCCATACTTCACCCGCGGATCAAGGACGTGGTGTCCGGGGGCGACGGGAACGGCGATCCCCAGATCGAAAATCTCGATGCGCCGGGCGTGCCCGGCCTCCGGGGTGTGCTGGTAGAGCAGTTCGATGACGTGGCCGTCGGGATCGGCAATATAGATCTGCTCCACATAGTCATCACGGACCCGGGGGCCACCCACACGCTCCAGACCCCGCTCCCGCATCGCGGCCAGGAACGGCTCAAACGAATCCACCATGACCGCGAAGTGATGGCACAGCCCCGTACGCAGTTCCTCGCCACCCCATTCCGGGGAATGGCGCGTCAGCCGTCCCGGAACGGACTCCTGGACAACGTGGACTTCGACATCGCCGTTATGGAAATACGCGCCGTGGAACACAAAGTCAGTGGGGCGGTGGATCTCCTCAAAGCCGAGAACGCCGACGTAGAAGTCCCTGGTGTTGGCAATGTCGGAGACAACAAGGCACACATGATGCATGCTCATCGTCCGTGCCGGTAGTTCCTGGGGACGGGACTTGAGGAACTGGTTTTGGCGCATAGATAGGCCCTTCTGTTCAGCAGCCTCGTCCATGAGGCTGGTGTCGAAACGAACCTCCAGTATTGGATCCCCGGGGGCAAAAACGGAGGCCGTTTGCCCAAATTGGCGGGTAATGGAACGCATGTTCAGGTTCCCGCGGATTCATTGACCGGCGCATCCGGTGCCGGGTTGGATCAGGTCGGCCCGAAAACCCAATTCAGTGACGTGAGGCACAGCCCCGTCACCGTCCTGTCGCGAAGGAGCGATATGTACCCGATCTGGTATTCCATGACGATGGTGGTTCTGAGCATCATTGTCCTGTTCTTCATGATTGTGAAGCTCAAGATCCACCCCTTCATCACCATGACGGTTGTGGCCGTCGGCCTGGCGCTGGCTATGGGAGTCCCCCTGGTCGATCCAAAAACGGGAATCTTCGCGGTGATGGAACCCGCCATGGGAAAGCAGTTGGGGCACATGGTCCCGCTGATCGCGCTGGGCTGCGTGATTGGCGAAATCATCCGCCGCTCTGGCGGCAGTGAAGTGCTGGGCGAAAAGATGCTCCAACGCATCGGCAACAAACGCGGCCCCCTGGCCATGACCATGTGCGGGCTCCTGGTGGGCAGCACCATCTTCTTTGACACCGCCGTGATCCTGCTGGCGCCCGTGACCATCGCCGTCGCCCGGCAGTCCAGGAAGTCCATCATCTTCTTCGCCATCCCCATGGCCATTGCAGTCCTGGGCATGCACTCCATCATCCCGCCGCACCCGGGGGCTGTGGCCATTGCCACGGCGCTGAATGTGAACTTCGGCCTCCTGATCATGTACGGGATGCTGGCGATGCTGCCCGGCGTGGGCATCGCCTTCCTGTATTCGCAGTGGGCAGCCCGGAAACTGACGGCCAACGGCACCTTTGACCTCGACGCAGGGTACGACGGCGGCACCTCCGCCGACGTGACGACGCCGGCACACGCCGGTGGTCCCGCAGCCGGGGAGCCCAGCAACGAGGGTGGTGCCTCCACCGCCGTGGCGACTGCACCTGCCCGCGCCACCACTTTGACGTCCCTGGAAGGGCACGAACGTCCCGGCGTCGGAAAACTGCTTTTCGTCCTCTTGCTCCCCATTGTGCTGATCCTCATCCAGACCCTCGCCGGCTCCATGCACGTCGGCGGACCTGCCCAGACGGTACTGGACATCCTGGCATTTCTCGGCACGCCCTGGCTGGCACTGACCATCACGGTCTTCTGCGCCTACGCAATGCTGCTGACGCCGAGGGTCCGGCGCGGAGAGAGCATTTCGTTCTTCGGGATGCACGGCATGAAACCGGTGGGCGAAATCCTGGTCTCCACCGGCGGCGGCGTTGCGTTCGGTTCGATCATTGGCGCCTCCGGCGTCGGCAAACAGCTCCTGGACACCCTGGCGGAGATCCACCTCCCGTTGGTGCTGTTCGGTTTTGTGCTTGCGGCAATCCTGCGGGCAACACTGGGAACGACGACGGCGGCAGTCACGTTTGTTGCCGTGCTGCTGGCCCAGTCCTTCGACACCACGAGCCTGAACCCCAGCCAGCTGGCACTGCTCGCGGTGGGGGTGTCCGCCGGCGGCATGTGCCTGTCCAACTTCAACGATGCCGGATTCTGGGTACTGTCCCGGTATTTCGGCATCAGCGAGCAGGTCATGCTCAAGACCTGGACCGTGGGAGTCACCATCATGGGGTGTGTCACTGCGGCCATCGCCTCACTCCTGTGGCTTGCAGTGTCCTGACGTCCTACCCGCGCTGAAGCAGGGACAGCAGTGCGGCGGCGGTGGTGTGGTCCGTGACCAGTTCCGTGACCATGCCACCGCTGATGGCGGCGGCAATGGGCGCAACCTTATGGGGACCGGCCGCTACAGCGATTCGATGGGGGACGCGCCGCAGTTCGTCCGCCCCAATTCCCAGCACAAACGGCGCGGCTCCGGGTTCCACCTGGGAACCGTCGACGCGAAGAAAGCGTCCACACAAGTGACCCACTGCGCCCAGCCGCTCGAGCTGCGCGAGATCCTGGGCAGGAACCGGACTGTAAACTCCGGTGCCGTCAAAACGCCGCATTGATCCGATGCCAACCAGGGCGGCCTCGCAACGCTGCCCAAGCGCCAGCGCTTCCCGGACCCGCTCTGAATCCAGGGCGGCAGCGAGGGCTGTGGCAGACCTATACACGAAAGGCGCGGGCAGCGCCTGGAAGGCCGCCCCCCAACGGGCGGAGATCAGTTGGGCAGTATTCGGTCCGCTGCCATCCACGAACCGGCCGCCCTCCCCGGCTTTCCCGCCGGGGCGGTTGCCTTGCGGGCACCCAAGAAGGTCAACCACTGTCAGGTCAGGCCGGTGGGCAGCGGCAAGGGAATCCACCACCGACGACAACGACCGGCTCGACGCGACGCCTAAAATCCTGGTTGCGGCCAGCTGGGTCTCCAAATACCGTGCCGCCACGTACCCCAGCCTGCTCGTGGTTCCGTACAGGGCGCGGGGCTTGCTGGTCGCCACCACGCAGCGGCGCAAGCCGCTTTGCCGCCGTAATTGCGTCTCCAGTTCCGGGACCCGGTCCAC
This sequence comes from Arthrobacter sp. R4, assembly GCF_051365025.1. Classification (NCBI taxonomy): domain Bacteria; kingdom Bacillati; phylum Actinomycetota; class Actinomycetes; order Micrococcales; family Micrococcaceae; genus Arthrobacter; species Arthrobacter sp. R4. The sequence goes on from NZ_JBLWIJ010000010.1 coordinate 546,055, forward strand.
TGGCGGACCGATCCTGAACTGGACAACGCCCCGGGCGCGGGGGGGGGGGGGGGGGGGGGG